>NZ_JBIAVQ010000018.1:0-195440 GCF_042894505.1 Streptomyces sp. NPDC001536
ACGCCGCCCACCAGCAACTTGGCGGCAACATCGTGCTGGTGTGGGACAACTACAGCCATCACGTCGACGCCACCATGCGGGAGCTGATCGGGAAACGGCCGTGGCTGACCGTCTTCCGTTTCCCGACCTACAGTCCCGACCTCAACCCTGCCGAAGGCGTGTGGGCGCACCTGAAGAACAGCCTGGGCAATCTGGCCCCATGCAGTATCGATGACCTGGCCGGACTGGCCCGAACTCGCCTCAAACGCATGCAATACCGGCACGACCTGCTCGACGGCTTCATCGCCGAAACTCAGCTGATCACGACGCCGCCATGACGTCACCCCGAACCGAAAACCTCAGTAGTGCTCCGACCGGATAGGTTCGCCGGGTTGTTCAGGCCGTGGCGGCGAAGGGTCGGGCCTCCGCAGCGGATGCCCCCACTCAGCTGCATCATGACCGGGCCCGGTGATCCGCCCCCGTCACTTCTCAGCGATTATCGACCCGGCTTGGTGCCAACTCGGCGATGACCTCATCACCATCAACTGCTCCCGTCGGCACGAAACCCAGCGATGTGTAGAGCCGTCCGGCAACGGCGTTGTCCGGCTGATATGCCAGCCGGATCGTCCAGCAGCCCTCCTGTGCCGCCAACCAGCCCGTCATGGTCAGCAAAAGGGCGCGGCCGAGGCCCTTGCCCTGTTCGGCGCCATCGATCAGCATTCCCCCGATCCAGTGCGAGCCGTCCTCGTCCAGACCCCACATGACGTGTCCGACGACCGCGTCGTCGGCGTAGACCGCCAGCGAGTTCCAGCTGTCCTCACGCATCGACAACAAGAGGTAGCGGGCTGCCATGGCGGGGACATGACTTCGCTGCTCGTCGAGAGGCACGATGTCAGCGACCGCACGCCAGTTCTCGTCACCCACCTCCCGTAAGGTGACGTGCCGTCCGGTCCGGTCGAAAAATCCGCAGTCAATCATCCGATGAGACTACTGCTCGCAGTTCAGTGACCCGGCAAACCTATGCGGTCACAGCACTAGCCCCCACCTCCTCCTGAGACTGGGATGTTCGTGTGGTTCTGTCGGTAGTTGGAGACGTCAGTGTTCGTGAAAGCTGACGGCACCAGGTCATTGCCCAGAAGGATGTTCGCGAATTCTGACGTCACCATCGGGGGTTGCGGTGTCAAGCTGGAGGTGCTCAGTAAAGGAACACCCCCGATGCCGGCGGGAGTCGCGCCGCAGCATGGCGTACAACTCGACCTTCGACTGGCCAGTTGCAGTGCAAGTACGGCGTCACCTGGAGCACGGTCGACAAGGCCCTGGCCTCGGCTTGGCCGCAGCCACGCACGACAACCGCTTCGGCGCGGCCGTCGAAGCCGGATCCGTTCACGCTGCTGATCGACGAGATCCTGCTCAGTGATCTGGACGCGGCCAGGAAACAGCGCCACACCGCCACCCCGGATCTACCGCCGTCTGATCGACGAATACTCCTCGTCCGAGGCGTTGCGTTGACCGCTTGAACCCGCACCGATGAGAGGGCGCAAGCGTCCTGCGAGCAACCGCGCGGTCCGGCCAGGGACTGAGAAGTCCGGTGTTTATACCTTGCTCGCGACCACCCTGTAGTTCTCGGCCTCAAGATCGAACGTGCTCAGTTCCGTTTGGAGTCCGACCCGATGCAGCTCGACTTCGAGTTCCTCGTACCGGTAGGGCCAGCAGGACAGCAGTTCCGAGCGGACAAGAACCAAGCCGGTCGCATCAACTTGCGCGATCGCAATCTCGATGTGGTGCTCCTCCTCCCAATGCGGCGCAATCTCCCAGCGGTAGACCACGACCGCATCACGACCGTTCCGGCGGACGAGTCGGTCACCGATCTCCAACCGGGAACCTCTGGCCCTCACGCGTTCCCACGTGCGGGATGTGAGTACCAAGCGCCCGCCGGGGCGCAGAAGCCGTGACATCGACTCCAGAGCAGCACCCCTGCCTGTCGCGCCCGCGGCATGGTGAAGCGAGTTGCCAACGCAGAACACCATGTCGAACGTGCTGTCCTGGAAATGGTCCGGCAACTCTTCCCAGTTCGCCCGCACGGCCCGGACGGATGCCCCGAACTCCTCAGACAACTCTGCAGTCCGACGAACCATCGCCTCGCTGGCGTCAGTTGCGACAACCCGCATGCCACGACCGGCGAGGCCAACCGCCAACTGTCCGGTTCCGCACGAACAGTCCAGGACGTGAGCGTTTGACGGCAGGAGATTGAGGACGTCGTCGAACGACGCGGCGAACTCGGCTGGAGGCAACTTTGCATCCGAGATGAGCCATTCGTACACCTCGGCAAGCACGTCATAGCCTGTCACAACCACTACCTCCGTCACGCGGCAGACTCACGGAAGGACGTCAGTCCATCAGCGGAGCAAGCCGGGCACCAATGGTTTTCCAGGCCCTCACCGAACGCGAGGAGAAGAACTCCACCGCCATCGTCGACCGGCTCACCTTCGGCGGCAACAGCCGCGAACTCGCCCGCTAAGCCATCCCCCACACCATCCGGACTGCCGTCAGAATTCACCAACATCCAGCCGGCCCGAGGCCACGAACCGCCGTCAGCATTCACGGTCAAAGCCATCAACCTGTCGTTCTCGTCGGCGCCTGTTTTACTTCGCGCATGAGTACAGCCTTCTGCACCCTCCTCGGCATGGTGATCGGGTCAATAGTCGTGGCATGGCGCGTGCGGCGGACGGCTGCCCGAGCGGCAGCAGGGGTCGCCGTCTCCTTCCCGGTCGGGGCCAACATGCCGGACGAGGGACGCCGATACAGCCTGGGCCGGGTGCAGACTGGACGCGAGTTCCGATGGGAGCCCCGCTGGTCGCGGACGCGGCTGCGCGAACTCCCGACAGACCTGCGCTACGTCCGCGCACGCGAAACGACCCTGCGTGAAATGCTGTGGCTCCCGTCCAGCGCGCTGGTGATCGAGTGCGAATCCTCCGCGGGGCCGGTACGGCTGTGGGCCCACACACAACAGGCGGTGCAGGTGGTGGAGATGATTCGGCGTACAGGCGCCCCGGACGTGGACACGCCCGGGCTCCCATTCGGCGCCTGAACACCATCAGCCCGCTGCGCCCATGACATCTCGCGCCTGCTCGCTTCTCGGAGGGTGCTGGTGGTGCTTCGGCGGCCCTGCCCTTGCGACGACGGGCTGGTACGCGACTCACGTCGTGCGGCCCCACTGGATCACGTGGGCTCGTCGTTGACCTCCCAGTTCAGCCGTTCCCACGGGCTGGTGTTCCAAATCTTCTTCCAGTGCGCCAGCGGGAAATCTGCAAACGCGGGTCGCCGAGATGCCCGTGCGGCAGTGTCCCCCAGTGCGCCCGCTCCCGCGACACCGTCAAACACACTCCGACCTGGCCAGCTGGGCAAACTACGGCTACTGTCACTGCTCTTCTACCGGGGCCTGAAACTGCATCTCGTGTGTGCACCCCGGTCGGCCTGCTCCTCACCTGGGCCCTGGCGGATCCTAAGTTCGACGAACGGCAGGTCCTGGCCGCCCAGATCGACAACGAACCGCACCTGGCCGCCGCCCGGCCCTGCCTGCTGATCCTGGCGGACAAGGGCTACATCGCGGCCGAACTCGATGTCTTCCTCGCAGCTCGGGGCATCAGCCTGTTGCGGCCCTCCTACCGCAACCGCGGCACCCCGCATCCGGCTGAACCCCTGCTCAAGAGGGTCCGCCAGCTGATCAAATCGGTCAACGACACCCTCAAAGGCCAGCTCGACCTGGAACGGCACGGCGGTCGCATCATCGAAGGCCTCTGAGTCCGGGTCGCCCAGCGGATCCTGGCAGTGACCTGCGCGATCTGACACAACCGCCATACAGACGCACCCGTCACAAGGTCACTGATCGCCTACGACCACTGAGCCACATCGGAACAACTCGTCCAGCGCGTGTTTTGGAAGGAGTTGGTCTGCTGGGCTGGACGGCCGGGGAAGTCTCGGGCGGCCAGCCAGATGATGAGGTCATTGGCGATCAGGCCGATGCGGTTATCGGTGGTGACTTCGTGTTCGCGTCGTGTGCTGTCGCGGCGGACAATCTCGTAGCCACCTCCGTCCAAGACGGCCACGGAGGCGAACCAGGCAGGGTTGCCCTCATCGGGCTGGATGATGACGAAGGTGTTGTCTGCGGTGTCGAGTTCGCTGATCAGATCGAACAGGGCGTCTTCGGACGGGTCATCGATGTGGTTCCGTTCTCGCTGTCGGCGCAGCAGTAGGTTGCCGCCACGGTCTGTTCTCCCCCTCGTGCCGACGTGCTGCCGGATTGCCGTCAGCCTGGCATGCGAGGCGGACAGCGCCGTCAGGTCACGGCCATTCGTTGATCGCAGCTATGTGACAGTGGCCTCGAATCGGACGGCGAGCTTGTCGAACCAGGTGGCCACCGCACGATTGCGCTTGAGACGGCCGATGCCGCACTCGATCACGTGCCGGGCCTTGTAGGCCTCGCGTCGAAGACTGGAGGGCGTCCGCCGCTGCTTCCCCGGCGTTTGCGGTGCTGACCTGGTCGGCCGGTTCCGGGATGGCGCAGCGGACCCCGCGCCGGCGTGAGTTGGCGCGCGAGGAATACACCTTGTCACCCCGCACCCGCAGCGGTCGTCTGCGAGGACGTCCTGCCTCGAGCCGAGGCACACGGATGCCCTCCAGCACCGCCACGAACTGTGGACTGTCGCCCCGCTGTCCCGCCGTCACCATCAACGACAAGGACCGCTTGCCCTGCTCACATGCCAGGTGGATCTTGGTGGTCCAGCAGCCCCGAGACCGGCGGTCTAGGTCTTCCGGGCCAGCCCGGCCGCGATGAGATGTTCCCAGACCGTGAGTTCACTCCGCTGACCGATGTCCCGTGTATCGGTCTCATCGGGACGCCACAGGGAGGCCGGAACGATCCCTGGGTCGAGCATCTCCAGGCCGTCCAGCAGTGAGGCGATCTCCGCTTCGGTGCGCCACCGACCGCGGCCGAACGTCTGCTGGAGGACCGCCTCGGCCTCCGCGGTCTCCGGGTTGTTGCCCGAGCGGAAGTGACTGATGAAGAAGTAGCTTCCCGAGGGTACGTGTTGGCTCCAGTAGCGGACGATACCGGCCGGGTCCTCGTCATCGTTGACGTGATGGAGGATGGCGCTGAGGATGACAGCCACCGGTCGAGCGAAGTCGATGAGTTCGGCGGTATCTGGGTGAGTGCGGATGCCTTCGGGGTCACGCACATCGCCCGGGACGACACGGGTCCGTTCGTTGCTCTCCAGCAGTGCCCGGCCATGGACCAGGACTTGGGGATCATTGTCGACGTAAACCACCCGGGACTCGGGGGCGTGCCGTTGCGCTACCTGGTGAACATTGTCTGCCGTCGGCAGGCCACTGCCCAGGTCGACGAACTGCCGAATGCCGGTGGTCCTCGCGATCTCTCTGACCGCCCGGGTCAGCGCCGCGCGGTTGGCAAAGGCAATGGCCACCGAGCCGGGTAGGTCGCGCTTGAACACGTCGCCGATCTCACGATCCACGGCGTAGTTGTCCTTGCCGCCGAGCAGGTAGTCGTAGACGCGGGCGATGCTGGGCTTGGTCGGGTCGATGGAGGAGCCTTCGTACGTCATGGCGGTCATTCTTCCCGTCAACATCGCCTGCGCACCCCCGTTTTGAGCTCCTCCAGTCACTCAAGTCAGCTCAAGACACGGTGCCAACAAGCTCAGGTGCATACGCTTTGTCTCAACGACGGGCTTCTGACCCGAGGGCATAAGACTCAGCCGTATTTCAGGCCGGCGGCCCAACCCGTCCCGGCAGGGACACCTCGAGTGTTCGTACCGCCCTGACAACTGTCCTCTCCCCTTGGGATCATGCAAGCGCTGCCCCCCGTCGGTCCAGTGCTCCGGGATACGTCGGGCAGGTCCCATCCCTCGAAGGAACGACGGTGTCCGCCGGAACCCAGCCCATTGCGAGATGGCGACCGGGTATGCGTCGCAGGTCTTGCCCTCGACGCTCGGGCCGCCTGCCGGGCAGGCCCGCAGACGGTTGAGCCCGATCATAGTGGCGACCTCCGTCCGCGTCAGAGGCTCCGCGAATGTACCGCCAGGCAGCCCGGATCTCTGGGCGAGCTGCACATGCCGGACGAAGTTCGGCGTGACGGACTGCCTGTAGGTGAGCGCGGAGGCATACCAGGGCACCACACAGCCGACGGAGTCCCGCCCCACCCAGGCTCGCCGGTCACCCGTGCTCGGATCACTCCCAACTTCCCCTGCAGTCATGGTCTTTACGCTACGAGGGGAGGGACACGATAGTTGCCACAACGGCGGACATTTGTCATATGCGAGGGGTGCACTGGTCCAGGATCGCCCGTAGCCGCTCAAGGTCCCCAGCCTCATGCGCGCCCCGCTTGGGCAGAACGTCGAGGCACATGATGTTGGGATCCCGGCTGAGCAGGACAAAGTGACCTTCCGTTTCCCGGTATCCCTGGAAAACGGACCATTTCTGGATCAGTGTGGCGTGGTCGTTACGGCAGGTGATCCCGGCCGGAGACACGGTGGCACGGTACTCGCCCTGCCACCCTACGAGCCGCTGCACCTGGGCGGCTTGCAGCCGCGGGTAACCCCACAACAGCAAGACAACCAACAGGAGCACAGCCGTCGGGAACACGTCGACTCTGCCGCGGACGACGGTGGAGAGCAGCCAGTGTCCTATCGACAGGAAAAGGACTGCACCTCGCAGTAGTAGCCCGGCCCGCTTGATCCGCTCGCGGACCCGCAGGCCGGCCAGAGTGTCGGCAGACTGGGGCCGGTACACCAGTTCAACTGCGGTCCGCTCGTCCACGACTCTGTCAGAGGTTTCCGCGTTGTTGGTGCCTTGGTCGCTGTGGCCTTCGGTCATGGTTCCTCCCGGTACAAGACATACGGATCACGACGAGCTGGGTGTCGACCACGCCGACAGCCGTGAGGTCAGGGGCACAGGCCGCTGTCCGAGTTGTAGTAGATGTCGATCGAACCGCTCCAGGTCATGCACAGGCCCGGCTTGGGCAGGTCCTTGTACACCGGGCCGGCGAAGGTCGTGTAGGAGCCACCATCCTTCGCCGGGGTACTGCTGGTCGGCCAGGTGTCCAGGGCCACCTCCATGAACACGCGGGCACCGGGCTTGCTGCGCACCGTGACGGCGCACCACTGCTTATCCGCGGAGCTGTAGGCCACGTAGGTGGTGGCGGCCTCAGTGGCCTGCGAGGACTTGATCGGAGTCGAGGTGAAGACCTCGTACCCCGTGCCGCACGCCCCGTTGTAGGCGCCGGCAGTGGCGGCCGAGGCTGGCCCTGTCGCGGCGAGCGTGCCGCCCGCGGCCAGGATGGCAAGGGCGCCGGAGGTGGCTGCCCTGTGGCGGATCGACTTCATGAGGTCCCCCTGGTGGTGTCATGGCGGGACGGCCGGTCGTTGCCGTCCACGCAGAGTGAGACCGGGCAGTCCCGCTGACAGTTGTGGGCTTTGTTGTCTCAGTCCTGTCACCGCTGTCCCAAGGGCCATTACGCCCATTGCCTTTCTCCTAGAGCCCGGTTCGGGTTCGTGGCCTTCGGGGCCGGTATGACTCGCGCCCCTGTCCTTGATGATCCGGGGGGGCTGCCGCCGGTCCTGGTGGCATCGGATGATCGCTGATGGAAGCGTGTTCCCCGCCAGGCAGGGCTGCGTAATGTGCTGCCGATCTCCGGTGCCCGGGCGGGCCACCGGTGGTGACTCCGGGAGGGAAAACCCGGTGACCAGCAACAACTTCACGTCGATCGATGTGTTCTGCGCCCTGGACGTAGGAAAGTCCACCCACCACGGCACGGCTCTGCTGGCCGACGGCCGTACCACCTTCGACAAACTGCTGCCCAACGGCGAGCCCCAGCTGCGGGAGCTGTTCGCACGCCTCGGTTGACCAGCCGGCCTCCATCGGCTCCCTCGCGGTGGCTGTCGCCCGCACGAACCGGGCCGAGCAGTGTGATGCCGTGCACGCGCTGAGCCCGCTCGATCTGCGCGGGTGAAAGGTAAGCGGTGCCCACGGCGTGTTCGGCCGGAGCCAGGCGACGGGTTGCGAGGTCGTCGTGGAGCTTCTCGGTCAACTGCCCGTCCTGGACGGGGCAATGGTGGTGGCCACATGCGTCACCAGGTGCGGCGGCCCCTGATCACATGGCTCGGTGGCATGAACCCGGTAGCCGCTCCACTGGACATCGCGTTTGACGCAATGGTGCGCGTCCGTGTCATACGGGAGTCGAACCGCAGCGAGGCCGGCGGCAGAGCAGTGCCATCCCGCCAGCGCAGTTGCCCTTCGCGATCCCAGACCCACCGCAGGATCTCCACCTGTCGCAGCATCCGCAGACGGTCTGGGGCGTCGGACGCCCAGACCGCGGTGAGGAGTTCCTCCCCATCCCGGCCGAACTCCTCGGCACGCTCGCGAACCGCTGCCGTGCCGCCCGCACCTTTCCCCATCTCGACCTTCCGGCCGTACCGCGTGGCCCACTCGGGTTCGATCAGCGGCACCAGCCATTCCGGATCAACCTCGGCCATCTCCTCCAGCGCAGCCCGCACGCTCTCGCCCGCCGGCTCCAGCCGGCTCAACCGCCGCACCGCCGCCAGGACATGAGTGGCATCGGTACGCTGTCGGCCCCGCCCCTTGAGCAGCCCGGCTGCCACCAAGCGATCCAGCATCAACTGCAGCAGTTGATCCGCCCGGTTGCCCTCGCCCAGCCGGGCCCGGAACCGTACTTCCAGTCGATCCTCGTGCGCACCGCATCCGCCGCCGTCCGGTCCGAGAGGTTCTCCGCGAACTGCAATACCGACACCAGCACCAACTGCCCTGGCGAGAAGCCCGGTCGGCCATCGGACGGATACAGATGGGTGAAGTCCTCGTCGGCGAACACCACATCCAGCCGGTCCCGCATCAGCATCACCGGCGCCCCCTTCGGACACGCCGCCCACACCGTGCGGACCGTCATCGCAGGAATCCGACACCAGCGACCGCCGTCACCACCCTGCCAAGATCACCAGCAGAGTCACGGCATTGCCTTTAGAAGAGCATACGATCCGCCGTTGCATGAAGACCGCGTGATGCGGCAGCCGCACATCGCATGCTTTGGCTGTGCTCTCGCCTTACAGCCAAAGCATTCTCCACTTCTGCCGACGCTGGCGCGCCACTTCACGCGCATCATTCTGCCCGTCGGGACGTGTCAGACTTCAATTCCGAACAGCTTTTCCGCGTTTCGGAACGCAATTTTCTCCTTGACTTCGCGTGACAAAGCGACTCCCCGGAACCAGTCGGTTTGAGTTTTCATATTCGCGAACGGGTAGTCGGTTGCGAACATCACTCGGTCCACACTTATGTACTTCAGCAGGAGATCGAGCAGTTCAGTCTGAGGGAATGCGCTGGTTGTGAACCAGAAATTGTCATGGAAATACTGCTCGAACGGCTTTTCCAGGCTCTTCTTGGTAACTTCGCTCATCTTCTCCACGACGCGTTTGTAGAAGAACGGCAGGCCCTCTCCCATGTGGCCGATGATAATCTGGAGCTTGGGATGCCTGTCGAATACTCCTGAGGTGATCATTCGGAGGCACTGAGTAACGACTTCCTGGTGCCATCCATAGGCAGAGATGCTGAGAACCTGGTCCTGGAACTCCTTCTGATATTCCGGCCGCATATTGCTGTAGTAGATTTCGAAAACCTCGTCAGGCGGGAGGCCCGGATGGATGTATACCGGCACATCAAGGGCTTCGGCGCGTGCCAGCAGAGGCTCAAAGTCGGGATGGTCGAGAAATTTCTTCCCGATGATTCCATTGGTCAAGCATCCCAGGAAGCCATCCTCCCGAACTGTGCGTTCCAGTTCGTCTGCCGAGGCCTCCGGATTCTGTAGAGGCAAGGTTGCAAATGCCTTAAACCGCCCCGGATAGGTGGCCATCGGTCCATCGACGAGCAGCTTGTTGAGACGATACGCAAAATCGATGCCCTTCTGGCCTTTGACATTCTGCACACCTGGCGTATGTGCGGAGAGGATTTGAACGTTGAGCCCCGCCTCATCCATTGCACCGATGCGGCGCGGGCCGAGCTCGGCAAGACCAGTGTCCTCGAGGAACAGCCTGTCGTTCAGCACCATCAACTCACGGGTGGAAAAGGTCTCTTCCGTGCCGATGAAGGGCAGGTCCTGGTCTCGCAGTGAAAAATCTGTAGTCTCGTTCGCTGCCGCGCAGGAGGCGATGGCATGCGTGGACAAGCCGGCACCAATGCCAAGTGCTGCCGTGCCGGCTAGAAAGCCGCGGCGTCCCGTCGTGAGGTGCTTCAGAGGGTTTGCGTTGGACTTCATGTCAGTTTCTCCTCAGGTGTTTTGTGTGGTGCGGTATCCGTGCGGCATCCGTCTGCAAGACACGACGGGTTACCTCGTATCTGGATGCCTACTTCGTACCGAGCGAACCTGAGACGACTGTTAATGCGGTGCTCAGGCCTGTTGGCCGAACCATGTGCCCAGCGCACGCACCAGCGTGGTGGCGTCGAGGTCCACCCGGTCCGCGCGGGCAGTGACGGAGTTGACCCGTCCGGTCCACGCGGCCACGGCGTCGCGCACCTCTGCGCGATCGACGAGGCCCAGCAGGAGTCCGCAGCGACCACGATGCCGTCGCCGCGGTGAACCGGCTGAAGGCCACATCGCATGCGCGCCTGAACCGCAATGACGAAGGCATGCTTCGCGTCCGTCTTCCCATCGCCCCGGTAGGATCCAGAGGCGTGATGGACGGTGCGGCCGGGGATGTAGAGGACCTTTTGCCCGTGGTCGGTCAGCAGCGCAATCATCAGGGCAGCCCCGCCGACGTTGAGGCCGATCGCCGACGTCACCGGCTCACCGCCGCTCAACTCCAGCACATCGCTGGTCAGTTTGAGCAATGCATTCTCGTCGTTGACCACGTAAGGAGACACGACTCTCACCGCGGCCGGTACTTCAAGCCCCAGTGCCTACGGGTGTCTGGCATTTCTCGGACTTGCCGCCGCCCTCTGCTGCTACGAGCGCCTCGTCCGCCTCACCACGTAGGACACGATCTTAGGCATCCGTAAGAGCACGGCCCGCGGGCGCCACAGCGGCGACGCTCTAATGTTGGCCTCAGGTTGATCGGGGACAATGAGCGGCAAAATGATCGACTGGAGGGGGGCGGGCCGGCGTGCGGATCATGATCGCGGATGACGAGGCGGCCATCCGGGATTCGCTGGAGCGGGTGCTCCAGGTCGAGGGTTACGACACCAGCACCGTCGCCAACGGTTTCGCCGTGCTCGACGGGGTCGGTGGGGCCAGCGGTGACACGCTCGATCTGCTGATCCTCGACGTGATGATGCCCCGCCTCGGCGGGTTGGAGACCTGCCGGCGGTTGCGGGCCGCGGGTCAGGATCTGCCGGTGCTGATGCTGACCGCCCGTGACCAGGTCTCCGACCGGGTCGCGGGGCTGGACGCGGGCGCCGACGACTACCTGCCCAAGCCGTTCGCCACCGAGGAGTTGCTGGCCCGGGTGCGGGCCCTGCTGCGCCGGCGCACGTCGACCGACGAGGAGTCGCAGATCCTGTCGTTCGCCGACGTCCGGCTCGATCCCGACAGGTTCGAGGCGTGGCGGGGTGCTCGGCCGCTGCGCCTGACCCGGACCGAGTTCTCCCTCCTCCAGGTCCTCGTGAGCAACGCGACCCGGGTCGTGACCCGCGACACGCTGTTCGAGGCGATCTGGGGCTTCGGCATGAGCTCCACCGCCAACAACCTCCAGGTGTACGTGAGCTACCTGCGCCGCAAGATGGAGGCCGAGGGTGAGCCGCGATTGATCTACACACTGCGCGGCCTGGGATACACGTTGCGGGAGACCCCTCCGTGAGCAGGCCCGCCGGCCGGGAACCGCGCCGGCTGACCCGATGGTGGCGCCGGCGGTCCCTGCGGGCCAGGCTGACGGTGATCGCGGCGACGGCCATCGCCGTCAGCGTGTTCATGGCCTTCCAGGTGGCCAGCCAGCTGATGGGCTGGGAGCTGCAGAAGACCTCCGAGAATCAGCTACGCGCCGACTCCCGTGTCCTGGCGGCGAACGCGGAGCGCGCCGGTCTGGCGCAGGTCCAGCTACCGCCGTATCCCGGATCCGGTCAGCTGGTGCGGGTCATCCTGCCCGACGGCTCGATCCGGACGCCGGCCGGCCAGCCCGCGCTGCCCCCGGTCAGCGAGGACGCCGGGCGCGTGGCGCAGGGCGCGTCGGCCGACCTGATGGAGTCGAACGACAGCGACGAGGACGGCTACCTCATCTACACCCTGCGGGCGGGCGACGGCGCGGTCCAGGTGGCCCGAGCCGTCGACGACAGCCCGATCAACCGGTTCGGGTTCGGCATGCTGCTGATCGGGCTGCTCTGCGTGGTCGGTGGCGCTCTTGTCGGGCGGACCGTGGCGCGGGCCGGGCTGGCACCGATCGACCGGCTGACCGCCGCCGCGGTACGTGTCGCGCACACCCGGGATCTCGACGCCGACATCCCGGATGAGGGCGGTGGGGAGATCCGACGGCTGATCCAGTCGATCAACGACATGCTCGCCGCGCTCCGGGACTCCCGGCGGGCCCAGCGGCTGCTCGCCGAGGACGCCGCCCACGAGCTCAAGACCCCGCTCACCAGCCTGCGCCTCAACGCCGAGCTGCTGATCCGGCTCGATCGGCGCGGCACCCTGGACAGCGCACTGCCGGCGGAGAGCCGGACCCGGCTGCTCAACGATCTCGGCGCCCAGGTGGCCGAGTTGAGCACCCTTGTCGCCGAGCTGACCGACCTGGCGCGCGGTGACGTCAGCGACGAGAGCACCGAGGTGCTCGACCTCGCCGACGTGGTGGTGGCCGCCGCGACCCGGGCGCGTTCCCGCGTGCCCGACCTCGAGGTCGCGCTCGACGTGACCTCTGTGTGGGTGAGCGGGCGTCCCGCTGCGCTCGAGCGGGCGGTGCTCAACCTCATCGACAACGCCGGCAAGTGGTCCCCCGCGGACCAGCCGGTCCAGGTCCGGCTCCGTGCCGAGGGCTCGTCGGCGCTGCTTGAGGTCGACGACGCCGGGCCGGGCATCGACGCCGCCGACGTACCGCGGGTGTTCGACCGGTTCTACCGTGCCGACAGCGCCCGGGCGTTGCCGGGATCCGGTCTGGGCCTGTCGATCGTGCAGCGGGTCGTCGACGCCCACGGCGGCCGGGCCGGCGTCGCCCGCTCCGCACGCGGTGGCGCGCTGCTTCGGGTCGACCTTCCGGCCGCGGCCCCGCCCGCCCCGATCGCGCGGCTCACCGCCGGGGATGACACCGCGATGCGCTGACCCGCCCCGCCCTGCCGACGTCGGCGCGGCACAGGACAAGGGACGGCGGCTGCCGGGGTACTGGCTCACGTACACAGGTCGGTGCAGGCTCAAATGCAGAGATCCAAATGCCTCAACCGAGCCACAAGCAGTGGGTGGTGGGGCCGCCCGATGAGGGAGTCTGTGGGCCACTCCGAGTGGCACCCGGCTCTGTACGTGAGCTTGTACCGGCCTCTGCGCATGACCTTGTACGCCGACAGCGGCCCTCGGGCATGGCCCCGCGCGGCTCACCTCCGGGGCAGGACACCGCGATGCGCCGACCCCAGCCCCGGCCGCACGGCGCAGGACCAAAGGGCGGCACCGTCCGAGCCCATTAAAAAAAACCCGGGACGGGCCTGGGGCCCCGTCCCGGATCTCGTCCGTGCCGCCGCGCTCACCGTTGCAGCGCGGGCTCCTCGTCGTCAGCGAGCGGCTGTTGACCGTCCGGCAGCTCCGCCGCTGGACGGGACAGCCGGCTCGGCCACCAGATCCGCCGGCCGATCAGCAGGGTGAGGGCGGGCACCAGGACCGACCGCACCAGCAGGGCGTCGAGCAGCACGCCGAAGGCGACCAGGAACCCGACCTCGATCAGCATCACCAGCGGAAGTGTGACGAGGACCGCGAACGTGGCCGCCAGGACCAGGCCCGCCGAGGTGATGACGCCTCCGGTGGCGGAGAGGGCTTTGAGCATGCCCTTTGTGGTGCCGAGTCGCACGGTCTCCTCCCGGGCCCGGCTGGCCAGGAAGATGTTGTAGTCGACGCCGAGCGCCACCAGGAACAGGAATGCCAGCAGCGGCACCGAATAGTCGATCCCCTTGAACCCGAGGATCGTGTCGAAGACGAACACGCTGGCGCCGAAGGCGGCGGCGAATGAGACGATCACGGTGGCCATCAGGACCAGCGGGGCCAGGATCGCGCGCAGCAGCAGCCCGAGGACGATCAGGACGACGGCGAGCACCAGCGGGATCACCAGCTTCTCGTCGCGCTCGGTGGTCACCTCGGTGTCGAGGTTCTCCGCACTCGGCCCGCCGACGATCGCCTCCGCCCCGCTCACCGCGTGCACGGCGGTGCGCACCCGCTTGATCGTGTCGTACTCCGCGACGGTGTCCGGCGCGTCCTTCGGGAACACGGAGATGTTGGCCCAGCCACCGCTGGTCTGCTCCGGGACGGCCAGGGCCACACCGCGAGTGTCCTTGACGATGTCGAGCACCCGCTCCTGGTGCGCCGGCCGCGTGAAGACCGTCATCGGCTGGCCGCCGAGCTCCGGGAAGTGCTCGCGGAGAACGGCGAAGCCGGTGACCGACTCCGGCGCGGACAGGAACTGGTCCTGCTCCCGCAGGGCGCCGGTGTTGCCCGCCAGCCCGAGGGCGAGCACGCCGAGGACTCCGAGCGAGCCGAGCGCCGCCACCCACCGGCGGCGGCTGATGGCGGTGCCGAGCCGTCCCCACAGCCCCGGCTTCTCCTCCACGGCCGTGCTGAACCGCGGAATGGCCGGCCAGAAGATCCGCCTGCCGAGCACCACGAGCACCGCCGGGAACAGCGTCAGCATGGCCACCAGCGCGCACAGGATGCCGGCCGCACCGATCGGACCCAACCCGCTGGTGCTGTTCAGGTCCGCGACAAGCAGGCAGAGCAGGCCGGCGACCACCGTGGCCGCGGACGCGACGATGGCCGGCGCCGCGCCGCGTAGCGCGTGGACCATCGCGACCCGGACGTTCTCATGGTGGTGCAGTGCCTCCCGATATCGAGCGATGAGCAACAGCGCGTAGTCCGTGCCGACGCCGAACACCAGGATCGTCAGCAGCGCCGAGTTCTGGTCGTTGACCACGATGCCGAAGCCCTTGACGAGCAGGTAGACAGTTGCCATCGCGGTCAGTGCGGCCGCGCCGACGACCACCAGCGGGATGATCCACAACACCGGGCTGCGGTAGGTGAGGATGAGCAGGATCGTGACGACGACGATGGTGGTGAGCAGGACCTGCACGTCGATGCCGTCGAAGACAGCATCCATGTCGCCGTCGATCGCGCCCGGTCCGGTCACGTCGAGTTCCAGGCCGGAGGGGCGGTCCTTCGCGGCGTCACGCAACGGGCCGACGATGTCCTCCGGTGCGCCGTAGGCCGTGCTCACCTCGAGGGTGAACATCATCGCCTTGCGGTCGGTGGAGGGGCTCGTCGGTGAGCCCTCGTCGTCCTCGCCGGCCGCCGCCGTCGCCTTGGGCGGGTACCGCTTGGCAAGGGTGTTGTAGTGGCGCTCGACCGTCGCACGGTCGGCGTCGGTCATGCCGCCGGCGCGGTGGTACACGAAGACGAACGCGTTGCTGTCACCGCCGGGGAGACTGTCGTCCAGCACCGCCACCTTGGTGGACTCGGCACTGGCCGGCAGGGTGTCTACGGCGCTGTCGGTGGTGACCGAGCTCAACTTTCCGCTCAGCGGCACCATGCCCGCCGCCAGCACCAGCCACAAACCAATCACCAACCACGGCACCCACCGGCCTGCCAACCGACCGGCCGGTGCTTCCCCGGACGGCGCTGCGTCGACTGCCATCACTAGCCTCCTACATACGGGTTACATCGCTTATCTGGATGCCTACTTCGTACCGAGCGAACCTTGGACGACTGTTAATGCGGTGCTCAGGCCGGTCGGCCGAACCATGTGCCCAGCGCACGCACCAGCGTGGTGGCGTCGAGGTCCGGCCCGGTGAGCAAAGCCCAGGCGACACAGCCGTCGGGCCGGAGCCCACGCCCCTTACACAGCAGGTCCGCCGACCGGGTCACCGCAGTGACGACGACCGGGTCGGGCCGCTCCAGCGTCAACTTCATGTCCGGGCACAGGGTGCCGACGAGCCGGTGGTCGTTGCCCAGGTCGTACCGGACGTCCATGCCGCCTGATGGACCTTGACGACGCCCCAGGGCGACGCAGAGGCCGACGTACCCGACGAACTCCATGGGCGGGGGCCAGAGCAGTCGCTCCTGGAAGTCGACGGTGAACAGGACGAACGCCCCGGTGACATCCGCGACGAAGACCACGTACCAGGCCCGCAGCGGCCGTACGACGGCGAGCCGGAGCACCGCGGCCTGCGCGACGGCCAACCCGCCGGCAACGGCGCCGTTGAGACCGTAGTCGGCCGTGAGGACCACAACGGGCGTCGGCAGCAGGGCGACGCAGAGCACGCACGCCACGGCCCACGGCAGCAGCCGCACCCACCGTCAGGAGGCCTCCGCGAGCAGTGCGCGCGGGCGGGCTACCTCCACTGACGTCATGCGCACCAGCCGGTGTGCGGCTCGACGTGGTCGCGCTCACCCGAATGCCCTGAGGCCGAGGCCGTCTTCGCCCGACACCTGAAGCGAATCACCGGCCGAAACCTGGGCAGCGCAGGGGCGGGCCCGTCGACCGCACCAGGCTGCGCCGCAGACAACTCGACAGCAGCGGAAAGTCCTGGCGGGTCTTGTGCCATGGCGGCCCCTACGTACATGGAATACGTACTCCTACCGACGTGTTCCCGGCATCCATGCCATTTCCTTGTGTTCATGACGACACCGGGTGTGAGACCGCAGATGCCGAGGAGTGTCGGGCTCGCCGTGCTGGGCGTCTGGGCGCAGGCCTTGCTGGGCCTGGCGGTGGGCGCCCTGTTGCTGTTCGTCGTGAGTGACGCGGTCGGACATGGCCGGGACGAAGGGGCCGGGCTGCTCCGGTTCGTGGCGGTGCTGCCCGTGCTGGTCACCGTCACGCTCATGCTGTGCGGGGCTTGGTCCGGCAAGCGGTCGAACGGAGTACGCGTCACGGTCGTCTTCTTCGGGGGTCTGAGCCTGCTGGGCTTCAGCTCCGCGGAGGCCGAGAACTGGTGCGACCGGTGAGGCGCGCGGCGGGGACGAATCGTTCCGCTCCGCCTGTCGCCGCGGCGCTCGCCCTGGCTGTTCTGTTCAGCGCGGGGTGCTCGGGCGGCGACGACACCTCCGCTCAGGGGGATCCGACCCAAAGCGCCACGGAGGTCACCGAGTCGCCGACACCATCCCCGACACCCCCGTATCCGACCGGAGCCTCCGGCTGCCACGACAACAAGGGGTGGACGACGGCGGAGTCCGTGGACTGGGTGAAGCTCGACGTCGACACTCCCAAGCAGAACTCAGGTTCGGGCGACCTGGAGTTCTCCAGCATCCCGGGATACCTCGGACCGCTCTGCCACAAGATCACCGTGCAGGTCGAGTTCTGGAAGCTGGTGTACGGGGTCGCGGACGGCGACGACGGCGAGTCGCTCTCGGACGGGTCGCGGCCCGACTACTACTTCGACATCCGCCGCGTGAAACGCGTCGAGCTGCGTGCGGACGCCGCCAGCGAGCGGAAGATCGCCCTGCCCAAGTCCCTCTACGCGGACGACCGCAGCCCCTGCGTGGGCGCCCTCCTCACGATCACCGTGGGCAAGCCGCTCAAGAGCAAGGAACTGCCCAAGGAGGTCGAGGTCGGCGGCACCCAGGACATCTGGGACCGAGGCACAGTCGAATTCCGCTCGGAGCGGATCGCCGACTACGAACTCTCCGAACCCTCCGCACCACAGGTGTGCAGCCCGGACGGCAGACCCACCGCGGATCCGGCCGACGTGCCCCCGCCGAGCGCCGAGCCGACGGACCTGTACCCGACGGACCTGTACCCGTCACCCAGCTACAGCTGGGACCTCGACGACATCCTCCGCTCCCCCACACCCTGACCTGCCGCCGCAGGCATCCGAACATGCACCGGCCTTCTCACCGGATCAACAGGCCCTGCCCCACAGCCAGTCCACCAAGACACCGACCTCACCATGGGAAACTGCATGCGCATACGCACCACGGCCACCGTCCTCACCAGCACCGTCGTCGTCTCGGCGCTCGCTCTCCCGGGCGCCGCACAGGCTGCACAGCACCCGGGGGCGGCGACGCCTCTCGGAGCCTTCGCCTCCGCAGGCGTCGAGCCCCAGGACGCGCTGGGCGGCACCACGTTCTCGGACGGCGTCGTCAACGGCGGCAAGGACATCGTCCTCGGGGTGACGGGCAAGAAGGCCGTTCCGGTCACGTTCACCGCCTTCGACGCGGAAGGCGTCGCTCTCACCCAGGCGTTCCTGTGGCAGGGCACCGACAGTTCGAGCACGGACACCATCACCGGCTCATTCCAGTCGGACGACGACCCCGTCTGCACGGAATCACCGGCCGAGGGCGGCTGGAGCTACAGCTGCAAGACGGTCTTCACCATCGACCCCGCCACCGCTTTCAAGGACGGCAACGGCACCGCCGGTACCTGGAAGCTCTTCCTCGGCGCCTACGACCTGTACGCCAACGCCAGTTACGACGACGACGTCGCCAGGGCCAAGTTCAAGCGGGCCGCGAAACTCACCGCCAACGCCTCCCCTGAGCCGGTGAAGAAGGGCAAGACCATCACGGTCACCGGCAAGCTCAGCCGCGCCAACTGGACGACGGGCAAGTACGCGGGCTACTCGACCCAGCCGGTGAAGCTGCAGTTTCGTAAGAAGGGCAGCAGTACCTACACCACCCTGAAGACCGTCAAGACGAACTCGACGGGGAACCTGAGCACCACCGTCAAAGCAACCTCCGACGGTTACTACCGGTTCGCCTTCGCGGGCACCGCCACCACCGGTTCCGCGACGGCCACGGGCGACTTCATCGACGTCAAATAGGCGAGCAGTGCCCAGGCCGGATCAGCCCTGATCCGGCCTGGCGTCCACGAAGCGGTTCCCGGTGCGACGGCGGGCCATCAACGTGGCCAGGGCGGTGCGGGAGGAGACCCCGGTCTTGCGGAAGGCCCGGGAGACATGCGTGTCGACGGTACGCCGGCTGACGTAGAGCCGGTCGGCGATGGCCCGGCTGGTGAGGCCCTGGGCCACCAGCTCGGCTATCTCCAGCTCCCGGGCGGTCAGGGTGGCCAGCCGTTCGGCGAGTTCGGCGCGGTCCGGGGAGCCGTACACGGCCTCGGATCCGCCGTCGGGCGGACGGGTGGCGTCGGCGAGGCCCACCAGCATGCCGCTGCCGCCCGCCTCGGCGAGCCGCCGGCCCCTCAGCCAGGCGAACGTGCCGTCACGGCCGCGGCCCGCCGCCGCTTCCAGTGGGGCGCCGAGCAGCAGAGAAAGGGCCTCCCAGAAGACCGCCCCACAGCGGGCGCTCTCCACCGCGGCCTGGGAGAACAGCTCCGCCGCCGCTGCCGGGTCCCCCTGTGCCAGCGGCAGATGAGCGCTGCTGCGCAGCGCGGAGGCCCGCTGCATCGGCAGCCCCAGCTGTTCCGCCTCCTTACGGGCCTGTTCGGCCCACTCACGGGCCTCCTCGGGCCGCCCTGTGACCAGGGCGGACGTGACCAGGATCTCCAGATACAGCGGCCGCATCGAGGGCTGGATCCGGTGCAGTTCGAGGCCGCCCGCCTGGAGCAGCGCGTCCCTGGCGCCGACCGGATCGCCGGCCATGAGTGCCGCCCAGCCGAAGATGCACCAGGCGGTGGAGGCCCACCAGTTCACCCCGGTACCGGCCGCGGCCACCGCCTCCTCGGCGACGGCGAGGGGACGCGGATCGCCGGGCGGGCACGCGGCGACGAGCGCCGAGGCCTTGCTCGCCAGCGCGAACGTGAGCAGCTGGTCGCTGCCGATGCCGCGGGCGATGTCCTCCGCCTGGTCGGCGAGTTCCACCGCCGAGGTGACGCGGCAGGTCTGCACCCGGACATGGGACAGACAGAGCAGCAGATGGGGCATGACGTAGAGCTGGCCGCTGCGGCGGGCGATGTCGAGGCCGCGTTCGGCGTGCCGCTCCGCGTCCGGGTAGTGCTCCAGAAAGGCCTCTGCCCAGCCGAGCCTGGCAAGGGGTTCGCAAAGGGCGGTGAGGTCGTTGTCGGGCAGCGAGTCGACCAGGGCGGCGGCCTGCCCGGCGAGTTCGTGCGCCGCGGTCATGTTGCCCTCGTACGCCTCCCCCAGGGCGGCGACCGCGAGGACGCCCGCCTCAGCGGCCTCGTTCCCCATCGACCGGGCCGCCGCGAGGGCCGCCTCGACCTCCGCTCGGACCTGGGGGTACGAGATGCCGCTGCCCTGGGGCGCGGCCGAGCCGAGTTCCAGACCGAGCCGGACGACATCGGCCGGTGCGGGGCCGCGGGCCAGCTCGCGGCGCAACAGCGCGACGGCTTCGGTGCAGCGCCCCAGGTGACGCTCCACCAGCGCGCACAGAACGACCGCCCGCAGCCTGAGGTCCTGGTCCTCGTCGGTGGCGCGGCCACGGGACGACCGGGGCGGGGTGGCTATGAGCTCCTGGAGCAGGTCACGGCTCTCGCGCAGCCCCCCGCACGCGGCCAGGGCACGGGCCCGCCGCAGCGTCAACTCGCGTCGCCGGGAGACGTGTTCGCCCGTGTGCGGAAGATGGCGGAGCGCCACGTCGAGCCAGTGGGCGCAACTCGCCGGGGCCGTGCGGGCCGTTCGTGCGGCGGCCTCCTCGAGTACGGCCATCGCCGCCGGGTCCCAGGCGGTCAGCGACCGCTCCACATGGTGGGCCCGCTCGGCGGCGGAGGCACCGGCGAGGGCCAGCTCCTCGGCGGCGAGCCGGTGGATGTCGACGCGTCTCAGGAAGGGTGTGCTCTCGTGGACGAGCGTACGGACGACCGGATGCCGCAGGGTCAGCAGGCCCTGCGGGTCGGAGCGCAGCAGATCGCGGTGGGTGAGGGCATGGACGTCGTCGGTGAAAGCGGTGCCGGAGCGGCCGGTCACCCGGCCCAGCATCGCCGGGGTGGCGTGCTCGCCCAGCACCGCGACGGCCTCGACGATGCCGCGCTGGGAGGGGGTGAGCGCGGTGAGTTCCTCCAGCAGCAGGGCGCCGAGCTCCGGTGGCGGCGAGGATTCGGGCGTCGTACCCCCGCGGCGGGCCTGCAGAAGGGTCAGGAAGTACAGCGGGTTGCCCTCGCTCGCGGCATGCAGTGCGGTGGTGTCGGCGGCTGACATGCCAGGGCCGGCCAGTTCGGCGCAGTCGCGTGCACTCAGCGGCCCCAGTCCCAGCCTCACCACCGTGCCGTCGTCGACGCCCCGGGTGAGCCTGGCCGCGAGCGACTCGGGGCTCTGGCGGTCCCGTCGCGTCACAGCCAGGACGACAGGGGCGTGCACGGCATGGCGTACGAGATGATCCAGCAGTTCCAGTGACGCGGAGTCTGCCCAGTGCAGGTCGTCGAGGGCCAGCAGCAACCCGGACGGGGCGGCGAGCCGCGCGAGCAGAGCCGCCGTGGCCCGGTGCAGTCCGAAACGGTCGGCCGCGTCGCCTTGTTGGGCGGCGCTCCGCTGCAGCAGGGGTAACACCGCGTCGGTCTCCTGGAAGCCGTCCAGGGCGTGCGGGTCGAGGTCGGCGAGCGCGTCGGTGAAGACCTGGAACGGCACCTGCCGCTCGTACTCGGTGGCTCTGCCGCGCAGTACGGTCAGTCCACGTCGGCGCGCCCGCGCGCAGACCTCGCCCAGCAGCCTGCTCTTGCCGATGCCTGCCGCACCCGTGATGTCGACGAGCCGGGATCGGCCCGTGCCGCGGCTTTCCTCGCCCTTCGCCGTGGCACGGGCGTCGCGGACGGCACGGTCCAGCAGTTCGTCGAACCGGGCCAGTTCAGCAGACCGGCTCAGCAACGGAGCCCGGTCTCCGGCGTCCCCAACCAGCCCGTCCGCCGCCACAGTTGCCCCCGTTTCTTGACATTCCCCTCACACATCATTCTCACCTGTTGATCGACATAACCGCCGCATCTCCGCCCCGGAGCGGACGGATCTCACACATCACAGTCCCGGCGAGGACGCCTGGTGCTTCCGTCACCGACCCGTTGACATCGGACGCGCCGCGTTGCGCAGCCAAGCGGCGCCCTGTGGACGGCATCCCTCGTCGTGGCGCTGACCCTCAGCCCGGTGCTCGCCTGGGCTTTGTCACCAACGGTGCTTCTGGAACTGGGCGTTGGCGCGAAACGCGACCGCAGCCAGCACAACAGCCGCTGAGCCGGCGGAGCCCACCGGGCGTGGACATAGCGAACGTGGTGAAGACGCCGGCCCGTTGCATGACCGCGCAGCTGCACCGGCGCGACGTCCGTCCAGTGCATGCTTCTGGCCATGTCGCTGTCACTGGCGGGTTTCACGGGGGGCGGGACAGTCGGCATCGTGAACGCCGCGTCTGCCGCTGCCACGTGCTCGGCCAGGTGGGGGCCGGGGCGGGAGGCGGCGGCCACCGCCCTCGTCAGCGGCCGCTGCTCATCGCGTGGTTCTACGTCAGGTGCTCGACGAGTACCGGCCACTTTCCTGGCGGCACGGGAGCCGGTCCTGCCGCGTCCCGCGCAGTCTCGACATCACCGCCGGCAGGTGGAGCGTCCCCGGCGCCGAAGCCGTACTCGCCCTCCGCGCCCTCATCGGCAACGGAGACTTCCCGCAGTGTCGGATCTTCCACAAGCTCACCCAAAAGGAGCCGCACCCCGTCCACTTCGTACGCCGCGTCGCGGCGACTGATCGCGCCGTCCGGCCCCCTCCGCGGCTCCTCTGTGAGGTCGCCCGACGGGGGCGGGGCCGTCGGCTGTCGACCAGCAGAGTCGGGCGTGCGGGCGGGATGCCGTGCCGGGCCGCGGAGTTGGCGAAAATCCACCCCTCGGGACATCCAATGTCTGACTCGACTCCAGGGCGTCGACCGGACATACATGCGGAAGCAGCCGCGATTTTGTGTCGCAACTCTAGACACAGGCATCGCCCATGCCTGTTAATCCATCCCATGTATCGATGGAATGGGCCACCGGTGCCGAGACCCCTGCGGACGCCAGGCCTCCTTGCATAGGAGGACTGCCGACCGAGCTCCCTGCGCGTCAGTTCTCACCGGCTCTTCCCTCTGCCCGACCCTTCGACCGTTGTTCGGCTTGTCGAACAATGAATCAACGTCGCAGTACGCCTGTCCAGCAGCCCCTGACGGGGCCGACCGAGCCGCTCACTCAAGGATTGAGGTCCCTATGCACAGACGTACGTTCAGCCGCAGGCATCTGCCCCTGGCGCTCGCGGCCCTGGTCGCCTCCGCGGCGACGCTCGTCACCAACCCGGCTCAGGCCGCCACCAGCGGCGCCTTGCGCGGCACTGGTTCCGGCCGGTGTCTCGACGTGTCGGGCGCCGGCCAGGCCGACGGCACGAACCTGCAGATCTGGGACTGCCATGGCGGAACCAACCAGCAATGGACGCTGACCGACAACAACCAGCTCACCGTGTACGGCAACAAGTGCCTCGATGTACCCGGTCACGCCACCACGGCCGGAACCCGGCCGGTGATCTGGTCCTGCAACGGCGGCACCAACCAGCAGTGGCGGGTCAACTCCGACGGCACGGTCGTCGCCGTGGAATCCGGGCTGTGTCTGGACGTGTCGGGTGGCGCGACGGCCAACGGCACGGCGGTGCAGCTCTGGAACTGCACCGGCAGCAGCAACCAGAAGTGGACCGGCCTGTCCGGCTCACCCAACTCGTGCTCCCTTCCGTCGACGTACCGGTGGAGCTCGACCGGCCCGCTGGCGCAGCCGGCCAACGGGTGGGCCGCGCTGAAGGACTTCACCACCGTGACGTACAACGGCAGGCACCTCGTCTACGCGACCGCCTCTGACGGATCGTCGTGGAAATCGATGGGGTTCAGCCCCTTCACGAACTGGTCGGACATGGCGTCGGCCGGACAGACCCAGATGAGCCAGGGCGCGGTGGCGCCCAAGCTGTTCTACTTCGCGCCCAAGAACATCTGGGTGCTGACCTCGAACGGATGGGGCACCCAATGGCCCTTCGTCTACCGCACCTCCAGCGACCCCACCAACCCCAACGGCTGGTCCGCGGCGCAACCGCTGTTCACCGGCAGCCTCTCCGACGGCAGCGCCATCGACCCGACCATGATCGCCGACGGCCAGAACATGCACATGTTCTTCGCCGGTGACAACGGCAAGATCTACAAGTCGACCATGCCGATCGGGAACTTCCCGGCCAGCTTCGGCTCCTCGTACACAACCGTCATGACCGACACGGTCAAGAACCTGTTCGAGGCGCCGGAGGTCTACAAAGTCCAGGGCCAGAACCAGTACCTCATGATCGTCGAGGCTCGCGGTGCGAACGAGGACCGCTTCTTCCGCTCCTTCACCGCCACCAGCCTGAACGGTCCGTGGACCCCGCAGGCCGCCACCGAGTCCAACCCCTTCGCAGGCAAAGCCAACAGCGGAGCCACCTGGACCAACAGCATCAGCCACGGCGACCTGGTCCGCAACAACCCCGACCAGACCATGACCATCGACCCCTGCAACCTGCAATTCCTCTACCAGGGCCTGTCCCCCAACACACCGAGCAACACCCCCTACATCCAACTGCCGTACCGGCCGGGCCTGCTCACCCTGCAGCGCTGATCCGCGGGCGCGCGACCGAACGCTGGTGACCGTGCCTGTCAGGCACGGTCACCAGCGGCTTCCGCCTTGTCCGCCAGGCAGGGCCCCCTGATCCGCGCACACGGCAGCAACCACTCGCAGAAGAGGACACCCGCATGAGAAAGCCCTGGATCCTGTCCCTGCTCACCCTTGTCGCTGCCACGCTCGGGGTGACGGCGACAGGTGAGACCTCCGCCTCGGCCGCCCCCAACACCCCTTTACGTGTCATGCCGTTGGGCGATTCGATCACCTGGGGCGTGGGGAGCAGCACCGGCAACGGCTACCGAGGACCGCTGTGGAACCAGCTTGCGGCGGACGGCCACCCGCTGGACTTCGTCGGCACGGTGCGGGGCGGTTCGATGTCCGACCCCGACAACGAGGGCCATTCCGGATACCGCATCGACCAGATCGCCGCCCTCGCCGACGCCTCGCTGACCCGCTACCGGCCCAACGTGGTGACGCTGCACATCGGTACCAACGACCTCCAGGGGGCGTCCGAGGTCGACAGCGCCATCACCCGGCTGAGGTCACTGGTCAACCGGGTCACCGCCGACGCCCCCGACGCAACCGTCCTCCTCGCCTCCCTGGTCGTGTCCACCAGCAGTTCGGAGGAGCGGTGGCGGGGCACGTACAACCAGGCCGTCCGCCAGATCGCCGGCGACGCACAGGCCGCCGGCAAACATGTCGCATTCGTCGACATGAGCAGCCTGACCACGGCTGACCTGGCCGACTCCCTGCATCCCGACGACGCCGGCTACCAGAAGATGGCCGACGCCTTCCACCGCGGCATCCAGGCCGCGGACAGCGCAGGGTGGCTGCGGAATCCCGCTCCCGCGCCCGCACACATTCAGTCGGGCATCGCCGGCAAGTGCATGGACGTCAACGGCGCCGGCACCGCCGACGGGACCGCCGTCCAGACGTGGAGCTGCGGCGACGGCGCCAACCAGTACTGGTCCGCCTACACCGACGGGACCCTGCGCTCCATGGGCAAGTGCCTCGACGCCGCCGGCGGGGCCGTCGCCAACGGCACCAAGACGCAGCTCTGGACCTGCCACGGAGGTGCCAACCAGGTCTGGCAGCCCTACAACGGCGGCTACCGCAACCCCGCCTCCGGCCGCTGCCTCGATGTTCCGGGCTCGTCCGCAGCCGACGGCGCGCGGCTCCAGCTGTGGGACTGCCACGGAGGCACCAACCAGAAGTGGACCACTCTGACCGCCGGTTGACCTTCCCTCCTGGGGCCCGGGCCCGCCTGGGCCCCTTCCAAGCGCCAGTACCGGCAGGACATCACTCCCCCGCGGCCGTCCCGGAGGCAAGAGGTTCTCCGGCGCGCAGGTGTCCCCTCAGCCACTGCTCGGTGTTGCTCACGTGCAGCAGCGCGGCCGCTTGGCTGAGGGGGGCGTCACGGGTGGACAGTGCGTTGAAGATGGCCTCGTGCTCGGCGAGGGTGCGGCCTCCGGCCTTGTCGTCGACCAGGCCGCGCCAGATACGGGCGCGCAGGGTTCGGCCCGAGATCCCTTCCAAGAGGGTCAGGAGGGTCTCGTTGCCCGTGGCCAGGACGACGGCACGGTGGAAGGCGGCGTCGTGGGCGTTGAGCTGTTCGACGTCGTCGCGCGCTTCACGCATGGCGTCCAGATGCCGCTTCACCTCGGCCAGTTGGTCGTCGGAGATCCGGGTTGCGGCAAGGGCCGTGGCCATCGGTTCGAGGAGCCGCCGTACCTCCATGAGGTCTTGCAGGGCGACCGCGTCGCCCTGCAACAGCTCAACCGCGCCACCGAGCCCTTCCAGAAGTACACTCGGCTGGAGGCTGGTGACATACGTGCCGTCGCCGCGCCGGACCTCCAGGACGCGTGCCACGGCCAGTGCTTTGACCGCTTCGCGGGCGAGGTTGCGGGACAGTCCCAGTTGGGCGGCGAGGTCCGGCTCCGGCGGGAGTTTCGACCCCGGCGGCAGTGCTCCGGTCCGGATCAGTTCACGGATCTGCTCGATCGCCTTGTCCGTCAGCGACACCGCGTGTCCCTCCCCTCAGCGTGCCCCGCGAGCACGTCCGACCTGTTCCGGAGCCTCATGCCGAGGGTGACGTTGATGATAGTGGGGTGCGGGAGCGGGAAGTCGATCGCGGCGGCCGGCGGGCGGTGCGCCTCGCGGCCCCGACGGCAACCCGAGCTCGTCGTGCCCAGCGAAGCCTCCAGACATGCCATGTCTGCGTAATCTCAATACGCAAACAATCATAATGAGTTGGACAAATATCCCTACACGGCAACCGCATTCATCCCTGCACGCTGGTTGACATCCCCCGGTTACATGGCCGACCTTCATGCGTGACACTGCGCTCCCCCTGCCCCCTTCCGCATCAGGGATGTATCCATGGCGAGCTCGATGAAAAGACGTCAGTTCCTGGCCTCCGCAACCTGTGTGGCCGCGACGGCCGTTGCGGGAGGCGTGTTCAGTGCCGGTGTCGCCGAGGCGGCGCCCAGCACGTACACGCCCGACTGGAACTCGGTGGACCAGCACCCGCCGGCCCCGGAGTGGTTCCAGGACGCGAAGTTCGGGATCTACTTCCACTGGGGCGTCTTCAGCGTCCCCGCCTACGACAACGAGTGGTACCCGCGCAACATGTACCAGGCCGGAAGCAACGCGAACCAGCATCACATCGCGACCTACGGCCAGCCGTCCGCCTGGCCGTACCACAACTTCATCAACGGCGCCCAGGACCTGGCGGGCAACACCGTGAAGTTCGCGCCGAAGCTGAAGTCGGCCGGCGGGAAGTTCGACCCCGACGAATGGGTGCAGCTGTTCGTCGACGCCGGCGCCAGGTTCGCAGGCCCGGTCGCCGAGCACCACGACGGCTTCTCCATGTGGGACAGCCAGGTCAACGAGTGGAACTCGGTGGACAAGGGCCCCGGTCTCGACCTGCTGGGGCTCTTCTCCACGGCCGTCCGTGCCAAGGGCCTGAAGCTGCTGGTGGCCATGCACCACGCGTACAACTTCACCGGCTTCTACGAGCACGCCCCCGCCCAGACGGACCCGAGCCTGAAGAAGCTCTACGGGCAGCTGGGCTCGGCCGCGGAGAACCAGCTCTGGTTCGACAAGCTCAAGGAGGTCATCGACCGGGCCCAGCCCGACATCCTGTGGCAGGACTTCAACCTGCGGGCCGTCGATGAGCAACAGCGCCTGAACTTCCTGGCGTACTACTACAACCAGGCGGGCAGCTGGGGCCGCGAGGTCGTCGCCACCTACAAGGACGGGATGAACGGCAAGGGCGAGGTCTTCGACTACGAGCGTGGCGGCCCGGCCGACCTCACCACCCCGTACTGGCTGACCGACGACAGCATCTCCAGCAGCAGCTGGTGCTACACCCAGGGCATCGGCTACTACAGCATCCCGCAGATGCTGCACTCGTTCATCGACCGGGTGAGCAAGAACGGCAACATGCTGCTGAACATCGCGCCCATGGCCGACGGCACCATCCCCCAGGCGCAGAAGGACATCCTGCTGGGCATCGGTGACCACCTGAGGCGCTTCGGCGAGTCGATCTACGCGACCCGCGCCTGGACCGCGTACGGCGAGGGCCCGACGAAGATGGGCGGCGGCTCCTTCACCACCCCGCACGCCGGAACGGCCCAGGACATCCGCTTCACCCGCAACAAGGCCGACAACGTCCTGTACGCAACCGTCCTGGGGTGGCCCGGCAGTTCACTCACGATCAAGACCCTCGGCTCGGACCGGATCAACCTCTCCTCGCTGACCTCGGTGAAGCTCCTCGGCCCCACCGCCGGCACCTACATCGACCTGCCCACACCGGCCCAGAACTCCTCCGGCCTCACGGTCACTCTGCCGTCGTCGGCGCCGTACAACGCCATCGCCTACGTCCTGAAGCTCACCTTCTCCGGAACGATCCCCGGCCTGCGACCGGCCGCCGGCGCCGTCGCCTTCGCGGACGTCAACTACACCGGCAACGCCGCCGTGTTGACCGTCGGCGACCACACGGCCGCCGACCTGACCGCGGCCGGACTGGGCACGCGCAGCATCTCCTCCCTCCGGCCGGCCCCCGGCTACCAGGTGACCGGCTACTCGGGAGACAACTTCACCGGCACCTCCTGGACGTTCACCGCCGAGAACCCCGACCTCAGGGTCACCGGCAACAACGACCAGATCACCTCGCTGAGGGTCCGGTTCAACCCGGCGGCGTACTTCCGGATCACCAACGTCACCGACGGACTCGCCCTGGACAGCGGCGGCAACGTCGCGTCGGGGTCCGACCTGAAGCAGTGGACCTGGAACGGCAGTCCCAACCTCCAGTGGCAGGCGGAGGCGGTCGCAGACGGCTACTACAGGCTGGTCAACCGCACGAACGGCATGGTCGCCGACGGCTGGGGCGCCACCGCCGACGGCTCCGTGGCCCGGCAGGCTCCCTGGAACGGCGGCACCAACCAGCAGTGGAGGATCACTCACCGGGGCGACGGCCGCTACTCGATAGCCAACCGCACCACCGGCCTGGTCCTCGACGGCGGCGGCAACGTCTCCTCGGGCTCCGTCACCAAGCAGTGGACGTACGGCAGCAGCACCAACCTGCTGTGGACCTTCACCGCGCAGTGACCGGCAGCACCACGGTGTCGCCGATACGGTGGCGGGCTCCGGGTCGGCGGCTGCCGCCGACCCGGGTTCTCCTCCACGGCCCTTGACCGTGGTGCCGGTCCGGGCGCCCTGTGCCTGTCGCAGGGCAGGGCGCCCGCAGGGCTCTCTGCTCCCGCCTCGATGATCCGGAACGCACCGGCCAGGGCGCCGCGCGGCCTCAGTGGATCTAGCCTGGAAGCAGCCGCTGGAAGTGTGCCTTGGCAGGCACAGCCATCCGGACGGAGGTGCCGCTCGTGGACAGGGCCGGCGAGCACGATGCCCCCACTGCCGCTGTCGTGGTCGACCCGAACGGCGCAGTGAGCGGCTGGAGCGAGGGCGGACGGCTCCTGCTGGGCTGGACGGCGGAGGACATCGTCGGGCGCCCCGTGACCGATCTGCTGGCCGGTCCCGCACCCTCCGGGTTCCCCGAGAGCCATGACAGCGCCCGAGGCCACACGGGGCCCATCCCCCTGCGCCATCGGAACGGCTCCACGGTGGAGGCCGTAGTGACGGCTCAGCCACTGTCCGGAACCGGCGGGCGGGCGCTGGGGCACGTGGTGACCGTCCAGCTCTGGGAAAGTCGCCCGGTGATCGCCGACCGAGCCTTCGAGCAGTGTCCCTTCGCTCTGGGTGTTTACGACCCTGAGCTGCGGTTTCTGTGGATCAACGCCTCCTCGGGCCGGGTGATCGCGCACTCCGAGGAGCAGGTGCTCGGCAAGAAGTACCGCGAGCTGTTTCCCGAGTTCGACCGCACACTGTTTCCCGAGAGAGACGACAAGCCCTACACCGACGCGCTCGCCCAAGTGGCGAGGACGGGCGAGCCCACGCGTCTCATCACTGTCTTCCGTCCTCGCGGCAGTGACTACGCCAATGCCTGGGCCACGAGCATCTGGCCGGTCCGAGATGCCGAAGGCACGGTCCGCGCGATCGCCAACTGGGGATTCGACATGAGCGCCGAGTACTGGGCTCGGCAACGCCTGCTCATCCTCAACAGCGCCAGCGGCGGCATCGGCCGGACACTCGACGTCATCGGCACCGCCCAAGAACTGGCCATGACCCCGGTGCCGCGATTCGTCGACCAGGTCAGCGTGGATCTGTTCGACGAGGTGCTGCGCGGAGAGGAACCACCTTCCGAGTCCGCGGGCGACCCGGACGAGGCGATCAGACTCATCCGTGCCGCCCAGCACAGCGCGGAGGACGGCGCCGACCGGGCTGCCGGGCCCACGAAGCCGGTCACGCACAGCCCCGGTTCTGTCGCCGCCCGCTGCATGGCGACCGGCAGGTCCACGGTCGAGCTCGCCGTCGACCCCGGCCAGGGCGGCGAGTGGGCCTTCGGACCCGGGCTCGCCGCCGACCCCGCCCACTGGCCACCGGGCAACCCGGTGATCGACGAGTCCCTCGCCTCGGACGGGCTGACGGGCCGGATCACCGTGCCGCTCCGGGCGCGCGGCGCGCTGCTCGGCGTCGTCGCGTTCTCCCGCCTGGACCGGCCGGAGGCCTTCACCGCCGACGACCTGATCCTCGCCGAGGAGCTGACCGCCAAGGCGGCTGTCGCCATCGACAACGCCCGCCGGTACTCGCGCGAGCGCACGACCGCGCTGACCCTGCAACGCAGCCTGCTGCCGCAGGGACTGCCGAACCAGGAGGCGGTCGAGGTGGCATCGCGCTACCTGCCCGGGGGCACCGGCACGGAGGTGGGAGGTGACTGGTTCGACGTCATTCCGCTGTCCGGCGCCCGGGTCGCCCTGGTCGTCGGCGACGTGGTCGGACACGGCCTGCACGCCGCGGCCAGCATGGGCCGACTGCGCACGGCCGTACGCACCCTCGCCGACGTCGACCTGCCACCGGACGAGCTGCTGACCCACCTGGACGACCTGGTCCTCCACCTCGCCGGCGAGCTCCGGCCCGAGAGCCACTTCCAGCCGACCGGCGAGTCCGGGGCCACGTGCCTGTACACCGTCTACGACCCTGTCTCCCGGCGTTTCACTCTGGCGAGTGCCGGCCATCCCCTGCCGCTGGTCATCTCCCCGGACGGCACCAGGACCCCGGTACCCGCCCACCCGGGGCCGCCTCTGGGCATCGGTGGTCTGCCGTTCGAGGCCACCGAGCTCGAACTGCCCGAGGGCAGCCTGCTCGCTCTCTTCACCGACGGCCTGGTGGAAAGCCGCGAGCACGACGTCGACCAGCGGATCACCGACCTCCAGCACGCCCTCAACCACGCGACCACGTCGTTGGAGCCTCTGTGCGACTCGGTGATGGACGCCATGCTCCCCGATCGCCGCACCGACGACGCCGCCCTGCTGCTCGTTCGCACCCGCGCGCTGGCTCGTCATCACGTCGCCGACTGGTACGTCGAGCCCGACACCGCGCAGGTGCCGCGCGTCAGGAAGCTCGCTGTCGACCAGGTGGACGCCTGGGGCCTGGAGGAAGCGGCGTTCGTCACCGAACTGGTCGTCAGCGAGCTGGTCACCAATGCCATCCGATACGGCGAACCGCCGATCATGCTGCGACTGATCCGCGACACCTCCCTGATCTGCGAGGTCTCCGATGCCAGCAGCACCGCCCCGCACCTGCGCCGGGCCCGCGCCTTCGACGAGGGCGGCCGGGGCCTGCTGCTGGTCGCCCAGCTCACCCAGGGGTGGGGCACGCGGCACACCACCGAAGGCAAGACCATCTGGTGCGCACAGACCCTCACCCCACCCGCGCCGCCGTGACACGTATGCAGCGGCGCCGCACCTGTGCAGACTCACATGTGCGCGGCGCCCGGAACCGCTCGACCAACCAGGGTGAGAGGCCGGCCGGTGGGCAGCCGGCCGGCCTCTCACGTCAGGTCGTCATCAGGTGCGGGTCCAGCGCTGGTTGCTGCCGCCCGAGCAGCTGTACAGCTGGATCTGGGTGCCGTTCGCGGTACCGTTCCCGACGGCGTCGAGGCAGAGACCGGACTGGACACCGACGATGGACCCGTCGGAGTTGAGGCGCCACTGCTGGTTGGCGCCGCCCCAGCAGCTGTAGATCTGGACCTTGGCGCCGTTGCCGGTGCCGGCGGCGTCCAGGCACTTGTTCCCGTAGACCCTGAGCTCACCGGCGCTGGTGGACGTCCACTGCTGGTTGGTGGCGTTGTTGCAGTCCCACAGCTGGACCTGGGTGCCGTCGGTCGTGCCGGCGTTGGGAACGTCCAGGCAGCGACCCGAACCGACGCCCTTGATCTGTCCGCCGCCGCCCGACGGAGGAGGCGTGGTGGTGCCTCCGTTGAGCGCGTTGAGGACGGAGGTGTAGGCGGCCTTCTTGCTGCCGTCGCCGTTGAACAGCAGCGGCGTCTGCTCCGCACGCCAGGAGTCGGTGTCGCGCACACCCCACACGGTGATGCCGAGGCAGCGCGCAACGGCCAGGCAGTCGTTGGTCACGTTGGCGTACGTCGTGGGCGAGGCGCCCTGGATGTCGAGTTCGGTGACGGCCACGTCGACGCCGAGGGCGGCGAAGCTCTGCAGGGTGGTGCGGTAGTTGCTGTTGTACGGGCTGTCGTTGTTGAAGTGCGACTGGAAGCCGACGCAGTCGATCGGTACGCCGCGCTGCTTGAAGTCCTTGACCATGGCGTACACGGCCTGGGTCTTGGCCCAGGTCCAGTTGTCGGTGTTGTAGTCGTTGTAGCAGAGCTTGGCGGCCGGGTCCGCGGCGCGCGCGGTACGGAACGCGACCTCGATCCAGTCGTTGCCGGTGCGCTGCAGGTTGGAGTCGCGCCGGGCGCCCGAACTGCCGTCGGCAAACGCCTCGTTCACGACGTCCCACTGCGCGATCTTGCCCTTGTAGTGGCTCATCACGCCGTTGATGTGGTCGATCATCGCCTGGCGCAGCGTGCTGCCGCTGAGGCTCTGCATCCAGCCGGGCTGCTGGGAGTGCCAGGCCAGGGTGTGTCCGCGGACCCGCTTGCCGTTCTGCACCGCCCAGTTGTAGACGCGGTCACCGGCGGTGAAGTTGAACTGGCCCCGCTGCGGTTCAGTGGCGTCGATCTTCATCTCGTTCTCGGGCGTGACCATGTTGAACTCACGGCCCGCGATCGATGTGTACGCCGAATCGCCCAGCCTGCCCGAGGCGATGGCGGTGCCGAAGTAGCGGCCGCTCTGCGCCGCCGCGGCGCCGAGTGTGCTCTCGGCGGCGTGCGCGGGCGGCGGCGTCACCAGGGCGACAACCGCGCTGAGGCCGATGGCGAGCAGCGCCAGCGGCGCGCTGCGGGTCCTGCGGCGGTCTCCGGCTCTGGGAAGGGCGTTCAAGCCCATGGCTGTGCCTCCAAAATAGACATCACGGAATGGCTGAAGTGCAGGGGGCGGCCGGACGGAGCGGTCGTGAGAACGGGTCGTTCTCGACCGGTATGCACGGCACTTGTCGGTCGCCGGGTGATGTTCGGCGCGCGGCTGCGCGGTTTCGGCACGGGCACGGGGTGACTCCAACGCGGCTCAGCCGGGGGACCGTCACGCGGCGTCGCTTACCTCTCCAGGTGCGCGAAGAGCCAGCTGCGCCGGTGCGAACCTCACCGGAACGAAACGGGTGGCGCAGGTGCTGTGGTGCGTGGGCAGGCGGGCCCTGCGGGGTGCACGTGGCTCTGTGGTGCACCAGAAGTTCCGCACGGCCCATAAGGTTCGGTATTTCGAACTCTGATCGGCCCTTGGTGAAGGATGATTGGGGCTTGATGGTGGATCGTCAATACATTCGCCGAGAAAGTTTCCTTGTTCGCTACGAAACATTCGAACAGCCATTAGGCCTGATAAGAGGCGTCGGCGCGTGACCGTGGACGGACGCCGCACGGCCCGCGCCGCACCCGAGGCCGGCACGCAGAGCCGGTACTTCATCATCAAATCCCTGCTCAAGCCCTCTGCGCTGGAGGGTCGCGCCATGCCTTTGCCGTGCGCTCCCGACGGGCGCGGCACCTCGTTCGGCGCCGGAGGGGCGGACCTGTTTGAAGACAGAACAGCGCCAGACCTTGACCGAGGGACCCCGTATTTCTATCTTGTGACGCCGAAAGATCTGTTAGCTCTACGAAAGTTTCGATGAGTTCAACTTCTTCGGCTCGACCGCTCCGCGGTTCGCCGACGCCACCACGCCCCGCCCCCTAAGGAGGCCCTCAGATGTGGTTGCGCCACCCCTCCACGGTCCCGCTCAGACGCTTACTCGCCGTCCTCTCGCCACTCCTGCTGGTAGCCACCTTCCTCGGCGCCCAGCCCGCCAGCGCGGCGACCGTCGATCCCAACGCCACGTATGTGCTGGTCAACCGCAACAGCGGCAAAGCCCTGGACGTGTACAACCTGGCGACCAACGACGGCGCCCGCATCACCCAGTGGGCCAGAAACGACCAGAGCCAGCAGCAGTGGCAGTTCGTCGACTCCGGGGACGGCTACTACCGCATCAAGTCCCGTCTCTCGGGCAAGGTACTGGACCTGTACAACTGGTCCACCGCGAACGGCGGCTCCATCGTCCAGTGGACCGACCTCAACGCCACCAACCAGCAGTGGCGGCTGGCCGACAGCCCGGACGGCTACGTGCGGCTCATCTCGCGCCACAGCGGCAAGGCCCTCGAAGTGCAGGGCGCGTCCACCGCCGACAACGCGAACATCGTCCAGTACGACGACTGGGGCGGGACCAACCAGCAGTGGAAGCTCGTCAAGGTCGGCGCCGACACCCCCGGCGCGTGCGATCTTCCGTCGACGTACCGCTGGTCATCGACCGGCGCGCTGGCGCAGCCCAAGTCGGGCTGGGTCTCGCTCAAGGACTTCACCGTCGCCCCCTACAACGGCAAGCAGCTCGTCTACGCCACGACGCACGACACGGGGACGAGTTGGGGTTCGATGAACTTCGGCCTGTTCACCAACTGGTCGGAGATGGCCTCGGCCAGCCAGAACACGATGTCGTCGTCCACCGTCGCACCCACGCTCTTCTACTTCGCGCCGAAGAACATCTGGGTGCTCGCCTATCAGTGGGGCGGGACGGCCTTCTCGTACCGGACATCGAGCGACCCCACCAACCCGAACGGCTGGTCGTCGCAGCAGGTGCTGTTCTCCGGAAGCATCTCCGGCTCCGGAACGGGCCCCATCGACCAGACGCTCATCGGTGACGGCACGAACATGTACCTGTTCTTCGCCGGCGACAACGGCAAGATCTACCGCGCCAGCATGCCGATCGGGAACTTCCCGGGCAGCTTCGGGACGACCTCCACCGTGGTCATGAGCGACACGACGAACAACCTGTTCGAAGCGCCGCAGGTCTACAAGCTGCAGGGCCAGAACCGTTACCTCATGATCGTCGAGGCGATCGGCTCGCAGGGCCGCTACTTCCGCTCGTTCACGGCCACGAGCCTCAACGGCACGTGGACGCCGCAGGCCGCCACCGAGAGCAACCCCTTCGCCGGGAAGGCCAACAGTGGTGCCACCTGGACCAACGACATCAGTCACGGCGAACTGCTCCGCACCAGCGCCGACCAGACCATGACCGTCGACCCCTGCAATCTGCAACTCCTCTACCAGGGGCGCAGCCCCAACTCAGGCGGCGACTACGGTCTCCTGCCCTACCGTCCGGGCCTGCTGACACTGCAGCGCTGACGGCGTGACACGGGTCCGGCTCCGGTAAGGGAGCCGTACTGGGCGGGCTCGGCGAAAGGCCGAGCCCGCCCATTCCAGCCGCGGGACGGGCGTGCTCGTGACTGACGAGTGCGCCGCTCGCCAACGTCCTTGGCCCGTCGGCCAATGAGCCGGTGTCCGTGTCCGTGGCGGAAGGCGCCACCGCGGGCGGAGCGGAACGCGCCACGGCACCGGGCAGCGCCTCGTCCGCGTCTCACCGAGGAAGCCGACGACCGCGCCGTCAGCCCCGCCGGACCGCCCCCAACTGAGCCCGGTGCAGGTCCGGGGCGGCGAATTTCTGTGCCACCGTGCGCAGGACGCGGGCCATCGCCTGGGCGGGCGGGGTGGCGGGGCGGGCCGCGGCCCGCGCGAGGAGGATGCGGCGGGTGGGGGCCGGGACGTCGGAGGCGAACGGCAGCAGTCGTACGTCGCTGCGTCGGCTGGTGAGGGCCAGGCGGGGCGCGAGTGCGATGCCGAGACCGGCGGCGACCATGGCCTGCGCCTCCTGGTAGTCGTGCGAGGAGTAGGCGATGCGCGGCTCGAACCCCGCCTGGCGGCAGCTGCGGCGCAGGACGTCGGCGACGGGATGGTTGTCGGCGCGGATGATCCACTCCTGGTCGGCGAGGTCGCCGAGCCGCACGGAGGGATGGGTGCGCAGGGGCGAGTCGGCGGGGACGACCAGCACCGTGGGGTCGTCCAGCAGGTGGGTGAGGGCGAGCGCCGGATCGTCGAGGCGGTTCCACTCGTAGTCCCAGAGCAGCCCTTGGTCCACCTCACCGGTGTGTAGCAACTCCCTGAGCTCCGCGAGAACTCCGGCGCGCACCTCGATGCGGATGCCGGCGTGGCGCCGTCGGAAACGTGTGAGCGCCAGCGGCAGCAGGGACGCGCTCGCCGTGGGGAAGGAACCGAGGCGCAGGCTGCCCTGGTCGAGGGCGGTGAAGGAGTCCAAGTCGGCCTGGGCGGCACGCAGCTCCCGGCGGATGGCCTGACCGCGTTCGGCCAGCGCGGCACCCGCCGGGGTGGGGCGGATACCCCGGGGCAGCCGCTCGATCAGGGGTTGGCCTGCCTCCTGCTCCAGCAGGGACATCTGCTGGGAGGCGGCGGAGGTCGTCATGCCGAGGGCCTCCGCCGCGGCCGTGAGCGAACCGCGTTCGGTGGCCTCGGTGAGCAGCAGCAGACGGCGCACATTGAGCATGCCAGTGACTTTAGCTGAGCTAAACCCAGGTGAAGCGAACTGCGATTGTTCCGAAGTCACACCTCTGCGAAGGTCTGCGCAATCGCCGAGCGGTTCACCGGCCCGACATGCGCCTGTAACCACCGCCTCGGCCCCCTTCCCCTACCTCCGTTGATCCAGGAAGAGCCTCAGACGTGCACATTCCCGCGACCCTGGTACGTGGCGGCACAAGCAAGTGCTGGCTGTTCAACCAGGTCGAGGTCCCCGCCGACCGCGGCGACCTCGAAAGGCTTCTGGTCGCCGCCTACGGCGCCACCGATCCCGTAGAGCTGGACGGGGTGGGCGGGGCGACCCCGACCACCTCCAAGGCGGCCGTGATCAGTGCCTCACCCCAGCCCGGCATCGACGTCGACTACCTCTTCGCCCAAGTCGGCATCGGCACAGGCTCGGTGGAGTGGACGAGCAACTGCGGCAACTGCGCCACCGGCGTCGCCCTGTACGCGGTGACCAAAGGACTGGTTCCGGTCACCGGCGACCAGACCCGCGTGGTGATGCGCAACACCAATACCGGCGCGGTCCTCGAAGGGATCGTCGACACCCTGGGAGGCGTGGTGCGCCACTTCGGCAGCCAGACCGTACCCGGCACCCGGGCCGGCGGAGTCGCGGTCGGCCTCACCTTCCGCGACCCCGCCAATGACACCGACCGCCTGCTCCTCCCCACCGGCCGGGCTGCCCAGGACCTGCGGGTCGGCGCCGCCGAGCCGGTCCGCGTGAGCATGGTGGCCGCAGGCGCTCCGGTCGTCCTCGTCGACGCCGCCAGTGCCGGGCGTACCGGTGCCGAATCACTGGAGCAGTTCAGCGCGGACGTCCCCTGGCTGCGCACCGTCCGCCATGCCGCCGCACCCCTGATGGGGCTGCTCCAGCCGGGCGAGGAACCGGGCGACGCGGTGCCCAAGGTGGGCCTGGTCGGCCCGCCGGTGCCGTACACCACCACGCTCGGTGAACCGGTCGGTGCCGAGGACTACGACGTGGCGGTGCGCATGCTCAGCATGAACGCCCCGCACCCCGCCATCGGCCTGACCTCGGCCGTCGCCGTCGCGGCGGCCGGGCTGCTGGAGGGGTCCGTGGTCTCCCGGATCACGGGCGGCCCGAGGGACGAGTGGCTGCGCCTCGGCACGCCCGCCGGTGTCGTCGCGGTCCGCTGCACCGACGTACGGGACGGCCTGCCGCACCGGGTCACCGTGCAACGCGCGGCCCGTCTGCTCGCCGACGCCCGGATCTACGTACCGCAGGCAGGCCACCCGCAAGCCGCCTGAACCGCGGCAGACCTCCCCCTGTCACGCCGGCTCCCCGCCGCGCTGCCCTCGCGCCCTCGGGGCGCGCCATCCCGTCCCCACCGCACCAAGGACACAGATGTCTGTTGAAGTGATCTCCATAGGCGCCCTGTTGGTGATGTTCGTGGTCGGCACCGTGCTGCCGATCAACCTGGGCATCCTCGCCTTCGTCGCCACCTTCGCGGTCGGGACCGCCTCGCTCGGCCTCACCGAGGACGAGATCTTCGAGGGGTTCCCGGCGAAGCTCTTCGTCACCATCGTCGGCGTCACCTACCTGTTCTCCGTCGCCCGCCGCAACGGCACCATCGACTGGCTGGTCGCGGCCGGAGTCAGGCTGGTACGCGGCAAGGTCGAGCTCATCCCCTGGGTGCTGTTCCTGGTGGCCGCCCTGCTGACGGCATTCGGTACGTTCACGCCGGCCGCGGTGGCGATTCTCGCGCCGATCGGCATGAACTTCGCCTACCGCTACAAGCTCAACCCGCTGGTCGTCGGCATGATGGTGATCAGCGGCGGGCACGCGGGCGCGTTCTCCCCGCTGGCCGTCTCCGGTGCGCTGGTGCTCGGTCTCGTCGACAAGACGGAGGTGCACGTCTCGGCCGTGACCCTGTTCAGCGCCAGCTTCGTGATCAACCTCGTGCTCGCGGTCCTCACCTACATCCTGCTCGCCAAGCGTCCCGCCCCGCTGGCCGAGGGCGCCGCACAGGCGACCGACGACGAGGACCTCGCCGTCTCCGCCAGGCCCGACTGGCGGCAGTGGCTCACCCTCGCCTCCCTGGTGGCCCTCGTCGTCGGCGCGCTCGGCTTCCACCTGGAGATCGGCTTCCTCGCGCTGGCCGCGGGCGCTCTGCTGGCCCTGGTCGACATGAAGCGGCAGGAGAAGGCCGTCGACGGCGTCAGCTGGTCCACCCTGCTGCTGGTCGCGGGCATGATGACGTACATCGCGATGCTGGAGAAGGCCGGCATCATCGAGGAGATCTCCGAGCACGCCGCCAACCTGGGCGCCCCGCTCGTCGTCGCCCTGCTGCTGTGCTTCACCGTGGCCATCACCTCCGCCTTCGCCTCCTCCACGGCGATCCTCACCGCGATCATCCCCCTCGCCGTACCCCTGCTGCTGTCCAGCCATCTCAGCCCCGCGGGACTGATCGCCGCACTCGCCGTCTCCACGACGATCGTCGACACCTCCCCCTTCTCGACCAACGGAGCGCTGGTCCTCAGCAACGCCCGCGGCGTGGACACCCGCCGCTTCTACCGCCAGGTCATCGGCTACACGAGCGGCATCGTCGCCCTCGGCCCCGTCCTCGCCTGGGGCGCGCTGGTCCTGCCCTGGTCCTAGCGCGAAGACCGCCGACCGACACCGGAGGGCGCCGAGCCGAACCACGGACGGCGCCCTCCACGCTGCGGCCCGGCTGAACAGCAGTGCGGCCGAGCGGGTTTGCGCACTTCGATGCCGGAGACGCGCGCTGACGCCGCTCCGACGGGGTCAGTAGCCGTAGATCATCTTGTAGGCCGCCTCGGGGAGGAAATCTCCGGCCCTGGAACCGGCTCCGACGCCGCAGTTGCCGTCCGACTCCCCCGGGGTCTTGATCCACAGGAGCATCTCGGCGCCTCCGCCCGTCCGGGTGGGGGTGCCGATGCGGCGGCCGGAGGGGTTGCACCACTGGCCGTTGGAGCCGTTGCCGTTGCGGCTGGTGTCCACGACGAAGGGCTTGGTGTAGCCGTAGCGGGCGCTGAGCTCACGGTTGACGGCGTCGCCGTAGGCGGTGTTCTCGGCGGTCGTGAGGTAGTTGGAGACGTTGAGCGAGAAGCCGTGGGCCTGGCGGAGGCCGGCTTCGTGGAGGCGCCGGGCCATGGTCGCCGCGTCCGTCCAGGCGGGGTTGCCGGCGTCCATGTAGACCCAGGTGTTGGGGGCTTGGCGGCTGAACTCGCCGAGAGCGCCGGTGAGCATGGCCTCGCGTTCGTCGATCTGGGCCTGGGTCATGCAGCCGTAGTCACCGAGGGAGTCCGGTTCCAGAATGACGACGGCCGGGCGGCTCGCTATCCCGCCGGCAAACTGGGCGACCCAGCTCGCGTAGGCGGACGGCGAGGTGGCTCCGCCGGCGGAGTGGCCGCCGCAGTAGTCGCGGTTGTAGACGTTGTAGGCCACGAGGATGGGCAGCTTGTCGGCCTGGTCCGCCGCTCCGACGTAGGCCCCCGTGGCGGTTCCTATGGTGCCGCTCCAGGAGCCGAACCAGCGGGCCATCGGGGTGTTGGCGATGGCGGAGTTGATCGCGGGGGCCCGGCCGTCGCCGGGGTTGGCGGCCACCCATCGCTTCGCCGTGGAGTTGGGGTCGACGTAGAACCCGCTTGTCATGGTGGTGGGGTCGGCCGCCTGTGCGGACGGTGCGGCGGCGAGCGCCAGCGGCAGGGCGCAGAGCGCTGCCGCCAGGGTGCGGAGTCTGCGGCTCATCACAGGACCTCGGTTTCCTGGCTGGGATTTTCGTGGATGGGGAGCGCTCCCATCGGAAGCGCGGGATCACCCTTCTCCTCGTGCGGAGGGGTGGGGGGTTGGGTGTGCGGATCCTCCGATCGGTCAGGGCGTGGACAGGTCGAACCGGGGGACGCGGACGGCCGCCGAGCGCGTGGGTGGCGTGGTTGAAGAGGGCGAACCGGTAGCCCGTGAAGAACCGCCGGTCGTTGCCCATGGAGAAGGCGGGGCCCAGGCGGACGAAAGTGGTGCCGTCTCTGCTGTCGCGCTTGAGGCCGATCCAGGCGGAGGAGTCACGCAACAGCGCAAGTCCGGCCCGGTCGCCGTCCCGCATCGCGGAGTGATCGAGCAGGACCGTGGCGGTGGAGGGGGCCCTGGATGCGGTGGGTGAGGATGTTGCGGCCCAGTAGAGGTCGTCGGTGGCGGTCGCGGTCCGCAGGGTCAGTCCGTTGTTCACCGACCATTTGGTGTTGTCCGGGTTGTGATGCCCTTCCCATCGCGGCTTGAGGGTCGAGCCGTCGAAGGTGTCGACGCCACTCATGAGGGTGACCTGGCGGGAGGAGGCGGCACGACGGGGCTGGCCGCCGGCGCCCTGATCCCGCCGACGAGGCCACGTTTGGCGTGCCCATGACATATGCATGGATGAGGTTCTCCTTCTGCGCGGCCCAGCTGTATGCGAAATGCCGAACATGGATCGGCGTCGAGCATTCAGGATGACAGGAGGCCGGCGAATCCCGTCAATACCTCTCGCATGAATCGCCGTTCACTTCGAAACATTCGAAGAGCTTTGATCCCATGTCAGTGTGAGCTGTTTGCGCAGACTATGCCGATATGCCGTTCTGCTTGGCTGGATCATAGAAGCAATGCGGTGATGGGTGTTGACATGCCCGACGGCCTCCCTAGTATCCGTGAGGTCTTGATTTCCGAATGGTTCTCGAAATTTCGAACCACATAGCTCGCTTCCTTTTCATGTCATGGACGTGACATCGATCCCCTGTGAAGGAGCCCTTCGTGCCCAGACGGTCAGGCGGACGACTGCTCCGCCTCCTCGCGACCCTCGCGCTGACCCTCGCCGCGGCCGTGACGAATGCCGCTCACTCCACGGCTTCGGCCGCGCCCGGCAGCCCCGCGCTCACCCCGCCGTTGGGCTGGAACAGCTGGAACAGCTTCGGCTGCGGGATCACCGAGACCCAGGTCCGCCAGGCCGCCGACGCGATGGTGTCCTCGGGCATGCGGGACGCCGGCTACCAGTACGTGGTGGTCGACGACTGCTGGTTCGACCCGCAGCGCGACGCGGCAGGCAACCTGCGCGGCAACCCGACGAAGTTCCCCAGCGGGATGAAGGCCCTCGGGGACTACATCCACAGCAAGGGCCTGAAGTTCGGCATCTACCAGGTGCCCGGCGAGCGCACCTGCGCGCAGGGCACCGGCGCCTATCCCGGGGCGACGGGCAGCCAGGGCCACGAGGCCCAGGACGCCGCCACGTTCGCCTCGTGGGGCGTCGACTACCTCAAGTACGACTGGTGTTCCTCCAGCGGCACCCGTGACGAGCAGGTCGCGCGGTTCACGCTCATGCGCGACGCCCTACGCGCCACCGGACGGCCGATCGTCTACAGCATCAACCCCAACAGCTTCCACGCCATCACCGGCGCCACGTACAACTGGGGCGAGGTCGCCGACCTGTGGCGGACCACCGAGGACCTGCTCGACATCTGGCAGAACGGCAACACCAACAGCTATCCGATGGGCGTCGGCAACGTCCTGGACGTCACCGCACCCCTGGCCGCGCAGTCGGGCCCGGGCCACTGGAACGACCCCGACATGCTCGTCGTCGGCCGACCCGGCCTGTCGCTGACCGAGTCCCGCTCCCACTTCGCCCTGTGGGCGCTGATGAGTGCCCCGCTCATGGCGGGCAACGACATCCGCACCATGTCCGCCGACGTCAGCGCCATCCTGCGCAACCCGCGCCTGCTGGCGGTCAACCAGGACACGCTCGGCGCGGGCGGACGCCGGGTGCGCGACGACGGCGCCACCGAGGTCTTCGCCAAGCCCCTCGCCGACGGCTCGGTCGCCGTGGGCCTGTTCAACCGCGGCGACAGCACCGCGACCGTCACCACCACGCCCGCCCAAGTCGGCCTGTCCGGCGGACCGTTCACCCTCACCGACCTGTGGACCGGCGGCACGTCCAGCACCTCCGGCCAGATCTCGGCAAGCGTCCCCGCGCACGGTGTCGCCGTGTTCCGGGTGACCGGCGGCAGCCCGCTGACCGCCACCACCTCACGCCTGCGCGGCACCGCTTCCGGCCGCTGCGTGGACGTCGACAACGCCTCCACCGCCGCCGGGGCCACCGTACTGCTCTGGGACTGCCACACCGCCGCCAACCAGCTGTGGACCACCTGGACGGGCGGCGAGATCCGCGTCTACGGCGACAAGTGCCTGGACGCCTACAACCAGGGCACCACCAACGGCACCCGCGTCATCACCTGGCCCTGCAACGGCCAGAACAACCAGAAGTGGACCGTCAGCTCCGACGGGACGATCCGCAACGCCCACTCCGGACTGTGCCTGGACACCAACGGAGCCGCCACCGCCAACGGGACCCCACTGGTCCTGTGGACCTGCAACGGCCAGGCCAACCAGAAGTGGTCCCGCGCATGAGCAACCACGCTTCACAAGAAGGAGTTTCATGACGAGGACAAGAACCCTCTTACGGTCCGCCGTGGTCGCGGTCCTGGTCGTCCTGAGCCTGGGCGGCACCGCACTGGGCCGCGGCCAGACCGAGACCACCCGGCCGCCCACCGCCGCCGGCGCGGCCACCGCACCGCAGCGCGCCGCGGCCGCGAGCCCGGGCTGCGGCAAGACCCCCACCCTGACGAGCGGCACCTACACGATCCAGAGCGGTGGCAAGAACCGCAGCTTCATCCTGCGTGTCCCGGACGGTTACGACCGCGACCGCGCCCACCGACTGATCTTCGGGTTCCACTGGTTGGGCGGCACCTCCACGGACGTGGCCACGGGCCGCACCGTGGAGACGGGCACCTGGGCCTACTACGGGCTCCACCGGCTGGCGAACAACAGCGCCGTCTTCGTCGCCCCGCAAGGCCTCAACAACGGCTGGGCCAACTCCGGCGGCGAGGACATCACCTTCGTCGACGACATGATCCGCCGGATCGAGGCGGACCTCTGCGTCGACACCACGCAACGCTTCGCCCTCGGCTTCAGCTACGGCGCCGCCATGTCGTACTCCCTCGCGTGCTCCCGCGCCACCGTCTTCCGCGCCGTCGCGGTCCAAAGCGGCGGACAGCTCAGCGGTTGCAGCGGCGGCACGCAGCCCATCGCCTACCTCGGAGTGCACGGGCTCAGGGACAACGTTCTCGGCATCTCCGGCGGACGGGCGATGCGGGACAAGTTCGTCCGGAACAACGGCTGCACTCCCCAGAACCCGCCCGAACCCGCGCAGGGCAGCCTGACCCACCGGGTCACCACCTACACGGGCTGTTCAGCCGGACACCCGGTCGCCTGGGCCGCGTTCGACGAAGGACACATCGCCGCCCCGCAGGACGGAGCCCCTGGTGACAGCGGCAGGAGCTGGCTGCCGGGAGAGGTGTGGAAGTTCTTCACGCAGTTCCAGACCTCCGACCCGCCACCGGGAACCGCCTCCTGCCGCGTCACCGACGCCATCAGCGCCTGGAACAGCGGTCTGACCTCGAACATCACCATCACCAACACCGGCGCTACCGCGATCGACGGCTGGTCACTGGCCTTCACCCTGCCCGCCGGCCAGGCCATCACCTCGGGCTGGAACGCCGACTACTCGCCCACCTCCGGCCAGGTGACCGCCAAGAACCTCTCCCACAGCGCGACCATCGCGCCGGGCGCCTCCGTGACCATCGGCTTCCAGGCCACCCACACCGGCAACACGGCCGCGCCGACCACCTACACCCTCAACAGCACCGCCTGCACGCCCCTCTGACTCCATCGCAGGCAACCTCACCTCACCTCTCCTTCGCCGGAGCCGTGGCGAAGGGGGCACCGGACAACGACGCATGCCGCCGGAGCTACCACTGCGGCGGCATGCCGTCACCCGCCGGAGACGCGGCAGCGTGGTGGACAGATCCGACGACGCCTCCAGGACGGCGAGATGGCGGAGATCACCACGTCGTGGCCGATCCGCACACCTCACTCGCCCGCGTCGACAACCTCGCGCGGGCCCGGATGGTGACACGCTGAAGGCCTTGTCCACGGGGCTACCGCGCGGGGCCTCCGCGATGGCGGTGAACCGCGGCTGAGCCCGGTGTCCTCTACGTCACCCGGTCCGGGTGCAAGGTCCGAGAAACTCGACAGCCAGAACGTTGTTCCGACTCCATCGCGATCCGGCTCCGTCACTGGCCGGACTGCCCTCAGGCGGTCGGGAGTTGTCCGGACCATGCGGCGCGCAGGAGCTGGCCGAGGCCGCCCGCGGTCACCTCGCGAGGGTTGGCGTTGGGGCACGACCGCCCGAGGCGCCCCATCGCGATGGCACCGCCTTTCTGGTGGACAAGAGCGGGGTCGACCTTCCACGCATCGACCCAGGTGTCCGCGTACATGCTGATGTGCTCAGGCGCGTACACATGAACGTGCTCACGAAGGACAGCGTGTCGCAGCTTGAGCAACGGGGGTCGGCGGTCGACGCTTTGGATGTGCGGTCGCTGGCCAGATGACCGGCATCAGGAGGTTGGTGGGCATGCTTGTTCTGGGGCGTTCGCACGTCGAGGCCCTCCTCGATGTGGACTCGTTGATCGATGCCCTGGCCCCGGCGATGGCAGACCTCAGTGCGGGCCGTGCCTCGGTACCCGACCGCGTCGCCGCTCTGGTGCCTGACCGCGACGGGTTCCTGGCGGCCATGCCGGGCTTTTTGCCGTCGGCCGGGGTGCTCATGACCAAGCTGGTGTCACTCTTCCCCCACAACGACGGGGCACGTCTGCCTACCCACCAGGCGTTGATCGTGGCGTTCGATCCCGATACTGGCGAGCCCGCTGCGCTGCTGGACGGTACCGCCATCACCGCAGCGCGGACCGGCGCCTGCTCCGCGCTGTCGGTGCGACTGCTGGCCCGCGCGGACGCGACGGTGCTGGCAGTCCTGGGCACAGGCGTGCAGGCCCGGTCCCACGCCCGCGCGATCTGCCGGGTCCGCGCGGTCCGGCAGATCCGCGTGGCCGGCCGGGATCTGGCGAAAGCTGCTGCTCTGGCCGAGGAACTCTCAGCCGTAGTGGAGGCCGACGTCCAGGCTGTGTCCAACTACGCCGAGGCGCTTGATGGCGCGGACATCGCCGCCGCGACCACACACGCCGTCGAACCTGTGATCCGCCGTTCCTGGCTGACACCCGGGGTGCACATCACGTCCGTGGGGTACAACCCGGTCGGTCGCGAGATCGACGAGGCCACAATCACCGAGGCGCTCGTATGCGTTGAATCGCGACAGGCCGCGCTTGCCCCGCCCCCGACGGGCAGCAACGACCTTCTCATGCCGATCCGCGACGGCCTCATCACAGCCGATCACGTGCACGCCGAGCTGGGCGAACTCATCGGCGGCAGCAAACCGGGACGCACCGCGCCGGACCAGATCACCCTCTACAAGTCGGTCGGCGTGGCTGTACAGGACGCCGCGGCCACAGCCCTGGTCGTCGCCGCTGCCCGCGAGCAGTCAATCGGCCAGGAGATCACACTGCGGTGATGCCGACACCAGCGCGCGATCGCCCCACCGTGCGGCGGTCGGATCGGCAACGCGCGGCACACCGGGCTGAGCACATGCGCCCGTACGCGGCCTAGCACATAGGCGCGTACGCCGACACCCAGGCGAGCGAATGGACGGCGAAGGCCTCATTGAACTCGACCGCACCCACTGGGGAAGCGCTGGAAGCCCGCCCCGGTATGTCGCCACCCTCGGCGAATGTGAAGCGCCCCTCGCATTCGCATCGGGTGGTCCAGACTCACGCCGGCGGCACGCCCAGCAGGTAGAGGCGGGCGATCTTCACCAGCTCCTCGGTGAGTTGACGCCACGTCAGCGGCCGTGCGGGCTGAACAGGTTGGACGCCGTGGCAGCGTCTCCGGATGCTCCGCACCCCACACCCGACGCCGTCTCTCCAGGGTCTTCTCGGGCCGGGCTCGGCCGCCCGAAACGGAGGATCACTTCCCTCTTCCGTTGTGTCCGCGGGAAGCGAACTCCCGTACCCAGCAACAATCATCTTTGGCCATAGCCAGTGGGCTATCGTTCCGCCGGTGGGCGGTGGGGCGCCCCGGAGGGGGAAGTTGTGGTAGCGAATGGCGAGGGGTCGCGGCTGGTCGCGACCGAGGGCGGCCACCGAGTGACACCGGCCGAGCTCTTCTTCGACTTGGTGTTCGTGTATGCGATCACTCAGGTCACAGCACTGATGGCGGCCGACCCGAGGGGGTTGCGGCTGCTCGGCGGGATGGTCGCGCTGGCGCTGCTGTGGTGGTGCTGGTGCTGTTTCGCCTGGCTGGGCAACGTCGTACGGGCCGACTCCGGCGCGATGTTCACCGTGCTGGTGTCCGTCATGGCTGTCGTCCTGATCGTGTCGCTGACCGTGCCCGAGATCTACGACGACGCGCCCGGCGGACTGCCCGCCCCCCTGGTCTTCGTCCTGTGCTACGGCGCCGTCCGCGTCCTTCACCTGGTCACGTACTGGCTGTCCGACCCCACCGATCAGGCACTGCACCGCGTCTTGCGCCGCACCGCCCTGCTCTCGGTGGCCCCGCCGTTCGCCCTGCTCCTCATCGGTGCGGCGTTCACCGGCACCACCCAGATCCTGATCTGGCTCGCTGCCGTGGTCATCGACTACCTGGGCATCTTCCTCACCGGAAAATCGGGCTGGCGGGTCGCCTCACCCGGCCATTTCGCCGAACGCCATGGCCTGATCGTCATCATCGCCCTCGGCGAGTCGATCGTCGCCATCGGCGTCGGCGTCTCCGGCTTCGCGCTGAGCACCCCGGTCGTGGCCGGTGCCGCCCTGGGGCTACTCGTTTCCGCAGGGCTGTGGCGCCTGTACTTCCGTCAACTCGCCGAGCCGGTCGAGCATCGGCTGACCACCGTGACCGGCGACGACCGCACCCGGCTGGCCCGTGACGCGTACACCTTCCTCCACCTTCCACTCGTGGCCGGAATCGTCATCACCGCCCTCGGCATGAAGAAGGCCCTCACGCAGATCGCCGACACCGGCCACTACGACCTGACCGAACCCCTCCACGGTCTCGTTGCCTGGGCCCTGCCCGGCGGCGTCGGCGTGTTCCTCCTCGCCTCGGCAGCCCTGCTCTTCCGCACCACGAGCCACCGCTCCCCGCTCCTCCTCGCCGGCGGAGCCGTCTGCCTCGTCGCAGGACCCGCCGTCACCTTCGTCCCCTCTCTCGTCGCCCTGACCCTGCTGGCCGCGCTCGTGACCGCCCTAGTCCTCCTCCAGGACACCACCGTCCGGCCCCAGACGACCGCCACCGGCTGAGCCCCTGGCCGGCCGGCCCCTGCGGGGGTCAGCGAGGAGAGCCAAGCGGCGCCCCGCAGGCGCGGGGAGCACATGAAGGCTTGGAAGAGGGGCTGCTCCTGCCGTGGCTCCCTCAACTGCCAGGAGCGGCATGCCACATGATGGAGCGTCCGTGTGCGGACGAGGGAGGCAGACGCGCACGCGAGTGCCAACGGCAGTGAGGGGGCCGACGGGCGGGACAAGGGTCGCAAGCAGCTCTCACAGCGGCTGGGATCCCGGAGTTGACGGTCGACGAGGTGCAGCCGCTACTGGGTGCCAAAGCACCCGGAGGTAGCTCCTGCAACTCCTCGCACACGCGCCTCCTTCGAACTGCTGCTCTGCTTCGTCGTCGGAGCCACCTTGTTCGCGGCGACCTGATCCCGCTTCTTCCACCGCGGACCGCTGGCGTACCTCCTCAACACCACCACCGGACTGGCGAACCGCGTCCGCTGAGCCTCGGGCGGGCACCCCGGAAAGTCCGTACACCGGAAATGTCTGCTGCTCAAGATCACACTGCCGGTTCTGGTGCCAGCTCCCGTCGGCAAAACCAGGCCCACCCGCGCCTGTACACCGGATCAGCACCGGTGCGGCAGTGGCCAGAGCGGCGGCCTGACTCAGCCCATTCAAGATTCCCCAGGCCTTGCTCTGCCCGTAGGTGGCCAGTTCGGTACTTTGAGCCGTCGACACAGGGGGCAGAGCTTGAGATACGTGATCATCGAACAGCGAGCTCGCGGCACCTACTGGCACGATCCCCACCCATACCTTGCCGAGTTGCCCCGACTCGCGCCGGCCCTCCCGCCCGGGGCGCGCGCCTTTGCCACACACCCTGAGCACGACGATTTCTCGGCCCCGCGGTGTGTGAAAGACCTCAGACTCACCGCGCTGCCCCCGACTGCCGGCGCCACAGATCAGTTCCAGCTCCATTTCACCTGGCCAGCCAGCCAAGACCACGTGCTGACAGTTCACTACTACGGCGTCACCAGCGTCCAGGTGGAAGCCGACGGGGGCGGCGTGCTTGAACTGTCCGACTTCAACACCGTCCGCCTGGACGAACTCTTGCCCCACGAGTCCGGCTGCCGACACGAGCTGAGACTCACGACCGGCAGCATCCGCATCGTCTGCCAGGACCTGGACGCCCAATGGGCCCTCCCCAGCAGCGATCGAGCTCAGCCCGCTTGACTGGCCCATTGAGACTCCGCCGACCTTGCATGATCGCTATGGTGCAGCCACCGACACGGGAGGTCTCATGGCTGACTACGCCACCCACGCTCAGAACGCCCGCGAGTTGCTCGAAGCGCTTGATGCCAAGTCCGTGGTCAAGAAGCGTGTGTACGACGCCAAGGCAGTCATCGCGGTCGCCCAGGTCGAGGCGATCCTGGCGCTTGCCGCCGCGGTAGCCGCGCAAGGGACAAGCACAGACCCACGCTGATCCACCGCAGCAGTCTGTAACTCCAGCCAGATCGAAACAGACGTCGCAGTCTTCGGCTGGTGCCACGGGCCCCGGCTCAGCACTCAAGACGTGCTGGCCTGACGGTTCGGCGTGGGCCGCTCCACCATTGCCCGCGCCATCGGCGAGGTCGATAGAGATCTTCGAATACGTCTCTGTCCGTGGTTTCGTGAAGGGCGAGTGAGGGCGCCGGTCAGCCCAGCAAGGCGCTGGCTGCACGCAGTTCGTCCAGGGCCGCCAGGGTGTACCCGGCGAGTTCGTCCTTGCCGTCACGGTCGCCCTCGGACCATCTGGCGTATCCCCGCTTGAAGGCGAGGAGGCCCAGCTCGCCCGCCAGAGCCGCGGTCGCATCAGTGCAACTTCGGCCTTGCGGATCCCCTTGTTCAGGGCGTTCAGCCAGCGGGGGAAATGATGTTTCCGCTGCTGGGTATCAACTGCTGGTTTCGTCGATGGAAGCGGGTTCTGGCGCCCTTGAACCTGTGCGGCCGAACGTTTGAGGCTTGAACATCTTGATCCGGTTGACGCTGCTTTCGACAAAGCCCGCATTCCAGGGCTGCATGAGGCCGGCGATGACCGCGTCGAGGTCGCGTTCGAGGTGCTGAGCGAACCGGCTGAGGCTGGGCAGCTCGGTGGCAGCGTGGGCGGACTCGATCCATTCCGGCAGTCGGTCGCCCTCCACCTCGGTGACCATGCGGGCGAAGGAGCGGACGTGCTCGGTGAGTGCTGCCAGCTCAGGGCAGTTGACCAGGGCAGCGGGCGACGGCACGGGCCGACGTCGGCCGGGGCTCGTTGGGCTGGGGCTTGCCCCGCAGGGTCTTCCTGACGTGGCCGCGGACGAGACCGTCGGCCGTCGGCGCGGTTCAGGCAGCGACCGGGCGGTAGCCCAGGAGGACAGTCTAAGCGCTCGTTCCCGCCGCCTGACGGTCCCGGGACCTGTTCGTACCGATCTGGCCTGCTGGCCTGACCAGGCAAAATGGGCCGATGAGGTGAGGTTGCGCAGACTCGGGGAAGAAGGTGCGGCAACCGACAGGAGGTTGCTGTGAAGGGTGGAGACCTGGAACTGGGCGAGTTGCTGGCCGCTGCGGAAGCGGCCCCGCCCGGTGAGTCCGTCGACGTGGTGGCACACGACCTGCAGAAGCGGTTCGGTGCCGAGAGCGTGTCCTTCCTGTTTGTCGACCTCATCGGCCAGCGGCTGGTACGCCTCGCCGCGGCCGGCGATGAGCCCACCGACCCTGGCGAGCCGATCGACCTGCAAGGCAGCGTCTACGACAGCGTGCTGCAGAGCCAGCGCCAGCATGTGGAGCCGGACGGCCAGGGCGGACGGCGCGTCATCACGCCGGTCACCAACCGCGGCGACTGCATCGGCGTCCTGGAGGTGACCCTGCAGTCCGCGGACGACGCTGTGCTGCGGCAGGTCCGCGACGCGGCCCACGCACTGGCCTACATCATCGTCACAGACCGGCGCTTCACCGACCTGTACCACCTGGGCCGGCGCACCACCGAGACCAGCCTGGCCGCGGAGATCCAGCACCAACTCCTGCCCTCGGCCCCCTGCTGCGAGTCCGCCCAGTTCACTCTGGCCGCCGGGCTGGTCCCGGCCGACGACATCGGTGGCGACACCTACGACTACACCCTCGACCGCGACACCCTGCACCTGTCGATCACCGACGCCATGGGCCACGACACGAACTCCGCGCTGCTTGCCACCCTGCTGGTCGGCGCGCTGCGGCGAGCACGCCGCAGCGGCTGCGACGCCCTCAAACAGGCCAACCATGCCCATCAGGCCCTGCTGAGCCACAGCAGCAGCCTGGCCACCGGACAACTGCTGTGCGTCGACCTCGAAACGGGCCTGTGCGAACTGGTCAACGCCGGCCACCCCCGGCCGCTGCTGATGCGTAACAACGCCGTCGAAGAGGTGGAACTCGCCGTCAACCTGCCGTTCGGTGTGGCGGCACCCGCCCCCTACCACCTACAGGAACTGCACTTGCGTCCCGGAGACCGCCTGGTCCTGCTCACCGACGGCATGCAGGAGCGCGGTGCCGCGGCCGTCGACCTGGCCTCGGTCGTTCACGACACCCGCGCACTACACCCGCGAGAAGCTGTCCGGAGCCTGACCGCCGCGGTGCTCGACGCCTGCCATGGCAACCTCAAGGACGACGCCACGGTCTTGATACTGGACTGGCACAGCAATCGCCGTCGGCCGGCCGGAACAAGACCCGACCCGCACCGATGAGCCGCAACGGCCTGTTCCCAGAGCTTCTTGAGAGCACGCCCCGGTGGCGCACCCCGCAGAGTGTCCCGAACGCGACCGTTGGCCCTACGAAGCGGGTGTGGGCGTGGAGGGGAGGCCGGCTCGGCGGCTGGGCATTGGGGAGGCAACACGACGGACTCTTCGCCGTCCCCCAGCCGGCGAAGAGCCTTCCGACCCGGTGTGAGCTCTCTTGCACCTACGGCCCCTGACAGTTGCGCGAAGCATCCTGCGCCCATGACGGGGCGGTCATGCTCAGCGTCACCTCGCCTCCCAGCTCTAGGGGTGCTCGCCGAGTTGGAGGAGCCCAGCCAGGGAGAAGCAGAGGGCTCCGGTGAGGGTGCCCCAGTTGGCGATATCAGCGTTGACGAGGCTGTCGGTGGCGGGGCGAGTGTAGGCAGCGAGCGCGGACACCATGAAAAGGACGGAGCCGAACTGGTTCACGGCAACGATCCACCAGCCGAGACTGCGCGGGCAAAAACAGAACCGGCCGTGACAGATCTCCACGAAGCCCAAGTGGCCGGAGACCAGGAACAGAGCGCAGCCGATCACATCGGGCACCCAGATCAGCCGGTTGACCTGCTGGACGTCCAGACCCTGCAGGAAGGAATCCAGCAAGTCGACGGCGAAGACGAGTGTGCCCGCGAACAGAACGAACGTGCACACCCAGTCCACCCGCATCGGCTCATAACTCCACCACCGCCAGCCGCCGGTGACCAGCCGGCCCTCGCCGCCGCTTTCGTGGCGGGGCGCGTTGATCACCTGGAGCAGTGAGACGTATCCGCCGGTGTTGAAGAACAGCCCACCCGCGAAGTAGATCGACGCGCACTCGGTGGCATCGCCAGAGCCGAACTGGGCGAGCGCCGCGCCAGCGGCGAAGAGTGCCCCGCCGATGACGAAAGCGATCGCCGCGATGGTGTTGAGCCAGTTCAGGCGCGCGATGGCAACAGCGTCGGCACGGATGTACCGAGCGGCCGCCGCACCGTGGGGCCGCAGGGCCAGTACTCCGCGCCGGCGGGCGAGCCGCGACTCCCACACGGCGCTACCGCCGCCGGGAGGGCGCCAGGTGAGCCGGGTGGTGAACGGTCCCGCGCCCTCGGCGCACTGCTCAGACTGTGCCACAGGCCCAGCCGATAACCTCAGGTGCAACGGCAGGAGAGACGTGACGCCGTCCTGCCCAGCCACCACCGCCACGGGCTGCGCAGGAGCGGCAGGGTGCCCCGCCGGCCCCCTCTCGGCGGCGGGATGCGCGCCATGGCCGGTCGATGTGGACGCGATGGCGGCGACACCGCCCTCTCCCCCGGGGCTGACGGGCGGGCCTCATGTGGCGCCGTGCCACACGCTGCCTATCAGAGCTGACCCGATCCACGAAGGCAGGACAGGAACAAGGCAGCGTCACAAGACCGGCAGGCAGGCGGCTGCGCTGCCTCCTTCGGCGCAGGGGCTGTCGAACCAGAAGACGACGGTGAGCGGGGTGCCGGCCGGGGCGATCAGGCTCACTGGAGCCCCTACCCCCCTTGGCGCACCCGCCGGAGAGGCCTCCTTCATCACTCATGGCATTTCCCTGACACTGGGCGCTTGGGACGCCTCACCTCACGCCCTCTGAACACACGGCGACTCTGCCAGAAGAAACCACGCGAAACAGTCATTACATGCGCGTTTTATCCACATCAGTTCGACAGTCGACACGACCGCCACGGGACGCGAGGCGTACGAACCAGACGGGACCTGCAACATCCCCGCAGACGACGCTGAGAGGTTGTCGCCAGGTCCGTGCCACCCGACAGCGGCAACCCGATCCGGATCGGCGACGGCTACTACGAACCCCGACGGGACAGGTCTCAGCCAAGCCCTCCAAGCAGCCCGTACAGACCCTCGGCCGGTCACCAAAGGTAGCCGTCGCGAAATACGCCTGATCCGGCCACGAGCACCTCGGCCTGATCTACTGGCGGAAGCCACATGTTTCTCCCGCGCGGTATTCCCCTGTGCTCAGGCTCTGCGACGCTGCGGCCAGAGGTAACCGAGTTGCCTGGCAAACTTTGGTGAGCCACCGCAGACGTCGGCGGCTTGGCGCGGGTCAGCTGCGACGAGTTGCTCAGCGAGCCGTTCAGCTTGGTCTGCCGGGTTGTCACTGGAGACGGCGAGGATCATCCGGAACTGCAGCCAAGGACGACCTCCACTGATAGCCGAGCGGCCCGGATGGAAGAGGAAGACGTTGACCTGGTCTGGTTCCCAGGGCCAGGCGGACACGGCGCCGAGTTCGCATTCCCACCGTGCGAGCCAGTCAGGGCGTTCTCGCAGACATTGCTCCAGTAGTCGTGCAACGGTCCGCGCCGGCCATTCCCAGCTGCGGTCCGTGGTCGCCCGCTCGACTTCTCGTACTCCTGAGCCTCGAAACGGAAGGCAGGCAGGGCAACCTCGTCCTCGTCGGGATTACGCCACTTGTCCCAGAGCACGTCATCGCCGTCGCGCCGGATGGTCACGTAGAGAGCGCCGCAGCAGCCTTCGGTGCAGGATGCCTCGGCCAGCCGTACCTCGTGTGGTACCGACGCAGCAGTGAGAGGTCCGCCGGACACCAAGAGGTACTGGGGATCTTCGCCCGGACCCTCTGTAAATGCGTCAGCCAGGATGTCTCTACCATCAACCAGCGCCCGAACCTCCACGTTCGCACCGCTCTTCCAGAGCCAGGGCACCACCGCGAGCCGCTGGATTCAGCACCGCCGGTGCCAGTCCGGCTCACTGCAGCAGGGCGTTCCGGGCTGCCTACGGCATGTCTCCGCGCGCATGGCAGGCTGCGTCGGCCACGGCCGAGCGCGTCATATCCGGGCGGCGTCTGATCCCGGCGAGGTGGCGCTCACCTCAGGGAGCGGTAGAAGTCCAGGTGGCGCTCGGCGGCCTCCGCCCAGGTGTGGCGGGCGGCGAGTTCACGGCCAGCGGCCCGTCGGGCGGGGTCGGCTTCGGTGAGCGCCCGTTCGAGCGCGGTGGCGAGGTCCGCGGGCGTGTCCGCGAACCAGGCGGCGGGCCCGAACACCTCGCGCAGGACCGGCAGATCGCGGACGACGAGCGGTACCCCGGCGGCCAGTGCCTCCATCGCCGCGAGCCCGAAGCCTTCCTTGACGGAGGGAAAGGCGAACGCGTCGGCAGCCGCCACGAGCGGCGGCAACTCCTCCTCCCCCACCGGCCCGAGCACCACCGGATCCACGCCCAGCTCGACGGCCCGTGCCTCCCAACTCGCCCTGTAGTCGCGGTAGTCGAAGAGGGTCTCGCCGCCGGCGATCACCAGGCGTACGTCCGGCCGCCGAGTGCGCAGGAGCGCGTACGCCTCCAGCAGGTCCAGTGATCCCTTGCGGGGCTCGATGCCACCCACGGTGAGGACGTACAGGCCGAGGCGGTCGCGCCAGGCGTCGCGGGCCACCGGGTCGGTGCCCGCGAAGCGCTCGTAGGCCACGCCGTTGGGGATGACCTCGGCCTTGATGCCCCAGCCGGCGGTGAGTTCGTCGGCGACCGACCGCGAGACACAGAGGTGCGCATACGGCTCGACGATGGCCCGTTCGTGGCAGGCGGCCAGTTCGGGGGTGGTGAAGTGGTCGAGGTGGTGGACCGTACGGACGCAGCGGCCCGCCGCGTTGGCGCTGATGCAGTCCTGGGCGTGGACGATGTCGTACGGGGAGGGGTCGAAGGCATCGCGCAACGTGGCGATGGAGCGGAGGATGCGTTCCCCGACGGTCTCGTCCTCGCATCCGTCGGCGAACGGCACGATCCGGACCCGCACGGCCGGGTCCACGGGCCGGAAGAAGCGGTCGTCGCCGCCCCGGCCCAGCGACCAGACCGTGACGTTCGCGCCTGCCGCCGCCAGTGCTTCGGCGAGGGCGAGGGTGTGGACGACACCGCCGCGCGGCTTGGTGGAGTAGCTGAGCAGGGCGATCTTCACGAGGGAGTCTCCCGGTAGGCGGCGGGGCAGCGCTCGTCCAGGTGACGCAGGACGCGGCGGGCCCGGTCCATCTCGGCGGCCACGTCGACCTCGGCGACGGCGAGGCCGGCCTTGGCCCAGGTGCGGGCGAGGATGTCGCCGCCGGGGCCGACCACCTTGGACTGGCCGAGGAAGCGCATGCCGCCCATCGCGCCGGTCTGGTTGGAGGAGGCGAGGACGACCTGGTTCTCGGCTGCGCGGGCCTGGTCGTAGAGGTCGAAGAGCTTGGCCTGGCGGTCCTGGGCCATGCGCGGGGCGCGGTTGGTGATGCTGGTGGGCCAGGCGGACAGACAGGCGAGGATCTCGGCGCCGTCCAGGGCCAGGGAACGGGCGGACTCCGGGAACGTCTTGTCGTAGTCGATGAGCATGCCGATCCGGCCGACCGGCGTGTCGAAGGCGTCGAAGCGGTCGCCGGGCGCGTACGCGGCCGTCTCCCCGGCCGGGAGGTGGACCTTGCGGTGGCGGCCGAGGACGCCGTCGCCGCTGACACAGACCGCGGCGTTGTAGCGCTCGTCGCCGCCGTCCTCGCAGTAGCCGACGCAGACCACCATCTCGGCGGCGAGGCGGGCGACTTGGAGGATGAGCGGGTCGTCCGGCTTGAGGGCCGGGGGCAGCGCCTCGGGGTCGGGGTGGCGCAGGTCGGCGAGGTAGCCGCCGAGCGCGGCGTCGGGCAGCACGAGCAGTCCGGCGCCCGACTTGCGTGCGTCGTCGATGAGTTTGGCGATGCGGGCGAGGTCGAAGTCCAGGTCGCGACCGAAGTGGGCGGCGGCGGCCGCGATCCGGATCGTGCTCATGTGGTGACTGCTCCTGCGTAGGTGTAGGTTTCCGGGCGCCGATCGCGCAGGTGCCCCATGGAGCGGCGGGCGGTCTCCAGGGCCTCGGCGACGTCGAGTTCGGCGATCGCCAGGCCGGCTTCGACGCCGGTGTCGGCGAGGATCTCGCCGCCGGGGTCTACGACCTTGGCGCTGCCGACGAAGCGTAGCGACCCGAAGGTACCCGCTTGATTGGCGGAGATCCATACGATCTGGTTCTCCAGGGCGCGGGCCCGGTCGAAGAGATCGAAGCGGCGCTTCCAGCGGTCGCCCGCGAGATCGGTCACGGCGTTGGTCCGTGCGCCGGGCCAGGCGGAGACGACCACGCCGATCTCGGCGCCGTCGAGGGCCAGCGCCCGCGCGGACTCGGGGAACGCCTTGTCGTAGCAGATCATCATGCCGATCCGGCCGACCGGGGTGTCGAAGGCGTGGAAGCGGTCCCCTGAGGCGTAACTGGCGTCCTCGCTCAGCGGCTGGTGGACCTTGCGGTGGTTGCCGAGCACACCGTCACCGTTGACGCAGACGACGCTGTTGTAGCGGGCGTCGCCGGCCGCCTCGCAGTATCCCGCGACCACGGTCATCTCCCCGGCCAGGGAGGCCAGTCGGCGGATCTCGGGGCCGTCGAGGGCGAGCGCGGGCGGGCCCTCGTCCAGTTCGCTGTCGTCGTCGAGGCTGAGCAGGTATCCGCCGAGGCAGGCCTCCGGCAGGGCGAGGAGCCGTACCTCCTGCTCGCGGGCCTCCTTGATCAACCGTTCGGTGATCGCGAAGTCCTCTTCGAGGTCGCGGCCGAACTCGGCGGCCACGGCGGCCATACGCAGGGTGGTCATGCGGTCCCCATCCCGGTCACCGTGGAGGTGACCGCTTCGGTGATCTCTCCGTCGGGCCAGCGCAGCCCGACGCCTTGTCCATCTGTCAGCTCCCCGCACACGGCGCCCGTCGCGGGCCCCGCCGGGAGCGGTGGGCTGCCGGGCTCGTCGGTGGTGAGCATCGCGAAGCCGGGGAAACACGTGAACCAGTCGCCCGTCGTCGCGGTCCCCGGCCGGGGCACGGCGGCCACGTCGAGGACGGCCCCGCAGCCGCTCGCCTCCGCGAGCATGCCGAGCGTGCCGGCGATCCCCGCCATCGACACGTCCTTCGCGGCGGCCGGCCGGACGGTGGCCACCGAGCCGGTCATGGCGCGCAGTTCGTCCGTACGACGATGAGTGGACGAATCCCACTGACGGCCCCGGTATCCCGCGCGCCAGTTCCCGCCGAGGTCGGCGGTCAGCCGTACGGCATGGCCGGGACGCCCGCCGCCGCCCGGGACCGGATGGTCCGTGCGGCCGAGGGCGGTGACCGACAGGGCGGCGGGTACGCCGAGTTGGGTGTGCCCTCCGAGCACGGGCACGCCGTACGCCTGTGCGGCCTGCCCGAGTCCGGCGAGGATCCGTCGGGCGTGGGCCTCGTCCCGAGCGCCCACCGCGTCAAGCAACCCGACCGGTGAAGCGCCCATCGCCGCAAGATCGTTGACGTTGACGAGGACAGAGCACCAGCCCGCCCACTCCGGGTCCCGCTCGACCATCGATGGCACGATCGCGTCGCAGGCGGCGATCACATCCGTACCGGGAACAGGCGCCCCGTCGTCGCCGACGAATCCGGCGCCGCCAGGCGTGCCGGGGACGGCCCGCGCCCCCGTTTCCAGGGCCCCGCCGACCGGGTCCTGGCCGAGGGTACGGGCCGCCGCTGTGGGGAGGGCCGCGAGGAGCGGCCCGAGGGGCGACTTGGTGGCCGCCACGAGATCCGCGATCCGTTCGATCGGCCACCGCATCAGCACATGCGGGGCGTCCGCGACCGTCGTCGCACGCACCCGGCGCCAGCCGAGCCGCTTGAAGAGGACTTCGTTGCGGACCTGGACGGTCGCGTCGAAGCGCAGCACACCCTCGGCCTCCGCCCGCGCACAGGCCGCCCGGACGAGTGCGGCGCCGATGCCGTGCGGGCCGCGGGCGCCGGGGGCGACGACGAGCCGGCCGCCGGCCCACCAGCCGATGTCGGGGCCGTCGGCGACGGGACCGAGCCGTACGCCGCCGACGACGGTGCCCGCGTCGTCCTTGGCGACCAGCACCAGCGTACGGGGGTCGGCGTCCCGGTCGTCGAGGTCGTGACCCGTGAACAGGCCCTGCTCGTGGACGAAGGCGTCCCGGCGCAGTCGACGGTAGGCAGCCAACTCGCCTTTGTCAGCGGCCTGTTCGATGTGGAACCCGGGCCGGCGGGCGAGGGTGCTGCGGTCGCCGAGGAGCGCCAGGATGTCGACCGGCGCGTCCGCCCTGGGCAGGGCCGGGGATCCGTCGAGGTGCACGGACATCACCCGCCCGCCGTCTTCAGCACGCTGCACGCCCCGCAGGCCGCACAGCCCGCCCGCTGGTCGGCGCCGCTCATCCCTGCCGCGCGCAGCTTCGCCGCGACGCCCTCGGTGACGTATCGCAGCAGTTCCGCACCGGGCGGCTCGATCCCGTCCCGGGCGGCGAGAGTGCCGCCCATCGGCCGGAAGGGGACAACGAACGGATACACGCCCCGGTCTATCAACTTCCTGGCTCCCGCGATGAGTTCGTCGGGATCCTCACCGAGCCCGACGAGCAGGTAGGTGGAGACCCGGTTGGGCCCGAAGACCCGTACCGCCTCGTCCCACGCGGCCTCGTACTCGGCCATCGGGACGGTGGACTTGCCGGGCATCCAGCGCCGCCGCACGTCGTCGTCGAGGGATTCGACGTGGATACCGATGGCGGTGGCTCCGGCATCGTGGAGCGCGCGGATCCAGGAAAGGTCGGCCGGCGGTTCGCACTGCACCTGGATCGGCAGCCCCGGTACGGCTTTCAGCACCTCCCGCACGGACCGTACGAGATTGCGGGCGCCCCGGTCGGGACCGTTGGTCGTGCCGGTCGTCATGACCATCTGCCGCACGCCGTCCAACCGCACGGCGGCCTCGGCGACCTCGGCCAGCTGGGCCGGGGTCTTGGCGGCCACCGTGGCGCCCGAGCGCAGGGACTCCTCGATGGTGCAGAAGCGGCAGCGGTCGGACACGGCGTAGCGGATACAGGTCTGGACGACGGTGGTGGCGAGGACGTCGGAGCCGTGCAGGCGAGCGATCTGCTCGTAACGGGTGCCGTCGGCGGTTGTCAGGTCGTAGAACTTCGGACGGCTCACGGCGGTCAGGGTCAGGCCGGTGTCCGTGAGTGTCCCGGCCTCGTCGCCGAGCCACACCTTGCCGTCGCGTACGAAGTAGGGGCTGTCGGGGTTGGTGGGCAGCGCGGCGTTGGCACCGTCGACCAGGACGTGTCCGTCGTCGCTCGGTCCCGCACCGTCAGGCCGCCGCACGGGCGCATCCAACGCCACTCCGTGCAGGGCGAGTTCGGCGCGAGTCATGATCCGCACATCCACCGCCGTACTGGTCGTACCGGTGCCAACGCTCACGGCGTGCCCCTTACAGCTGGTAGGTGGAGTTGATGATGGCGCCCTTGCGCGCGTAGTGGATCAGCGCGTCCTGGACGTCCAGGGGGTGGGTCGGAATGACGCCCTCGATGAGGTCCTCCTCGCGGGCACCGTGCAGGGACAGGCCGAAGCGGCAGCAGAAGACCTTGCCGCCCTCTGCGATGAACGTCTTGAGCTGGTTGTTGATGTTGTGCTCGCCGGGGAAGGCGGAGTTGCCGACGGTCGGGAAGCCGCGCGTGGCCAGGCAGTTGAGCGAGCCCGGGCCGTAGAAGTAGATGGCGGTCTCGAAGCCCTTGCGCAGGGCGCGGGTGGCCTGGAGCACGGCGACGAAGGAGACCGAGGACTCGTGGGCGATGCCGTGGACGAGGGTGAAGTAGGTCTCGCCGTCCTCGGCCTTGTAGTCGGGGAAGACCTTGGTGGAGCCGTAGATGCTCGTGCCCTCGGGCAGGGACGGGTGGGGGATCTCGCTGAGGGACTTCTGCTCGATCTCGCTGAGTTCGACGGTTTCGGACATGGTTGTCTCCTTGTGCGTACGGAACCTGGAAGGGTGGAGGCCGGTCAGTCGTACAGCGCGGCGAACGTGTCCTTGAAGACGAGTTCGCCGAGTCCGCCGCCACCGGTCGCTTCGGCGAGCCGGGCGTACTCGCCCGTGAAGTCGCCCCACGGCTGGTCACTGGCGAAGAGCACGCGGTCGTGGCCGATACCGCGGCGCTCGATCTCCTGGGCCAGCCAGCGGGGAGTGAAGCCGATGGCCCACGAGAGGTCGGTGTAGACGCGCTTTCCGGCATCGATCCAGTCGAAGAACCGGGAGCCGACAAGCTTGATGTGGCCGCTCATCCCGCCGCCGAAGTGGACGAGATGGACGGGCACCCGCTCGGCGTACCAGTCCACCAGGTTGCCGACCTCGTCGATGTCGGAGGCGGCGCCGGGCGAGGTGTGGACGTGGACGACGAGGTTGTTGCGTTCGGCTTCCTGGAAGATGCGGTCCAGCATCGGGCGGCAGGCCGGGTCGGCGGGGCGCCCGCCCAGCAGGAAGCTCAGTTTCAGCGCCTTCACGCCCCGTTCGCCGGCCAGGGCGAGGGCGAGCTCGGTTCGCTCCGAGTCCTCCGGGCGCGGGGAGACCCACAGGCCGGCCCGGAGCCGGTCGTCGCTCTGGGCGGCCTCGATCGCCAGCTCGTTGAAGGAGAAGGCAATGGCGGGGTCGGGAACGCCGTAGTTGGGGATGACCAGGGCACGTTCGGTGCCCTCCGCATCCATGTCCGCGACGAGCTGCTTGACCGTGGCGCGGGCGGTGGTGTCGGGGTTGACGGGCGGTCCGCCGTAGAAGGGATACGCGGGCAGGACGCCGATGTGGCGGTGTGCGTCGAAGACCATGGTCCTTGTGCCTCCTTCAGCCGATCGGAAGTGCGGAGGCGAGTTCGCTGGGGGCACCCGTGAGGGCCCCGCAGACGTCGGCCATACGGCGCGAGACGTCGATGTGGTTCGCGAGGAACTCGGCGTCCCTGCCCACCGCCTCGAAGCGTCCGGAGCCCCACGAGTACTGCCAGGGCAGGCCCAGGAAGTACAGGCCGGGGGTACTTGTGGCGCCCCGCCAGTGCATGGGGTAGCCGCGGCCGTCGAAGGCGGGTATCTCGACCCACCGGTGGTCGCGGGTGAAACCGGTGGACCAGACGACGGAGGTGATGCCGGAGGCCTCCAGGTCCAGTGCGGCCGGCTGCTCCGAGGGTTCCCACACCGGTACGTACCGGGGTTCGACGGGGGCTTCGACGCCCTGTGCGGTGATGTACGCGTCGATGCCGTCCTTGATGCCCTCGGCCACGGCGTCCGCCCGGTCGAGGTTGACCTTGAGGTCGTCGGCGAACTCCAGCCGCGTGCCGTCGATGCCCGTCAGCCGGCCGTACAGCCGCATCCCGTCGCGGGCGAAGGTCCGCAGGTCGATGTCACGGCCGCCGTCCCGTCCGGTCACGTAGTGGTTGACCCGCATCCGGATGGCACCCGCGTCGTCGAACTCGTCGATGCTCTTGGCGTAGTAGCCCATGTCGTCGAGCCAGGCCACGCAGTCCCGGCCGCGGTAGAAGCGGGCCACGCGCGGCGCGCTGCCGACGGCCAGATGAACCTGGCGTCCGGCGAGGTGCAGGTCCTCGGCGATCTGGCAGCCGGACTGCCCGGTGCCGACCACGAGGACGGCGCCCTCGGGGAGCTGGTCCGCGTTGCGGTAGCGGGAGGAGTGGATCTGCTCGGCGTAGGTGGGCAGCCGCTCGGCCATACGCGGAACGGAGGGGGTGTGGTAGGGGCCCGTGGCCACGACCACCTGGTCGGCCGTGAACTTCCCTTTGCCGGTGTCCAGTTCGAAGACGCCGCCGGCGCCCCGGCTCAGTCCGGTGACGGCGGTGCCCTCCACCAGCGGGGGTTGGAAGAAGGCGACGTACTCCTCCAGGTAGCGGATGATCTCGTCGCGGACCATGAAGCCGTCGGGGTCGTCCCCCTGGTAGGGGAAACCGGGCAGTTTGCACTGCCAGTTGGGGGTCACCAGGCAGAACGAGTCCCAGCGGCGCTCGCGCCACTCGTGGCCGACCCTGTCCCGCTCGACGACGACGTGCTCGATGCCGCGCTCGCGCAGGCAGTAGCTGACCGACAGACCGGCCTGACCGCCACCGATGACCGCCACCGGGAAGTGGGCCCCGGCCAGCCGCGGCACACTCACCGTGTGCTCCCGTCGGCGTTGCTCAGGGCCTCGACGGCGACCTTGGCCCCGTCGAGGGAGGCGTACGCGGCCGCGGTCTCCTCGATCTGCGCCAGCTGGTCGGACGCACCGGTGCACGCGAACCCGTACTTCTCGCGCACCCGGTCGCTCGCGATACCGAGCGCCGTCCGGCTGCGCTCGAGGAAGTCGCCGAGCTCGTACACGCCACCGGGGGTGAGGTAGTTCTGAATTACCGTGGAAGGTGAGTAACAACGCTGGGTCTCTCCGTCGGGCCAGCGCACATGGAAATACAGCTCCGGCATGAAAGTCCTCCGTGCGAGGCGCCGAGGCTTTGCCACCTCGCCGCTGGTTGTGACGACCACTTCAGCCAGCGGGAATTGCGGGACGAGGTCATCCGGAATAAGGCGGAGTTACGGAGTCCTCACGGCGGGTAGGGATGCGCATACGCAGAGTTGCCTCTGAGGCAAATTCGGGCGTCATTCAGGGCGTTTAGGGACCGGGCAGAGGCGAACCCCGCCTTTCAGTCGACCTGCTCCCGTGGACTTTCCGCAGGTAGGCGACGAGTTCACGCAGGGACCAGCGGGTGAAAGGCCGGCCGAGCACGGTGGGGCGGGTGGTGGCCGTCTGGACAACGAAGTCCTCGCCGTCAGGGCTGAGTTGGCGGGGACGGCCTCCACCCATTGCGGGTCCTGGCAGATCTCGCAGAAGCGGTGGATCACACCCCGGACGGTGTCCTCGTCGGCCTGCACCAGCTGGACGACCACCGGCACCCGGTTCTCGCCGGCCGAAGCCAGCAGCATCAACGTGCGCCGGTAGCGCACCTGTTGTGGTTCACGGACTCGCCATAGCCGTCCCACCACGGCAAGCCGTGGCCGAAGACTTCGCGTCCGAGTGGGTGCCCTTCGCGATCGTCGTGATCGGTCTCTCCCTGCTGCTCCTGATGGTCACGCTCCGGTCCATCGCCATCCCCGTCAAAGCGACCGTGGGATTCCTGCTGCCCCTCGGCGCGGCCTTCGGTGCCACCGTGGCGGTCTTCCAGTGGGGCTGGCCCTCCTCGGCGACCGCGCCTGGTGGCTGCCCCGCCGCCTCGACCGGGCCCTGCCCCACCTCGACGTCGAAGGCGAGAACTTCCACGTCCCCGGCGCGAGCGAGGTCACAGGAAAGGGACTCGGCCACAGCGAGCCCATCACCCGTTGAACGAGGCTGGCGAGGATCGCTCCGACCTCAGTCAGCTGTCAGCGGGCACCTGGCCCATCACCGACCGCACGCGGAACTCGCCCAAGTGGAAGTGACCTGCCGGTTCGTCACACCCACGGACCAAAGTGGCCCGCCGCCCGGGCTGTGACCGTGACCGGCAACCGCACTCCCAGGAGGAACACAAACTCGCGCGCGGCCACGACCGACACGACGCGGATGCGGGCCGGCCCGGATCGCGTCGTCGCCTCGCAAGCCGGACCGCCAAGAGGAGGAGCACGGCGGCGGCCAGAGCGAGGACCACCGTCGCAGGCAGCGGCACACGGATGTCGGAGACCGTGCCGAGTCCGGCGAGGACGGCTCCGGTGAAGGCCAGTGACGGGCTGGTTTTGCCGTCGGTACGGACGATCTTCGCGTCGATGTCCTGCACGGCGTGATCGAGCGCCCGGTCAAGGGTGTACGCCGGAGGCACTTTCTGTGGGGGCGGCCGTCGGGTGGTCGGGCGTTCTCGGTGATTCGTCTTCCGGCTCCCGGATGAAGGCCTGGACCCAGGCCGGCCACCGAAACGTTGTCCGAGAAGCCCCTCCGGTCACTTCGGACAACCCTGCCCCCGTCCTCCTCGCCCCCGGTCGGCGTTGACAACCGCCCTCGCACCCCTCCATCATCATTCCACTAATCAGATAGTGGAATGGTGGTGGTGATCATGGAGTACCGCATCGACAGGCGGAGCGGGGTCCCTGCCTTCCAGCAGATCGTGCAGCAGACCAAGCAGGCGCTGCGGCTGGGCGTCCTGGTGCCGGGTGACCGGCTGCCCACCGCCAAGGAGGTCGCCGAGACCAGCACGGTCAACCCGAACACCACCCTCAAGGCGTACCGCGAGCTGGAGCGCGAGGGCCTGGTCGAACCGCGACCGGGCCAGGGCACCTTCGTACGCCGCACGCTGGCCCGCCCCTCGGCAGGGACCGACTCGCCGCTGTACGCCGAGTTGGTGGAGTGGATGTCGAAGGCGGCCGGGGCCGGTCTGGAGCAGGAGGACGTGGCCGCACTGGTCACGTCGGCGATGCAGAAGCAGTACGCCGCCGGGAACGCGCCGGCAACGGGGTCCACGACAATTAGGAGCACAGATGAGTGACGGTATGTACCCGGGGGAGCCGGCGCTTGAGGCGTACGGACTGGGGATGCGATACCGGCGGGGCTGGGCGCTGCGGGACTGCTCCTTCCGGCTCCCGGCGGGCCGGATCTGCGGCCTGGTGGGACCCAACGGGGCAGGCAAGACCACACTGTTGAACATCGCGGCCCATGTCCTGGAACCGACGAACGGCTCGATCAGCCTGTTCGGCGAGGCGCCGGGTTCGGCGGAGTCCGGCCGACGTACCGCGTTCCTCGCCCAGGAGAAGCCCCTGTTCCGCCGCTTCACCGTGGCGGAGACCCTGCGACTGGGCCGGGAGCTGAACCCCGGCTGGGACCAGCGCGCCGCCGAGGACATCATCCGCGCGGGCAATGTGCCCTTCGAGGCGAAGATCGGCACCCTCTCCGGTGGTCAGCGCACCCGGGTCGCCATCGCCCTCGCCTTCGGAAAGCGCCCCGACCTGCTGATGCTCGACGAGCCGATGTCGGACCTCGACCCGGTCGTGCGCCACGAGATCATGGGCATCCTCCTCGCCGAGGCCGCCGAGCGCGGAACCACCGTGCTGATGTCCACTCACGTCCTGGCCGAACTGGAGAACGTGTGCGACTACCTCGTCGTCGTCTCCGGCGGCGGAGTGCGTCTCGCCGGTGACGTGGACGAGCTGATGTCCGTGCACACCCTGGTCACCGGGGTCAGGGAGGGCGACGGTCTGCCTGTCACCCTCAGGAACCACACCCTCGTCGAGTCCCGGATCAGCGGACGGCAGTTCACCGCCCTCGTCCGCCCCGAGGGCCCGGTCACCGGCCCCTGGCAGACCGACGCCCCGAACATGGAGGAACTCCTGCTCGCCTATCTCCGCTCCCCCGAAGCACCACCGCTGATCACCCCCACCGCCCAGGTCCAGGGGTACGCGTTCGGCACCGGGACGGTGGCGGCATGAGCACCTTCACCAGCGCCTCGAACCCGACCGGCACCCCGACCGACGGCAAGAACGGGACCATGGACGCGACCACCACGGAGGCCACCCGGCGCCCCCGCCTCAGCGGAATGACCTGGCTGGTCTGGCGTCAGCACCGGGCCGCGTTCTGGACGATCCTCGCCGCCACCGCGCTCTCCGTGGCCTGGATGGTCTACCAGCGCGGCCAGCTGGTCGACTTCCTCGACGGCTACGGCTATCCCGGCAAGAGCCTCGACGAGGCGGGCAATCAGTTCCAGGAGTACTCCAGCGCGTTCAACCCCGTCTCCACCGGTCTCCAGGCGATACCCATCCTGCTCGGTGTCTTCCTCGGCGCCCCGCTCATCGCGGGTGACCTGGAGAGCGGCACGGCCAAGCTGGTCGCCGCCCAGTCCAAGAGCCGGACCCGCTGGCTCGTCACGAAGCTGTCGCTGGCCGGACTGGTGGTCGTGGTGAGCACGGGCGTGCTGTCAGCGGTGTTCGGCTGGTGGTGGAACCCCGTCAAGTCCGAGCCCTCGGTCATGGACTGGATGTCCAGCGAGGCCTTCAACAACACGGGCCCGGCGCCCGTCGCCCTCACCCTCTTCTCCGTGTTCGGCGGGGTCGCGATCGGTGTGGTGCTGCGCCGCACGCTGATGGCCATGGTCGTCACCTTCGGATTCACCGTGGCCGTCCAGGTCGTCTGGTCCTACTCCATCGTGTCGCTCGGCAACGCTGTCACGATCACGACGAACAAGGGTGTCATGGGCGAGAACGGGTACCCGTCGCTCCCCCGCGGCGCCTACGAGATCGACTACTCGTTCGTCACCGGCAGCGGGGATCTGGTGGGATTCGGCACCTGTTCGGGATCGCAGACCGACGCGGCGCGGCAGGCGTGCCTGGACAAGGCCGATGTCGTGGGCTGGTCGGTGGAGTACCTCCCGATGTCGCAGATGAACAGCATGCAGTGGTTCGGCGCGTCGATTCTGTTCGCCCTGACGGCCGGTGTCGTGGCGTTCCTCTTCTTCTGGGGCCGTAAGCGGCTCGTCTGAGTCCCGGTACCCCGCGCCCCCTTCAGCGGGGCGCCCCCTTCCCGCCCTCTGTTTCTTCGTCCGGTCCGCCGGGCTGCTTCGCCATGCCCGAAAGTCCGGAGAGAAAGGCATGCCTTGAAACACCGTAAGAGGCGAGTGGGCGAGGCTTCCGCTCTCGCCGTGGTCACCGCCGCCGCCCTGCTAGCCGCCCCGGAATCCGGAGCCGCACCGTCCGACAGCGGTACGGCGGGTACGGCCGGCGCCCTCGCCAAGGCCAGGACCGTCACCCTCGTCACCGGTGACCGGGTCACCCTCGACGCCACCGGGCAGGTCACCGGTGTGCGGCCCGGCAAGGGCCGGGAAGGCACCGCCTTCCGAATAGCGCGGAACGCCGACCGCACCTACGTCGTCCCGCGCGACGCCGAGCGGCTGCTCGCGAACGGCACCGCCGACCGGCGGCTGTTCGACGTGACGCAGCTGGTCAAGTGGGGATACGACGACGCGGCCCGCCCCGACCTCCCGCTGATCGTGACGTACGCCAAGGGCCGCACCCTCGCACCGAGCACGCTGTCCGCCGCCGGAGCCCGGGTCAGCCGGGACCTGCCCAGCGTCAACGGGGACGCGCTGAAAGCCCGTAAGTCCGAGGGCGCCGACCTGTGGGAGACGCTCACCGGCAGCGGGGGGACGGCGCGGGAGAGGTCGGCCGCCGCCGACCGGGTCGAGAACATCTGGCTGGACGGCAAGGTCGAGGCAGCCCTCGACAAGAGCACCGCCCAGATCGGCGCCCCCGAGGCATGGGCGGCCGGGTACGACGGCACGGGCGTCAAGGTCGCCGTGCTGGACACCGGGGTCGACGACACGCACCCGGATCTGAAGGGCCGTATCGACACGGCGAAGAACTTCTCCGAGTCGGCGGACACCGTCGACCGGGTAGGTCACGGCACGCATGTGGCGTCCACGGTCGCGGGGGCCGGCGCGCACTCCGGGGGCACGTACAAGGGGGTCGCACCGGGCGCCCGGCTGATCAGCGGCAAGGTGCTCGACGACAGCGGCTACGGCGAGGAGTCCGGGATCATCGCCGGTGCGCAGTGGGCCATCGCCCAGGGCGCCAAGGTGATCAACCTCAGCCTGGGCGGTCCCGACAGCCCCGGTGACGATCCCCTCGAACAGGCCGTGAACGACCTGTCCGCCTCCTCCGGCGCTCTCTTCGTGGTCGCCGCCGGCAACGAGGGCCCCGCCGCCGGCACCGTCGGTTCGCCGGGCAGCGCCGCCGCCGCGCTCACCGTCGGCGCGGTGGACCGCACCGACGCCATGGCCGAGTTCTCCAGCCGCGGCCCGACAGCGGACGGTTCCCTCAAGCCCGACCTCACCGCCCCCGGCGTCGACATCGTCGCCGCGAAGGCCGCCCAGGGCACGGAGGGCGACCCGGCCGCCGACGGCTACGTCTCGATGAGCGGTACGTCGATGGCGACCCCGCATGTCGCGGGCGCCGCCGCGATCCTCGCCCAGCGCCACCCCGACTGGACCGGAGAGCGTATCAAGGCCGCGCTCACCGCATCCGCCAAGCCGACCGCCGGTGTCTCGGCGTTCGCGCAGGGCACGGGCCGTACCGATCTCCCCCGAGCCCTCGACCAGCAACTCACCACAAACCCGGCCGCCCTCGGCTTCCCCGCCCAGCAGTGGCCGCACACCGACGACAAGCCGGTCACCAAGACGGTCACCTACCGCAACGACGGCGACCACCCCCTCATCCTCGACCTCACCACCGAGGCGTACGGCGAGGACGGAAAGCCCGCCGCCGAGGGCATGTTCGAGGTCTCGCCGAAGCAGCTCACGGTTCCGGCGGGCGCCACCGCGACCGCCCAGGTCACCGTCGACAGCGGCGCGGGCACGGCCGACGGCGGCTTCGGCGGCTCGGTCACCGCGACGGACGGGGCGGGCACGACCGTGCGGACCGGTGTCGGCGTACAGCGCGAGGTCGAGTCGTACAACCTGACCGTCAAGCACCTCGACCTCACGGGGAAGCCCACCGGGCGGTCCCAGACCGGGGTGCAGGGGCTGGACAACCAGATCTGGAACGACTACTCGGACGACACGGACGGCGAGTTCACCGTGCGGCTGCCCAGGGGCCGGTACAACCTCGAAGGCCGGATCGACACGGGCGCGACCCCCGAGTCCGGGGACCTGGCCCTCCTCCTCAACCCGAAGTTCTCGCTCACCCGTGAGACCACCCTCGTCATGGACGCCCGCAAGGCCAAGCCGGTCCGGATCACCGTGCCGGACGCCAAGGCCAAGCACACCGACGCCACCCTCAACTACGGGTTCGACATCGACGGGAACCGGAGCGTCAGCACGTACTACATGGGCGGCTTCGCCAAGCTGCGGGTCGGGCAGTTCGGCGCCCGGCTGCCCGCGAACGAGGCGTTCGCGCAGTACAACGGCACCTGGACGCACGGCAGTACGCACTACCGGCCGGCGATGAACCGTACCGGCGATCTGTCCGGATTCACCGCGAACCTGAAGCGCTCGCAGTTCGCCAAGGTCAGCATCCCCGCCGGTGCGCCCGCCAAGGGCAAGAAGGGGTCGCTCGTCGCCGCGCCCCTCACACCGGGGGACGGCTTCTGGCTCGACTTCCACCCGACCGAGTTCTCCCTGCCCGCCACCCTCACCGAGTACGTCCTGCCGGGCGTGAAATGGCGGTACGCCCTCTGGCAGACGAGTGGCACGGACGCGGACGGCGAAACCGTGTACGACGCCGGCCAGTGGACCGCGAACCCCCGGGCGTACAGCGCGGGCAAGCAGTACACCGAGCGCTTCAACACCGGCGTCCTCGGCCCGCACCTCACGGGCCCGCTGACCGGCAACGAGGACCGTCCGGGCGCGGTCCGCGTCGGTGACACCTTCATGGCGTACCTTCCGCTCTTCTCCGACGGCGCCGGGCACGTGGGCGACTCCCGTTACAGCAAGGCCAGGAGCACCCTCTACGCGGGCGGCACGAAGATCTTCGCCGCGGACACCGACCTGGCAGGGGTCTCGTACGAACTCCCCGCCGCCAAGCGCACGTACCGCCTGACGACGGACGTCTCCCGCCCCACCTCCCTCTCGTCGGTCTCCACCCGGGTCACCGCCGAGTGGACCTTCGCCTCCGCGCACGTCACCGGTGCCGGGCAGCGGCTGCCGCTGTCGGTGGTCCGCTTCACGCCCCGGCTGTCCACGGAGAGCACGGCCAAGGCGGGTACGCGTTTCTCTGTCCCGTTCACGGTCGAGGGCGCGGCCACCGCGCGCACCGCCCGCAACCTGGCCTTCTCCGTCTCGTACGACGACGGCCGGACCTGGCACCCGGCGAAGGTGGTCGACGGCAAGCGCCTCGACCTGCGCCACCCGCCGAAGGCGGGCACGGTCTCCCTGCGCGCGACCCTCACGGACGCGGACGGCAACACCCTGAAGCAGACGATCCATCGGGCCTACCGGACCACCAAGTAGGTGGTCGCACAAGCACGTTGGCAGGATGACCCCATGAAGTCTGTCCGAACAGTCGATCGGTTGTAGCTCTACTGGTTTGGTGCTGTCGTTGTGGTCCCGCGATTCCGTGTCGTCGATCGGCTCCGTGGGACCGGTCCTGACCATGGGGTCCGTCGGTGCGGTCTTGTCCGTGGGCTCGGTCGGAAGCGCTCTGCCCGTCGGCTCGGCGGGTCCGCCCTGTCACTGATCTCGACCGGGTCGTGGCGACCGATCAGACCGTGGGCTGCTCGTGGCCCGCACGGACCCGTCCATCGCGTGGTGTTCAGGCCGCCCGGCCCCAAGCCGGTTGTCATGCCGAATGGGTGACGACCGCGTTGAACACCTCCAGTCAACGTCCAGCTTTCGTTGACGAACAGCCCCTTCACCGGCCGTGACGGCTCCGTTGCGATCACGACTCAGTGTCTGCGCAGTGGCTCGCACAGAGACTGGGACAGCCAGTCATCACTGACGCCTGGACGGCCATGCGGTAAGCGGCAGCTTTGTCGGCCGTGCCGTGGTCGCGGCCCGGTCAGGCGATCCCGGTGCCGCGCAGCACCAGCAACGCCACGTCCACCACCGCCACGACGACCGCCGCCGCGAACGCCGCTCGCTCCCTCCGGCGTCCCAACACCGTCCCCGCCACCGCGACCAGGCCGACCACCGCGAGTGCCGCAATTCCCCATCCGCCGGGTGGTCCGGCCGGCCCCAGCGCCAGCACCGCGGACGCGGCCACCAGCGGCACCGGCAGCAGCAGCCGCGCGCGGTGCGGGCCCAGCCGGTGCGGCCATCCCCGCACGCCCGTGGCCAGATCACCGCGGATGTCGGGCAGCACATCGCCCAGATGGGCGCCGACCCCCAGCAACGCCCCGGCGGTGACGACCCACCAGGCCGGCCCCGGCTGCCCCGGCAGCCCCAGTGCCACGAACGCCGGGAGCGCGGCGAAACCCACCGCGTACGGCGCCCAGGACCATGCTGTCGACTTGAGTCGCAGGTCGTACGCCCACGCGGCCGCCACCCCGGTCAGGTGAACGGCGCCCGCCCACAGGCCACAGGCGAACGACAGCGGTACGCACAGGGCCAGCGCGGCGTACGCGGCCACCCACACCTCCGTGACACCGACGGTGCCGTCGACGACGGGTTTGCCGTGGCGGCCGGCGGCGATGTCCCGGCGCGCGTCGAACGCGTCGTTGCACCAGCCGACGGACAACTGCCCGGTCAGCACGGCGGCAGCGGTCAGGACACTACGGGCGGCGCTCTGGCCGGCGGTGCCGGCCAGAGCGGCCATCAAGGCGGTGACCGCCACGACAGGTCCGGGATGGCACGATCCGGCCAGGCCACTCAACCGGCCGGCCCAGCTCGCGGCCGGGCCGTCGGCCGTCGACTGCTCGGGAGTGCCCACCCGGCCGATCGTAGGCGCCCAGGCCCCGCCCGGCTCGAGCACGCGCCCCGGGACGCAGGGCCGGACGGGCGATCCATGGTGTCGAAGTCACGGCCCGGGGAACACGTGGGAAGCAACTCGCCCCAGTCGGTCACCGGACGGGAACCACATGACGCGGATCGCCGCCGTTCACGGTGTCCTCGCACCGCACCGTCGCACCCAGTCCGAGATCACCGACATGGTGGCCCGCACCTGCCTGCCGCAGGGCGGCGACCGCCGCGTCCTGGACCGGCTGCACCGCAGCGCGAAGGTCCACTCGCGCCATATAACACTGCCGCTCGAACAGTACGGAGAACTGGACGGATTCGGCGCCGCCAACGACGTCTTCGTCGCCGCCGCCACCGACCTGGGCGCCAAGGCCGTTCGAGACGCACTGCGCATGGCCGGTCTGTCCGCGGCCGACGTGGACCTGCTGATCTTCACCTCCGTCACCGGTATCGCCATCCCCTCCATCGACGCACGCCTGGTCGGCCGCCTCGGACTGCGGCCGGACGTCAAACGGCTGCCCCTGTTCGGGCTGGGCTGTGCCGGCGGTGCCGCCGGCCTGGCCCGTATGCACGACTACCTGCTGGGCCGGCCCGACCAGGTGGCGGTGCTGCTGTCGGTCGAACTGTGCTCACTCACCTTCCAGCGCAACGACGCCTCCATGGCCAACCTGGTCGCCACTGGTCTGTTCGGTGACGGCGCCGCCGCGGTCGTCGCCCGCGGTGCCCAGCGTCCGGGCCACCCGGACGAGATCGCCGGCCCGACGATCGTGGACACCCGCAGCCACCTGTATCCGGACACCGAACGCGTCATGGGCTGGGACATCAAGGACACCGGATTCAAGATCGTCCTCGACCCACAGGTCCCCGATGTCGTACGCCGTTACCTCGCCGATGACGTCGAGGGGTTCCTCGGCGACCACGGGATCAAGCCGAAGGACGTGACCGCCTGGGTGTGCCATCCCGGTGGCCCCAAGGTCCTCGAGGCCGTCACCGAAACTCTCGACCTGCCCGACGACGCACTCGATGTGACCTGGCATCACCTGGCCGACGTCGGCAACCTGTCCTCGTCATCGGTGCTCCACGTACTGCGCGACACCCTGGCCCAACGCCGCCCGCCACCGGGCACCCCAGGTGTACTGCTGGCCATGGGGCCCGGCTTCGCCTGCGAACTCGTCCTGCTGCGCTGGTAGTTCATCCCGCCGAAGGACACGAAGGACTTAAGGACACATGATCTGGTACGGACTGCTGGTGGCCGCCGTCGCCGTCGAGCGCGTCGCCGAGCTCGTCGTCGCCCGCCGTAACGAACAGTGGAGCACCGCCCGCGGCGCGACCGAGACCGGACAGGGCCACTACCCAGCCATGGTCGCCCTCCACACGGGCCTGCTCGCCGCCTGCCCGGCCGAAGTGTGGCTGGCCGACCGGCCCTTCGTACCAGCCCTGGGCTGGCCCATGCTGGCCGTGCTGGCGGGAGCCCAGGCGCTGCGGTGGTGGTGCATCCACACCCTGGGGCCCCGGTGGAACACCCGGGTGATCGTCGTACCCGGCCTGCCGCTGGTGACGGGCGGCCCCTACCGGTGGCGGTGGCTGCGGCATCCGAACTATGTGGCCGTCGTCGCCGAGGGCGTGGCCCTGCCGCTGGTGCACACCGCCTGGGTCACCGCGGCCGTGTTCACGGTACTCAACGCCGCTCTGCTCACCGTGCGCATCCGCTGCGAGAACCGGGCGCTGACCGCCGCGACCACGCCGACCGCGCCCGCTCCGGCGTGATCGACGTACTGGTGGCCGGTGGCGGACCGGCCGGTCTGGCCGCCGCCATCCACGCCGCGCTCGCCGGCTTGGAGGCCGTCGTCGTCGAACCCCGCACCGGGCCCGTGGACAAGGCTTGCGGGGAAGGCGTCATGCCCAGTGGTGTTGCCACGCTGCGCGCACTGGGAGTTGAGGTCACCGGTCGCGAACTGCGCGGCATCCGCTACCTGGACGGCACCACCCGCGCCGACGCGTCCTTCCGTGGCGGCAACGGTCTGGGAATCCGGCGTACGACGCTGCACTCCGCGCTGCACCGCCGCGCTCTCGACCTCGGCGTGCGCATGCTGCCGGGCAAGGTCGGCGAGGTGCACCAGAGCGCGGACACGGTCACCGCCGCGGGCACCACGGCCCGTTGGCTGATCGCAGCCGACGGCCTGCACTCCCCGGTGCGCCGCGGTCTGGGGCTGGAACTGCCGGGCCGCCCCCACGGCCGTTACGGACTGCGCCGCCACTACCGCGTCGAGCCGTGGACCGACTTCGTGGAGGTCCACTGGTCCGGGCACGGCGAGGCCTATGTGACACCGGTCGGCGACGACCTGGTGGGCGTCGCGGTCCTCAGCCGCAGCCGTCGCGGATACGACGAGCACCTGGCCGGCTTCCCGGCCCTCACCGCGTCACTGCGCGGTCCGGCCGCGACGGAGGTACGCGGCGCCGGACCACTGCGGCAGCGGGTGCGGCGCAGAACCTGCGGCCGTGTCCTGCTCGTCGGCGACGCCGCGGGCTACCTGGATGCCCTCACCGGTGAGGGCATCGCCCTCTCGCTGGCGACGGCCGGCGCCGCCGTCCGCTGCCTGGCCGCCGGGCGAGCGGACGAGTACGAACGCGCCTGGACCCGGCTGACCCGACGCCACCGACTACTGACCGGGGCCCTGCTGGCCGCAAGCCGCCGTCCCGGCACCGCCCGCCTCATCGTCCCCGCAGCTTCCCGGATGCCTCCGCTGTTCTCAGCCGCGGTCTACGCACTGCAATAGCAGCCACCCCCCGTTTCATACTGAAAGCAAATAGAACCAACCGTGTGCGCGCTCTCCGCGTCGGCGAAGGTCGCCAGAGGCGGGTCACAACATCGGAGGTTCGAGTGCTCCTCAAGACCGTTCAGCAGCTGTTCGAGCGGGCCTATGTGCCAAGTGTCCTGCTGTGAGCGCCGTGCCTGTGCCGAGCGGGTCAGGGCGACTTGAACCCTTCGGTAGGGCCCTGTGGTGGAGTGGCCTCATATCCCGTCGGAGTGCCCACCAAGGAGAACCGTGCCATCGGAACTCCGGGCGAGTTGCCGCAGCTTGGTGCGGCTGTTGTGCTCGACGAGGATCGGCACGTAGTTGGGGATACGGGCTTTGCTGAGTGGCTGGTAGCAGTCCTGCACCACGTCCCGCACGGTCGCAGCCGTCAGCAGGTGGGCGTAGGAGGCCGTCAGTCGGTCCGTCAGCTCCTGAATGGTGTCGGGTACCGCCGCTTCGGGCGTGTTCGCGCCCATGGGGCGCTCCTCACTGTCGCAGATGGCCGACCGCGGCATCCGTTCAGTGTCCGGGTGCTCGGTGCCGACCTGTCTACTCCCCACACTTGCACGGATCGTGTCCGTGGAACGGCCCACGAGATCTGTTCATCGACTCGCCATCTCGGATCGCCCGGCCCGCGGGCCGGGCGGCCGAGGGCTCGCGATGTCACCAGTCCCGGGTGCCTCGTTCACAGCATCAGCAGCTCTGGCGAGGAGGAAGATGCCGACTCCGGTGCGGGATTTACGCGACTGATCGGCGCCGGCCGGGGAACCCGGCAAAACGCCTTTCACCGCCTCGCCCGCTGCTGCGAACGCCGGGCCACTGTCATCGACGCCTTCTTCGACCTGGCCGACACCATCATCACCGTGCGCAGCCTGATCCGTCGGGCATGGACGACCCACCGCTGGGACGAACGCCCGAACCGCCGCCCATGAGCACATGCTTACCTGCGCGACCTCTCTATTTGAAGGCTGCGACGTTGCGCGCAGCCCACTCGGCGAAAGTGCGGGGCGGGCGGCCGAGGACCTGCTCGACGTCGGGGCTCACCCGCTGCTCAGCGGCTTTCGGCGTGCCCAGGATGTCAAGGGTGGCTTCCACGATCGGCTCGGGCATGAATTGCAGCATCTGTGCCTGAGCCTCCGCGCGGCTTTGCTCGACGAATCGCACCGGCTCGCCCAGCGCGTCGGCGATCGCCGTCGCCTGCTGCCGAGGTGAGATCGGCGCCGGCCCGGTCAGCTCATACGCCCTGCCGACGTGGCCGACGTCCCGCAATGCCACGGCGGCGACCTCGGCGATGTCGGCCGGGTCGATGGTCGGCAGCGCGACGTCACCGAACGGCGCGCCAACCATCCGCTGCGCGCGGATCATCTCGGCCCACTGCAACGTGTTGGAGTCAAAACCTCCCGGTCGCAGCAGTGTCCATTCCAGATCCGATTCCGTGACGGGGTCCTCCAGTGTCGAGGGGTGGCTTCCCGTGGCTACTCCCTGGGAGGACAGCAGGACAACCCGGCCGATCCCGCCCGCCCGCGCGACATCGAGGACGTCGCTGACGCTGCCGCCGGACGATACGAAGTCGCCCGAGGTCAGCAGGAACAGTGCGTGGGCGCCGTCGAGCGCGGGCGCGAGGCTTTCCGGCTCGGCCAGGTCGGCCTGATGATGCCGTACCCCCGCCGGCATGTCCCGTGCGGAGATCCCTCGCGACACCGCCGTCACCTGTTCACCGGCCGTGACGAGCGCCCGCACCAGCGGCTGTCCGACGTTGCCCGTTGCTCCAGTAACAACAATCATGTTCGCTCCCGTTGACGAGTCCTCTGTGGGCCCAACGGAAGCTACCGGCACGGGGATAGTAGGTACCTAAAGGAAAGTAATGGAAAGAAGGGCTCACTGTGACCCACAACACGACTCCGGCGGCTCGTTGCGACATCGCCCCCGAGTAGGCGTGCCCGATCGCGCCGGTGGTCGACATCGTCTTCAGCCGCTGGACCACTCCGATTCTGTGGGCGCTCCATGAATACGGGCGGCATCGGTTTGTGGAGCTGGAACGCAGCCTGGCGCCGCTGTTCGCAGCACTCGCCGACTGATCGGTCAACCTGGGCAAGGTGGAGCAGGCCCGGCAGGAGTACGACGCCAAGGAGCAGCCCCGTAGCCGTCGAAGCTGAAAGAGCTCCGGTCAGCCAGGACGGAAGCGCAGGCCCAGGCTTCAGTGATCACAGAGCGTCGCAACTCCGTGATCGCCAGATCTGTGCCTGTACTACTCCCTCGGACCCCACCACGCCAATCCGCGCGACCTCGTAATCGCCGCCCACTTCACGAACACCCTCACAGAGCAGCAGCCCCTGCGATCTGGCTGACAGGGCCAGAACACCGAAGCGCAGAGCGAGCAAATACGGGTCGAGCCGAGGCAGTTCCGGGAGATCACCGAACGGCTGCTGCACATGTCGACGTACGCCCCGGCCACACTGTCCTCCCCGCGGGAAGCACAGCCGCCGCAGGAAATCCGGTAGGTGAACCACACCGGCCAACCGCGGCGGCTCTGTGCTGACGCAAGCACTCAGCCCCATCCGGCCGGCGGCTTCGAAACGGCCCGGGCCTCGAACCGTGCGGTGTGCCGCCTGACGAACTGCGGCAACACCACCCACAGACCGCCGCACACCAACAGCGTCACACTGCCCGCGATCCCCCTCGACCCGGCCGAGCACCACGTCGACGACGAGCAGCACAGAACCGGTGAGGGCCAGCATCAGGACGCCCGTACACGGTCTCCCGGGGGAGCCGGTCCGCAAGGCGGGCCAGAGATACCGTCGGTCACCTCGGGGTGGCACTCACCACGGGCGGCCACCGGCCGACGGAAGAATCACGTCACGGTGCGCTCGATGCGCTCCGCCGCCGAACCCGGGCATGGCACATCCCTGCTGTCGAGCCCTGCGTGCAACGCGCGCCTCCCTGGAGCAGAGCAACTGAGCTCCTGCCAGGTGCTCGGGCCTCACCAGGCAGCCAGGTGCCGCCCCGGACCGTGCGGACAGTGCGCCTACGGCTGGCCTCCGGCGGGAGGTTGACCAGGCGGTCGTATCGCTTGGCCGGCAGATGTCGAGGGCGGCAGGGCGGGGCGGCATCGGAGCCCCCGATCACCACCGTGTAAACATCGTGGTACCCCTCTCCCGGGCCGACCGCGGGACCGTCCTCACGACTACGCTGGGCACGGACGTCCCAGACCCCGGCGGGCCACCGCTGCTTGGCGCACGTGCCTGGGGCGAGCGGATCGCTCGTCCCCTCGCCCCGCGCATCCCCGAAGGAACCGGCTGGGTCCAACGCCCCGGAACACCGGCTGCTGGATCGGTCATTCACCTGCCCGCACGACCGTACGACCGTACCGGGAGCCCGGCACGGTCTCGTGAACCGAGGCACCCCCATGAGCAGCCCAGCTACCCTCAGCGTTCACCGGCACGACACCGCCAACCGGGCGCTGGTCACCCTGACCGGTGAAATCGACCTGAATTCGGCGCCGCTGGTATACGCGTCCCTGGAACGGTGTCTGCGCGACGGCATCCACGCCATCGACGTCGATGTCACCGCCGTGAGCTTCTGCGACTGCAGCGGCCTCAACGCCTTCCTCTACGCCTTGTCGCGCACCACCGCGGCCGGAGGGTCTCTGCAACTGCACCACCCCAGCCCGGCGTTGGAGCGGCTCATCGCCCTCACCGGATCCGGCTCCCTCTTCCTCGCCCTCCCGGACGCCTTCGCCGGGAGCCGGCCGTCTCCGTGGCTCTCCCCCATGGACCAGGCCGCGTACCGGCTCCCTCCGGCTCTGTCAGCTCTCCCGGGCGGTGTGCTGTGACGGCCCCACCCGGGCCGAGCGGCCCGCGGCAACGCGCAGACCACCGGCGGCCCGTCCCGCGCAGGACACCCCTGAGCCTGCGCCGTCTCAACCGCTGGCAGGCCGAGGGCGTGCGGGAGGACTTGGCGGACCTGTACGCGGAATCCTGCGCCACGGCACCCGGCTGGGAGTACCACCGCCGGAAGGACTTCCTGCGCCGTCTCACACGTGACACCTGGCGACCGGGGTTCGCCATGCTGACCGCGCAGGCACCGGACTTGGTGGGGTGCGCGTTCGGATTCGCCGTGCCGCGTGACGGGTCCTGGTGGAACGGACTGCGTAAACCGCTCCCGCGGGACGTCGAGCAGTTCACCACGGCCGGACAGGTCTTCGCCGTCAGCGGGATAGTGGTCCGTCCCTCCGAGCGGCACCACGGCCTGGCCGACACTCTGCAGGAGCAGCTGCTTGCCGACCACCGGGCTCTGCTCGGCGCAACCCTGGTGGACCGGACCCATCGTGCGGCCTGTGCCGGGTTCCGGTCACGAGGATGGCGCGACATCGGCATGGTCTACCGGTCACCGGGCCCCACGGTGCTGCGGGCCCTGGTCCTTCCCCTCGGAGAACGGACGCCGGTGGAGCCGGAAGACCTCGCGCACCATGCACGGATTCAGTGACCACAGCAGAACCAGGAGGAGGCACGCGAGTGAGGACCAGTGGTTGAGCGACGGGCGGCAGGTGTGCCCTGTGAGGCCTGGGCTGGCCGGCCGGGATCCAGAGCCTGACGCTCGGCCCGCGGACACGAACCAGGATCAGAGCAACCAGGACCAGAGCCACGATGACACCTGATGACGCAGCCCGTCTTCCCCGGCGCAGGCCAGTCCCCACGCGAAGGTGCGCACGATGGATCAGCAGCTACTTTCCAAGACATTCGTCGAACTGGCCGACAACCTGGTCACCGACTTCGATCTGATGGACTTCCTGTGCCTGCTGACCGACCGTTGTGTCGGCATGCTCGGTGTGAGTGCGGCCGGGGTACTGCTCGCCGACCAGAACGGCGAACTCCAGATGATGGCAGCCTCCAGCGAACAGGTGCGCCTGCTGGAGCTCTTCGAGCTCCAGCACGACGAAGGCCCTTGCCTGGAATGTTTCCGCACCCGCGCGCTGATCTCTGTCCCCGACGTGACCACGGAGATCCACCGCTGGCCGCGCTTCGCCGCGCAAGCTCACCAGGGCGGGTTCGCGGCAGTCCAGGCCGTGCCGATGCGCCTGCGGAACGAGGTCGTCGGCGCCTTGAACCTCTTCCGTTCCGACGCCGGTCCCTTCGATGCGGCAGCCACACTCGTCGCCCAGGCCGTGGCCGACGTCGCCACCATCAGCCTCCTGCAACAACGCGACACTCACCAGAGCACGATCCTCAACGAACAGCTGCAGACCGCGCTCAACAGCCGCCTACTGATTGAACAGGCCAAGGGCAGACTCGCCGAACGCCTCGACATCGACATGGAACAGGCCTTCTCCGCGCTGCGGGCCTACGCCCGCGCCCACAACCGCCGTCTGTCCGACCTCGCCCGGACCTTCATCGACGGCACCGAACCTCTCAACGGCCTGATCGTCTGACCACCCGCGACCGAACTCCAGCGCACCACCCCCCACCAAAGCACAGGCCGAACACGCCGACGCCGACTGACCGGTCACCGAACGACGAGGAACCGGCATGCGAACTACCCACATGCGACGAGCCGTTCACCCTCACACCGTGCCTGCACCACTGCGTATGCTCATCCGCCGTGCGACCCCGCGCTTCCGCCGGGACGGCCGCCCCACCAGCAAGCGCCTGAAATGGCGCCTCCCTCAGGGCGCTCTAAGATCGAGCGGCTGTGCGGCTACCCTGCGGGAATGCCGTACGAGCTCAACGCCGTCATGGGAAGTTTCGACCTGCTCAGGAGCCGGACTGGCGGGATTCGGGAAGCGGTTGTCGCCCCGCTCCGCCGGCGCTTGGGGCTGGTGCCCGTCACCAAACAGCTCCTCGAGGAGCTGACTGGTCTGCTTGCCGGTCACGATGGCGCCGGGCCTGGTCAACTTTTCACGGTGATGTCCCCAGCCCTCGAGCAGACCTTGAGCTACTGGTCCCGGGGCGGTCCGATCGCCTGTGTGGAGGCAGAGTTCCACGGAGGAGACGGATACCAGACCGCTGCCGTGTGGCGAACCGGCGCGAAGGTGTGGGGTCCGGCCCATACCTCGGACTTCACCGGTCCACGGGAAGACTGGCCGATCAATGCCGCGCTCGCCCTCCTCGATGTCGTTCCGAGCAGCTCCGAAGAGACGGAATTCCACGACCTGTTCCGGGAAGTGGGGCTTGGCTGGGAACAGGACATGGACGGCTGGCAGTCGGCCGGCCGGAGGGCTCGATGGGCGGCAGCCTACGACGAGTGGCATCAGGAGCAGCTGGCAGAGCATGAGAGCACAGCGCGTGCCGCTGCGGAACTCGAGAAATACAGAAGGCTCCCCAACGTACCGGTGGCTCTGGACGGTAAGGCGATCATGGAGCTGCTCGGCATACCCCCAGGCCCACTGATCGGTGCGGCCACTCGCTATCTGCAAGATCTGCATCTCGAACGCGGCCCGCTGTCACGGGAAGAGGCCGTAACCCGGCTGCGGACCTGGGCCGTGGAGCAGGACACGGGACGCCGAGGCCGGTGATCGGTCAAGTAGTCGTTTCATGTAAGCGCCGCGTCCGCCCGCTCACGCGAGGCGCGGGCCGCATGGCTGGCCCGCCACTTGTAGAAGCTGGACCGGGCGACCTCCAGCACAGTGCACAACCGATTCACGCCCCAGGCGCGGTGGTGGTCCTCAATGACTGGCAGCGGTTCCCGCAATCTCGGCCTCCAGTTCCTGCCTCGTGGCCTCGCTCACCGGGACATCCTTCGTGTTCGCGCTCGTCGTGCCACCCTCACCTTGGCGGGCCCGCTCGGCCCGCACCCAGTTGCGCAGCGCCACCCGGCTGATCCCCAGGTTTTGCCCTCGAAGGTATGGCTCGGGTCCGACAGGTTCAGCGCGACCGCGTCAGCCTTCAACTCGGGCACGTAGACCTTCATCACGGGGGCCAGGCCCCGTGCGACCTCGACGGCCGCCCTTCCGGGACTTTGCCAGAACCGGGGCGTACCGCCGCACCCAGGTGCGATCCCCCAAGCCGCTAAGCCCGTCTCGCTCCATTCTGCTCCCGGGTGGCGTCGAACAGGGAGGTCAGAGTGGGACTTCCCGCGAGGCTGCCCAGCAGGGCGTGAAGCGAGTCTCGTTCCGTGGCACCCAGGTCTGCGAGGACTTCACCGTCGAGATCGACGAGTGTGCGGTTGAGGTCGGCAAGAACCTTGCGGCCTTCGGCGGTGATGTCCACGGCGTAGCGGCGACGATCCTGTGGATCCCGCGTCCGCTCGGCGTATCCGGTGCGCTCCAGGTCGTCGAGAGTCGTCACCATCGTCGCCGGGTCGATGCGCAGGAATGAACCAAGTGCCAGTTGCGGCATGGCGCCGTTGTCCGCAAGAGCTTGCAGGACGCTGTAGTGCCGCACTCGCAGACCGGTCCCGCCGATACCGTCCTCAGCGATCCTGAACGCCACCTGCCCGAGCTTGACCAGCAGACAGATGGTGTGTTCGGCCACTGTCCCTGGTACCAGCGGAGCCTCGGACATCGTTTATCCCGCCCATGGTTAGTCATACGTATGGTCCAGTCCATCGTACGAGAAAGCCCGAGGCGGCGGGACCGCTGAAGGCCGACGGGATGCCCCACTGCCAGTCTGCTTACTGCACCGGCGTGTCCTGGGCGGTCAGCCGACGATGGCCCGACCGAAGATCTGCCGGGCTATGACCCACTTCTGGATCTCGTTGGTACCCTCATAGATCTCGCCGATCTTGCTGTCCCGGTAGATCGCCTCGACGGGGCCGGGGCTGCCGTCGGCACCCAGTTCGCGGGCGAAGCCGAGGCCTCCGAAGGCCTGGACGGCGTCGCGCGCCATGTCCACCGACAACTTGGTGGCGTAGTACTTCGCCATCGCGGCCTCGGGCTCCGGGGACGGGTTGCCCGCGTCCAGGCGCAGGGCGGCCTTGGTGTACAGGGTGCGGGCGTTCTCGATCTCGGTGGCCCGTTCGGCGAGCAGGAACTGCCAGTGCTGGTTGGCGGCCACCGGCTTGCCGAAGGCGTGTCGCGTCGACAGGTGGGCCACTGTGTGGTCGAAGGCGGCCTGCGCCATGCCGACCCCGGCAGCCGCGATGCCGATCCGGCCGTAGGTCAGAGTGGACAGCGCATGACGCAGTCCGTGTCCCTCGGAGCCACCGAGGAGGTCGTCGTCGGTCAGGTGCACATCCGTGAAGCGGATGTCCGCGGTGAGCTGGCCGCGGTTGCCCATCTTGCGGTCGGGAAGGCCGACTTCCACACCGGGAAGTGCCGTGTCGACGATGAACATGCTCAGCCGGGTGCCGGTGCGGGCGAGAACCACCACGAACCCGGCGACGGGCGAGTTGGAGATCCACCGCTTGTGGCCGTTCAGCACCCAGCCGGCCTCGGTGCGTATCGCCTCGGTCTGAACCGCCTGCGGGGACAGGTCACTTGAGGCGTCCGGCTCGGTGGTGGCGAACGCGCCGACCACTGAGCCCTCCGCGACCTTTCGCAGCCAGCGCTGCTGTTGCTCCTCCGTGCCCTGCCGCAGGGCGTTGCCCGCCAGGATGCAGTGCACATCGAAGACGGCCGCGACGCTGCTGGAGTAGTAGGCCAGTTCCTCGATGGCCGCGGCGGTGGCGGTCGCCGGGTGGGTCAGACCGTCGCCGCCGACCTCGCTGGGGAAGGGGATCCGGAAGACCCCCGCCGACGCCAGCCCGTCAAACACGTGCCGGGGGAAGCCGTCCGTGCGCTCGTCGCCCCCCGCGATCGCCACGGCGTGCGGAGCCACTTCCTGCTCTGCGATCCGGCGCACGGCAGCGCGGACGGACTGTGTCTCTTTGGGGGCCAGGAGCTCGTGGTAGAGCCGGTCGATCTGGCGTATGGGAGTCGAAGTCATGCGTGGAAGATATCATTAGTACTGCGTATCATTCGTTCGACAATCTATTTTGGAGGTTCAGCCATGACTCGGACGTTGGCCGGCAAGACCGTCCTGATGTCGGGAGGCAGCCGCGGCATCGGACTCGCCATCGCCCTGCGCGCGGCCCGCGACGGTGCGAACGTGGTGATGCTCGCCAAGACCGCCGTGCCGCATCCCAAGCTCGAAGGCACGGTCCACACCGCCGTCGACGAGGTCGAGCGCGCGGGCGGCAAGGGGCTGGCCGTGGTCGGCGACGTCCGCGAAGAGGACGACGTGCGCACCGCCGTCAACGCGGCCATCAGCGCCTTCGGCGGCATCGACATCGTGGTCAACAACGCCAGCGCGATCGACCTGTCGTCGTCGGAGCAGCTGGAGATGAAGCGGTACGACCTGATGCAGGACATCAACACGCGTGGCACGTTCCTGCTGAGCAAGGCAGCGATCCCACATCTGCGCAAGGCGAGCAACCCGCACATCCTCACGCTCTCCCCGCCGCTGAACCTCGCGCCGCACTGGGTGGGGAAGCATCTCGGTTACACGCTGTCGAAGTACGGCATGAGTCTGTGCACCATCGGGCTCGCCGAGGAGCTCGCCGCCGACGGCATCGCCGCCAACTCGCTGTGGCCGCGGACCCTGATCGACACAGCCGCCGTGCGCAATGTGGTCGGCGGCGCCGGACAGGCCCGCAGTCCGCGGATCATGGCTGAGGCCGCGTACGCCATCGTCACGCGTGACGCGCGGAAGTGCACCGCCAACCTGTTCATCGACGACGAGGTCCTCTCGGAGGAGGGCATCACCGACCTGTCCGCCTACAGCCCTGCCGGCTTCGAGGGTGATCTCGCGCTCGACATATTCGTCGATCCGGCCTGATCCCCCGCCGCTCGGCACATGAACGCGAGGGCGTTCTGAAGGACCTCGTCGGCCCTTCGAGCCGAAGGCGACGCGGGACAGTTGCAGCGCCCCCGCCATCATCACGAAGAGTCCGAGAGCCCTGCCGCGTGCGGGCTTGGGATCCTCGGGTGCGAGATGGCCAACGATCTCATCCGCGATGGCCCGAGCGCCGTGGCACATCCGTCCTCCGGCCTTCACCCAGCCCCCCGCCGCTGAACCCTGACCACCGGCCCATGCTGCCTCAAAGCAAGATGCTGCACGTCCGGCAACCACAGGGGCCACGTCTCCGGCCTGGCACGCCCCCGGGGCAAACTGGTTCCTTGGGACGTGCCAGGCAAGGGGTTGGCACCCCTTGGTAGCTCAAGGGCGCTAAACCGATCCGAGCACGTTTGCGCCCCCGCGCCGTTGCACCGGGTCCAACCAACCCACCGTCTCCTGTGTCTGACTGTCTCGCGCGCAGGTCGGCAACGCGGCAGACCCCCGATGCATCCCCACACCGCATTTCGAGGGACGGCGTCCTGCTACATGTTGATCATGTGGCCCGCGAGTCCGTGGACGGCTTCCTTGACCGCTTCGCCGAGGGTCGGGTGGGCGTGGACGTTGCGGGCGACCTCGTGGACGGTGAGGTCCCACTGCTGGGCCAGGGTCAGCTCGGGGAGCAGTTCGGTGACGTCGGGGCCGATGAGGTGGGCGCCGAGGAGCTCGCCGTACTTGGCGTCGCTGATCACCTTCACGAAGCCGGTCGCATCGCCGAGGCCGTGGGCCTTGGCGTTCGCGGTGAACGGGAACTTGGCGACCTGGACGTCGTACCCCTGCTCCCTCGCCTGGGCCTCGGTGTAGCCGAAGCTGGCGATCTGGGGCTGGCAGTAGGTGGCGCGCGGGATCATCGCGTAGTCGAGCTCCATGGTCTCGGCATCGGCGAGGGTCTCGGCGGCGATCACGCCCATCGCCTCGGCGGCGTGCGCGAGCATCAGTTTCGCGGTGACGTCGCCGATGGCGTAGATGTGCGGCACGGAAGTGCGACAGCGGCCGTCGACGTCGATCGCGCCGCGCTCGGTGACGCGCACGCCGGTGTTCTCCAGGCCGTAGCCCGTGACGTTCGGCGCGAACCCGATCGCCTGGAGGACCTTGTCGGCCTCCAGGACCTGCTGGGCACCGTCCTTGCCGGTGACCGTGACACGGACCTGCGGACCGGATTCGTCGATCGACTCCACCCGCGTGGAGGTGAGGACGTCGATGCCCAACTTGCGGTACTGCTTGGCCAGTTCCGCGGAGACCTCTGCGTCCTCCAGGGGTGCCACGCGGTCCAGGAACTCCACAATGGTGACCTTCACACCGTAGTTGTTCAGGACATAGGCGAATTCGATGCCGATCGCGCCGGCGCCGGCGATCACGATGGACTGCGGCAGGTCCTCGGCGAGGATCTGCTCCTCGAAGGTCACCACCCGGGACGTGCGGCGGGTGCCCGGCAGCAGCTTCGGGGTGGCGCCGGTGGCGATGATGCAGTCGTCGAAGCCGATGGTGCGGATGTTGCCGTCGTAGTCGGCGACCTGGAGCGTGTGCGGGTCCACGAACGTGCCGCGGCCGCTGATCTCCGTGATCTTGTTCTTCTTCATCAGGTAGTGGACGCCCTTGACCCGGCCGTCCGCGACCTTCCTACTGCGGCGGAAGGCCTCCCCGTAGTCGAAGGAGACCTCACCCTCGACCTTGATGCCGAAGGTCTTCGCCTCACGCGTGAAGATGTGCGCCAGTTCGGCATTGCGCAGCAGGGCCTTGGTCGGGATACAGCCCACGTTCAGACAGACACCGCCCCAGTACTTCTCCTCGACGACCGCCACGCGCTTGCCCAGTTGGGCGGCCCGGATGGCGGCGACATAGCCGCCGGGGCCCGCACCGAGTACGACGACGTCAAAGCGCTCGCCCTGTTCATCCATGGAAGGTTCCTTTCCGCTGGGGCGGCCGGGTCCCCGCGAGGGACCGGCCGTTTCCCGATCGAACAACCTGTTCTTCAACCCGACAGCGGCGGCTTCCACCGCTGCCCGTCTCAGGGAAACCGCAGGCAGTCTCCTGGACGTCTGCTTCAGCGCTGCAATGACATGATCTATGCCCGTGCGGCAATCAGCGACGGCGCGCCGACGCCTCGTCGACTTCCTGCACTCCGGCTTCGGCGACACCGAGCCTGAGGGTGTCGAGCCCGAAGGCCGCGACCGGTCCGTGCACGCCGGGTTTGAGCACAGCATCCGGCGCCGCCGCGTGCACCGCGCCCCATGCCAGGAGAGAGCCCGTCATCTCGTAGGGGTCCGGCCCGGTGAGGGCGGTTGTGGCCAGGGGCCGACCGTGCCCGTCACGAGCGACGGCGATCACCAGGGAACGGCCGTCGAGATCCGGTTCGCGGTGGGCTCCCGGGAGCCGCTCGGACCATCGCGCCAGCGCGGCCCGTACCTTCGCCGACCGGAGCAAGGGCGCCTGAAGGGTGGCGGCGATCTGTGTCGGGCGGGTCCACCGTCCGAGCCAGCCCAGACCCACCTCGACACTCTCCAACCGGGGGAAGACCGCCGGGAGTCCGAGATGCTCGGTGCCCGGGACGGTCATGACCGAACGCTTCACTCCGGCGTAGCGAAAGGTGCGGACACGCTTGGCGGCACGTTCGTCGATCAGTCGGGAAGGCTGCCCGGGACGTGCGGGGCGGTAGGCGAAGCCGCTTTCGGCCGCCGCAGCGACCAGCGTCTGCCGCGTGCCTCCCGTGGTCAGGGTGTAGGCGTCGCGCAGCGTGCTCCGGTAGAGCAGTTCGTCCCCGTGTCCCGAGCGCGTGATGAAGTAGCCGATCTCGACGTGGCGTGCGCGCTCGCCCGCCTTGTCCAGGGCCAGCGCGCCGGCGAGGTTGCCCGGCACATAGTCATAGCCGAACGCCGGCACGAGCGTCGCTCCGCGGGCGGCAGCGACGGAGTCCAGCTCCTCGAGGACGCGGCGGGCGAAGGGCCCCTCCCCCGTGGAGTCGAAGTAGTGGGCTCCCGCCTGCGCGGCAGCCGTGACCGTGGCCATGCCGAGCTGCATGAACGGCCCGACGGTGGAGAGGACCACGTCGCCGGGCTCCAGGAGGCGCGCGAGGTCGGTGGCCGACGTGACGTCCACCTCGGCCACCGGCAGCTCCGCCTCGAACCGGTCGGCCAGAGCCAGCATCCTGGTTCGGCTTCGCCCGACCAGGGTCGGCTTCTCGCCTCGTGCGAGCAGTTCGCGGAGCACTCGCTGTCCGGTGTATCCCGTCGCGCCCAGCAGCACGATCCTGCTCTTCTCCACGGCTCCGCCTGCCTTCCCGGAGGGCATTGTCAATCATGACGACCGCAAATGACCCTGAGTCATTCATTGACTCAGGGTCATTGAATATACGATGGCGCACATGAGAGGCCCAAACCGACGTCAGATGTACGCGGAGCAGACCCGGGCGGACCTGGTGGCGACCGCGCGCAGACTGTTCGTCGACAACGGGTTCGCGGGCACATCGGTCGAGGCCATCACCGGGGCGGCGCAGGTGAGCAAGGGCACCTTCTACCACCACTTCCCGGACAAGAAGGCAATGTTCGCCGAGCTCTACACGGAGCTGATTCAGCAGGTCGGGGCCTTGGGCGACGCGACGTCCGAGGCAGTCCGCGCCACGCCGGACGAGCCCGCCACCACCGCGGTGGCCGGCCTCACGCACGCCTTCCTGCGCCGGACCATCGACGACCCCCTGCACCGTGAGCTGATGGCCCAGGCACCCTCGGTCCTGGGCGAGCAGTACCGGCACATCAACGAAACCGTCGCCCAACCGCCGATCGAACGGCTCCTGACCGTTCTGGCCGAACGCGGCGACCTGCAACCGGATGTTCCGGTCGCTACTGTCGCCCGCCTGCTCCTGGCAGGTCTGTGCGAGGGCAACCAGATCATCGCCGCCGCAGCGGATCCAGAAGACGCCCTGACCAGGACGTTCCGCGCGATCACCCTGCTGATGTCGGGCCTGGCCGCCGACGGCGTCAGCGCCCGCGGCTGACCTGCCGGGGACTCCGTCCGCAGCGCCGACGCGCAGCGGCCCTCCTCGCCCGCGCGGCCTCTCGCTACCGCACCGCCTCCTCCTCGATGTCGCGGACCAGGTCGATGGCCCGGCCCAGGGTCGCGAGTCGGGCGTCGAGGGTCTCGCCGGCGGGATAGAAGCGAACGGTGTCGACACCGGTGTCGCGCCACACCCGCAGCCGCTCGCGCACCATGTCCTCGGTTCCGATCAGCGTGGTCGCCAGCACCATCTCGTCGGTGACCAGGCCGGCCGCGCCGTCCCGGTCCCCCGCCTGCCAACGGGTCCGGACCTCGGCCGCCACCTCGGCCCAACCCTGGCGGCTGTAGGCGTTGTTGTAGAAGTTGGTGGTCGCGGAGCCCATGCCGCCGAGGCTGAAGGCGAGTTCCTTCTTGCGCCCGGCCACCATCGCGCGCAGCGCGTCCTCGTCTTCGGCGAAGGCGACCTCGGCGCCCTGACAGATGTCCAGGTCCGAGCGGCTGCGACTTGCGGCAGCCAGGCCCTGGTCCAGGTGGTCGAAGTACGCCTCCTTGGCTCCCTCGGGTACGAAACTGGTGCCCAGCCAGCCGTCCGCGATCTCACCGGTCAGGTGCAGCATCTTCGGGGAGAGGGTCGCCAGGTAGACCGGGATGTCGTATTCGGCGCGCATCGACAGCCGCATGGGCTTGGCTTCCCCGCCCGGCAGGGGGATCTGGAACTCCCGCCCGGAGTAGGCGACTTTCTCCCCCGACGCGGCCCGCCGCACGATCTCGACCGTCTCGCGCATCCGCGACAGCGGACGGTCGAAGGGCACGCCGTGCAGTCCTTCGATCACCTGGGGCCCGGAGGGGCCCAGTCCGAGGAGGAAGCGCCCGTCGGAGATCTGGGACAGCGTGATCGCGGTGCGGGCGATGGCCATCGGTGTGCGGGTGCCGAGCTGGATGATTCCCGATCCGAGCAGCATGCGCTCGGTCCTCGCGGCGAGGTAGCCCAGCGGAGAGGGCGCCTCGGAGCCCCATGCCTCCGCCACCCAGCAGATGTCCAGACCGAACTTCTCCGCCTCGGTGACGTAGTCGACGATCTCCCGCCAATCGGCCCCGGAGGCTTCGATCGTGGTGGAGGTACGCATCAGTGACTCGCCTCCCCCGAGGTCCGGGTGCTCTCGGCCAGTTTCTTGATCCCCTCGATGGTGGCGATCATGTTGGACTCGAACTCCCGCATGCGCACGAAGACAATCTTCTGCTCCTTCTCCGGCATGCGGTCGATGGCGAAGGACAGGCCGGAACGGGCAGGCCCCATCTGCATCCATTCCCGCAGCAGCGTGCCGCCGTCCTGCGGCTCCAGGGAGAACCGCCAGACCGCGGTGGGGTGTTGGGCGTCCTCGACCGCCCAGGCGAGCACTCTCAACGGCTCGTACTCGACGATGTGGGAAGTCGTGGCCCACTCCCCCAACGCCTCGTGCTTGCTCCGGCCGACGAATCGGGCTCCCAGCGCAGGGCCTGTCCGGCCGTCCAGCCATTGGACCGATTCCAGCTCGGGACTCAGACGCGGCATCAGCTCGATGTCGGACACCAGCGTCCATACCTGAGCCGGTGGGGCCGCGATCCAGGTGTGCACCTCGACCGTCGGCTTGTCCGCATAACAGGCGCCCGTCCACTCCATCGTCCCGCAGCCTCTCGCCAAGAACATCCAGATGAGCTTCTGAACAGTAAAGTTGCGTAGATAGACTCACTTGTCAATGGCGAGCACGGGTACTGCGGAATCACTGAGTCAGTCCGCGAAACGCTCCCGCACATCCGGCCGCTCGGCCAGATGCGGTGGATAGCCGGGGCCCATCCGGGGACGGGTGTTGTCCGCGGTCATCGGCTCACCACAGGCGGCGCACACCACCTCGGCGTGGGTCTCCTGACCGCACACCTCGTGATGCATGGCCACCGGCGGGCCCGCTTCACCGGCCAGCCAACGGTCCCCCCAGCGATTCATCACCAGCAGCACGCCGTAGAAGTCGCGCCCCTTCTCGGTGAGCACGTAGTCGTAGCGAACCGGCTCCGCCTGGTACGGCCGCTTCTCCAGCAGCCCCTCCCCCACCAGCCGGCGCAGCCGGTCCGTGAGCGTGTTGCGGGCGATCCCCAGCGACTCCTGGAACGCGTCGAACCGCCGGATCCCGTAGAACGCCTCGCGCAGCACCAAGGGCGTCCACCAGTCCCCGAGCAGGTCCATGGTCCGCGCGATCGAGCAGGGCCACTGAGCAAAGGATGTCCGCCTCATGACAGCCAGCATAGGTTCGTCCAGTCATGAGACCCAGCAGGTACGACGAGTACGGAACCTGTGCGCGATGCCTTGTGTTCCATAAATAACGAAGTTATGTTGCCGCCATGAAACGTGACTTGCTGGGCAGAAAGCTGGTTGTCACCGGAGCGGCACGTGGGATCGGCGAGAAGGTGGCCCGCCTGGCCGCCGCCCGAGGGGCTCGTGTGGCGCTGATCGGCCTGGAGTCCGATCGGCTGCGCGCCCTCGCCGACGATCTGGGCCCCGCCGCCTCATGGTCCGAGGCCGATGTGCGTGACGGCGCCGCCCTCCGGTCAGCGATCGACGGGGCCGCGGAGGTCATGGGCGGCGTCGACCTCGTCGTCGCCAATGCCGGCGTCGTGGCGTACGGAACGGTGCGGCAGACAGACGAGGCGTCGTTCGAGCGGGTCCTGGACGTCAATGTGAACGGGGTGTTCCGCACCCTCAAGTACGCGACGCCCCATCTGGAGCGCAGCCGGGGCCATGTACTGGTCGTGGCGTCCGCGCTCTCCTTCATGCCGCTGGCCGCGATGGCCTCGTACGGCGCGAGCAAGGCCGCGGTCGAGCTGCTCGCCCTGACCTACCGCCAGGAGGTGGCACACCTCGGGGTCACGGTCGGCCTCGTGCACCCTTCCTGGATCGACACGGACCTCGTCCGGGGGGCCGAGGCAGACCTCCCCTCGTTCCAGGGGCTGCGCCGACGGCTGCCCTATCCGGGCAATGTCACCACCAGCGCCGACCGGGCGGCAGCTGCGATCGTCGACGGGCTCGTGCGCCGACGCAGCCGTGTGTACGTCCCGCGCGCCGTCGCCGTGGCCAACTGGGCCAAGGGAGCACTGAACTCGCCGCTGACCTGGCCCTGGGCTCGGCGTTTCGCGGCCCGCGCGGTTCCGTCCCTGGAACGGGAGGTCGAGGCATTGGGGAGGCATGACCAACTCGCGCCGGGTACCGACAGCCCCGCCGTGGAGACCAGGTCGCCCTAGCGTGGAGCGCCAGGGGCGGCACCCGGCCGCCCCCCTTTCTCACAGGCCTTGGATGATGGATTCGTACAAGCGCACGCCAGCCTCGTGCGAGGCCTCGGCACGTTCACGCCCGTCCCCCAAGCCGACGGAGAAGTTCACACCCATCGGCAGCAGCACCTGCGTCACCGCATCGTCGAACTCGACGAAGTGCTCGGCCAGTTCAAGGGTGATGTAGCCGTGTACAAAGCTCCACAACTGAGCGGCTATGACCTCGGGTCGCTGCTGCCGGCCCCTGCCGGAGCGCACGAACCGTTCGCACGCCGCGGCGACATGGGCGTGGGCTTCCCGAAATCCCGGTGAGCGCCCACTCAGGCGAAGGTCCGCGTCCGACAGCGGCCGGTATGTCGCGCGAGTGGACAGACCGAACATCAGGTCGTAGAGGTGAGGGTTCTCGTGGGCCATGCGACGACACGTCAAGGCCATGGCGAAGAGTTCCGCGATCGGATCCTCAGTCACCGGCACCTGGGCAAAAGCTCTACCGAGTTCCTTGAACCCATGGTCGGCAACGGCGCTCATCAGCTCAGGGATCCCGCCGAAGTGGCTGTAGACCACCATGGTCGACAGTCCGCTCGCGGAAGCCACCGTGCGCGCCTTGATGGCCGACGGCCCCTGCTCGGCCAGCAGACCGATGGCCGCCTGGACAAGTCGCTCCTGCGCGTCTTCGACCCTCGCCCGCCCTGCCATGTCTCGCCTGCCTCCACCGTTGACACATTCAAAATAACTTGGTTATCTAACTCTTCACGGCAATGTTACACATTGTGGGCGACATGTCGTCACGGACACGGCGTACGTCTCCGGACCGGTCGTCAAGCGCTGCCCAGTCTCATGCTGCCCGCGCGGACACAACCCCCGGGGCGAACACGACCCCGTCACTGCCACACGCGGCCGCACCTGTCCCCACGCACTTTCCCACCCCTCCATGAACTCAGCACGGGAGCAGACTTCATGCCGTACAAAGACAAGGGTCATCTCAAGATCGAGGACCGGGGAACCGTCCTGGTCGTCCATGTCGACGGTGGCCCGCACCAGGAGTTCGGCCTCGACATCGCCACCCAGCTGGACAAGCTGGTGGACCGGGCCGACCGCGATCCGAACATTCGCGCCGTCGTCTTCACCGGGGCGCATCCCGAACGGTTCGTCAGCCATGCCGCGGTCCGATGGCTTCAAGAAGAGGGCGCAGCCAGCCCTACCGTCGGCCGCCGTGGAGCCGCCGCCGTCGTGCGCATGGCAAAGCACGTGGACCGATCTCGTCTCCTGAGCGCCTTGATGCGCAAGACTCCGATGCGAGGTGCCCTCCAACTGGAGCGCCTGCACACCACGTTCCTCCGGATGAACCGCAGCGGTGTCCTCTTCGTCGCCGCCCTCAACGGTTCGGCTCTCGGCCTCGGCGCGGAGTTCGCCTGGGCATGCGATCTGCGGGTCATGGCCGACGGGGACTTCTTCATCGGCCAGCCGGAAATCCTCCTCGGCATCATCCCGGGCGGAGGCGGCACCCAACGGCTGACCCGCCTTATCGGCACCCACCGTTCCCTGTCCGCGATCCTCGAAGGCAAGCCCTTCACACCCGCGGAGGCTCTCGCCAACGGGGCAGTCGACCAGGTCGTTCCGCAGGACAAGGTGGTCGCGCAGGCGATCGAACTCGCAGAGCGCTTCGGCAAGCGGTCGAAGGGGTCCGTCGAGGCCGCCAAGAGGTCGGTGTATTTCGGCGGCTCGATGTCGCTGGAGGACGGTCTGCACGTCGAACGCGCCGAGTTCTTCACGAGAGTGATGTCGAAGGAGGGGCAGGAACTGATGCTCGATTACCTGGATGCGACAGACACCACCGGCGAGCTACCGCTCTACAGGCCGGGCACCTACGCGCAGGCGCTCGCCTCGGGCAGCGTGCCCGGGCGCCGCTCGACGAATGGACAGTGAGCCGACATGACCGCTCCGCAGCCCTTCATCCGGCACAACGTCACCTTCCCGTCCGGTGACAGCACCTGCGCCGGCTGGCTCTACCTGCCCACAGGTGTCACCTCCCCGCCCGTCGTCGTTCTCGGACACGGCCTGGGCGCCACCCGCGAAATGCGCCTCGACGCCTTCGCCGAGCGTTTCGCACAGGCCGGCATCGCCTCCCTTGCCTTCACGTACCGACACTTCGGGGACAGCGGCGGCCACCCTCGCCAGCTCCTGTCGATCAAGCGCCAGCTGGCCGACTGGGACTCCGCCCTCGCCTACGTCAAGACACGCCACGATGTCGACCGCGCACGCGTCGCGGTGTGGGGCAGCTCCTTCGGCGGCGGCCACGCCATCACGGTGGCCTCTCGGCATCCGGAACTACGCGCGGCCGTGGCCCAGTGCCCGTTCACCGACGGTCTCGCCTCCGCGCTCGCGCTCGGCCCGGTCGCCTCACTCAGAATGACTCCGGTGCTCGCCCGGGATCTGACGGCCAGAGTGCGCGGCAAGGCGCCCGCGATGGTGCCGATCGCCGCCGCCCCCGGTTCGCCGGCCCTCATGAACGCTCCGGACGCCCTCCCCGGATACCAGGCGCTGCAGCCACCCGGGAAGACGTTCCGCAACGAGGTCGCGGCACGCGTGATCCCGACCATCGCCGGCTACCGGCCCGGGCGGGCCGCGAAGAAGGTCGCCATGCCGATCCTCTTCTGCGTCAGCAACACCGACTCCGTCACCCCTCCCGCCCAGACCCTGCGGTACGCGCGCACCGCGCCCCAGGGAGAGATCAAGCGGTACGACGCCGGTCACTTCGACTTCTATACCGGCGAGACGTTCGAGGAACTGGTCCGCGACCAGATCGAGTTCCTCTCCCGCCAACTGGACCCGGCACCCGCCGTGTCGACGACGTGACCGGATCGCATCACACCGAGACAGGTACGTTCGCCATGAATTTCGCTTCTCTGCCCGACCGCCGAGCCGAGCTCGACCCCCACGGGGCCGCGGTATCGGACGGGCGGCAGTCCCTCACCAACGCCCAGCTGCTGAGCGGCGTCCTCCGGACGGCGCGCCGGCTCCACGATCTCGGCATCGGTCCCGGTGACGTCGTCGCCCTCAAGCTGACGAACCGCGTCGAGTTCGTCCTTCTGCTGTTCGCCGCCTGGCGGCTCGGCGCCACCATCACGCCGGTCAACCCGAGCATGACCGATGTCGAGGTGGTCCGGCAGCTCAAGGACTCCGGTGCGCGCCTGCTCGTGGTCGAGGACGGTACGGAGACCGCTTCCGGCCTGGCCACACTCACCGTCGGTGAACTGCGCGAGCATCAGGCGCCGGAGTGGGACCAGGCACCGCGTCTGGACCCGTCCGCGCTGGCTCTGCTCATCTACACCAGCGGCACGACCGGGGTACCCAAGGGCGTGATGCTCGACCACGCCAACATCGACGCCATGGTGGAGATGGGACGCCAGGCTCTCGAACTGGGGCCGAGCGACCGCTGCCTGCTGATCCTGCCGCTCTTCCACGTGAACGGCATCGTGGTCAGCATCCTGACGCCGCTCCTCGCCGGCGCCAGCGTTGTCATCGCGGGCCGCCGGTTCGACCCCCACCACTTCTTCGACCTCGTCGAACAGGAGCGCCCCACCTTCTTCAGTGCCGTCCCGACGATCTACAGCATGCTCGCGGCACTCCCTGACGACGTTCGGCCCGACACATCGTCGGTGAGGTTCGCGGTCTGCGGCGCCGCACCTGCCTCCGCCGAGTTGCTGACCCGGTTCGAGGCCCGGTACGGGTTTCCCCTCGTCGAGGGGTACGGGCTCTCCGAAGGAACCTGCGGCTCCACCATCAACCCCGTCGCGGGACCCCGTCGCGCAGGAACCGTGGGGCTTCCCTTTCCCGGCCAGGAGATCCGCATCCTCGACGCCGACGGTACCGAGGCGGCGCCGGGCACGGACGGCGAGGTCGTCGTCAGGGGCCCCAACATCATGCGCGGCTATCTCGGCCGTCCGGACGACACGGCCCGGGTCATCGTCGACGGCTGGTTGCACACGGGCGACGTGGGCCACCTCGACGCCGAGGGCTATCTGACCCTGGTCGGACGCTCGAAAGACATGATCATCCGTGGTGGGGAGAACATCTACCCCAAGGAGATCGAGGACGTGCTCGCAAGCGACCCGTCGGTCCTCGAAGCCGCAGTGATCGGCGTACCCGACGAGACATGGGGCGAGGTGGTGGTCGCCTACGTTCAGCCCCGGCCCGGTTCGACCGTCGATCCCGCGGCGCTCCAAGCGCTGTGCGCGCGCAGCCTGACCGGCTTCAAGCGCCCTGCCTCATACGTCGTGGTGGAAGCCATCCCGAAGAACGCGGTCGGCAAGATCGACAAAGTCTCTTTGCGGGCAGGCCACGCTGCCGCCCTTGCAGGGTCCTGATCAGCACAGTCGGGGTTATGGGCCGCACCAGCCAGCAGCCCATAACCCCAACTCAAGGCGCCCCCAGCTGTGTGCGATCGCGCGGGCCATGTCGGGGTCGCACACTCACCGAGCATCTCTCCTGCAGTGGATCTTCTGGCTGAACGGCCCGCGCGGTCTGGCGCTGATTCCGCCGGCCCTTCCGCGGCTGGGCGAGAACCACGAGCCGCCTCTCGGGTCGGCGTTCGATCAGCTGAGGGGGCCCGTTTCCGTCACCGTGGGGCTCGCCGGCTCGTATTGCCGGCCAGGAAAGGGCGCAGATGCGCCAGCAGCGCCTCCGGTTGCTCCTCCGGGATGAAGTGGCCGCACTCCGCGATCTCGGCACCGGTGACGTCGTCCGCGTAGTCACGCCAGATCTCCAGCGTCGGCAGGCGGGCAGGCAGCCCCACGGAACCCCACAGCGCCAGCAGCGGCATGGTGAGGCGACGGCCTTCGGCGGCGTCCATGTCGTCGAGCGCGGTGTCCTCCTCCATGGCGCGGTAGTCGTCGAGGCTCGCGCGCAGGGCGCCCGGGCGGGAGAACGCGCGGACGTAGCCGTCGACCGCGTCGGCGGTGAGTCCGTGTCGGTTGTAGCTCCACCGCTCGAAGAAGTACTCGAGATACCCGCGGATGTCGGGTCCCACGAGGCGCTCGGGGAGATCGGGCTGCATGTGGAACAGCCAGTGCCAGTACCCGGAGGCGAGCGAGGCGTCCAGGCGGCGGAACATCTCGCGGGTGGGAACGATGTCGAGCACGGCCAGCCGCTCGACCTGCTCCGGGCGGTCCAGCGCCCAGCGGTGCCCCACGCGGGCGCCCCGGTCGTGGCCCACGACCATGGCCCGCTCGAAGCCGAGCGCCTCGACGAGGCCTGCCATGTCGGCGGCCATGCGCCGCTTGTCGTAACCGGTGACGGGCTTGTCGCTCAGGCCGTATCCGCGCAGGTCCGGCGCCACAACCGTGTGGTCGGCGGCGAGATCCGCCAGTACCGGCCGCCAGCAGTCGGAGGTCTGCGGCCAGCCGTGGAGCAGGACGAGCAGAGGTCCGGACCCGGCTCGGACGTAGTGCAGGCGGACCCCGTCCACCTGCGTCACTCCGGTCGTCGCTGTCGGCTGTCCCATGGATGCGCCGCCTTCCTGACACGAGCTAACCGTCTTAGACGGTTAAGCTAGCGGGCAGAATGGAGACGTGGCAACGGACGACATGTGGATCTGGGACGGCGGACGGGTCTGCCTGGACTTCGCCAACACCCTCCGAAACCGGTGGAGAACCACTCCGGAGGAGACACTCCGGGGACCGGACGACCTGATGGGCTGGCTCCGGGAGGCCCTCCTGCTCGCGCCGGAAGCCGCCGATCCCGCCACGGCAGCCGTGCTCATGTCCGCCCGACGGCTGCGCGAGAGCATCGACCGGGCCGTACTGGCGGTCGCCGACGGCCGACTACCCGCATCCGGCGACGTGACGCTGCTCAACCGATCCGCCGCGGCGGCCCCCAGACCCGCCTTGCAACTCGTCATCACCCACGACCGCCTGGAGCCCGCCGGCACCACGACCCTCGCCACCGACCCCGCACTCGCGCTGGCACTCATCGCCCAGGACGCCGTCGACCTGCTTGTTTCCGCCGAGATCCGGCGCGTGCGTGTCTGTGGAGCCGACCGCTGCGCCCTGCGCTTCCTGGACCGCTCCCCGGCACGCAACCGCCGCTGGTGTTCCATGTCCCGCTGCGGAAACCGCACCAAGGTCCGCCTCCACCAGGCGCGTACACGACAGAGCGGCCGGATGACGGAAAGCTGACGGGGAATCCTCAGCTCACTCGGACGACCTCATACGAAAGGCTGGGCCGGGCACGCTCTCGATGTCCTGCGTCGGCACCGGGTGGCCTCGTTCGCAGCTGATCCGGACGTCGACGCGCCCGCCGCACTCGCGGTGTCGTGCCAGTACCGCCGGCCCCTCAGGGTCGGCTCGGTAGCGGTCACCCCACTGCAGCAGCCCCATCACGGCGGGCACCAGATCCATGCCCTTCGGGGTGATCACATACTTCGGCCGGCTCCGCGAACCGGGCTCCTTGTACGTCTCGGTCGCCAGGATCCCTTCCTCCACCAGCATCCGGAGCCGCGTCGCCAGAAGGTTACGAGGACAGCCCAGGACGCGTTCGAAGTCCCCGAACCGGGACGAGCCGTACCACACCTCACGCAGGATCAGGATCGTCCACTTCTCGCCCACGATCTCAAGGGTTCGCGCGATCGAGCAGTTGGACGTGTCCCGGTCGAGCAGGGGGTCCATGCCGGTGTTTTCAAGGACTTCGGTCCATGCATCCATGGGGGCGATTCTAACCGAGTTTAAGTTTACATTCAGATACTCAGCTAGCCGCCCCCGGCACGGCACCCCTCACCATTCGCATCGTCTGACGGCATGACATTACGCAAGTCAGACCATGGACCAGGCTCGATTCCAAGGCATCGGTCCGACAGAGCTCACATGGCGACGAGAGGAAGCCTGTGGTGCGCTGCCCCAAAGAGCACAAGCAGAAGCACGTGACACGGCAACGGATCGCCCACCAACGGCGCGCTCTACGCCCGCTTCGCCTCGGCTTCCGCCTCTTTGCCAGGCAGCGGCCGGAGTCCCAGATGTGAGCACTCACCCGCTTCGCCATGTGCCAGGACACGGACCATGCCTCCGTGTCCAGGGCGCGCGACGTCAACGTTCATCGTGATCATTCCCAGGCGGGAGCCGATCGATCCACCCGGTGACAGGGGCCCGTGGCTGTCAGCCGGCCATCCGATTGAACTTGCGCACCTGCTTGTCGAAGGTCCGGGCGGGGAGGATGCGACGCAGCACCTTGAGGCGTCGGGCCTGTGAGCCGGCGGGATAGCTCAGTTTCGGGTTTCGGTCGGTCGCCGCCGCGACGACCACCTTGGCGATGACGGCGGGATCGTCGCCGTTCCTCAGCCCCTCCTCAATCACCTCGTCGTAGATGGCCCGTTGGTGGGCGTATACCGGCACAGGGGTGTCGGCCTCCACCGAGTTCGTGTCGAACGAGGTGTTGAGGGGGCCGGGCTGGACGCGCAGAACCCGAACGCCGTGCTCGCGGATCTCGTGGTCCAGGGACTCGGTGTAGCCCTCGACCGCATGCTTGGTCGCGATGTAGACGGACATGAAGGGGTTGCCGACGAACCCGCCCAAGGAGGAGATGTTGATGACGCGCCCGTGACCCTGGCCGCGCATGTGCGGCAGGACGGCCCTGGTCATGCGCATGAGGCCGAAGACATTCACATCGAACACGCGCTGCGCCTGGGCGACAGAGATTTCCTCGGCGGCGCCGTTGATGCCGAGCCCGGCGTTGTTGACCAGGACATCGATCCGCCCGAACCGGTCGATCACCTCTTGGACGACGCTGCTCACCGATTCGTCGCTGGTCACGTCGAGGGCGAGGAACGTCACACCCTCGCCCGGCGTGCTGTCCGGCGCCTTCCGGCCCGTCCCGACCACGTCGAACCCCGCCTGGGCGAGTGCGCGTGCTGTTGCCCTGCCGAGACCCGAGGACGCGCCCGTCACGAGCGCCACCGGCCGATTTGCTGTCATAGCTGCCTCCTGAAGTCTTTATATTACGGTCGCACTACCAAGGGTCTAGCTCGGAAAAGCCCTGAGCGCGACCCCCGACATCCCCGCGCCTGCTTCAAGCCGCAGCCTGCGCCTCGACCGCTCGAGACGAGCAGGGCTTCTTCACCCAGCTGAAACCACGCAACCCGCTCAGGACTGCAACTGAGCGAAGAGCGTCGCCAGGTCGATGAGGCCCCAGTGCTCGGCGAGCTTCCCGTCGACCACCTTGAACATGCGGAGCTCCAGCACCTTGATCGATCGGCCGGTGGCGGGAGTGCCGTTGAAGGGCCCGGTGTTCGTGCCGGTGAGGATGAAGCTGATCGCGAACCAATCGTCCTCGGCGACGACACGGACCGGCGTGGCGGCGAAGTCGGGGACCGCGTCGAGGAACGACGCCAGCACCGCGCGGGTCTCCTCGACGCCGGTGGTGGTTCCGTCGGCAGCATGGGAGCGGAAGTCCGGCGCGTACAGGTCGAACAGGGCATCGAGGTCACGCAGGTTGACGCGCCTGACGTACTCATCCGCAAGCCGGTGCAAGTCGGCGGTGGAGGTCTGGGTTTTGTCGTTCGAGGCAGACATGTGCTTCTCCCATATAGATGGAGCGGAGCAGCTCCGCTCCGATGACGGACCCTGGAATCGGATCGAACTGTGGTCAGCCGCGGTAGCGATCGGCGGGGACCTTCAGTGACAGGTTCGGGACGAGCGTCTGACGCGCCTTCTCGAACGACTCCCAGTCACTGATCTGGGGCAGCGACGGGATGGTGACGGGCTCCCCCGCGTCGAGGCCGGCGAGCGCCGCGTCGACCACGTCGTCCGCGCTCATGATCCACTCATCGGGAAACGCCCCGAGGTCGGCCCCGGAGCCGTCCCAGAACTCCGTGCGGACAGCGCCCGGCAGCACGGCCTGCACCACGACGGGGCTCTCGGCGAGCTCCTGCTGCAGGGCCTGGGTGAAGGTCAGCACGTAACTCTTGGTGCCGCTGTAGACGGCGCTGACGGGCAGGATGTTGAGGGCCAGCGCAGAGGAGATGTTCACCACGGTGCCGCGCCCGCGGGCCGTCAGGCCCGGCAGGACCGCGGTGGTCAGCCTGGTCAACGAGGTCACATTGAGGTTGATCAGCGCTTCGGAAGCCGCGGAGTCGGAGGTCACCAGCGGCGTGAAGAGCCCACCGCCGGCATTGTTGATCAGTACTTCGATGCTTGCGTCGGTGCGCAGGCGCTCCTCGACCACGGAGATCTGCGCCGCATCGGTGAGGTCTGCGGCGACGACATCCACCGCACGGCCCGTGCGGCTGCGGATGTCCGACGCCAACGTCTGCAGCCGCGCAGCGTTGCGGGCCACCAGGATCAGGTCGTAGCCCCGGTCGGCAAGCCGCTGCGCGTAAGCGGCACCCAGGCCGGCGGACGCGCCGGTGACGACAGCGGTCTTGTTCTGCGTGGTCATAGGGGGATCTCATTTCTGGGCTGACGGATGAGCAGAGGGGCCAGAGCCTCGACCTCGCTTTAGATTACGGTAGCTATCTAAAGCGGTCCGGTCAACGCCCGCCATCCCGCCAACCACCGCCCGCGGCCGGAGACCGCAGCGGATCCACAAGCCCCCACCTCGCGCCAGTGAGAAGGAGCCGTACAGGAAGAGGGCGTCACGGCCGGGCACCGGCGCTTCGCGTACGATAGATGCACTTAACTATCTAACGTGGGCCGGTGAGTGATGAGTCGGGTTTCGCAGGCACAAGCGCTCGAGAACCGCAGGCGTGCGGTCGCCGCGGCCTCCAAGCTGTTCCGGGAACGCGGCGTGAACGGCATCAGCGTCGCCGATCTGATGAAGTCCATCGGGCTGACCACGGGCGGCTTCTACAAGCAGTTCGCCTCGAAAGAGGCTCTGGTGGCCGAGGCGGCTCAGGCCGCTTTCGGAGACCTGGACGCACTCCTGGCGTCGCTCGACAAAGACCACGGCGATCACGACACCGCTCGCGGCGCCCTCGTGGACTTCTACCTGTCGGCCGAGCACCGTGACCAGCCCGGCACTGGCTGCCCCACCGCGGGATTCGCAGGAGACGTGGCTCGCGAACCCACAGCCGAGGAGGTGCGCGAAACGTACGCAACCGGAGTCCGGCAATTCGCCTCATGGATGTCCACCGATGCCGCCGACGGCCTCCCCGTGGTGGCCACTCTGGTCGGCGCGATCCTGCTCGCCCGGGCCACGGCGGGCACAGAACTGTCGGAGAAGATCCTGGAGTCGACCCACAAGGCCCTGACTGCGCCACAGGGCCTTGAACTGGAATCCTGAAACGGACCATTCGACTCGCCAACGCCACAGGTGAGCGGACCTGAGCCCCTGCGCCCCCGGACCGCTCCCCCGCCCACAGCCGCCGCCGGCACTCCATGCCCCGCAGCGGGCAGCCGCACCGCGGTCCGCCCCCAGCACCACCAAGCCCGCGACCAGGCGGTGCGGCCACACCCGGCGGGCTGAGCCGCTACGAACACTTGACGCAACCGCGCTCAGCCCTGTCGACGAGCCTCATGCGAAATGCGGGGCCGGGGGCAGCATCCGCAGCCCCGCGCCGGCAAGGCCGGACCTTCCGGGTCGGCGCGGCAACAGGTCTCGGCGGTCTCCCTTCCTCCACCAGCATCCGGAGCAGCCCAGCGAGGAGATTGCGAGGACAGCCGAGGGCGCGTTCGAAGCCGCTGAAGCAGGTCGGACCGTATGAAACCTCGCATGCCCAGCCCCAGCTGAGTTTACTTTCCTATACTCAGCAGGTAGCGTCATGACCGGCACATCAACCCGACCGCACGCGACAACGGGCACGCACGCGGACCTGCGCGAAGAATCACATAGCCCACCGGAACACCCACGCAGAAAGACGGCCGACATGAAGGCATTCGTCGTCGAGAAGTACGGCAAGGACGGCGCACGCGCCGCCGAGGTGCCCGAGCCCACGGTCGGGGACCGGGACGTCCTGGTCAGAGTGAGCGCCGCCAGCATCAACCCGCTGGACAAAATGGTCCGCAACGGGGAGTTCAAGCAGCTCCTCAAGTACAAGCGTCCGTTCGTACTCGGGCACGACGTGGCCGGCGTCGTGACCCGGGTCGGCTCCGCCGTACACGGCCTCAAAGTCGGCGACGAGGTCTACGCCCGTCCGCGCGACCTGCGGATCGGAGCTTTTGCGGAGTTCATCGCGATCGACGTGGACGACGTCGCACCCAAACCGGCCTCCCTCACCCTCGACGAGGCAGCCGCGGTGCCGTTGGTGGCCCTTGCCGCCTGGCAGATTCTCGTCGACAAGGCCCATGTGAAGCCGGGGCAGAAGGTGCTCGTCCACGCCGGTGCCGGTGGCCTCGGCTCGACGGTCATCCAGCTCGCCAAGCACCTCGGCGCCACGGTGGCGACGACCACGAACACCGACACCGAGAAGTTGGTCAGGAGCCTCGGCGCCGACGTCGTCGTCGACTACACCAAGGAAGACTTCTCGAAGGTGCTGTCCGGCTACGACCTCGTGCTGGACTCCGTGGGCGGAGCGAACCTCGAGAAGTCGCTGACCGTACTGAAGCCCGGCGGCCTGGCCATCAGTGTCGTCGGCCCGCCGGACGCCGCGTTCGCCAAGCAGCTCGGCGCCCCCTCCTTTCTGGGCCTGGTCATGAACGTGCTCAGCCGCAAGGTGCGGAAGCAGGCCAAGGCGCTGGGCGTGCGCTACCAGTTCTTCTTCATGCAGGCCAACGGCTCCCAGCTCCGCAAAATCGGCGCCCTCTACGACAGCGGGAAACTCCGCCCGGTCATCGACAGCACCTTCCCGTTCGACCAGACGCTCGATGCGATGGCGTACGTCGAGCAGGGCCGTACCAAGGCCGGCAAGGTCGTGGTCTCGATGGCCCCCGACAACGACTGAGAGCAGTCCGGCCCGGGCGGCCCCTCCGTCTGGATCGGTCACTGGTGGGAGACGTCGCCGTCGGGGATCCAGTGGCGACCGCGGTCAGGGAGAACCTGCCTGTGATCGTCTCGGTGTCTCCCATGCCGTACGTCCTGTGACACAACACCCCCCACCGTTCCATGACGCCCCGAGCCGTGGTCAAGCCCTCACTCCCGTGACGTCTCAGATGTGTGATCACGGCGGACGGACCGCCCCGCACGCGTGGGCAGCCATGCTCAGGACAGCTGTGTCCGCCCACCGAGCGACGCACGTCGCCAGTTGGGCGCGCGGTCCTTGTCGACCAGGGCCGCGCGGACACCCTCCAGGAAGTCCGGCGTACGGATGATCGTGCGCGTGAGGGCGAGTTCGGCGTCGAGGCACTCTCGCAGCGCGTGCTGCCTGCCCCGGGCCAGCAGGGTGTGAGTGATCTCCAGGCTCTGCGGAGAGGCGGACTCCATGGCGGCCAGCGCGGCTGCCGCCCAGGGGGTGTCAAGGTGGCGCAGGCGTTTCTCGATCTCACCGAGGGTCGGCGCACCGAACGCCCAGTCCACGTCCCCGCGCGCCTTCGCCAGCGCGCTGCCCGCGACCGGGGAACGGCCGGCAAGGCGGTTCAGGACCACGTCCACAGGGTCGCCGGGGCTGTCGGCCAGGGCCTCTCCGACCGCGTCGAGCCCGTCCGAGGGGACGAAGTGCGTGGCCAGCCCCGTGTACAGGGCGTCGGCCGCGTCGAGCCGGTGTCCGGTCAGTCCCAGGTACATGCCGATCGCGCCGGGCAGCCTCGGCAGGAAGTAGCTGGCCCCGATGTCCGGGAAGAACCCGATGCCGGTCTCCGGCATCGCCAGCACCGCGCGCTCGCTGACGACGCGGAAGCTGCCGTGGACGGACAGACCGAGACCGCCGCCCATGCACAGGCCGTCGATGAGCGACACAACCGGCACGGGATACTCGGCGATCCGGGCGTTGAGCCGGTATTCGGAGGCGAAGAACCGCTCACTGGCCTCGGCATCCCCGGCGAGGCTGTACTCGCGGATCGTGCGGATGTCTCCACCGGCACAGAACGCCTTCGGGCTGGTACTGGCGATCAGCACAGCGGACAGCGGTGTGTCCTCCCACGCGGCGAGCACACGGTCGATGGCGGCGACCATGCCTGTCGTCAGGGCGTTGAGCGCCTTGGGCCGGTTCAGCAGGATGCGGCCGACGCCCCGATGGACATCGGCGAGAATCTCGACGGCTGCCGTATCAGTCACGGTCGGCGCCTCGCCATCCGTGCGGACCTGCTGTCGTGGCCATCATGTTCCTCACTCGCCGGGGGTCAGGTGTAGATCTGCGCGGAGAGATCCTGGATCTCTTCCACGGTGGGTACGACGGGGTTGTTGGCGGGGGACCCGGACGCGAGCGCCTGCTCGGCCATGAGGGGCACCAGGCGGAACCACTCGTCCTTGTCGATGCCGTGGGCCCTTGGGGTGGGCACCTCAAGATCCTTGCACAGGGCTCGGAGCGCCCCCACGAACCTCTCGGCGGCCAGGGAGTCACTGTCGCCGTCGGTGGCGGCTCCGAGGGCGCGGGCGCAGTCGGCGCACCGGCTCTCGGCGGCGGGTACGGAGAACGCGGTCACGGCGGGGAAGAGCATCGCGTTCGGCAGACCGTGGGCAACGTGCCTCCGAGCCGCTGCCCGGTCGGGACCGCGATCACCGGAAGCGCCGGGCCGAGGATGGTGTGCGGGGCCTGATAGTCCCGCATCCTGCCGGCCTGGACGCCCTGCAGACCGAGGGCCTTGGCGGTATCCATCGGGCTGCCACTGCCGAACCCGATCGCCGAATCCGCCCCGGGTTCCCGCACCACGGCCAAGCCCGCCTCGAGCGAGTCGGTCGTCGGATCCGGGACGGTGCCGGCGTTCAGTGAGGCAGCAGGACGTCGACCTGACCTCGGATGTCCTGCAGGATCTCCTCGACGCTCAAGGCGATGTTCACGCTCACCGCCATGCTGAGGAACATCACGGCGGACACGATGTGTGCCAGCCTGGCGGCGTCGCCCTCCGTGACCCGTTCGTCTCGGCGCAGTACGGCGGCGACGGCCTCCTCGGTCTGCGCGACGATGGCGAGTGCCGCGCCGTGCCGGGGCTCCTCGGGGTCGCCGAAGACCATCTCGCGCAGGTAGGTGCGTCCGTTGTCGATCTGGATGCGGTTGCACTCGACGATCGGCCGGACGATCGCCATCACCGCGTCCAGCACGCCGGGGACGGTCTCGGCGTCCGCCCGGCCCCGCTCAAGCGCTTCGGCGTACTTGGCGTTCTGGACAAGGAGGAGGAGTTCGCCCTTGGTCTTGGCGTAGAGGAACAGGGTCCCGGTGCCGATGTCGGCCTTGTCGGCGATCTGCTGGGTCGTGACGTCGTCGACGCCGTGTTCGGCGAACAGCTCCGTGGCGGCCGCGACGATGCGGTCGAATTTCTCCTGCTTGTTCCGCTCGCGCCGTCCGACCGGTCGGGGGGCGACAGACATGGCGGTGTCCTCCGGAATAGTTTCTGACTGTAGTCAGTTATGATTACACTCGGTACTGCGTGGGCTCGAATATGGCTGTGCTCATTCTCCCATGGCAGGGCGAGCAGTCATTGCTCCGTCCGTGCAGAGCCACGCACCTCACATCCCCCTGGAACGAAGGAACACCCATGCCCTCCCTCGATGGAGCAGTCGTCCTCGTCACCGGCGCCAATGGCGGTATCGGCACCCACTTCGTCCACGACGCCCTGGCTCGCGGCGCCGCCAAGGTCTACGCCACCGCCCGTTCCCCCCGCGCCTGGGACGACGAACGCATCGTCCCCCTGACCCTTGACGTCACCGACCGCGCGTCGATCGACGCGGCCGTCGCCGCCGCGGCGGACGTCACCGTACTCGTCAACAACGCGGGCGCCACCCCGCCGAGCGCGAGCCTGCTGGACGTCACCGAGGCGGACATCCGGGCGAACATGGAGACGAACTTCTTCGGACCGGTCCTCCTCGCCCGCGCCTTCGCACCGATCCTCGCCGCCAAGCAGGGGTCGATCCTCATCGACGTGCACTCCGTTGCCAGTTGGTACGCCTTCGGCGGCGCCTACAGCGCGTCCAAGGCCGCACTGTGGTCGGCCACCAACTCGCTGCGCATCGAGCTCGCACCCATGGGCGTCCACGTGACGGGTGTGCACATGGGCTACGTCGACACCGACATGGCCGCGCACGCCGAGGGACCCAAGATGCTGCCGACGCAGCTGGTGACGACGGTCTACGACGCGGTCGAGGCCGGCGAGTACGAGGTCCTGGCCGACGAGTTGACCCAGGGGGTCAAGGCGGCTCTGAGCGGCCCGGTCGAGGCGCTCTACCCGGATCTGCGCGGCACGAACGCCTGAACTTGTCCTTCGGTCCCGATCGTGAGGACCGACCATCGCGGCTGTCGGGCCACGGGCGCAGGCCATACCCGGCGAGCGCTTCGTCGAGCACCATCCGGTCCAGTTTGCCCAGCGACCACCAAGGACATTTCCCCACACCACCCGCAGGCCTGTCGGCGTACAGGCCGCGCCCGGATCCCTCGGTCGTCCTCGATGGTGACCGGGCTTCGCGCCATCGTCCCCCATCGGGCAGGCGTACGACGACCCAGATGGGACTCGCGACGAAACGAGCACGGCCGCGGCATCTGCTGCGCCCGTGCTCGCTTCCTGCCGGGTGTCAGCGTTGCTGGTTGGCGACGCCGATGTGGTGTCCGAGACGGTATTCGAAGTCGATGCCGGCCTGTTCGGCGAGGGCCTGCGTGCCTGCGGCCCGGGTGAGGAAACCGGGGAGGGTGAGGGAGTGGGCGAACTCGCCGTACGCGGCGACCAGGTCCGCGTCCGGGGGCAGGGAGGCCCGGTTGATCTGGGCTTTGGCCGAGGCGAGTGAGGTGCGGTCGAAGGAGGCGAGCCGGGCGGCGACGGTGCCGACGAAGGCGTCGAGTTCGCTGTCGGGGAGGGCGCGGGTCACCCATCCCCAGCGCTCGGCGGTGTCGGCGTCGTAGTCGTCGCTGGTGAGGATGGCTTCCAGGGCGCGGTCGCGTCCGATGGCGCGAGGGAGGCGTTCGGCGCCGCCACCGCCGGGCAGCAGTCCGCTGCCGACCTCGGGCTGTCCGAAGATCGCCTTCTCACGACTGGCGTAGCGCAGATCGAGGGCGAGGGCGAGCTCGTTCCCGCCACCGCGGGTGCGTCCCCGGATGGCCGCGATGGTGATGTAGGGCGCCCTGGAGAGTTCGAGGACCAGATTCGTCCATGCCGGTACCGCTTCCGGGTCCTCGGGGGCGGGGAAGTCGGCGGCGGCGGCCAGGTCGAAGTGGTTGTAGAAGAAGTCGGGGGTGGCGCTGTCGAACACCACGACCTGGATGTCCGGGTCGGTGGCCAGTTCGTCGACGATCTCGATGAGGCGCAGGACGGTCTCGCCGGTGATGAGGTTGACGGGCGGGTTGGCGAAGGTGATCTTCGCGATCTGCGGTGAGGTGCGCTCGTACTGGATGGTGCTGTGCTCGCTCATGGCTGGCTCCGGATACGGATTCGGATGTGTGAGGGGTGTCAGACGGCGACGGGGTCGCGAGGAGGGCGGGGAAGCGTGGCGCGGATGCGTTGGCTGAGCAGAGGCCGCGCCGCTCACTCCTCGTAGTGCGGGAGGATGTCGCCGTTCTTGACGTAGGTGAGGGCGGCGGTGACGTCGTAGGCGTGGATCGCGGAGACCTGCGATGCCAGCCGGTCGGCCAGGTCCTGGACCAGGTTGCCGGTGAAGAAGGCGTCCCGTGCTGCGGTGTCGGCGAACCCGAGGCTGACCGAGGCGTGGAAGTGCTGGTCGCGGGGGTTGTCGTGGGCGACGTCCGGGGTGTCCCAGAGTTTTTCGATCCAGGGCAGGAACGTCTGCGTGCGCAGCTCCGTCAGCACTCCGGTGCCGGCGAGCGCCGGGGCGAGCTGCTCGTTGACGAACTTCCGGAAGGCTCCGGCGCCGACCCCGTCCCTGCGGCGAAGGTAGATCAGCGCGCGGGCACCGACCGTCTCTCCGGGGCCTGCGACGTCGTACCACCGAGAGGAGTTCGGCGGGCCGGCGTAGAGCAGGGTGCGGCGGAACACGTTGATCTCGTCGGCGTAGGCCAGCTTCGTCTGCTTGCGCCCTTTCAGGGGTGCAAGCGCCGATTGGAAGGTGACTTCCGCGACGCCGTCGATCTTCCGGTCGGCGGGGATCGCGGTCTGGACGCCGTCGATGGGCGGCCACAGGCCCGTGTTGTGCTCGGCGAGGTGGATCTGCCGGTACTCCTCCAGGCCCGGGGTGGCGGAGATGATCCCTGAGTGCGGGCCCTTCCAGTGGTCCATGCCGGTCTGGCGGGGCTGGTCGGTGCGCACCCACAGCATGATCGAGGAGGTGAGAGCCTTCTTCACTACCAGGGGCGCGGCGGCCGGTGACGTGCTCATGATGTTGCCCTTTTTCCTGGTCAGGTGGTGGTCATCGAGCCAGGAACTCGACCGCTACGGGGGCGAACTCCTGGTGGTACTGGAAGATGCCGCCGTGCCCGGAGTCGGGGTAGATGATCAGCTCGCTGCCCTTGATGCGCCGGTGCAGATCTTCCGACAGGACCGACGGCACCATGCGGTCGTTGTCGCCGTTGGCGATCAGGGTGGGCTGTGTGATCGTCGACAGGTCGTCGGGGGCGGAGCGCCCCCACTTCTTGATCGCCTTCAGCTGGGTCTGGAACGCCTTGGTCTTGATGTCCGCGTCGCGGTCGACGGTGCGCTCCTTGAGCCGGTTGACGAACGCGCGCGCGGCGGGCTTGCCGGTGGCGTTGCGGTTGAAGAAGAGGAACTCCTTGGGGTCCGAGCGGGTCAAGGTGGCGCGCAGGATGTCCCAGTAGGTGACTCTGGCGACCTTGTCCATGTCCTTGCCGCCCTTGGGCCCGGTGCCGGTGAGGACCAGCTTGCGGACGAGCTCGGGGTGCTTCACCACCAGGGCCTGGGCGACCATGCCGCCGAGGGAGAACGAGAAGACGTCGATCTTGTCGTACCCGAGCGCCCTGATGAAGGTGTAGGCGTCGTCGGCCATCGCCTCGACACTGTCCGGCACCTGGCCGGTGGACGCCCCGACACCGCGGTTGTCGAAGGCGATGACGTGACGGCCCTTCGCGATGGGATCGATGATGCGGGGGTCCCAGTTGTCCAGGGTCGCGGCGAGGTGGACGAAGAAGACGACGGGGATGCCGCCCTTCGGTCCCAGCTCGCGGTAGGCGTAGGTGACGCCGCCGGCGCTGACGGTGCGGGCCGGGGCCTTCGCGTAGGAGGTGATGACGGCTTCGTTCGGGGTGTCGGTGCTGCTCATGACGGATTCTCCTTGCGTGTTCTGTGTCGCTGTGTGTTTCGTGTCGCCCGTCGCGGTTGCGGCGGGTCAGCTGTTGCCGATGACGGCCTTGCCGCGGATGCCGCCCTGGGACAGGGCCTGCAGCGCCTGCGGGGTCTGGTCGAAGCCGGCCACCTTTCCCACGACCGGGCGCACCACGCCCTGGTCGATGAGGGTGGTGATCTGGCGGAGCTGGTCGCCGCTGGCGCGCATGAACAGGAACTCGTACGTCACGCCGAGCTTCTTGGCCTGCCTGCGGATCTTGCCGCTCAAGCCTGCGACCGCCAGGCGCATCAGCGGGTTCAGGCCGGCCTCGCGGGCGAACGCGGGGTCCGGGGGACCGGCGATCCCGATGGCTTTGCCGCCGGGCTTGAGCACCCGCAGGGACTTCTCGAGGGTCTCCCCGCCGAGGCTGTCCAGCACCAGGTCGTAGCCGGTCACGAGCTGCTCGAAGTCCTGGGTGCGGTAGTCGATCACGGTGTCCGCGCCGAGCGCGCGCACGAAGTCCGCGTTGGAGCCGCTGGCGGTTGTGGCGACGTGCGCACCGAGGTGCGCGGCGAGCTGGATCGCGATCGAACCGACTCCGCCGGCGCCGGCGTGGATGAGGACCTTCTGCCCGGGGCGCACGTTTCCGCGCTCCACCAGCGCCTGCCACGCTGTGAGCGCCGCCAGCGGCAGGGAGCCGGCCTCTTCCATGCTGATCGAGGCGGGCTTGAGGGCCAGGTCGCCCTCCGCTACGGCGATGCGTTCGGCGAAGGTGCCGATGCGGTCCTGGTGGGGCCGGGCGTAGACCTCGTCTCCGGGCTTGAAGCCGCGAACCGCCGTCCCGACGCTGATGACGGTGCCCGCGACGTCGTTGCCCAGGATCAGCGGCAGCTTGTAGGGCAGGATCTGCTTGAACTCACCGGCGCGGATCTTCTCGTCCAGCGGGTTCAGTCCGGCGGCCTCCACCCGGACGAGCACATCGTGCTCCCCGACGGTGGGTTCGGGGACGTCCGCCTCTTGCAGCGGCTCCTTGTACTTGGTGATGACGAACGCTCGCATGGGGCGCCACTCCTAGAATTTGTCTTATTTATCCACGTTTGCGATAGGACCGACCAACCCGGCGCGGCATCCGGGGGTCTCGCCCCGCCCGACCAATCCGAGTACACTCAACTATGAGTCCACTCAGAAACATTGTCAAGGGAGGTCCCCATGGGAAGCGGTCACATGCCGATCGGGCGCCGTGAGCGGGCCAAACAGGCCAAGCGCGAGCGCATCATGACCGCAGCCCGCGAGCTGTTCGCCGAACACGGCGTCGACAAGGTCACGACGCAGCAGGTCGCCCGTCGGGCCGATGTCGCGATCGGGACGCTCTACCTGTACGCGTCCACCAAGGCCGAGTTGCTGATCATGGTGCAGAACGAGAAGTTCGCCGACGCCGTCGATTCCGGCCTCGCCGCCGCGAACACCGCCGTCGGACAGGGCGCGCTGGAGCGGGTCATCACTCTCATCCGTCCCGTCGTGGAGTGCGTGCGGGAGCACATCGAGAACGGCCGCACGTACCTGCACGAACTCGTCTTCGGCGACCCGGCCGAGCCCTACCGGCAAGCGGGCCTGGCCCTTGCCGCCCGTCTCGAGGACGGCATCACCGGCCTGCTCACCCGCGACGAGCACATCGGCGCCGCCGACGCGGCGACGCTGGCGCGGGTGATCACCGCGATCATGCACATCAGCACGACCGCCACCGTGTGCCTGCACCGCAGCGACGAAGCCGTGCTCGCCGACATCCGCGACCAGATCCACGCCACCCTGGCGCCCCACCACCGCGCCGCATGACCACTCGCTCCACGCGCCACCCATCGAACACCCTGGAAAGGGGGCACGTCATGAGCGCGCACTACGGCGTCGTCACCCTCGGCGCCGGAACAACGGGTACGTCACCGCGATCCGCGCCGCGCAACTCGGCAAGACCACTCGGCTGCGGTCAGGCTCCCGGGCCCCGCGCCTCCGACTGGTCGCTGTTGCCGTGTGTCAATGACGCGAGAATTTCCTTGCGGCAGACATCGAGGATTTCGTCCGCCAGCGGAGAACCGTCCGGGCATGCCCGCGACAACATGACCGCTCCGACCGAGTGGGCGAGCATGTCGATCACCATGGTGCGGGTCGCGCGCTGGTCCGCATCCCCCGCCGTGGCGCTTTGGGCCTGAAGGGCCGTCAGCAGGCTTTCGATCCCGGCTGCGAACTCTGTTTTGATGTCCGCCGGCTGGCGTGCGGCGTCGCCGCTGAGGGCCGCGATGGTGCAGCCGTCACCCCGGCCGTCGCGATGCTCGCGGGAGACGTAGTTCTCGACGAACTCGGCAGGGTCCACGCCTTCTGCCCGTGCCGCGGTCTGCGCGAGCCCGCGTGCGGACGCTTCGGCCATCAGGTCGGCCTTGGAGCGGAAGTGCTTGTAGAACCCGCCATGCGTGAACCCGGCGGCCGCCATCAGTTCCGCCACACCGACACCGTCGTAGCCGCGCTCGCGGAACAGCCTGGCGGCTGTGGCGACGATGTGGGCACGGTTGCGCTCTGCCTGCGCCTTGGTGACCCGCACGATCGGCCGCCCCTTCTTCGATTGACGCTCGGCGGTCAAGCCTACATAGATGTCGATCGACATCAAAGGCCTTGACTTTTTAAATTACGATCGTCATCCTATTGCTACCTGATCCAGAAAGGCCAGACCATGAGTGACACCCATGTGACCGCACCGACCCAGTACATCGAGGTCGACGGCGACCGCTTCGCCTACCGACGCTGGGGCAAGCCCTCCGGCGTTCCGATCTTCCTGCTCCAGCACTTCCGCGGAGGCATGGACAACTGGGACCCGCTGCTCACCGACGGCCTGGCCGAAGGCCGTGAGGTCATCCTGTTCAACGGGCGCGGCATCGCCTCGTCGTCCGGCACGCCGCGCAACCGGATGGAGGACATGGCCGACGACATCGCCGCCGTCATCCGGGCGTTGGGACTGGAGCAGGTCGACCTGCTCGGCTTCTCACTCGGCGGCTACCAGGCGCAGGAGGTCGCGCTGCGCCACCCCCAGCTGGTACGCAAGCTCCTCCTGCTCGGCACCGGCCTCCGCGGCGGGGACCCGACAAGCGACCCCGAGGTGCCTCAGTACGCCCTGAACCCGGTCCCCACCCTGGAGGACTTCCTCTTCCTGTTCTTCGGCCGCTCGGAAGCCGCGAAGCAAGCGGGCAAGGCCTTCTGGGAGCGCCGCCACCAGCGGGCCGACCAGGACCCGCCGAGCTCGCCCGCAGTCGCGCAGGCCCAGTTCGAAGCGGTTGTCGCCTACGCGGAACCGCTGCCGGGCGAGAATCCCTATGCCTTCCTGAACGCGATCACCCAGCCGACGCTGGTCCTCAACGGCGAGAACGACGTGATGATCGCCTCGATCAACTCCTGGCACCTCGCCCAGAACATCCCCAACGCGCAACTGCTGATCTACCCCGATGCCGGGCATGGAGCGCAGTTCCAGTACCCCGAGCGCTTCCTGAAGCACGCCATTCAGTTCCTCGACGAGTAACACCTGCGGGGCTTCGGCGCAGTCGCTGACGCCTGGTCCGCGATGACGGCACGGAAGACAGTCCGGCAGCCGGATCGTCGCCGATCTCGCCGGTTTGACCATCTGCTCGATTCCGGCAGGCCTGCCGGCGCCGCAGGCCGCGACAGGCGAACCCCGCGCGATTCGGGCACGGCGCACGGCCACCGGGCCGTCGCGCCCGCCCCCCACCGCCACGGGCGCGTTGCACGCACTCGTCGCCCCCCGAACGGTCCGGTCCACAAGTTGCGACCGGACCGACAGTCGCCCTGAAGCGTCCACGCCCGATGCCCCTCAAGGGGCCTCCGCGCACCCATGGGGCGACGCCGACCCCAGCTAAGTTTACTTTCACATACCCAGCCGATAGCGTCATGACCACCACAGCGACCCGGCTTCCGCGAGGGAACCCTCGCACCGCACCCGTCCGAGAAGGAGTACCACCATGGGAGTAAGCCCTGAGGCACACGAGTTCGCGGAGTTCCTCGCGAGCGTGAGCGCGAAGTCGTCGACACCGGGTCTCGACCTGGCCGTCATCCGCGACATCGTGGACTCGAACCACAAGGCGTCGACCGAGCCGGAAGGCGTCACGTACGCCGAGGTGGACGCGGGCGGCGTCCCCGCCCTGTGGGCCATCCCCGAGGGCGCCGACCCCGACAAGGCACTGCTCCACTTCCACTTCGGCGGATCCGTCACCGCCTCCATGCACTCCGACCGCAAGGCCGCCGGCCACATCGCCAAGGCAGCCGGAGCCCGCTCCCTCGTCGTGGACTTCCGCCTGGCGCCCGAACACCCCTACCCCGCGCAGCTCGACGACGCCGAGACCGCCTACCGCTGGCTGCTCTCGCAGGGCTACGAGCCGCGGAACATCGGCAGCACGGGCCACTCGATCGGCGGCACCCTCGCGGTGATGCTCCCGCTGCGCCTGCTCGCGAAGGGGGAGGCGACCCCGGGCGCGATCGTCAGCGTCTCACCGTGGACCGACCTCACCATCCAGAACGCGTCGGTGGACGAGAACGAGGACAACGACAAGATGCTCAGCAGGAGCACCCTCGAACTCTTCCGAGGAGCCTGGCTGCAGGATCCCGCCGTGGACTTCACCGACCCCGCGATCAGCATCGCGAACGCCGACCTGACCGGCCTGCCGCCCACGACCGTCCACTACGGCGAGTACGAGACCCTCGCCGACGACGGCGCCGAACTCGGCCGCCGCCTCGCGGACTTCAAGGTCACCTCCGAGGTGCACCCGCTGCCCGAAGGGCAGCACTCGTTCGTCCTGGGCGCCGGGCGCGTACCCGAGGTGGACCAGGCGATCCAGCAGATGGGTCAATGGCTGCGCAAGCACCTCGGCGCGTGAGCAGAAGCGGTACCTGACGGCGGGCCTGTCGACGGCCGGGCGCCGCACCACCGCCATGCCGGCGATCGGTCCGCCGGTTTCCGGCATCCTGCTCGACCATGCCTGTCGGCATGCGGTACTTGTGTCCGACACCGTTCCGCGAGCAGCCCCACCACCGTCCCTCGATGCCACAAAGGAGTGCGCGATGGGAACGTACGAGGACGTCTTCCGTTTGAGTACCGAGGACCCGGAGAGCTTCTGGCTGAAGGCGGCGGAGGGCATCGACTGGGATGTCGCTCCACAACGCGCTCTGGACTCCTCGGGCGCACCTTTCTACCGCTGGTTTCCCGACGGACGGCTCAACGTCTGTTTCAACGCGCTCGACCGGCACATCGAAGCCGGCCGGGGCGAGCAACCCGCGCTCGTCTACGACTCCCCCGTGACCGGCACCCGCCGCACCTACACCTACGAACAACTCAGGGGCGAGGTGGCGGCCTTCGCCGGAGCCCTCGCACAGCTCGGCGTGGGACACGGCGACCGCGTGGTCATCTACATGCCGATGGTCCCCGAGGCAGCCGTCGCGATGCTGGCCTGCGCACGCATTGGCGCGGTCCACTCGGTCGTCTTCGGCGGGTTCGCCCCGCGTGAACTCGCCCTCCGTATCGACGACGCGGCCCCCAAGGTGGTCGTCTCCGCCTCCTGCGGGATCGAGGGCGAGCGGGTCATCGCGTACAAGCCGCTGTTGGACCAGGCGATCGAACTCGCGGTCCACAAACCGCAGAAGTGCGTGATCCTGCAACGCCCGCAGGAGCCGGCCGCGTTGGGCCCGGACGATCTCGACTGGGGGGAGCTGGTCGCCGCCGCACCGCCGGCCGACTGCGTTCCCGTCGCCGCCACCGACCCCCTGTACATCCTCTACACGTCCGGCACGACCGGAAAGCCCAAGGGAGTCGTGCGTGACTGCGGCGGCTACGCGGTCGCCCTGCACTGGTCCATGGGCGCCGTGTACGACGTGGGTCCGGGCGAGACGATGTTCACCGGCTCCGATGTCGGCTGGGTCGTCGGGCACTCGTACATCGTCTACGCACCGTTGCTCGTCGGAGCCACGACGGTCCTGTACGAGGGGAAGCCGGTCGGCACACCGGACGCGGGCCAGTTCTGGCGCGTCGCCGCCGAGTACCAGGTCAAGACCATGTTCACGGCGCCCACCGCGTTCCGGGCCATCCGCAAGGAGGACCCGAAGGGAACACTCACCGCGGACTACGACCTGACCGGCCTGCGCCATCTCTTCCTCGCCGGCGAGCGCCTCGACCCCGAGACGTATCACTGGGCGAGCGATCTGCTGGGCATCCCGGTCATCGATCACTGGTGGCAGACCGAGACCGGCTGGCCCATCGTCGCCAACCCTGTGGGCATCGAGGCGGCTCCCCTCAAGCCCGGGTCCCCCACCCGCCCGCTGCCGGGGTGGGACGTCCGCGTCCTCGACCCCTCGGGCGAACCGGTGCCCACAGGCGTCGACGGCGCAATCGTCGTACGGCTCCCCCTGCCGCCCGGCGCGCTGCCCACGCTCTGGCAGGACGACGACCGCTACATCGCCTCCTATCTCTCCGCCTACGACGGCTACTACCTCACCGGCGACAGCGGTCACATCGACGACGACGGCTACGTCTTCGTCATGGGCCGCACCGACGACGTCATCAACGTCGCCGGGCACCGGCTGTCCACCGGCAGCATGGAAGAGGCCCTGGCCGCCCACCCCGACGTCGCCGAATGCGCCGTCATCGGCGTAGCCGACGCCCTCAAGGGACAGGTACCGCGGGGCTTCGTCGTCCTGAAGGCCGGCGTCGACCGCGAACCGGGCGAGGTCGAGGCCGAACTCGTCCAGCTCGTGCGTGAACGCATCGGTGCCGTCGCTTCCCTCAAGGAGGTCGCGGTCGTGGCCGCCCTGCCCAAGACCCGTTCGGGAAAGATCTTGCGCAAGACGATGCGCGGCATCGCCGACGGGCACGACGAACCCATCCCGTCCACGGTGGACGACCCCGGCGTCATCGAGGCCCTGCGCCCTGTTCTCCGCCGCCCCGGCCACACCCGGTGAACGGCTGACTCGCAGAACGGCCGCCCCCTTGCGGCGGCTCGCACACACACATAGTATTATGTTCGTACTTCTATAGATCACGCCGACATCGATCGGCCGGCAGGGGTCATGACGGGTGCGCCATCGGGCCCGGAGGCAGGAATGCCGACCCCGGTTCATCACGCCCACGCGGCGTCTCCCCCTGCTTTCAGCGATCGACCACTCATCATCCGAGGAATCACCCATGCTCAACGCCCTGTGGAACCCGACCGTCGCCGGAGAGATCTCCCTGCCGCACCGGCTCGCCATGGCCCCCCTGACCCGAAGCCGGGCCACCCTCGACGGCGTGCCGACCGAGCTCAACGCCGAGTACTACGCCCAGCGCGCCTCGCACGCGCTCATCATCACCGAGGGCACCCAGCCCTCCGCCGACGGCCAGGGCTACCCGGCGACCCCGGGCATCTACACCGAGGAGCACATCGCGGGCTGGCGCAAGGTCACCGATGCCGTACACGCGGCCGAGGGACGTATCGTCATCCAGCTCATGCACGCCGGGCGCATCGCCCACCCGGACAACACGCCCCACCACCGGCAGCCGGTGGCGCCGTCCGCGATCAAGCCGACGGGCCAGACGTTCACCCCGTCCGGACTCCAGGAGATGCCGGTACCGCGCGAACTGTCCACGGAGGAAGTCACCGCGACGGTCGACGACTTCCGCCGCGCCGCCGCGGCCGCCATCGCGGCCGGCGCCGACGGCGTCGAGATCCACGGGGCCAACGGCTACCTGGTCAACCAGTTCCTCTTCCCCAGCACCAACCAGCGCACCGACCGGTACGGGGGCTCCCTCGACAACCGCATCCGTTTCGCGGTGGAGGTCGCTGCGGCCGTGGCGGGCGAGATCGGCGCCGGCCGCACCGGCATCCGGCTCTCTCCCGGCAACCCTTTCCAGATCAACGATCTCGTGGAGAGCGACCCCCACGAGCTCTACCCGCACCTCCTGCGCGCCCTCGCCCCCCTCGACCTCGCCTACCTGCACATCGGCCACGGCGGCGACGAGGAACTCCTGCACACCCTCCGGAAGCTGTGGCCGACGACGCTGCTCCTCAACCGGGGCGGCACGGACATGGCCACCCGAGCCAAGGACATCGCGGATGGCCTGGCCGATGTCGTCACCGTCGGCTCGATGGCACTCGCCAACCCTGACCTGGTCGAGCGCGTACGCGCCGGCGCACCCTTGAACACCCCCGACCCTGCCACCTTCTACGGCGGTGGCGCAGCCGGCTACACCGACTACCCCACCCTCACCACCTGACAAAGGCCGGCACCTGAGGGAATCACCGCCCTCGGGCGCCTCGACACAGCTGCGGCGTACGACGGCCGGGCGACCCGAGGAACCACGGGCTACCACTGACGCGCGCCGCAGCCCGCCACACACAACCGCCGCTGACGCTCCATGTTCCGCTACGGCAACCACACCGAGGTCCCGCCCCACCAAGCCCGCGGCCGGGCGGAGCGGCCACACCCCGACGGCCTGAACCCACCAGCTGGCCGAGCCCACCAAGCTCCCTGGTGCCAGCCGCGTTTCAGCCAGGCCGCAGGAGGCCGACCCGCCTCCGGATGGCCTGCGCGATCCCCTCGACGCTCAGGCCGATGTTCACGCTCGCCACCGTGCTGAGGAACGTCACGGCGGACGCGATGTGTGCCAGCGTCGCGGCGTCACCCTCCGTGATCCGCTCGTCTCGGCACAGCGCGGCGGCCATGGCCTCCTCGGCCTGCGCGACGATGGCGAGTGCCGCACCGCGCCGGGGCTCCTCGGGGTCACCGAAGACCGTCTCCCGCAGGTAGGTATGTCCGTTGTCGATCTGGGTGCGGTTGCACTCCACGATCGGCCGACTGCAGCAGCGCACCGATTCGCGTCATCGTCGAGTGTTCCGCGGAGCACTTGACGCCACCGAGGTAAGTCACTGCCCAGCCGGGACCGGGCGTCTGCCTGCGGTCGTGACCCATGTGCTCCATGAGGCACAGATCTGGCTACCTATCATAATATTACGTATGTCAGCCCATGGATTAGGCTAGGCGCGGGAAGAGGCCTCACGGAGCGAACGGAGAATCCCAGTGGCGCGCTACGCCAAAGAGCACAAACAGGTGACGCGGCAGCGGATCATCGAGACGGCCGGCCGACGATTCAAGCAGGACGGACTGGACGGATCCGGCATCTCCACGCTGATGTCCGACGCCGGGTTGACCAACGGCGCCTTCTACGCACACTTCGCTTCCAAGGACGCCTTGATCGCCACCGTTGTCTCCGAGGAACTGAACGCTCAGGTGGCGCAGTACACCACGCTACGACCCGGCATCCCGGGACTCGAGGACCTCATCCGCGAGTATCTGTCGCCCGAGCACCGCGACCAGCGAGACACCGGGTGTCCCTCTGCCGCCCTGCTCGACGAGATCGGACGCTGCGGGGAAGCCACCAAGCAGGCATACACCGACGGCGCGCGAGCCATCGTGGATGAAATCGCCGCCCGTCTTGCACCTGCGGATCCGCAGTCCGTTCGAGGCAAGGCCATCGGCCTCTACACCATGATGGTGGGGTCGTTGCAACTCTCCCGTGCCCTCTCCGACCAGAAGTTCGCCGACGACGTGCTCGAGCAAGGAATCGAGAACGCCCTGGCGTTCATGCGCTGAGGAAAGCGGGCGGTCGCCTGGGCTCGTGGGCCCACCTTCACGTCGCCCAGGTCTGGGAAGTATCGGCGCAAGGCCCTCCCCGCTTGACCAAAGACATAGAGGCACCCCATCGGTCGAAGCCCGCGGTCGGGCTGTCCAGACCGGCGGACGGGGCCGACGTCACGCAGGGGCGCCGAGCGGCGGGTGCTCGAGCACGCTGGGCTTGTACTCGACCAGCTGGATGCGGCCGTCGAAGGTGCGGTGCTCGGTCATCTCGAGGGCAACGTCCGGATAGCCGTCGTAGATGCGTTCTTCGCCCGTGGCCCCGGTGATCACCGGGAAGATCACGACCCGGAAGCGGTCGACGAGTCCGGCGCGTAGCAGGGACCGGCAAAGGCTGAGGCTGCCGATCGTGCTGAGGAGCCCCGAGCCGTTCGACTTCATGGCACGGACCGCCTCGACGGCGTCGTCGCGGACGAGCGTGGAGTTGGCCCACGTCAGTGGCTCCTTGAGTGAGGAGGAGAACACGACCTTGGACGCTTGCGTGAGCTCGTCGACGGACGCCTCTTCTTCGGGCCTGAACTCGTCCTGGCCGTCCGGGAGCCCGCCTGCGGCGAAGCCCGACATCAGGCGGTAGGTGTTCGCTCCCATCAGGTAGGTGGCCTCCGGCTGCTCACCGAGCCATCCGAGGTACTCCGGACCCTCCAGGCCCCAGAACCCGGGCCACCCCTCGCCCGATGCGTAGCCATCGAGGGAGGTGATGAAGTCAACGAGAAGCTCCGACATGGTGGTGTCCCTTCCTAGGTGTCATGAGCTTGGACCGGCCAGGAGCCACAAACTCATCGGCCGCGCTGTGAAGCAGCGAGAAAACCATGACGCTGCTGTGGCTCAGGTCGGCGGAGCGGCACTGCTTCGGAGGAGCCCGGAAGGCCGGTAGCAAGCGTCGAGATGCCGCAGGTGTCGCGCAGCCACAACGCCCGCTGCGTCACACTCGGCAAGGCCGGACAGGCCTCGGCCTCGTCGACATGCTGGCCGTCGGCGGCAACCCGGCGCACGACATCACCGCGACACGGGACGTCCGGGCGGTGTACCGGACGAGCCGTCGAGTGGACCGGTCGCAGCCGGCCACCTGAACCAGGCGGCACGACAGCCCTGACGGCGGGACGCGCCGGAGGACCGCCACTCGGCACGAGACCGACCTGCACATCCCCCACCTCAACCACGAAACGGACAAGAGCTCGCGTTCCTCACTCTCAGCGCGGCCACAACCGAGTACGGCCAGCCGGGCACCATCTGATGCGTGCAGGCGTGCGCTGGCGACCTCACGAACCCGTCTGGACGAGGACATAGAACACCGCCCAGACGGATACAAGGAGCAACTCGGCTATACCGCTGGCTCGTTGGTTGCTACTGATCTCTGCCACGCCGCTCGGACTCCTGCGCCGTGCGTCGTTGAGGTCTGTCATCATCTGCCGACCGAGACGCCCTGCAGGCCAACCCGCGTAGGCGTTGAGTCGGACCGTAGGACCGCTGTGCAGCGTAAGTTCAGGCCCTTGACCAGCTGTCCACGTCACGTCGGCGATGTCACTGAAGGGGACGTGCCACCTGGAGAAGCGGTTCCTCACCGTCAGTGCGGTCGGGCTTGCTTTGAGGTAGGCGCACAGGCCGAAACGCCATACCCAGTAGCTACCCATTGCCGCCAGTGTGCAGAAGGCGGCGCGGCGCCAGGCCTCCAAGTGCCAGACTCCACGCAGAAGGTCGGCGCAGAACACCAGCCACAAAATCAGGACGATCACCCAGCAGACTGTCTTGCCAACCCGCCTGGATGCGATCTCCATGCGCTGGCCACCAACCACCACCCGCGACACACGCCCTCCCCTGAGCTTCACGCCGATGCGGATTCTAGCGGGGAGAGCGCAGCAGCCATGGCCACGCCGTTTGGCGAGCTCAGAGTCTCGGACTGCGGTCCACGGCCTGGCCAACTCGGCGATCAGTTCACTTGGTTGTCCTTCGAGATCCCGCGCAGAGAAGAACTGGATCAGGTCGCGCGGGCACCCCGATCACTCGGGCGCGGGCCGGTGTGCCCATTCCTGGTCGAGGATGCTGAAGACTTCGGAGTCACGCCAGCCGTCCCTGATCCGTGTGGTGTGCCGGTGTCGGCCCTCGTGGGTCATGCCGAGCTTGGTCAGCACCCGGGCTGATGCGATGTTGCGAGGATCGCAGGTCGCATAGATCCGGTGCAGTCCTGTCAGCCCGAACCCTGCGCCGAGAAGCTCCTCGCCGATGGCTGTGCCCACGCCTTGCCCCCATACCCGGGGGTGGACGAGATAGGAGATCTCGCCCTGGCGGTGGGTCAGGCTACGGACCTTCAGCTCGCCGATCCCGACGAGTTCACCGTCGAGACAGGCCGCATACACGAATCTCGTCTGCGGGGACTGCAACCGGGCTTCCACCACGCCTTGGACGAAGTCCCGCGTCTGTTCCTCGGTGTTCGGCCCCCACGCCTGGTATCGGCACGCCTCCGGCAGACTGGCGAAGGCATGGACAGCGTGGCAGTCACCGACAACGAGGTCGCGCACAGTCACCGAGGTTTCGATCACGAACCGATCCTGCCAGGCCGACATCGCCCGATACCAGCACTCACGTCGCGGGGGCTCCTACCCGATCAGGCTCGCGTCATGGTCGTGCGGCTACTCGCTAGCCCCTCTCCGCCCGTCGGTGTGGTAGCTGTGCTGTGTTGGGTACGGGCCACCAGTACTGGTCCACATAGGACAGGCAGTCGTACTGGAATGCCGTCGAGCCGTTGCTGGTCCCCTGTGCGACCAGACACTTGTCGCTGTTGAAGTCGGCGATGGGCAAGCAGGCGGCAGCTGTGACGTCAGCAGCTTCCTCGCGGCCAACTGCCGTCATCGCTCGAGGTCACGAACCTGCCATCGGCGATCACGCCTCCGGCACGGTGGCCCCGGCTGCGGCGTACACCGCCGCCGAGGCCCATGTGCCCTCTGCCGCCCAGGAGTTCGCACCCCTCGCCGAACACACCGCAGCCCGCCTTGTCCGCGGCTGCGGGCGGGGAGCTGTCGCCGGCGCTGTGCGTGCGGTACGCGGGCGTTGCCGGGCTGTGCCTAGAAGGTCAGGTTCCAGGCGTCGATCTTGCCCGTGTCGGAGGCGGCGTTGTCGTTGGCGCGCAGCTTCCAGGTGCCGTTCGCGGCCTCCGAGGAGGCGTTCACGGTGTAGGTCTGGGCGATGTTGTCGGCGCTGCCGCCGGCGCGGTTGTGCAGCGTGTAGACGGTGCCGTCCGGCGCCACCAGGTCGACCTTGAGGTCACCGATGTAGGTGTGCTTGACGTCCACACCCACCTTGAGGGTGGCCGGGGCGTTGCCGGTCACACCGGTTACGGCGATCGGGCTCTCCACGGTCGCGTTGTCGTTGATGGTGAAGTCTGCGAGGTTCTCGAAGTACTGGCCGGGCGGCGGGGTGGCCCCGACGGCCTTGAGGGCGTCGGTCTGTCCCTCGCCGAAGAAGGCGTTGTTGGCCGTCGTGCCCGTGCAGCGGCTGTCCGAGGGGCAGGCGATGTCGTTGGCCTGGGCGGCCAGCTTGGCGCGCAGTTGCGCCGGGGTGATGCCCGGGTCGGCGCTGGCGATGAGCGCCGCCACGCCGGCGACGTGCGGGGTGGCCATCGAGGTGCCGCTCTTGCTGCCGTAGCGACCGCCGGGGACGGTGGAGTACACGTTGCTGCCCGGCGCCGCGATGTCGATGACGCCTTGTCCGTAGTTGGAGAACGAGGCCTTGGTGACGCCCGTGCCGTTGGCCGCGACCGTGACCACGCCCGGCAGCTCGGTCGGGATGTCGAGGCAGGCGTTGGTGATGGTGCGGGTGACCGGCGTCGAGTCGTTCGGGCTCGCGGAGTCGGTCGTCTTGTGGGCGAGGTCGTAGTTCTCGTTGCCTGCGGCGGCGATCTGGAGGGAGCCCTTGCCTTCGGCGTACTCCTGGGCGCGCTTGACGCCCTCGATGATGGCGGCCTGGTCGATGTTGTCCGGGCAGTTGAACTGCCAGGGGTCCGTGTAATAGCTGTTGTTGGTGACCTTGAAGCCGTGGTCACCGGCCCAGACGAAGCCGCAGATGGTGTTCTCGGCGAAGAATAGAGAGGTGCCCGGCTCGGCGACCCGGACCGCGGCGATCTTCACCCCGGGTGCCACGCCGACGACACCCTTGCCGTTCTTGGCCGCGGCGATGGTGCCCGCTACGTGGGTGCCGTGCGTGTCGACGTCCCGCCAGGCGCCGGCACGGGTGTCGGGCTTGCCGTAGGCACAGGAGACCGAATCGGCCGCGTTGAAGTTGGGCGCCAGATCCTGGTGCTGGTCATCCACACCGGTGTCCAGGACGCCGACCGTGACGGAGGCGGAGCCCGGGTTCACGGCCCAGGCCTGGTCGGCCTTGATCTGGCTCATGTCGGCGCGGACCGGTTCTCCGGCCGGTGTCGAGGCCTGGGCCGGATTCGCCGGGAGTGCCGGCGTGTAGGCGTCGGCCGGGACGTCGGAGGTGCGCGTGGCGCCGACCTGCTGCACGCCGGCGACGCCACGCATGGTGGCGGCGAAGGTGCTGGACGCCGAGTGGGCGACGATCACGCCGATGGCGTCGAAGCTCGAAAAGACGGTGCCGCCGTTGGCCTCGATCGCGGAGCGGACCGCCGAACTGTCACCGGGGGCGGTGATCACGAGGTAGGCGCGCGTGCCGGCCACCCAGGTCGCACTCTGGGAAGCCGGCGTGGCGGCCGGAGCGTGGCCCTTCACGGCCGGCGCGGTGGAGGGGACGACCGGGAGCGTACCCGCGACGGCGCCTGGGGCGCCGAACGCGAGGGCGGCGCCGAGCGTGGCAGCCAGCACCAATGTGCGTCTCGGTCGTCTGGATATGTGGGGTATCAATGCGTCCTCCGAAGACGGCCCGGCCGACGAGAGCACCGGCCGGGCCGTACGAAACGAGTGGTGGATGCAAGATGTCAGGTGCATGCCCCTGCACGGAAGTACCTTTCTGTGCAGGGACGTTGCAAGGGCGTGGCTGAAAAGAGACGTGCTGGTGCTGTGGCCGCTGAGGCCCGCCGGTCAGGACGAGGGGTCGCCGTACTGCAGGCCGCGGCCGTTGGTGCCGACGTAGACGCGCCCGTAGGTGTCGGGATCGCCGGTGATGACACCTACGCCGCCGATGCTCCCCCACTGGTGGGCCTTGTCGTTGACGCGGACCCAGGTGGCGCCCTTGTCGGTGGAGCGGAAGACTCCGGTGACGTCCTTGACGGTGCCGATCAGGTACAGGGCCTGGTAGGACGTGTCGGGCTTGGCCTTGCCGAAGCCGAGGGCGGCGGCGGACTGCACGGACCTCAGCGTGGTGAAAGTGCGGCCGCCGTCGGTGGAGTGCAGCAGCCCCTTGTCGGCGCCGGATATCCACAAGTCCCCGGCAATGCCGGGGGTGGCTGTGAGTCGGCCGGAGGGCAGGTTGCCGGCACGGGCGGTGAAGGTCGTGCCGCCGTCGGTGCTTGCGAAGAGCTTGCCGTCGGACAGGGAGTACAGGGTCTTGGCCGAGGAGCGGTCGGCGACGACGACGGCGCCGGTGCCCAAGCCGCCGACCCTCGACCAGCTCGCTCCCTTGTCGGTCGAGCGGTACGGGTCCTGGCCGGCCTGGGTCCAGACGATGGCGGAGCCGTCCGCCGAGAGCGCGACATGGCCGTCCTGGGCGCCGGCCACCGGCTCCGCCGCGAAGCCCTTCCAACTGCTGCCGCCGTCGGTGGAGTAGGCGCCGTCCTGCGCCCCGCCACGGCCGACGCGGACCATCACCGAGGGCTTGGACTGGGCGAAGTCGATATCGGTGCTGTTGCTCATCAGCGGGTTCTTCAGCCGCCCGCCGGGCACCCTGGCCAGGGAGCCATGGCGGAAACCGCCCTGATCGCCCATGGCGGTGATGACGGTGGCGCCGCCGGGCGGGGCGATCGCGTCCATCAGCGCGGTCTCCTCAAGACCGCGCGCCCCCACGGTCCAGTGGCTGGTCCCGCCGCTGTCGGAGGCGCCCGCGTCCTTGCTGCGCCAGATGCCGTTGCCGGTGCCGTACAGCACATGCCCGGAGTTGAACGGATCGATGGCCAGGGCAGTCATCCAGTGCCCGACGCCGGTACCGACGTACGGGGCAGCGGAGGCGTCCCGCACCGACTTGTCGGCCAGCGCCTTCCATGTCGTACCGCCGTCGGTGGACCGGTAGATCTCGTCCTCGGGCCACCAACGGTCGAGGGTGGTGACCATCACCGTGGACGGCTTGCGCGGGTCGACGGCCAGACCGGAGAACCCGTAACTGCCGCTGGACGGGGAGACGTTCTTCCACGCGCCCCCCGCAGGCGTGTACTTCCACACCGAACCCGCGGTCACGCCGTTGGGCCCGAGAGCGTCAGTGTACGTCACATACAGCGAGCCGCCGCCGGAGACGACGCCGTGCTGCGGCAACTGGCCGGCGGGCTGCCCGGGGACCGCCTGCCAGGTGCTGCCGCCGTCGGTGGAGCGGTACAGGGAGGTGGACTTGTCGGCGACACCGACGTAGACCGTCCTGCTGCCGGCCTTGCCGTACGTCACGAAGGAGATGCCCCCGCCGCTGCTCGCCCCGTCCTTGACGGGGAACGAGGAGACCTGACGCCATGTCACGCCGTAGTCGGTGCTGCGCCACAGGCCGTTCTTGCGGGTGCCCAGCAGCAGGGTGCCGTGGTTCGCGGGGTCGATCACCAGCCGTTCGCCCGCCCCGCGGCCGTCCTCGTTGCCACCCAGCTTGAAGGGCAGATCGGTGCGCTTGAAGGTGCGGCCCCGGTCGGTGGAGCGCAGGATCGCGCCGTTGCCCGCCCAGTCGTTGGTGTAGGTGCCCGCCCCGAGGTAGAGCCGCTTGGGGTCGACGGGGTCGGTGGCCAGCGAGTCGATGCCCAGCAGGTTCCAGTCCTTCTCGCCGATCCAGTCGGTCAGCGGGATCCACTGCTCGGCCCCGGTGTCCCAGCGGTAGGCGCCGCCCATGTCGGTGCGCGCGTACAGCAGACCCTTCTCGCGTGGGTTGAACACCAGCCCGGTGACGTAACCGCCGCCCACCACCTGGGCGTTCTTCCACACATACGGTCCAGCCGCCGCCGTGGTCTGCGCCGTACCGGCCCCGGCCGTCCGGGTCTCGGCCGCCTTCACCAGCTTCCACTGCTGGTTGGTGCCGCCCTTGCCGGGATACTGGACGACGGCCGCGCCCTCGGCCGTGGAGCCCCCGGAAACGTCCAGGACCTGCCCGCTCCTGCGGGAGACGAAGGTGACGGCGTCGGAACCGCTCACCTCCTCGATCTTCCACTCCTGCGAGGTGGCGGAACTGTCGGTCTGCTGCTCCGCGACGGCCCCTTGCGCGGTCGAATCGCCCGCGATGCCCAGCACTTTGCCGCTGTTGCGGTTCACCAGCTCGTAGTAGCCGTCTCCGGCGGGCTTCAGCCTCCACTGCTGATTGGCGGTGTTCTGATCGGTCCACTGCTGGATACGGGTGCCGTCGGCGGTGGAGTACCCGTTGACGTCCAGTACCTTGCCGCTGCGTACGGAGGCCAGCCGGTAGTAGGCGGTGCCGTCGACCGTCGCGGCCTGCGAGTCCTCCTGCGCGTAGAGGAGGTACGGCACGAGGACGGCGGGCACGCCGAGCACCAGACCGGTCGCGGTCCAGCGGCGGCGGTGACGTCCGCGGCGCCCACCGGTCGTGGGGTTGTTCATGAAGGGTGTTCTCCTTGCAGGCCGTTCACGAGGTCAGCGGATCCGGGCACCGGGACGGGCCGGATCCGCTCCCTTGTTGTCACAGGCCATGCACAAGGTTGCCGTGAGCCGGGAACTTTCTTTCCATCAGATCCCCGACGGGCCTGTCCCCCAACACACCGGGCAACCCCCCTACGTGGAGCTGCCGTGCCGGCTGGGGTTCCGTCGGCGCTTGGCTACCAGCCCTGTGGGCCGGGCTGCTGATCGTCGGCGGTGGCCTCACCAAGGGCGGGCAGGAGTTGAGTCAACGGTCGACCAGCCGTGGACGCGGGGCCTCACCCGTGGATTCCGCGTCGGTGTCGTCGGTGCCGACCGGGCCGCGGGGAAGCATCCGGTCCAGCCACTTCGGCAGCCACCAGTTGGCCCGGCCGAGGAGTGTCATGGTCGCCGGTACCAGCACCATGCGTACGACCGTGGCGTCGATGAAGATCGCGGTGGCCAGGCCGAGCCCGAACATTTTGGTGGAGGGGTCGTCGGCGACGGCGAAGGACAGGAAGACCGCCACCATGATGAGGGCGGCCGAGGTGATGATCCGGGCGGTGCGCGAGACGCCCTCGACGATCGCCGTGCCGTTGTCGCCGGTGCGCAGGTACTCCTCGCGTACGCGGGAGAGGAGGAACACCTCGTAGTCCATCGACAGGCCGAACAGGATGGCGAAGAGGAACATCGGGATGAACGACACGATCGGAACCGTCGCTTCCAGCCCGATGAGTGCGCCTCCCCAGCCCCACTGGAAGACCGCGACCATGATGCCGTAGGCCGCGCCGATGCTCAGCAGATTCAGCAGTACCGCCTTGAGGGGTACGAGTATCGAGCGGAAGACCAGCATCAGCAGCAGGAACGACATCGCCAGCACGGCGGCGACGAACACCGGCAGACGCTCACTGGTGCGTTGGCCCACATCGGACAGGCTCGCGGCGGCGCCGCCGACGTGGGCCCTGGCCGGGCCGTGCCCGATCGCCGTGGGCAGCACGTCGGTGCGCAGCCGGGCGATGGTGTCGGCCGTGGCCTTGTCCTGAGGGCTGGTGGTCGGGAACACCACGAGGGTCGCGATGCCGGTGGCCCGGTCGATGTGCGTCGGCGCGACGGATGCGATGCCCGGATCCGCCGCGACCGCCCCGACGAGTCGGTCCAGCACTCCCGGATCACCGGTGGGGTCGGCGGCGATGACGAGGGGACCGTTGGTGCCCGGGCCGAACCCCTCGGCGACGAGGTCGTAGGCCCGGCGCTCGGTACGGCTGTGGGGCAGTGAGCCGTCGTCGGGCAGGCCGACGCGCAGGCCGAGCACGGGCAGCGTCGCGGTCAGCAGCAGCCCCGCCGCGCCGACCGCGTACGGCACCGGGTGCCGGCTGACGTGCCCGATCCAGCGCCGCCATCCGACGGCGTGAGCGGCGCCTGCCGCCGGGTCCCGCCGCCGTGCGAGTCGGCCCGGCTTCCTGGTCCGCAGAGCCCGGCCGATCCGGCCGGCCCGCCCCAGACGCGGGCCCGCCGCGCCGAGGAAGGCCGGCAACAGCGTCACCGACGCGAGCACCATGATCAGAACGACGATCGAGACGGCGAGCCCGCCCACCGTCATGAACGGCACGTTCGCGACCGCCAGGCCGAGGATCGACACGACGACGGTGCCGCCTGCGAAGACCACCGGCCGCCCCGCCGTTGCCACCGCTCGCCCCGCCGCCTCGCGGGGATCGAGCCCGCGCGCGAGATACTCCCGGTGCCTGGCGAGCACGAAAAGCGCGTAGTCGATGCCCACTCCGAGCCCGACCATACTGCCCAGGATCGGTGCGAAGGTGGGGACCTCTGTCACCCCCGCCAGTACCGTCATCGTGGCGACCCCGACGGTCAGTCCGAAGACCGCCATGCCGATCGGCAGCGCGGCGGCGACGAGCGAACCGAACGCCAGGAACAGGATCGCGGCCGCGGCGAGGAGGCCGATCAGCTCGCTCGCGCCGCCGTCGGGGTCGGCGAAGGCGTAAAAGAGGTTCCCGCCCATCTCGATGCGCAAGGGCAGCTCGGCGCGCAGCCGGTCGCCGAGATCGACGAGGGCGTCGAGGTCGTCGGCCGACAGCCGGTTCTGGTCGGGGTACTGCACCCGGACGACCGCGATCCGCCCGTCGGCCGAGACGAGGCCGCCGCGCACGGCGGTGTCCCCGCCCGCGTCGAGTGCCCCCGCCGGGTCGCTCGTGCCGAGCACGTGCGGCAGCCGCTGAACCTCGGCCCGCAGCCGCGTGAGAGCGGTGCGCGCGCCATCGTCGTCGAAGAACGTCTCAGCGCCGTCGAGGGGGGTGACGACCACCTGGGCGGTCATCCCCTCCTGGCCGGTGCCTGCCCGCTCGATCAGTTCCGCGGCCCGCTGGGAGTCCAGTCCCGGAGCCGTCATCGAGTCCGCATTCCGCCCGCCGAAAGCGACGGCGGCGAGGACGGCGAGCGTGGCGGCGACCACCCATGCCGCGATCACCCGCCAGGGATGGCGGGCGGCGCTTGCGCCCAGGCGCAACAGGGCTTTCGAGAGCATCGGGTCCTCCAACCACCTCGTCGGCCGTCCTTGTACGGCCGCCGATGCCGAGGCTCGTCGCAACAGCGCTCCGCAGCATCGGCCCGCGGGCCGCGGATCCGTCGGCCCCGGGGCGGAGTGACATCCCGTCCTTTCGGCCGATGCGCGGCACGCCGCGGTCCCTAGGCTGAGAACCGTGCTGCGAGAAGACCTGCGAACCCTGTGGACCGAACCCCGTCCGCCCGACGCGCCCGCCCGGGTGTGGCGGGACTGGGTGCTGCTCGCCGCGGGCCTTGCCGGTGTGGTGCTGGAGGCCACCCTGCGCGAGAACGTCGTGTGGCGGCCGGTGGCGGTGGTGTTCGCCGTAGGGCTGTGCCTGCTGCCCCTGTGGCGCCGGACCCGCCCCCTGACGATGGTCACGCTGGCGTTCGGCTCGGTGATCCTGCTTCAGGTGGCCTGGCTCGTCGCCGCTCCGCGCGAGCCCGTCGGCCTGTACACCGGCGCGGTCGTGCTCGTGCTGGTGTACGCGCTGCCCCGGTGGGGATCGGGACGCGAGATCGTGCTGGGCGGCGCGGTGATCCTCACGGCCGGCGCGCTGTGCTCCGTCACGGACGAGACCCCGGTCGTCGAGAGCGTCGTGGGCTTCGTCTTCCTGCTGCTGCCCGGCGTGTTCGGGGCTGCCGTGCGGTTCTGGGTGACCGCTCGCGAGCGGCAGTTGGACCAGGTGCGCTCCCGCGAGCGCGAGCAGCTCGCCCGGGAACTGCACGACACGGTGGCCCACCACGTGTCGGCCATGGTGATCATCGCCCAGGCGGGCGGGGTGCTCGCGGGCGCCGACCCGTCCGCCGCCGTCAAGGCGCTGGAGGGGGTCGAGGAGGAAGGGGCGCGCACGCTGGAGGAAATGCGCGCCATGGTCGCCGCGCTGCGCGACCGCGGGGTCGGCGCCGAGCTGGCGCCCCCTGCCGGAGTCGCGGATCTGGAGCGCCTGGTGCGCACGCCGGGTGGTCGCCTCAGGGTCGACCTGGGGCTCGACGGCGAACTGGACGCGCTGCCCCAGGCCGTGGACGCGGCCGTCTACCGGATCGTGCAGGAATCGGTGACCAACGCGCTGCGTCATGCGGTCGACGCGACCGAGCTCGTCGTCCGGGTCGCCGCGGAACGGCACACGGTACGGGTGAGCGTGCGCGACAACGGCCGGCGCACCGGCCGGGGTCGCGAGGGATACGGACTTACCGGATTGCGCGAGCGCGCGACGCTGCTCGGCGGCACACTACGAGCCGGCCCGGGTACCGACCGGGGCTGGCATGTCGAAGCCGAACTGCCGGGAGCGAGGAGCGAGAGCGGTGTCCATTCGCGTCCTCGTCGCTGACGACCAGACGATCATCCGCACCGGGTTGCGGATCATCCTGAACGCCCAGCCCGGCATCGAGGTGGTCGGCGAGGCCGCCGACGGGCGGGAGGCGGTACGTCTGGCCCGCGAACTGCGCCCCGACGTCTGCCTGTTCGACATCCGCATGCCGGTGATCGACGGGCTCGAGGCCACCCGGCTGATCGCCGGCCCGGGCGTCGCCGACCCGCTGGCCGTGGTCGTCATCACCACGTTCGACCTCGACGAGTACGTCTACGGCTCACTGCGTGCCGGCGCCCGCGGATTCCTCCTCAAGGACACGGGACCAGACCTTCTGGCCCAGGCCGTACGGTCGGCGTCCGACGGTGAGGCACTCATCGCGCCCAGCGTCACCGTCCGTCTGCTCCAGGCGTTCGCGGACCTGCCCGCCGGCCGGCCCGCGGCCCAGCCGGTCTCCCCCGTGACCGCCCGCGAGGAGCAGGTGCTCCTCGCCGTCGCCCGCGGACTGACCAACACCGAGATCGCCGACGCACTGCGCATCAGCCTCAGCACGGTGAAGACGCATCTGGCGAGCCTGATGGCCAAACTCGGCGCCCGCAACCGGGTCGAGATCGCGATGTGGGCCTACGAAACGCGCCGTATCCTCCCCGGAACCTGAGCCGGGTGCCGAGCCATGTCCCATGAGTCCCCGCTCGGACATCATGGCGTATCAGGGGGCCGGAACTGGGACGGTGAGCCGGGCGGCTCGGGCCTGGTCTCCACCTGCACGCCTCGATACGCGGCACAGGACGCACAGGGGTGCGGGCGGCGGGAACAAGGGCCTCGGCATTCCTCATTCTCGCTGGCCAGAGCAATGCCGACTCAGCGCGATATCGCAGGTGGCGGGGTGGGAGAGCCAGTCTGTAAGGGCGCTGGCTCCGTGAATTCTGCCCCGACTTGGGTGGTTGTCCGGCGAAAGCCCGACGCGGCAACGGAGTTCCCCATAGACATGAGACCGACCAAGATCCTTCTGTCGCATGAGGAACTCCGTTGGATGTTCAGCGTCGAACCGTGCCCGCAACAACCACCATTCCCTAACCGGAGGCCAGCCATCTTCTCCGCGACCCGTCCCCGTGTCGGTGCTGTCCCGAGTTGTCCTCCCCGCGGTGCTGGAAGGGACAGCCGCGTCAGCGCCGCTGGAAGGCGCGGTTGAGGACGTCGCGGGTGACCGCCAGCCCGAGCCGGTGCCCGTGCTCGGAGGCGAAGCGGTAATGCACACCGGCCCAGATTCGCGCCTCCAGGAGTTCGGCTGTCGCCGCCCGAAGGCTGTCGTAGTCGCGGGTCGTGCCGGAGGCAGGGCTGTACGCGGCGAACGTGAGGGCGTCACGGCCGAAGAACGACCCCAGGGCCGTCATCACCGCCGTGGTGAAGCAGGCGTGGCCCGACGGGTATTCCGGCGATGGGGCGGTGACCCGCAGCGGCGTCCAGTCCGGGTCGGGATCGGTGGCCGCGTTGCCGTCGGTGCCGGCGAGCGGAATGGCCGTCACTGGGCGCCAGAAGTTCCAGTGCGCCTTGGCCTTGTAGCAGGCGATCAGGGTGTCCGCGGAAGCCACGTACACCATGGCGAGCAGCCGGGCCGTCCGGAGGCTGCTGAGCCGGTGCGCGTCGGCGAGTTGTCGCGTGATCGACCATTCGACCATCTGGGGGTCGTCCCACCAGATCGCCGCCTCGGTCTGGTCCTCGGTGCGGACGGTGCTGGTGGCCGCGCCAAGGCGCTTGACCTCGTTCAGGTCGCGGGCCCAAGCGGCGCTGGTCAGGGCCGGCGGGGGCTTGACCCGGTGGGCGCCGGCGTCAGGGACGACGAACGGCCTCAAGTTCGGCACCCAGGCGCCGACGTTGACGTAGCCGGGCGGGGTGAGCCGGTATTCGCCCGGCTCGGTGCCGACGGTCCACGGCGCGGTGGGGTCGAATCCGTCGTCACGGCGACTCTCGGTCATCGCCGCGGCGGCGGCCCTGCCGACGGCCACCCCGCCGTCCTCGGCGCGGCCGTCGGGGATCGCGGCCAGCGAATCGTCGTACCGGGCGTTCAGCGACTCGGCCTGCGCGGGGAAGAGCCACAGCAGCGTGTCGTGTGCGGCCGCGGCCACGGCAGCGGCGGTGGAGTCCCCGGGGCGGCTGCGAGGCGCGCTGACCAGAGGCTCGTACGGACGACCGGCGACGGCGTTGACCGCGTCGTACACGGCGCCCTGCACGATGGCGAAGCTGCGGGTGCTGGCGGTGGGCGACTGCTTGGCGGTGTCGTAGATGGCGGTCTGGGCGTGGATGTTCCAGGCGATGACGGGATTGCCCGGGGCGGTCTTCACGCCGCTGTGTGCCTCGGCGGTGGTGGCCGTCAGTGGGACGGTCAGGGCGAATACGGTGAGGACCGCGATACGGCGTAACCCTCTTAATGATCCGGCGAGCGGACGATGTGTCACGAGGCCCTCCATGGGCTTGTCGGTGACAGGTTGTCCGAGCCTATTAGGCAGGGGTCAGTTTTGTCGTTACATCGACAACCATCGACACTCCGACAGCGTTCACACCCGGATGTCCGTCACCTCGGCGACGCATGCGCGGGCTCCGCCCGGGAGCACACGGCCGGAGCGCTCTACGGGCGGACCGGTCGGCCGTGGCGGCGAGGTCGGTCGCCGGGAACCGAGGGCGCGGGCAGGAAGTCCGGGGGCCTCTGGGCGCGGTCGGCGCGGAGCGAAGGCGGGCGTGGCAGGCCGGATAGACCGACGTCGCATCGTCGTCCTTCGGAGGGCAAGGTGCGGGCATCCTGGTGGGTCTGCGCGTCAGGGGACCCGTACACCGGCATCACCGAGGACCTGCCCGACCCGTGGGTCATGGCCAGAATCCAACTGGCCACCGCCGGCAAGGGCGGCGACGAGCTGACCCTCTTCGCCCACGACTACCTTCCCTGGCTGCGCAATCAGGACTTCTCCCATCGCCCACCCGTGCACCAGCCTGGCCAGTGACAACGAAGACGAAGCATCAAGTGCCGCTCCCGACCCGCAACAGGCGAAGCGGGACCGCGAGATGCTGCGGACGCAGCGAACGGCAACTCGCCGATTGGAGCCAGCGAAGTCGCCTTCATGGCTCAACTGGGAAAGCTGCTCCCAACACCGCGGGCCGCCAAACGCCTGGTCAACTTCTACGTCCCGGCGGGCAATCCACCAGCAGCTGAAGAACGATTGCGACGCCTACTCGAATGCCTTGACGACTGCGCACCGAGGACGGAGCCCTCGACACACGTCGCGCGGCGTGGGCCCTCCCTGTCCTATGGGCCGCTTACCTCCACGCTGGGGCCTGAATACCGGTAGTTCGTCGAATCCGGATGTAGGGGACGAGTCCCTCCCTCTCCGGTGGTGACCGCGTCGATCAGGACCTGAAGCTCGTCGATATGTCGAGGCCCAGTGGTCACCGCCTGCTGCCCAAAGACATCGGCAAACGCTGTCCGTCATCATGAGCGAAACCAACCCGTCACCACCCCCGACAACGCCCCGACGAAGTCAGTAGGCTTCGCCCGGCACGGACACGACGGGGGTTGAGCGCATGAAGTCCGAAGAGGCACCGCGATGGGCGTCGGCCCTCGACGCGGTCGTGGTCTACGCGCAAGGTGCACTGTGCAGCCGTCTGGCGCGGGGCACGGTGCCGTCGGGCGGCCGGGTGCTGGTGACGGGGCTGCCCCGTTCCTTGGACGCCGGCTCGGTGCGTGCCCGCGTCGTGGGCGACTCCGGTGTACATGTCACCGAGGTGCGCGTGGAGGTGATCGCCGAGCCGTCCGGCCCGGGGCCCTCGGACGGCTTGCGGCAGACCATGGAACAGGTTCACGACGCGTGCGCCGCGGCCCGAGGGCGGCGCGACCGGCTCCTCCAGCGGATCAAGGAGATGACCGATCTCCACCCCGTCCCCCCGGCCCGGAAGCGTGAGGACCCGCACCGCCGCACCCCTGCCGAGGCTTGGCTGACGCTCGCGGACTTCGTCGACGAGCGGCTGACGGCCCTCCACGACCGCCTCGCCGCGCAGGAGGAGGAGCTGCTCCGCCTCGAGCACGATCTCGCCGTCGCCGTGGACCGCTGCAACCGGGCCTCCACCGACGCGCCGTCAGGACAGCCGCAGACCACGGTCTGCGCGGCCCTGAGCCTCGACGGAACCGGCGAGGTGCAGTTGGAGATCGAGTACGCGGTCCCGGGCGCCGTGTGGGTACCGGCCTACCGGCTTTCCTACCGTCAGGGTGACGGCAGCGGCGCCCTCGTACTGCGCGCCTCTGTGGCCCAGCGCACCGGCGAGGACTGGACCGGGGTGCGCATCGCCCTGGCCACCGCCGACCTCAAGCGCCGGACAGAGGTGCCGCGCCTGCGCTCGCTGCGGATCGGACGCCGCCAGCCCGCTCCCGGACCGGCCGGGTGGCGTGAACCCCCGGCCGGACTCGCCGACCTCTTCGCACCGTACGACGCGGCGGGCCCACGCCAGACTCCGCCCGCCCTACCGGTAACTGTCGGGTCCGCTCCCCCGGCCCCCACCGGCGCCCCCGTACCTCCTCCTCCCGTCCCCCTGCCCACGGCCGCACCGGCCTACGGCGGGCCACCACCCGCGCCCGCGGCCCCTGGCGGCCTCGAAGCGATGCCCGCCTTCGCACCAGCCGACCCGATGCCCGCCTTCGCACAAGCGGAACGGCCCCGACCCAGCGGACCTGCGCTCGGCGGCGCACCCGCAGCTGCTCCCGCCGCACGACTGGCAGCACCGTCGGGCCCCCCGCCACCCGCGCCGGTCGCCGGTCCTCCGCAACCCAGCGGCGCCGAACTCGACTACGCCGCGCTCGTCCTCAACGGTCCCGACGAGTCCGCCGGCCGCAGGGGCCTGCTGTTCCCCGCCGCGGCCTTCGACCCGGTCGCAGTCGAACACCGCCGACGGGCCGAAGCGGTGGCCGCGCTGCCACTGCCCGGCCACGCCGCGCGGCCCCGCGCATCAGCGGGATCCTTCGACCACCGCTACGACGCCGTCGCCCGCGCCGACATTCCCTCGGACGGCACCTGGCACACCGTCACCGTGACCGAGATCCCGGTCGGTCTGCGCACCGAGTACGTCTGTGTGCCGTCGGTGGAGCAGCGGGTGTACCAGACCCTGGTGCTGTCCAACGCGACCGACCAGGCTCTGCTCGCAGGCCCCGTGGAGGTCGGCGTCGACGACGACTTCGTTCTGACCGCCGCCCTGCCCACCCTCGCCCCGGGCGGCGTCCGTCGGATGGGGCTGGGACCGGCGGAAGGCATCCAGGTCACCCGGCGCACGAGCCTGCAGGAGTCGACGGCAGGACTGCGCAACAACATCAGCGTGCTCGACCACGGTGTCCACGTGGAGCTGGCCAACCGTCTCACCAGACCCGTCACGGTCGAGGTCCGCGAACAAGTACCGGTCACCTCCGAAGCCGACGTCCGGATCGAGGAACGGGCCGACTGGACGGTTCCCCAGGACGACGAGGGGCCCGACCACCTCGGCCCGGGCACCCGCGTGTGGCGCGTAGACCTGCCCGCCGGAGCCACCGCCGCCCGCCACGGCGGCTACGAGATCCGCATCCCGGCCGCGAAGGCCCTGGTCGGCGGCAACCGCAGGAGCTGACAGATCATGTCCACGGACCTCGAGCCGATCCCCCTTCCCGTCACCGCCGTCACCTGTCTGGAAGACCGCGCCCAGATCGAGCGATCCGCCACACTCGACCTGCGGGCCGGCGTCCAGCGACTGCGCCTCGGGCCGATCAGCGCCCTGGCGGTCGACCGCACCCTCCACGCCGAACTGACCGGCGACCACCGGGCGAGCGTCCTCGACGCCAGAGTCGTCCGCACATGGACGCCGCGAGAGCCGTTGCCCGGCGCCGACGACTCGGCTCTGCGCCTGCGCGTTCACGACATCGCAGAAGAACAGGCCACGCTGGAACGGCGACGGGACCGACTGCGCGCCCGCCTCGGCCTCCTCGGTCGCCTCGCCTCAGACCTGGTGCGGGAGATCGGCGAAGGCACCGGCCACGGAGAGACCGACACCGCACGCTGGAGCGCCGAACTGGACCGGGTCGACGAGGAGCGCGACGCCCACGGCGAGCACCTACGGGCTACCGAGGCCAGGCTCAAGGTCCTCACCACTGAACTCCAGGCGGCCGAACACGCCGTCGACCTCTCCGAACAGCGTCCCGCCGAAATGGTCGGTCACGTCAAACTGACCGTGGAGGCCGCCGTCGCCGGCCCGGCCCGGCTGCGGCTGACCCACCTCACCGCGTGTGCGCTGTGGCGCCCCGCCTACCGGGCCGTACTCGACGGGGACTCGCTCACCCTGGAAAGCGACGCGATGGTCTGGCAGCGCACCGGCGAGGACTGGTCCGACGTACGCCTGACCCTGTCGACGGCCCGCACGGCACTGTCCACCGAACCGCCCCGTCTCGACGAAGACCGCCTGACGCTCACGGACCGCTCCCCTCAGGAGCGCCGCACGGTCGCCGTCGAACTGCGCGAGGAGGAGATCGCGGAGCTGGGCCCGGCGCCGGTGCTCGGCCTGCCGGGAGTGGACGACGGCGGCAGCACGCGGGTCCTGCGCTCCCCCGCCCCCGTCTCCGTCCCCGCGGACGGCCACGCCCACCGGGTGCCGCTCTCCACAGCCACCACGGCCGCGAGCAGCGAATACACCTGCTCCCCGGAGCTGTCTCCTCTCGTCACCCACGTGGTGCGCTGCGACAACCCGACCGGTCACGCGCTCCTGGCAGGCCCGGTGGACCTTGTCGGCGTCGGCGGGTTCGGCGCCCGCGCAACGCTCGACTTCACCGCTCCCGGCGCGCCCCTCGAGCTCGCTTTCGGCAGCCACGACGACTATCGAGTGCTCCGCGACACGGAGGAGCACCGCGACACCACCACCATGACCCAGCGCACCACCGTCACTCGCACGGTGCGCCTGCACCTGTCCCGTTTCTCCGCCCCCGGGGAAGAGGGCGAGCAGGTGGTGGCGCTGCGGGAACGGATCCCGGTCTCCGAGGTCTCTGCGGTGGAGGTGAGGCTGCGCAAGGAGGCCTGTTCCCCCGCCCCCGACGCGGTCGACGCCGAGGGCATCGCCCGCTGGGACGTAGCCCTGCCACCGAACGGGCGCCGCGCCGTCACCCTCGTCTACGAACTCTCGGCGAGCGGCAAGGTCACCGGTCTCTGAGACTGATCCGTCAGGAAGATCGCCGCATGCCTGCGGCTTCTTCTCATGCCTCCCTGATCAGGCGGGCAACTTCTACCTGTTCGGCCAAGGTGCACATCACGTCATTCCGAAGCAATGCGAAACTCGAATTCGGGACGGTCCCATGGCACGGCAGGCGGATTCGCAAGCGCGGTTCCGGTCCGCACCGCACCCACGCGGTGGTAGAAGTCCTCGGCGGGAAGATGCGACACGACCTTGAGACGGTCAATGCCGGCGGCACGGGCCTCGGACTGCATGTGCGCCACGAGCTGCCGCCCGATACCCCGTCCTTGCGCTTCGTCGGCGACGAACAGCAGATCGAGCTCCGGTGGCGCGAGGACGAGCGAGTAGAAGCCGAGGACCCGGCCGCCCTGCTCGTCGGCGCCGACGGCCACAAAGGCGCGGTGGGCCTCGATGTAGTCAGGTCCGACCCGGTAGCCCGCGACCGCCGCCGCGTACTTGCCCTCGTAGGCTCCTGAGCCACGCACGAGCCGTGTGAGCCGTTTGGCATCCCGCGCGACGGCCCTCCGTATGGTGATCGGCTGGCTGATCGGGGAAGTGCGTGATCTCATCGGGAGAGTATTTCGCACCGGGAAGTGCGTTCCTGCGGCGGGTCGGCTGCTCGGGCAGGCGTTCCTGCACCGCTCCCGGGAACCAGAACGCGGCGCGAGCCGGATGGAGCGGGCGAACCCGCGCCCGGCCCAGAGCAGGCGACGGACGGGTGCAGGTAGCCAGGATGTACAGCCGACTCCTCGGCGAGAGTGGGAATTGCCCCACGGGATGGGGCAATGACAGCAGGCCAGTAGTTGCGACCGTGCCTACTTGCGCACGTGGAAGCGCAGCATGGTGACCCCGCCCGACTGGACGTTGCTGAACGGTTCCAGGTCGATCCGGTCCAGGCCCGGCGGCGTGAAGCGGACGCCGTCGCCGAGCAGCACCGGCAGCACGTACACCAGGATCTCGTCGACGAGGCCGCGTTGCAGGCACTGGGCGGCCAGGTCGGCGCCGAGGATCTCCAGGTTCTTGTCGCCGGCGGCGCGACGTGCCGTGGCCACGGCTTCCTCGATGTCGCAGGTGAGGAAGGTGACGTTGGGGTCCGGCTCGTCGGGTGGGCGGTGGGTGAGGACGAACTGCGTCCCGCCGTCGTACTCGGGGTTCTCGTCGGACATGCGTTTGCCGACCTCGTACGTGCCCCGGCCGATGAGCATGGCGCCCGTGGCGGCCATGACCTCCGGGACTGTCGCCGACGTCATGTACTCGAAGATCCAGTCCATGGTGTGGCCGGGACCGGCGATGAACCCGTCGAGGGACATCGCCCTGTTCACGACCACTTTGCCGGTGCTCGCATCCGTCATGCGTCTTCCCCAAGCAGGTGGAGGGCCGGGATCGCATCATAGGTCGGTGAGCAACATCTTCTCCGGCGGTGGCCACGACCTGGATCTGTCCAATGGCGCCACGGCGGCGTTCATCGACGTGCTGACGCTGGCCGTGTCCGATCTCGCCTCCGAAGAGTGGGACTTCCGCTTCGCGGCGCTGCTGACCCTGCAGGACCAGAACGTCATGGGGCGCGGTGCCGTCGGGTTCGACCTGGCGGAGTTCGACTGGGGTGTGACGGAGCGGGAACGCGCCCGCGCGAAGGACTTCGTGCTGCGCGCCACGGCACTCGCGGCGAGCGGACACCGCTGGAGCGAGCTGGGCTACCACCCGCCCCGCGCGCATGAATATCTGCACCGCTTCACGATCATGGTGGAGTCCTTCGCCCCGCCCGCCGGCAGCAGCGCCGTACGCGGCTTCCCCGACCCGGACGAGGCCGCGATGGCCTCGTGCGTGCGCCACCGCGTCCTCAGCGCGCTCCCGCTCTGGGACGGCTGCTTCCTCTGCAATCGGCCGCGCTGCCACCCCGGCTCGATCTCCGCCTGCTGACGCTCGGTTCCGGTACCGAGCCGACTGCCAGTCCCCCATGTAGCAGAGCTTCAACTGGCCGTAGGGCTCGTCTATGTCCGACAGCGCGAGCGACAGGTACCGGGAGACTGTGTGGCTCAAGGACGGGCCCTGGTCGGTCGCGCCCGTCCGGTCACCACCGGCGGCGGGTCTGGCGCCGGTCCAGTCTCTGGCGGACTGCGTCCGGGCGGATCCAGCCCAGGCCAGCTCGCTGAAGGCGTGTGAGCAACTCCTCGAAGGTCTCGCTGTCGTGGTGCTGGTCCAAGTAGGGCTGTGCGCGTTCATCCCAGTCGGCTGGTTCCCGCACAGCCAGTTCCCAGTCGATTTCCCAGACGCGGAGTGTTCCGTCCCAGCTGAGGGAGACCGCACGGGTGCCGTCCTCGCAGACGCGCACCCGTTTCAGTGCGGTGTGCCCTTCCAGGACGTAGACGCAGTGGCCGGTGGTGACGTCCCAGATGCGGACCGCCTCGTCCATACCTGCTGAGAAGGCGAACCGGCCGTCGGCGGTGAGGTCGACGCTGAGCACGGGATGGGTGTGGCCGACCATCAACCGTAGGCACCTTCCCGTGGCCAGGTCCCAGTACCGGACCGTCGCGTCCCAGCCTCCGGTCACGGCGAAGCGGCCGTCGGCGCTCACCTGCACGGTGTCGACACGGTCGGCGTAGTCCTTGAGGCGCCGCCAGCGCCGACGGTTACCCGTCCAGTAGATGACGCCCGAGTATTGCAGGGCGGCCATGACAACGCGGCCGTCCGCGCTCACACTGACCGCGTTGACCTGTTCCAGCTCGCCTCGGGGCGGGCCCTCGGTGTAGTGCTCGATGCGGGTCGGCCCGCGGAACGCGCGCCGTTCGCGGCCCTCAGCAAGATCCCACAGGCGCAGCACCCCGTCACCGCGTTCGACCAGAGCCGTGCGGCCGGCGCGGTCGACGGCGACCGACATCCGGCTTGAGAAGGGTTCACCCAGGTCCCGCACCGGGGTGCCGATCCGCAGGTCCCACAGCCGGATGGTGCGCGAGGCATCACCCACGACCGCGTGAGCCGCGTCGACCGTCATGGCGAGGATGCTGACGCCGTTCCCGCTGCTCTCGGACCCGGCGTAGGTCTGGACGGCCCGACCGGTGTCAAGGTCCCACAGGACCATGGTGTGCTCGGGCGTGGTGGACAAAGCGCGCCGCCCGTCCCCGCTGACCGCGATGTCCTGATACCAGAGCCCGGTCTCTCCCGGGAGGGTGATGGTCCTGGCCTGCCAGGCGGCCCTGAGGCCGACGCGCTCGGCGCCGGCCAGGAGTCGGCGCCATGCAGTCACCACGGAAGCGTCCCGTTCGTAGCCCGGAACGGTACGGGCTTCGGACAGGCTGGTCAGGGCCTGGGCGAGATCCCCTTCGGCAACTGCGGACTCACTCGCTGCGAGAAGGGTCCGCAGCCGGTCGTCGAGCTGCTGCACACGGGCGGACGATCGGGGGCGGCAGATGCGCAGCGGCGCCTGGTAGCCCCTCGGCAGCCCCCAGGACCTGACGGTGTCGTTGTTACTGACCGAGTGGGCCCGTCGCCCGCCCGGGTCGATCCGGACGGGTATGCGCAGGGCCTCGTTGGCGAACAGCAGCCGGGCACTTTCGTCACGGTGGCCGTCGAACGTCCGCAGACAGCGGCCGTCCGTCGTGTCCCACAGTCGCATCTCGCCGCTGCGGGCAGCGGTCAGTACCAGTGCGTCGTGCAGCCAGAGCTCCTCGACCGCGCCGTCCAGCACGTGCCGACACTCCCCGGTGTCCAGGTCCCACACGCGCAGGGCCTCGTCCCCGCCGGTGACTGCCGTGCGGGCGTTGCTGTCGATCCCGACCGCGTTCAGCCGGTCGAGACCGGTGAGGATCCGTTCGTACCGTCCAGCGCGGAGGTCCCACACCTGGAGAGTGCGGTCGTCCCCTCCGGAGGCGAGCAGCGATCCGTCGGCGGAGAACGCGAGCGAGTGGACACCATCGGAGTGCCCTGTCAGTTCGCGCAGGAGCTCACCGGAGGCGACGTCCCACACCAGAACCCGGCTCCGCCAGGAACCCGGAGCGGCGGCCGCGCCCGCCAGTAGCCGGTAACCCGGGCCGAACCGGAGCGCGCTGATGCGCCCCTGGTGCTCCATCAGCACGCGCTCGCGGCGCCCGCCTTCGACATCACACACCCGCACGGCGGTCTGCGTCCCCCACGCGGCGAGCCGCCCGTCGTCGCCGAGGTCGAGGGTCGTGACAACCTCCCCGCTCTCGATGACCCGGGGGTCCTGGGAAGGCAGACAGAAGACCTGCAGCGGGAACCGATCGGGCGGCCGGCGGTATCCGAACAGGTAGGTTCGGATGTTGCGCGGAACCGGGGCACGAATCACGCGGGCGGTCATGGCGACCCGGCCGTCGGTGCTGATGGAGGCGGCCGTGGCCTGCTCCTCGCGGTACTCCTCCCGCGTCCGCACGCCCCTGCGGGTCAGGACGTGCTCCTCCAGCCCGTCTCCGAGTTCCCCTGCCTCGGCCCGCCTCAGAGCCGCACTCACCTCCGGTTCGCCGCCGGCGGCAGCGGCCGCCTCCCGCAGGAGGGGGAGCGCGGCGTCCAGGTCGCCCCGCTCCAGGTGGAGTTGGCCCAGCAAATAGGCGCCCTCCCACCGGTCGGGGGCTGCGGCGCGGGCGACGGACATGGTCGCCACCGCCGTCTCGTCGCTGATCTCGGCGCGGCGCCAGCGCAGGGTGAGCGAGTTGAACGTGGCTTCGAGGTGGGAGGGATCGATCCCCAGCGCCTCCTGCAGGGTCCGCTCGGCATGCGTGTCCTCTCCAAGGTCGAGCCGGGACAGCGCGTGGTTGTTCAGCTCATCAGCGCGCAGGGCAGCCTCGGCAGGGGCCAGCCTCGGATACGGACCGACTGCCCGTTCATGGAGGTCGCGCAACTCCTCGGCGATCTCGGCCATACTGCCGGGGCGTTGCGACGGCTCGTGGTGCAGGCAGCGCTCCAGCAGCCGGGTAAGGCGGTCCGGCATGACGGCAGCGCGGAGCTCGGCCAGCGCCACCGGCGCGTTCGGTCCCTCACCCCAGGCAGCCGCTCCGATGAACGTCTCCAGGACGGTCACCGCGTAGCTCCACACATCGGTGCGACGGCCCAGCGGTCGGCCCGCCACCTGCTCCGGGGACGCGTACGCAGGGGTGTAACCCCCCGCGGTGACCACGACGCTGACGCCCCCGTGCCCTTCGGCGGCGCCCTCCTCGACCGCCAGGATCGCCCGCGACTTCGACAGGCCGAAGTCGGTCACCTTGGCCGTGCCGTCCGCATCGAGCAGGACGTTGGCCGGTTTGACGTCCTGGTGGACGACGCCGCGACGGTGCGCGTGCTCCAACCCCCACGCCACTTGGATCGCCAGGTCCAGCCGGAAGCCGAGCGCCTCCTCCGGCACCATGTCGCGCAGCCGGCCGTGGTCGAGCAGGTCACGCAGGCTACCGCCGGCGGCGTACTCGGCGAAGATCCGCGGAATGCCCCCGACCGTGCGCACGTAGAAGCAACTGCACAGGTGGGGGTGCAGGCCCAGGGACATCCACGTCCTGGCCTCGGCCACGAACTGCTCCCGGCCGGCCGGGTGCCGGAACAGGGCCGGCCGCGGGCTCTTGACGGCCAAATCGACGTCCCAGCCCAGGTGGCGGACCCGGTAGACCAGGCCCATCCCTCCGTGCGCGTGCACCTGGGTCACCCGGTACAGGCCCTCGACCTCGTCACCGATCCGCCAAGTCACCCCCGTCACCATGACAACTCTAATAGCATCACAGAGTGTCATTCCACTACTACCTGTACATCAGCGACAGCAAGATCGACATGTTGCTGCCGCAAATCGACCCGGCCTACACCACCAAACGCGGATCCGAGGTCGGGGTGAGCCTGTCGGTGCTGTCGTTCAAGAAGACCGCCGAGCAGCCCGCGCACAACCGCACCGCCCGGCTGGAGCGGGTCCTGCGGCACCTGCAGGACCACGGCGACATCGGTTCCATCGACGAACCGGGGCAATTCTTCGGGGGACTGCTCCCGGTGCAGTGGGGCCGCTTCCCCGGAGCCGCCTCGATGGTCTTCGCCGGGGGCCTCACCGACCAGACGGTGATCGGGCTCGGGGGATCCGGCCGGCACCTCCTCGGAGCCGTACCGAACATCGACCAAGCCGACCCCGCGTGGTCACACCTACCTCCCCTGCTCGACGGACTGGCCTCCGACTTGGAAGACGAGATCCTCGTGGAGGCCGCCGAACAGCCCGGCGACCGCCTCGACCGCGGAGACCTGACCGCGCTGGCCACCGTCCGCCGGGCAGTCGACAGGCTCACCGGGCCGGCCCAGAACGTCGAATTTGTCGCCAAGCGCCTCCTCCACGGCACAATCGAGGGCCAACCGGTGCTCCTCGGCTCGCCCTTGTACCTCGCCCTCATCGACTGAGCGTGCGCCACCGCTTTCCACCGCCGACTCCGCAAGACCCAAACGGTCTTCGGTTGCGTCCCGACGTGGTCGCGGCCCGTGAGGAGACGGGGAGCTGCCCCCGTACCCGCCCACGGTCAGCCCGTGCCGTCACAAGCTCGCCAGTTCGCCGGCGTCAGAGAGCTGGGTCCCCTCCAGGCGTCAGGAGCGGACGGCCTGCACCTGGATCTCGGTCCCGAACCGCCGGGCGGCCTCGCACAGGCGCTGCAGAACATCGAGCGCCCGGATGTCCAGGGCGCCGATTTGCGCCCACCACGCGGCGACCCCCAGCAGCCAGCGCCCAGTCTTGAAGTCGGATGCCGACGTCATGCTGTGGACCGTAGCTCCAGGCACTGACAACGGCCGCGAGCTTCGAGCGTGTTGTGGGTCAGGGCGTTGGTGACGGCGCGTAGTGGTGGGCGAGGTCGGTGGCGAGGTCGCGGAGGTGAGCCCTGGCTTCGGTGGGGCCGTGCACAGTGATGGCGCTCCCGAACGGCAGTAGGGCTCGCACGTCCTCCAGATACAGGAAGCGGATCGTCACCTTGCGGCCGGTGGCGGATTCTTCATGGTCGTCCGGGACGAGTCGTTGGCCAAAGATCCGTTGCGCCCGCTCGATCTGAGTCTGGTCGATGGTGGCGCTGACCTCTATCGCATGGTTGTGCTCCCACTGATCAATGAGCCCTGCAGCGACGGTTGCCAGGGTCTGGCTATCGCGGATCCGCCGTGGCTGGTCGGCTTCTTTCCACGTCGTGATGCGTTCGAGTCGGTACATCCGTGGCACTCGTGCACAGTCGGCGACCAGGTACCAGATGCCGGCCTTGGCGAACAGCCCATAGGGATCCACGACCAGGCCGCGTGGGCATGACTCGCGTGGGCTGGCGTACTCGATCCGTAGCCGGCGGCCTCGCCGCACCGCGCTGATCAGCGAAGCCGGACTCGTACCGGAAGCTCGTGCCTGACCCCAGGGACGGCTGTCCACATGCACGACGTCGGTGAGCGGCAAGAGCTCATCACCTCGACGTGCCTGTGTAGCGGCGATCTTGGAGAGCGCGCGCCGGCCTTCGGCCGATGCGTCGAGCTCCGCACGTTGCCTCTCATCGAGCCCGGTGAGCGACAGATGATCACGCTCGCCCGGTGTGAGTCGCGTGAGGTCGAGCCCGGAGCCGGGGAGCATGGTCACGCCTCCGAGGCGGCCCCGGTGTGCGGTCACCGGCAGACCGGCGTCGCGGAGCCAGTTCAGGTCTCGGTTGATGGTGCGAAGGGACACTCCGAGCGCTGAGGCGAGTTCCTGTGTGGTCACGGCATCCCGCGATTCGAGGAGCAGCATCAGGGCGAAGAAGCGATCTGGGGTCACCCACCGATTTTCTCAGCGAATTGCGACACGATGCGGCGCATATCCCGGTCAGGCTGGTGGACGCGTACCTACCACCTGCGAGAGGGAACAACCATGACCACATCCGTCGTGTCCATCATCTACGTGAACGACGCTCCCGCCGCAGCTCGCTTCTACGGCGACCTTCTCGGCATGAGCCCCTCGTTCGAGACTTCGGGATACATCACCTTCGCCCTGGGGCCGGGCGCTGACCTCGGTCTGTGGTCCGGCCAGTTCGAGGATCTGTCACCGGACGTCCCGCGCGCCAGTGAGATCTGCCTGGCCATCGACGGTGGACCCGACGAGCTCAACGCGACCTTCAACAGGTGGAAGTCCAAGGGAGTCACGATCCTGCGCGAGCCTCATGATGCGGGGTTCGGGCTGACCTTCCTCGCAGCCGATCCTGACGGGAACCGTATCCGCGTCGCACCGCGGGACTGAAAGGCCGCACGTCGGCAGGCGCGCAGGACAGGTGTCGCGCCTGACGTCGTCCGACTTCGAGGGGACGACGAGTGCGCCACGCGAATGCGCCCCTGAGCGTCGAGGGCCGTAGGCGGCACGTGAAGCGGTGCCAGACACGTCCCATCGCCGGCGGCTACACGGTGATGCGGAATGGCAAGACCGGCCGTCGAGTCCGCACCGGAGTCCGGACACGGCCGCGAGAGCGTCACCAACGAGACTGACCTTACGTCCCTCAGCCAGTCACGCTCATCTGACCTGCGAAGACAGGCAAGAGGCTCTTCGACAGCGGCCTGTCAGCCGGAGGCGATGCTTTCGGGGTCGTCCGCCGGGGTGCCGACGCGGAGCCACCGATAGCCGTACGGGGGCAGGTCGACGTGGAACATGCCGTCCTCGCCTGCCTTGAGACCGGTGTGCGCCTCGTCGAGCAGGTCCGTCAACCGTCCGCCGGATCCGGCCTCGGCCAGTTCCAGCCGTACGGTGTGAGGCCGGTCCGCGAAGTTGTGTACGGCCAGCACGGTGCCGTCACCGTCGCGGCAGACGTGCGCCAGCACGGCGTCCTCCCCCGTCGTGAGCAAACGGTAGTCGCCCCAGGCCAGTTCGGGGGCCTCCCGGTAGCGTTCGATGAACAGACGCATGCGGCTCAGCAAGGAAGCAGGATCGCGGCTCTGCTCGTACACGTTGATCTTCTGGGGACCGAACGCGCCGTCCACCAACGGGTTGGGGAAGGCGTCCGGCTCGGCGGTGGAGAACCCGGCGGCCTTCTCCGGGGTCCACTGCATCGGGGTGCGTACGGCCTGGCGTCCCTCCGCGGCCAGGTTCTCGCCCATGCCGAGTTCCTCGCCGTAGAAGAGCACGGGGGTGCCCGGCAGGGTGAACAGCAGGCTGTAGGCCAGTTCGACGCGGCGGCGGTCGCCGTCGACCATGGGCGGCAGCCTGCGGCGCAGCCCTCGGTCGTACAGTTGCATGTCCTTCTCCGGGCCGAAGGACGCGAACACCTCGGCCCGTTCGGCGTCGCTGAGTTTGTCGAGGGTGAGTTCGTCGTGGTTGCGCACGAACATGGCCCAGTGGGCGTCGCGCGGTGCCGCGGGGCGGTCGCGCAGTGCGGCGGCGAGCGGCCTGGCGTCGTGGCGTGCCATCGACAGGTACATCTGCTGCATCGCGACGAAGTCGAAGCACATGGTGAGTTCGTCGCCGCGGTCCGAGGAGGGGTCGCCGAAGAAGCGGGTGGTGCCGTCGTAGGGCAGATTGACTTCGCCGAGCAGGACCGACTCGCCGTTGCGGCGTCCGAGGAAGGCACGCAGGTCGGCGAGGTACTCGTGCGGGTCGGGCAGTTCCTCCGCGTCGCTCTGTCCGTCGGTCTCCAGCAGGAAGGGCACGGCGTCGACCCGGAAGCCGGACAGGCCGAGTTGGGTCCAGAAGCCCATGATGCGGGCTATCTCGTCACGGACCTCGGGGTGGGCGACGTTGAGGTCGGGCTGCTGCTTGTAGAAGCGGTGCAGGTAGTACTGGCCGCTGCCCTCGTCGTACTCCCACAGGCTGTCCTCCGCGTCGGGGAAGACCACGCCCTGGGGGCCGTCCTCGGGGGGCTCGTCCTTCCAGACGTACCAGTCGCGGTGGGCGGAGTCCCTGCTGGAGCGGGCGTCCTTGAACCAGGGGTGGTCCTCGGAGGTGTGGTTGACGACGAGGTCGGCGATCACGCGGATGCCGCGGTCGCGTGCGGTGCGGACGAACTCGGCGAAGTCGCCGAGGGTGCCCAGGCGCGGGTCCACGCCGTAGAAGTCCGTGATGTCGTAGCCGTCGTCGCGCTCCCGCGTGGGGTAGAAGGGCATCAGCCACACGCAGGTCACGCCGAGGCGCACCAGGTGGTCGATGCGCTGGGTGAGCCCCGCGAAGTCTCCGATGCCGTCGCCGTTGCCGTCCTGGTACGTCTCGACGTCCAGGCAGTACACCACCGCGTTCTTCCACCACAGGTCGGACGTGCGGGTCAGACGCATCGGTACTCCTTGGCCGTGGCGGGGATCGGGCGGGTCACGTCGAGGCGCGGCAGCACTTCGGCGCCGAACGCGTCGATGAACGCGGTCTGTTCCCGGCCTACGTGGTGCAGCATCACCGCGTCGAACCCCAGGTCGGCGTACTCCTGGAGCTGGGCGGTGTGCCGGCCGAGGTCGGAGGAGACGTTGACCGTTTGCGCCACCTGCTCGGGGGTGACGTGCTCGCTGACGGCGTCGAACAGTTCCGCGGAGTCGAGGTCCCAACTGACCGGCGGGGCGTGCACGTTGGTCCGCCACTGGTCGTGCGCGAGGGCGAGCGCCTCGGCCTCGTCGGGCGCCCAGCTCAGGTGCACCTGGAGGTGGAGGGGTCCACGGCCGCCCGCGTCACGGTACGCGCCGATGATCGCGCGCAGGCGTTCGGGCGGGGCGTTGACCGTGATCAGTCCGTCCGCCCACTCGGCGCACCAGGCCGCGGTGGCGGTGCTGCACGCGGCTCCTACCAGCGGCGGTTCCTCGGGCGGCAGCGTCCACAGCCGGGCCCGGTCCACGGTCACCAGCCCGTCGTGGCTGACCTCCTCGCCCCGCAGCAGCGCCCGGATGACGTCGACGCACTCCCGCAGGCGCGCTGACCGGGTGTCCTTGCGGGGCCAACCCGCGCCGGTGATGTGTTCGTTGGAGGCCTCTCCGGTGCCGAGCGCGGTCCAGAACCGGCCCGGGTTCATGGACGCGAGCGTGGCGATCGCCTGGGCGATGACGGCGGGGTGGTAACGCTGGCCGGGCGCGTTCACCACGCCGAACGGCACCTGGTCGGTGGCCTGGAGGGCGGCTCCGAGCCATGCCCAGGCGAAGCCGGACTCCCCCTGACGCACGCTCCACGGCGAGAAGTGGTCCGAGCACATGGCGGCGGTGAAGCCCGCCTGCTCCGCGCGTACCACGGCGTCGAGCAGACTCGCGGGCGGAGTCTGCTCGTGCGAGGCGTGTAATCCGTAGACAGTCATGGCAAGCGACTACCCCCCGGGCGGCCCCTCAGCGGGCGCCGGCCCCACGGGTGTCGGCGCCGTCGCAACTCCCGCGCCGCACGATGCGCGTGGTGGGTTTGCCGGGCACGGGGCCTCGGCAGGTGCCCTCGGAGGACGTCCACGGGGAGCGACCTCGGCCGGCCTCAGGAGGCCCGCTCCGGCGAGAACCGTCTGCGCCACGCGTCGGCGACCGCGTCGTCCTCGGCGCCGACGGCTTCGTGCCCGGCCGAGCTCCGCCGCGGGTCCTCAGACCCCGGGCGCGCAGGTCCGCGTGTCAGGCGCTCGCGTGGCGACGGACCGCCGGCCTCCGTGGAGCCGCGTGGTGGGCGGGCCGGTCGGCGTCCTCGGACCGGTGCTGCCGCAGCCACAGGGTGGTGGCGGACAGCAGCCCGGCGAAGACGACCAACAGGAGTACGGGCACCCACATCTGCCGACTGCCCGGGTTCTGCCAGCCTCCCCAGGCGGCCGTCGCCGCCCAGAGAAGAGCGCCCAGCGCGTAGAAGGCTCGGATGCGGCGCATCTGCCGTACCGCCCGTAGGAGCTTGGAGTGATCGTTCTTCGGTGCCATGCGCGGCCGTGTACCCCTTATTTCTCCTCTCGATCAGCCTGAGGGGGATTTGTCGCAGCGGGTAGTGGACGACGATCTACACGGCGGCAACGGCGGCGAGGCGCAGCGCGTCGGCGGCCGTGCACTGCCCCACGCCCACCCTCACCTCCGTCAGGCTCTCGGCGCTGCCGAACGTCGTCCCCGCCACCCGGTCCAAAAGGACGCTGAGGCCGAAGAGGCGAACAAGTCGCTGAGCGTGACGACGGCGAGTCCGGCGACGGCCGCAGCCGCCAACCAGATCCTCGAGACCCGCAACCTCTGCTCCCCGTACCCGCGGGACGTCCTTCCTGCGGGCGGCGCAGCGTTGCCCTGACTCGCCGGCCGACGGCGGACATGGGCAGGGCAGCCTCAGCAGTCACGCGCGGACTCGAGGGTGGTGTGCCTCGCGCTGGGCAACCATGTCGCACCAAGCGACAGAGTGGACGGGCCGGATGGTCGAGCACGGAACGGTAACGAAGCACTGATCATGCGTAGTTGAACGATTGCGCACCGTAGCATCTCTGCCCCGGGTCGTCGCGTTTGAAGACCCGGTGGGGGCAGGGGGGCGTTGTGACATTCCTTTCTGGGGCGGGGGTGCGGTGCGCCCGCGCCGTAGTGGCGGCCGGTGTGTGCGCGGGGCTGCTCGGTGTGCTGCTGACCGGCTGCTCGGCTGACGGATCGTCCAACTCAGCGGAGCCGGAAGGTTCGTCCACGTCCGCGGCGGACAACGCCCCACCGTCACCCGCCACCACCGAACCCACCGTCGTGCCCACGGATTCCCCTACGGTCGAGACCGCGACTCCGTCCCCCGTGCCCTCCACGGCCGACACTGTGCCGAGTGAGCCGACCGGCGCTGCCGCACTGTGGGGGAAGCAGTACAGCGGGACGGCGCAGGTCACGGTCGATGTGTACGACTACTGCAGCGCCGACGGTTCACGGCGGTTCGCGGACACCAAGACGTACTCCATGAACGCCACGTTGGACCTCGCCCGCCCGCGCACCGGCGGGGGCGAGACCGAGACCAACCCGTTCTCCCTGTTGCTCGCCGTGGGGCAGCCCTCCGAGGCGGGCGCGGTGTCGTTCTGGTCGTCGGCCGTCAGTACCGGTTCGAGCCAGGATCTGGCGGGGAACCCGCGTGACCCGAACCTGCTGCTCACCTACTGGGAGCTGGCGTGGGACGACGGGGAACTGAGCGGACGGCTCACCGACCCCCACACCGAGCAGGCCGTCGCCCTCAACCTGCTCAACTGGCCCAGTCTCCTTGTCCCCTGCCGCTCCGACCTCGGCGAACTGCCGGGCGGATACCCGCACGCCGTAGCCGAGGGCACGACGCTTGACGGTGAGGTCGAGGGCGGCAGCGCGAACCTGGCAGCGCAAGGCAGCACCGGCGACGGCCAGTTGGAGTTCCGTTTCGAGTTCGCCGGGGCTTCGACGTGATCCGCGCGAGGGGACGCACGGCAACGGGGGACGGAGAGTTCTGTGACTGGTGAGGACTTCGACCGCTGGGGCGTGCAGATAGCACGATGGGCGGCTCCTGACGAAACCGTTCTCGCCGCGCAGATCACCCGTGCCTACGCCGCCGGAGGCACGGGGCGCCGGGAGCTGTTCCGGACCGGAGGGTTCGCGCCCGGTGGGTTCGGCGGCGAGATCGCCACCCTGCTGCCCGAGCTGCTGGACGCGCTGGCCTACGCCGCCGACGCGGTGAAGGCGGCCCTGGCCAGCCAGCAGTTCGCCAATGCCGTCTCCGCGGCGGCCCTGCTGGTCAGTCTGCGGGCGCAGCGCACCGGGCTGGACCAGCGCCCGACGACGGGTCCCGTTGGCGCGGACGCCGCCGACGGGCAGGCGCAAGAGGGCGGCACCGGGCCCACCGACGAGGAGAACGCGGACAGCCGGACTCCGGGCGCGCCGCCGCAGCCCTCCGGCGAGGCCGTGCTGGCCGCGTTGCGCATGTGCGGGCGGCTGCGCGCCCGTGGAGTCGACGCCGCCACGGCCGAGGAACTGGTGGCCCAGCTGACCGCCCAACTCCTGGCCGCGGAGGACCGCGGAGGCGTCGCGGCCTTCCTCGACGCCCTGGTCGCGAACGAGCCGCCCGAACCGGCCGTACGCAGAACCCCGCGCTTGCTCACCCCCGTGCGCCGTCGCACCGGTGCGGTCTTCGGCCTGCTGCGCCGCCGCACGGTGCCCGGAGCCGACCCGATGCAGGGAAGGCCTCCCACGACGCCGGAGGAGACGGGCGGCGTATGAACCCGGCGGACCCCGCTCGCCGCCCAGCCCCAACCACGCCCGCCAGCCGGGCCACACGGCTGTGGGGACCGCCGCCCTGGCTCTGGCTGACCCTGGCGCTGTTCGCCATACAAGTCCCGTTCCTGGTCGACTGGCTGATCTGGACGGCGTCCTGGACCGGGCCCCAGCACGGCCGCGGCCGCGGCCTGTTCACGGCTCTGGCGCTGACCCTCGTACAACTGCTCCCCCTGGTCTTCCTCCTGGCAGGTGCGCTCTCTGTGGTCCCGCCCCAACCACGCACACGGTGGGTCGAACGGCGCTACAAGCTGAAGCCGCCGGACCACGAGCCGGACGGCACACCGCACGTCTACGACCAGATGCGGCGCTTCCTCACCGACCGGGCGCCCGGCACCGAACTGCGGGTCACCGTGCGCCGGGACCAGCTCGCCCGCGTCTATCCCAGTGGCTGGCGCACCACACGGGTCGGCGTCTTCAGCCCGCTGGTCAGCCTGTGGGAGAGGGACCGGGAGGCGGCCGAAGCAGTCCTGCTGCACGAGATCGGCCACCTCCGGTACGGCGAACAGCATGTCGCCGGGCTCGGCAGCCCGTTCACCGGCCTGGTCAGGGCCTGGCCGTACGTCTTCGCGGTGTTCGGCCTGCTGCCCGTGGCACTGCTGTTCGCCTCCGGGAACGCCGCCACTCCCCTGATGTCCGCTCAGATCGTCCTGGTGGTCCTGAGCGTGCCCAAGATCCTCTTGATCGTGGTCAGCGCCCTGTGGTCGGCGGAACTGACAGCCGACCGGTACGCGGCCGGGACAGCCGTACGGGCAGCGCAACAGCGGGCACTGAACGCTCTGGCGCACTCCCCCCGCGACGCTCTGGCCCGGCTCTACCACCCGCCCGTCCGCATGCGCCTGTGGTTCACCACCCGTACCGAACAGCCGGTGACCCAGCTCCTGCTCGTCCTCCTGTGGCCCGCGGCGGTGCTCACCGAGAACCTGCTGGACCTGTTCGGCGCCGCACTGGCCTACCACCTGCTCGGCGACCCGTCATCCGGCGACGCCACCTGGAAGGCCGTGTCACTCTCCCATGAACAGCTCACCTGGGGCCCCACGTGGTGGGCGGTGCTGGTCGCGCTCGCCGTCTGGCCCCTGATTGCCGGCGTGTGGGCACGGCTGTGGGGGTGGCGTGGGCGAGCGGCTGGCACCCTCTCACCCGCCGTGTACGCAACCTCCGCCCTGCTCCCCCTGCTGATCCTGGTCCTCGGCCTCCTCCCGGCCGGCCCGAAACCTGGCGCGCCCTCCCAGGCCGATTCCCGGGCCCCGGATGCCACGGCCGCCCCTCCGGCAGGCGGCAGCACAGCCGCAGGGCCCACTCTGCCGACGCCGTGCCCCAGCCCTTCGAGGCCCGCGGCTCCCGGCCGACCCGAAGGACTCCCGTCCTTCGACGCCCCGCGGGTACCGGACACCACGGGCTCCGCCGCACCCGCCGACACCCGGATGCGCTCCTTCCGCACACTCCGCGTCACCTCGGTCGAACCGCTGTCCGGGTCACTCACGCAGGCTCAAGACATCGCGGACCGCCTCGCCCATGCCCGCTGGACACTGAGCCCCGACGGGACACTCGCCACCGAGGACACTGGCCTTCCCGAACTGCGCACCACTGCGGTGCACGACGGCACACGCCTCCTGCACGGCGAACACACCCGGACCACGGACGTCAGCACGACCACCACCTGGCTGGACGCCCGGTTGCACGCACAGGCGGGCAAGACCGCACGACTCGACCTGATCCGCGCGGCGACCGGCGTCACACACGCCGTGGTCGCCTGCCGGGAGTTCGACTCCACCGTCACCGCCGCCGCCCGGCTGGCCGTGCAACTCGAAGAGCAATGAGTGCAATCAGCCGGTGCCCGCTGTCCGGCGGGGCGGTCCCGGCTCTCGGATCCGGATTCCCGACGCTTCAGCCAGGCATCGGGGTGAGAACGGGCGGTGCGCACGTCCGGGCCGGGCGCGCGGTGGACCGCCCTGGATCGTGGCGGTCACTGATCCGGAGGGTTCACCGTCGCGCGCGTGGCCGTCGTCGCCTCGTCGAGGGAATGATCCACCAGCAGTACGCCGTCGGGGCCGCCTCCTCGAAGACAACCACGTTGGTGCACACGGCCCTGCGTCCGAAGATCTCGCAGCAGTCGGCAACGAACCAGCCGCTCGCGTAGTCGAGGTCCCCGCCGAATCTCACCAGGGCACAGCTCTCGCAGTGCGGCGAGGGCGACTTCTTGGCGCTCCCCGGCTCGCAGTGGGATCAGGTGCATCGACGGACGCTCCGACTCGGCCGTACACCACGCCCGACGTGCCGTCAGACGCCCCCGTGCCCGTACTCATCACGCCCCGGAATCCGCACAGTGCTGAATAGTCCAGGGCAGAGGTCCGGCCCGGACGGGGCCTGGCCTTCGCAGCGCTGCCTCCTGGAGAGCTTCGGTATCGACCCGGAGAGCCGGCCACCTCAGCAGATCACGGCACCCGGCAGGGCTCAGCTGCTGTCGATCGCCGACGTCCGACAGGGCAAAGCAGCGCCAGCTTGATAAATCCGATTCCGCAGAAGAGTCGTTCATCTGACGGGCCCTGTCGCGTGGGCGTCGTTCACCGGTGCGCGCGGAGTCCGTCGAGGATGAGCGCGAGCATGTGGGGCGCCCGGTCCTCGGGGCCGGCCGCGGCGCGCCACAGGGCGCCGGTGAGCTGGAGGAAGTCTCCTGGGTCGGCGTCCGGGCGGATGCTCCCGTCCTTCTTGCCTGCGTCGAGGAGCTGGGTGATCGCGGCGATGACCGGACCGTAGCTCTGCTCGCTGATCGCCTGGTGCGCGCCCGGGCCCAGGGCGTCGCCGAGGCCGTGCTTTCTGCGCATGGCCTCGACGAGGTCGGTCGTCCAGTGGCGGAGCGCTTCCAGCGGCGGCATCTGGGCCAGCAGGTCGGGCACGGTGCCGGTGATGCGTGCCACTTCGTCCTGGTAGACGGCCAGGACCAGCGACTCGCGGGTGGGGAAGTTGCGGTAGAGGGTGCCCGCGCCGACTCCCGCGCGCTGGGAGATCTGGTTCATCGACGTACTGCCGTCCGCCGCGAGCGCTTCGCGTGCGGCGGCGAGGATGCGCGCCCTGTTCTCACGGGCGTCCGAGCGGACCACGGGACCTCACCTTGCTAAGTGGAGAGTTCTCCGTTACGTTATCCGGAGAGCTCTCCACCTACTCTACGGAGCGTCATGCAATACATCAAGCTCGGCACCACCGGCCTCGACGTATCCCCGATCGCGATCGGCGCGATGACCTACGGCGAGCCCGACCGCGGGCACCCCGTCTGGTCGAAGGGCGAACAGGACGCGCGCCCGCTCATCAAGCACGCGCTGGAGACGGGGATCAACTTCTTCGACACCGCGAACATGTACTCCAACGGTTCCAGCGAGGAGATCCTCGGCCGCGCCCTGAAGGACTTCGCAGACCGCGACGAGGTGGTGATCGCGACCAAGCTTCGCCATCCGATGCGGCTGGGACCCAACGGCCGCGGCCTGTCACGCAAGGCGATCATGACCGAGGTCGACCATTCACTGCGCCGCCTGGGCACCGACTACATCGACCTCTACCAGATCCACCGCAACGACCACTCCACCCCTTGGGAGGAGACCCTCGAAGCGCTCAGTGATCTCGTCAAGGCCGGCAAGGTCCGCTACCTCGGCGCCTCGTCCATGCACGCATGGGAGTTCGCGAAGGCGCTGCGGTTGCAGAAGGAGAACGGCTGGGCACGGTTCGTGTCGATGCAGGACCACTACAACCTCCTCGCCCGTGAGGAGGAGCGCGAGATGATCCCGCTGTGCCTGGATGAGGGCGTCGGCACGATCATCTGGTCGCCGCTGGCCCGCGGCCGCCTCACCCGCGCGTGGGACGACGCCCGCTCGACGGTGCGCTCCCAGACGGACGCAGCCTACGCGGACCTGCTCTACTCGCCGGCCGAGGAGGCATCCAACCACGCGATCGTCGACGCCGTCGGGCAGGTCGCCGCCGCACACGGCGTCAGCCGCGCACAGGTCGCGCTCGCCTGGCTGCGACGCCAGCCGGTCGTCACCGCGCCGCTGGTCGGCGCCGGGTCGATCCGGCAGATCGACGAGGCTGTCGCCTCCCTCGACATCGAGCTCACCGACGACGAAGTGCGCGCCCTGGAGGCCCCGTACACCCCCCGCTACGACTGGCAGGGCGTCTCGGACGAGGCCGAGATGGAGGCCATCCGCCAGCGCGTTCCCGGAATGGCTCTCGCATGAACCCCATCGTCCGCTCCGGCGCCCCCTGCTCGCGCCGGAGCCCTCCTCATCCTTCTCGGCCCACTCGTGTCCTGGGTCGCCGAGTTCATCACCGCCGCCGCTTGGCAGGACCCGCCGTACTCACCCCTGTACAACTGGGTCAGCCACCTCGGCCTGACCGGTCCTCCGCAGACCGCGTTCGGCCAGGTCGCCAACTCCCCCCTCGGCGCCGTCATGGACACCGGCTGGGTGATCTACGGCGCCCTCCTGATCGTCGGCACATTCCTCCTGTTCGACCCGCGCAAGGGCACCCGCCCGATCATCATCATGAGCCTCGCCGTTCTCGCCGGCGTCGGAGTCTCACTCGTCGGCATCGTCCAGGGCTCCAACACCAACGTCGACAACGGCCTGATCGCCTTCCACACCTTCGGCGCGCAGGGCGTCATGCTCGCCGGCAACATCATGGCGATCGCCGTCGGAACCAGCGGAACCCGCATCGGCCTCACCAGGGGCCGCTCGATCGCCAGCACCGCGCTCGGCACCGCCGGACTGATCGCGTTCCCCCTCTTCATGACCGACGTGTTCACCGGCTGGATGTGGAACATCGGCCTGTTCGAGCGCGCCGTCATCTACCCGATCATGATCGGCCACGCCCTCCTCGGCAGCAGCGTGGCCGCCACCCAGCGCCACCGTGCGACGCACCCGCTGGCACCCCTTACCGCACGAGCCGAGAGCTGAGGAGAGACAGATGACACAGGTACTGGTCACCGGAGGAACCGGATTCATCGGGAGCTGGTGCATCCACGCCCTGCTGGATGCCGGGCACACCGTCCGCACCACGGTCCGCGACCTGCGGCGCGAACCGGCACTACGGTCCTGGCTGCACGCGGCCACACCGTTCGACGACGACCGCCTCACGGTCGTACGCGCCGACCTCGAACAGCCCGAGGGCTGGGATGCCGCCGTCGCCGGCTGCGAGTTCGTCCTGCACGTCGCCTCGCCGACACTGCGCCATACGCCGGCGAACGACGACGAGTTGGTGGTCCCGGCACGCGAGGGCGTCCTGCGGGTGCTGCGCGCCGCCCGCGACGCCGGTGTGCGCCGGGTCGTCCTGACAAGCGCCTTCGGCGCCGTCGGGATCGGGCACCCCCCGCGCACGACCCCGTTCACCGAGGAGGACTGGACCAACGTCGACAGCGACATCCCGCCCTACCAGCGCTCCAAGACACTCGCCGAACGCGCCGCCTGGCAGTTCATCCAGGACGAAGGCGGCGGTCTGGAACTGGCAGCGGTCCACCCCGTGGGGGTCCTTGGCCCCCTGCTCGGCCTGGACGACCCGCCGTCCCTGCGACTGGTCCGCAGGATGCTCGAAGGACAGGTCCCCGCGTGCCCTCCCTTCGGAATGGGCTTCGTCGACGTACGGGACGTCGCGGATCTCCACCTGCGCGCGATGACCGATCCGGCAGCCGCCGGCGAACGCTTCCTTGCAATCGCCGGGCACAGCCTGCGCGTCATCGACATCGCACACACCCTGCACGACCGCCTCGGTGAGCGGGCCGCGAAGGCCCCGACGCGTGAACTGCCCGTGTGGGTCGCCCGCACACTGGGCATCGTGAACCCGGAACTGCGCCTGCTCAAACACCAGCTCGGCCGGGATCTCGACGCCACCAGCGCCAAAGCGAAGAAGCTCCTCGGGTGGCGAGCGCGCCCCATCGAGGACACCATCGCGGATACCGCCGAGAGCCTCCTCGCCCACGGCATCGGGACGAAAACCGCCGCGTAACAGACCGCCCCGGCAGCCCTCCGTCGACCGGGCGACGGCGTTGGCCTCGCGGCCGGGAAAGGTGGCCTTGCCCGTCGGCCGGACCATGGTGATCACTCTCGTTCGTGCCCTCGGGAGGGCTGCTGGCCGGTGCGGTGGTAAGTCCGGCGGGTGATGCGCCTGGTCATCAGGGTGGTGGCCGCCTGCGTGATCATCGACTCGGGCCCTGGCTGCCATTACAACGGCTGACACAATGAGGTGGATCGGTCCTGATGGCCGTGTCCGGCGCGGGAGTTGAGCGTTCGGGCCTTGTGTGGGGACGGCGCCGCGGATCGTGTCGGATGAGCTGCGGGATCACCTGGAGCCCCTGCTGCCGCAGCGTGGGCGCAGGTTCCGGTATCCCGACCGGCCGCAAGCCGTTGCCGGACCGGGAAGTGCTGTGCGGGATCTTGTATGTGCTGCACACCGGAATCCAGTGGGAGTACCTGCCCGGGACTGGAACGAGGCCCGAGTCCGGCAGCGACTGCACGAGGTCCTGCTCGCCGAACTCAATGCCTCGTCCCCGCTGCTGGACTGGTCCCGCTGCGTGGTCGACTCGTCCCATGTCAGGGCCCTAAAAGGGGGGCAGCACACGGGCCCCCCACCGGTCGACCGCGGCCGAGCCGGTTCCAAACATCACCTCATCGCCGACGGGCACGGCACCCCGCTCGCGGTCCTGTCGGCTGGCGGCAATCGCAACGACGTCACCCGACTCCTACCGCTGCTCGATGCGATCCCGCCGGTCCGCGGCCGGCTCCGCCGCAAGCCGGACTCGCTGTTCGCCGACCGGGGCTACGACCACGACATCTACCGCGACCAGGTCCGCGCCCGCGGCATCGTGCCAGCGATCGCCCGCCGCGGCACCCCGCACGGCACCGGTCTGGGCGCTTACCGATGGGGCGTGGAGAGGAGTTTCGCGTGGTTGGACGGCTTCCGACGTCTGCGCATCCGATGGGAACGGCGAGCCGACATTCACGAGGCATTCCTCAAACTCGCCTGCTGCCTGATCACTCACCGGCAGCTCGGCGTATTGCGCTGCCGCCGATAGAGGTCATCGAGCGGCTGGGCGCTGTTGCCGTGCAGATCTGCCCAGGGAAGCATCCAGCGTCCTATGAGATGGCAACACCATGCTGCAGTTCACACCTGTCGTGCTGAAGGTGCAGTCGGCGGAGGTCTTGCAGTACAGCGACGGGAAAGGAGTGCTGAACCCACTTCGCCCGATAGCCGTCCTCGCCGTGAACCTGCAGTACTGCCTGAGCGGCCTCCATGACGACATGACCAAGAAGGCCTCGCGACTGTGTGGATCCCCAGACGAGCGTGCCTTCCTGGTCAGGCGCATCAAAGCTCGCGGACATGTCAGGGAAGCGGTAGATCGCCAGATCAACGTCCGAACCCGTGCCTCGCAGTACCCACCTCACTTCAGCCGGTTCAAGGTCAAAGGAGAAGCGCTGGACAGGTGTGGGGCCGTACAGACCCACCACACCGCGAAGCAAGTCGGCAAGAGCATCTGTGCAGTAGCTGACGATGTCCTTCCGCTCCGAAGAGTCGTCCTTGATCAGACACGTCGCCCACCCGCTGCCACTCAGTTCCCAACTGAACTGGAGATCATTGGTCACCGTGCCCCTCCCTTTGATCGTCTCCGAAGACGGTACAGCGCAAAGGCAGACTGATCTCCTGGCATCCAACACAACCATCGATGACGACCTCACCCGTCAGTAGACCGCCCAGTTCGTTTGGCAGTTGCGGGGGCCGCCCTCTGCTATTTCATTGTGTTAGCCGTTGTCAGCGCACCCGGCGGCGCTGCCAAGCGCAAGGCAGCCGGAGGGCGTCGGGCAACCGGCGAGGCCGCCGCGTCATTCGGTCGGCATGGGACGGCACAGCGCCCCTGCTGGGCCTGCGGCAGTGGCGGACGGGCTGTGGTGGTGAGGGGTGAGGTTTTCGGCGTACAGGTGAGTGGTCACCGTGGCGAGCGCATCGAGCTGGCCCTGGAGTTCGCGGGCCTGCTGTCGTAGATCCCTATCTGATCGCTGTCGTGGTAGTCACACGTCCACTGAATGGCCTGGGTGCCGTTGGCCGTATTGGAGTTGGGTATGGCCAGGCACTTCGAGCCAGGCCACTTCGCGATGACGAACCGGGCATTGTTTCCGCCCGGCACCTTCGTCAGCTCCCGCAGGTGTTCGCTGCCGCTGTTACAGGTCCACTGGATCAGACCGATACCGTCGGCACTGCTGTCGTGGGGGACAGCCAGGCACTTGCCGGTTCCGAGGTTCTCGAACGGACCGTAGCCGATCGCGTCAGCTGGCGTGGAGAAGGCCGAGGCGCAGGCCGCCGAGGCTGCTGCTGCCGAAACTCGCGTGATCAACGCCCCGTCCGCTTCAGCGGCATGACGAGAGTGGGCTCAACCCTTTGACTGGGAGCTCGGGAGTTGTCACCGGTGGGGCCGGGTGGGCCGGCGGATGGGAACAGCCGAAGCGGCCTGGTGTGTCACCGGCGAGGCACCCGACGTGTCACAAGTACTCATTCAGCAGGCCTTCTGTCACGCCAGAACGGAGGTCGAGGCTCCCTGATAGCGGCAAAAGCGCCTGGTGCGTCACAGAAGACGCGCCAGGGCCGTCTCGGACGCGCTCCCGGCTGTCGCCTGGTACACGATGATCACCTGTTGCTCGGCCCCGCCGATGGTGAGTGCCTGCCTTCGCAGGGCGAGGCTGCCAACGACTGGATGCGCGAAGCGCTTGAGTTCGTCACGGGCGGGCCGCGTCTCGTGCCGCACCCACAGACGGTGGAACTCCTCGTCCGTCTCCAGCTCGGCGACCAGGCGGACGGTTCTGGAGTCGCGCAGGTCGGCTTCGGCGCGCAGGGCCGCCGCGGTCTGCGCGGCAACCTCCGCCCAGTCGGGGAAGAGCCGGCGGGACGCCGGGTCGAGGAACACCGCCCGGGCCAGGTTGCGCCCGGGCTCGTACATCGGGCTGAGCGCGCGGGCCCACTTGTTCGCCGCCAGCACGTCCAAGCACCGGTCGCGCACGTATGCAGGGCGGCCCGCCCACGCGTCGAGCAGCCGGTGCACGTCCGTCGAGACCTCGGTCCGCGATGGCGGCACGGGGCCGGGGCCGGCGAGTGCGAGCAGGTGTGCCCAGGCGTCGGCGTCCAGCTCCAGCGCCCGCGCAAGGGCGCGCAGCACCTGGGACGAGGGCTGCCGGTCGACGCCTTGTTCGAGCCGGACCAGGTACGGCTCGCTGATTCCGGCGAGCCGGGCCAGTTCCTCCCGGCGCAACCCCGCCACCCGGCGTCGTCCGGTGCCGGCCACCGCCGCGTCCGCCGGAGCGACCCGCCCGCGCCGGGCCTTGAGGAAATCTCCCAGAAGGTTGTCGGCCGCCATGGTGCGAGGGTAACCCTCCGGGGGTGCTGGCTGCCGATGCGCGGACAGCGCAGGCTCCATGTCATGAAGACCTGGTTCATCACCGGCGCGTCCCGCGGCTTCGGCCGTATCTGGGCCGAAGCCGCACTCGACCGCGGCGACCGCGTCGCCGCCACCGCACGCGACCCCGAGACCCTGCGGCCCCTCCTCGATGCCCACGGGGACGACATCCTCCCGCTCCGCCTCGACGTGACCGACCGCTCCGCCGCGACCGCCGCGGTGCGCCAGGCTGCGGAAACCTTCGGCCGCCTGGACGTGGTCGTCAACAACGCGGGCTACGGCCTGTTCGGCATGGTCGAGGAAACCACCGAGGAACAGGCTCGCGCCCAGCTCGACACCAACCTGCTGGGCCCGCTGTGGGTGACGCAGGCGGCCCTGCCCTACCTGCGGGCCCAGGGCAGCGGCCACATTCTGCAGGTCTCCAGCCTCGGTGGCCTCGCCGCCTTCCCCACGCTCGGTCTGTACAACGCGTCCAAGTGGGCCCTGGAGGGCATGAGCGAGGCCCTGGCCCAGGAGATCGCTCCGTTCGGGATCAACGTGACCCTGGTCGAACCCGGCCCCTACGGCACCGACTGGTCGGGCGCCTCGGCGGTGCACACCGAGCCGCTCCCCGCGTACGAACCCGTCCGCGCCGCACGCCGGGCCGGCGCATCCGCCCGCACGCCTCAGGACGCGCGAGCCACCGCCGCCGCCGTCCTCGAACTCGTCGATACCGACGCACCACCCCTGCGGCTCTTCCTCGGCACCTACCCCTATCCGGTGGTCGAGGCGGCATACAGGGAGCGGCTCGACACGTGGAACGACTGGCGGTACCTCGCGTCCCGGGCATGACCGGCCCTAAGCACTCCGCGGCATCCAGGACCTGCGCGCATCACCTGCCGCACGACTTCCCGCACTGGAACTCCGTCTACGGCTACTTCGCCAAGTGGCAGCAGGACAGAATCTTCGCCCAGCTCAACGGTCTGTTACGGGAGTTGGTCCGCGCGCAGGAGGGCCGGGACGCCGAGCCCTCGGCCTGCGTGACCGACTCGCAGAGCGTGAAGACCTCCAGCAGCGTGCCCGCTACGAGGAGCCAGGGCACACGGGTATGCCGTCACCCGCCTGCTCGACCAGGTCGCCGCCGACCACCCCACGATCCGCAAGACCGGGGCGGACGGCGGCTACCGCAAGACCGGGACCAGGGGGTTCACCCCGATACCCAAACGTTGGGCCGGCCCGCGGCTACGAGACCTACGGCGCGCCTCACCGGGCGGCCATCGCACGACTTCCGCACGATGGTCGCCCGGGAGTCGACGGGCCTCGGCTGAAGTCCGGTCAGTACACGCTCTTGTACCCCTGCCACCCGGTCGCGATCTTCGTACGGGCCCCGAACGACCCCTTGCCGTTACCGGTGTTGCGCCACATCGCGCCCGAGGTGTCCCGGGAGATGATGTCCCCTCGGGCGTCGCCGGTGATGTCGCCGACGCCGACGACGACGTTGTACGACGAGCCCCAGTTCGCGGCGAGCTTCACGCGCGCCTTGAAGCCGCCGGTGCCGTTCCCGTCGTACCGCCACAGCGTGTTGGACTTGTCCTGGGCCAACAGGTCCCCGCGGCCGTCGCCGTTGAAGTCGCCGACGCCCACGATCTTCTTGTACGTCTTCCAGTTGTCGTAGAGCTTCACCCGCGCCGACAGCTTCCCCGCGCTCGTGCCCTTGTAGAGGTACACGGCGCCGGTGGTGCGGTTGCGGGCGATGAGGTCGGGCCGTCCGTCGCTGTTCACATCCCCCGGCGAGGTCAGGACGTCGTACTGGTTCCAGCCCTTGCCGAGCGAGGTGCGCGGGGTGTTGGTGAGGAAGGCCTGGCCTCGCCAGGTCCGGTACGCCCGCAGTTCACCGCTGCTGAAGCGGACGAGGACGTCGTTCTGTCGGTCGCCGTTCAGGTCACCGAACGGGACCAGGGTCACCGAGGAGGGCCAGCCCGAGGCGGACATGGCCTTGCCGAGGCCTCCCGTCCCGTTGCCCGGACGGTAGCTGATGACACCGGACGGGCTGAGGGTCAGCACGTCGCCGATCCCGTCGGGCGACCAGGTGTCGTAGTTGGTGAAGTCGCGGCGTACGACGGCTCCGTAGGACACGCGCACCGTCTTGGTGACCGTCAACGCGGGCCCCGACCCGTCGGCGGGCTGGGCCGTCAGCCTGAAGGTGTAGGTGCCGTTGGGGACGTACGCGCCCTTCCCGTCGCGGTCGTCCCACCGCGCGGTCAGGTTGCCCGACACCGCGCCGCCGGAAAGCGTGCGGACCAACGCGCCGGTGGCCTTGCTGGTGAGCGTCGCCTTCCAGGAGGCGGCGGGCTTGGAGAGCAGCCCGCGCCACTGCCACCACGACTCGCCGCCGAAGCTGCTCGTCACCTCGGACTCGATCACTCCGAGAGCCTGGGTGGCGGTCCCGCTGGGCACCAGGTGGATCCGCCGGTCCGCGTCGACGTAGGCCGCAGGACCGCCGAACTTGTCCACGGTCCAGGTCACCCCGCGCCGGCTGGAGCCGCTCGCCGCGAGGTCGCCGATCTTCCGGGTGTCCGCGGTGCCGTCGGCGAAGGAGGTGAGCAGGAGCGCGCCGGCCGCGGTGTCGTGCCGTACGACATAGCCGTCGCCGAGCAGGGCCTCGCCGGACGGGAGTGCGATGTTCTTCTTCGCCGTACGGTCCCACACCCCGGCCGTCGAGGTCGGGCCGCAGGACCAGTAGATCCAACGGCCCACCACCTGAAGCTCCTTGGCCGCGCACGGGGCGCCGGTGGCGATCGTGTCGGTGACCTTGCCGGTCTTCAGGTCCTTCGCGGTGACGACCCCCGTGCCGGAGCCCGGCGTCCACACCTTGGTGCCCCAGACGGAGGCGGCCGTGACCGAGCGGGTCACGATGGGCTGGAGATCGGAGTACACGCCGAGGTCCCCGATGTACTGCTTGGCCGGGGAGGAGCCGTTGACGATCGCGTAGCGGCCGGTGACGTCGAGGAGGGCTCCGGAGGTGGAGGGCACCCGGAAGAAGCCCGCCGCGTCGTTCTTGAAGACGGACTGGACGTACGAGCCACTCGTGGGGTCGGAGTCGGCGGTGAACGTCACCGCGCGGCCGTCACCGGTGGCGTACGGGCCCACGTTGTTGCCGTCCCAGGCCTGCCAGGTGGGTGCGCCCGGCGTGCCGTCGGCGGCGATCGGCCGGGTGTAGTACGCGCCCATGAAACTGGCGTCGGCCTCGTCGGTGGCCAGCGTGCCGTTCTGAAGCGACAGCCGGTCGATCCTCGCGGCGACGGGCGGAACAGCGGTCAGCCCGGTCAGCGTCGGCGCGGCCGCCCCCGTGTCGGCGACCCGGCGTACCGCCCAGCTGCCGGAGTCGGTGCCGCCCACGGCCAGCAGGCCGCCGTCCGGCGCGGTGACGAGGGAGGTGTTCGCGTGCCGGAGCAGGGTGACCGGGTCACCGCCCGTCAGGGGCACGGCCATCAGCCGCTCGCCGGACTTGTCGACCCAGTCCTGCGGGTTCGCCGGCACGGAACGAGCCACCACCAGCCAGTTCCCGGCGATGCCCACGGACGGGGTGCCCTCCGTGCCGGGCAGCTTCAGCGCCGTCCCGGGGGCGGCGAGGTCGGCGCGGTCCAGAACATGGGCCGACCAGCCACCGGACCACCAGACCAGCCGGTCCGCGCTCAGCGCGACGCCGGTCGGCAGGACGTTCAGGGCCACGTCGCCGGTGACCTTCGCGGTGGCCAGGTCGACGAGCATCAGGTGCTGCACACCGTTGGGCTGCGCGTAGTTGAGGACGGCGGTGGTGCTGTCGCCGCCCAGGACGGTGAAGTTGGTGGTGATGCCGGTCGGCCATCCCTCGACGGGGGTGCCGTCGGCGGGTGCGCCCGCGCCGTAGAGCCACGGCGTGCGGTTGCCGTCGGTGTCCCGGGCCTGGGTCAGCACGTGAGTGCCGAAGGTGGCCTGGTAGGTGCCGTGGGTGAGGGCTACGTCCGTGCTGGTACCGGCGGCCATGTCTCTGAGGACGACCTTCTCGGTGGGCGAGACGACCTCGGCGACGACGTCGGACGACGAGCCCAGGTACCCGGGGATCTCCAGGAAGCGCAGGTCGCCCAGCTCGGTCGTCGCGCCAGTGCCGTACGACGTCCACAAGTAGCCGGAACGGCCCTCCTGGGCATGCAGATAGCCACTGGGCCCCGCGCTGCGGATCCGGTCCGCGCGCGGGGCGTAACGGTTGGACTGGAAGACCTTCTCCGCCGCGAGGGCGGTGCCGGCGGAGGCGGTCGCCGTGCCGGTGATCCCTCCGGCGGTCACGGCGAGGACCGCCAGTGCGGCTATGACCCCGCGGGTAGTGGTACGTCTGGCCAACGTCGGCTCCTGGGCCTCTGGTCGGGAAAAGGCAGAGCATGACGGGACGACGGCGGCCCAACAGGCGCACGTCACAAGAACGCTGGAATGTCCCCGGCCCCCCAGCCGTCCCCCAAGCACAGCCGCATGAGGCTAACACCAGCCTGTGCAGCCGTGCCGGGCACTCCCCCTGCCGCCACTCTCGCCGATGGGGCGGCGAGGTCGGTGGGCAGGGCGGGTCAGTGGGAGCCGTTCTGCCGTAGCCGTTGCAGCGGAGTGCGGCGCACCCTTGAGGTCGGTAGGCCCGTCCGCGGCCCACACCGATGATCGGCTCTACCGGCTGCGCAAGCCGGACGTTCCCGCGATGCACCTGGTGAGCTACTTCGTCGTCCTCGACGACATCCGCGGGCAGAGCAGAGCCTCGTACGACTGCCGCACGAGACTCTGGCGCGCACGGCCGCTGTAGGAGGTGCTGCGGCTCGGTGAGATGGTCCGCAGATTCCGACGTCAGACCTTCCGGATCCGGTCGGCGATCTGCGGCCTCGCCGCGAAGCCGGCCGCCTTGTATGTGGCGACGCCGCCGACGTTGGAGCTCGGCGTGCACACGCGCACGCTTGACGAGCCCATCTCCCGCAGGGCGGCCGCCCCGGCAACCGTGATCGCCCGCCCGTAGCCGCGGCCACGGTGGTCCGAGTGGACGCCCATCGGCTCGACCAGTCCCGGCTTGCCCGGACCGGCCGACCAGACCGTCACCACCGCCGCGGGGTTGCCCTGGTCGTCGTAAGCACCCAGGCAGCGGGCGTCGGCGTAGAACGGCGCCTCGGACATCTTGTGCCGGTACTCGCGCGTGGGCTTCGTGGTGTTGAACGCGGACCGCAGGACGTCGGCGAAGTCCTGTGCCTGCTGAAGGCCGATCTCCCTGATCGGTACGCCGGGGTCCTCCACGGCTTCAGTGAGGTCACGGAAGAGCGGCGTCCACGGATCGTCGACGCCCCAGCCCTCCTTGGTCAGCAGGTCGTGGAGCAGCAGGCCCTGCGGCGCCTCGATGGACACCGCCCCTTCGGGCAGCACGCCGCGCTCGGGCAGCGAGAAGTCCTCGACGAGCCGCCGCGCCAGGTCCTCGTCATGGAAGGCGTCGGAAGCGACCGCCATCCGCACGAGCGTCGGTGTATCCAGCATCCCGACGGCGAGAATCCGTCCGTCGCGGCTCCAGGTCCGTACCGCCGCGGCCGTCTCGGCCTTTCCGAACCGGTAGTTCCAGCCGATGTCGCCGGGATGCAGCTGCATCGGCGTTTCGTCGTGCTGCCACTCCCGCAGCGCCGCCATGGCCTCGCGCACCGCGTCCACCGTCGGCGTCTTCAGCACCATCGTCATAGCCGGGATCAGACACGCCGTCTCGCCGGCGTGCAACCGATTAACTGACCCGGCGCCTCAAGGTGTTGGTCGTGGGAGGTCGATGGCGAGTCCGGTCCTGCCGACGAGACGCTCGCCCTCCGTACGGACCTGCAGAGCCGCGACGCCCTTCTTCTTGGCAGCGTCTCGAGGTTGCCTACCCCTGCGCCGCGGGGCCGGGATGACGGCCTCACCGGCCTACGGGTGTCGTAGAGGCCGTGCTGGGGGCCGAGCCCGGCGCTGCGGTCGGGATGTCGGCATGAGGCGAAGGGGGCCGGGGATGTCGGGAGAGCCGTTGGTGGCACTGGCTGCGGCCAGCGGTTCGGCCGTGGCGCCGGCGGCGGGTACCGACGCCTGGAGCAGCAGACAGCGGTGGTCCGCACGCCGCTAGGGCCTCTAGCGACCCGCGGCCGGGCCGCCCATGTCGCCGGCACCAGGAGGGGAGAGGAGGGCCACCATGACCTGGCCTGGCCACCGGTGGCCTCTCCTCGTACACGGGTCGACGTCAGGCGTCGAACTCCGGGATCAGCTCCCCCACCAGCCGGATGCTCCGCATCACACTCTCATGCGGAAGAGCTCCCACCTGATGGAAACACATCAGCCGGTCGACACCGAGGTCGGCGTAGGCGCGGAGCTTCTTGCGGCAGGTCTCGGGGCTGCCGACGATCAAGGAGTCCTGTTCGGCAAGGGCCTCGTAGACCTCGTCGTCGGGTACCCGCTCGCCCTGGAGGAAGCGGCCGATGACGAGCATGGCCGCGCTGGGGCCGGCCCCGGAGGAGGCCTCCTTGCGGAGGAACTCTCCCGCGAGTCCCCCGCCGGACGGGTCGGACATCAGGGCCTGCTCTCTGGCCATCGTTTCCATGAAGGCGTCCGCGGCCTCGAAGAACGTGAGAGCGCGGGCCGTGTACCAGGCGGCCGCCGCGGCGGCGCCCGTGCGCATCGCCTCCTCGTCGGTCTCCGCGCAGTGCACGAACGTGAAGAAGGCGACCTGGTCGTTCACGAACGCACCAACCGGGTCGGTACACGCGGCCGCCGCCTCCCGGTACAGCCCCACCAGCCGCGCCACCCGGTCCAGCGGCTCCCAGAGCGTCGTACCAAGCACCCCCACCCCGCGCCGGCCCGCCTCCTCGAAGGACGCCGGGCTCGACGCGGCCTGCCACAGCGGCGGGTGCGGCTTCTGGTACGGGGCCGGGATCACCCGCACTCCGCCGCTCACCGATGTGTCCCCCGTCCACATCCGCGGTACGACGTCGAAGGCGTCGCTCGTCCGGTCCCGTACCGTCGCCGGGTCCGCACCGAACAGGCGCCACTCCGGCGGGGTGGAACGGGTCAGGCCGATCTCGGCTCGCCCGCCGCTCAACTGATCCAGCATCGCGGCGCGTTCGGCAATCCGGATGGGGTGGTTGATCTCACGCGGGGCCAACACGGCCGCGTGGCCCAGGCGGATCCTCGACGTTCTCTGCGACAGCGCCGCGAGCAGAAGTTCCGGCGCGGACGACAGGCTGAACTCCTCCGCGCCGTGGTGCTCGACCTGCCACCAGCAGCCGTAGCCCAACTCGTCCGCCAGCACGGCCTGTTCTATCGCCTGGTCCAGCCGCCGGTGCTCGTGATCCTCGTCCTGCCAGGGGCGGGGGTCCTGGATCTCGCTGAAGACGTCTACCTTCATGGGGACTTGCTCCTCACATCACATACGGAACACGAAATTCCGCAACCGTACCCATGATCGCCTGACGAACACCCATAGATCATCCCGTTCACCCAATTCCGGAAACCGCCCCTGAGCACGCCTGGTGCGACCACTCCTACAGCGACGCGTCGCCCCCTGTCGGAACTCAAGGTTGCGGCAGCAGTACGCAGCATCTCGGCCTTGCCCTCGGGCCAGGCTGGGCGTTCCGCGCACCCGCACCACGGGCGTGCTGCCCCGGCGACCCATGCCCGAGGATCGGGCCGGGTGTCGATGGCAGGAATGGTCTGCTACCAGCCAGGGCGGCGATCACGGATGTTCTACGCGGTACCCGGCCCACCGCGGGCTCGGGCTGGGCCGAACAACGGCGTCCCGACCGCCTGTCGGCCACGAGGGCGACGACATCCGCCGCTGCGCGAAGAATTACAAAGTCGAACTGCGATTCACCCCGCCTACGCCTCGTAGGCGAACCCGATCGAAGCGCACTTAGGACCGCTGGGGCAGTTCACCATCGCCAACTCTCACCACCCCAACCACACCGTGCGGACCCGGGCTCTGCGCACCTACCTCCGCCACCGCGACGTCCTGGCTGTCCCGATCCCCTCTCGCCGCTTGATCCGGCAAGGTGCCGCGTTCCAGGTCACAGCAGCACCTCCGCCGCGGATCGGCTTGGGCTACTTGACCAGCCGGAAAGCGGGGTGCGCAGCCCAGGCCCGCAGGAACTCCGCCGTGCCCAGCGCCATCCCGTCGTCGTCCACGCTCCCCAACACCCCCGGAAGGCCGGCGACGACCGACGACTGTCCGTCCAGGAGTTCGGCTTTGGCCACACCTCCGATGACGTCCATGACAGCGGCGGTCAGCAGGGCCGTGGCCACGTGGTCGATCTCGCGATTGCAGCAGGCGCTGACATTGACGGCATGGGTCGGTCTGAAGCCGAGGACGATCTCCACCTCGGGCTCGTCCGTGTGCTCAGCCTCGAAGGTGCTCTCGTCGCCGACACCGGGCCCCATCAAGTAGACCAGGAAGGGCCGACGCCCGTCCACGCGCTGCGGATTGAATCCCACCAGGGCCGTGAGCCCCTCGTCCGCGGTGGCGTTGCCGAGAAGCGGAAGCGGGAACGGCTTTCGCCAGTCCTCCTCGCGCCTGTCCTCAACGCCCAGTCGTTCTGCGGGCACGTTGACGTCAAAGAACCCGGGCCGCTTCTCGTCAAAGTGGGAGGAGAGCCCCACCATCAACGCGCGGAACTCCCGCAGCGCAGCCGGGGAGAGCTTCTCCGCCAAATCGATCACCAACATTGGACCAGACATGCCGGGAGCTTAGTTTGATCGGCTCCGCGGCCGCTCAAAATCGATCCCACATCGAGCCCAGGCGGTCCGAGGACCGACGCCACCAACCCGGCGAACCTGGCCGACCTGGTCCGCGACAAAATCGCCCACCGGACCACCCCGCCCACACCACCAGCACCAGCACTGCCCGCCTGACCCACAACCGGGACACGCACGAAGCAGTCCTCGAAGTGACTGACGACGGCCCCGACATCCCCGTCGGAGTCCGCCAGCGGATCTTCGAACGCTTCACCCGCCTAGCCATCGCCCATCCCAGGGGCGGGCCCGGCGAGGATACGGCCATGAACAGCGCAACAGACGACGTGAGCCAAGCGATCGCAGCCGAGAGGCAGCTCATGGATCCTCATATCCGCGCCTCGCGAAACCACGCGGCGCAACTCCTCGACCCCGAGTTCACGGAAGTCGGCGGGTCCGGGCGGCGATGGACATACGAGACCATGCTCGCCGAACTGCCCGACCACCCGGGCAGTTCGCCGGACGGCCCCCGCTACGAACCCTCAGAAATCTCGGGAGTGCTGCTCGCACCGGGCGTGGTGCATCTGACATTCGAGACCACACTCGGCGAACACCGGACCCGGCACAGCTCCATCTGGCGCAAGAAGGACCACACCGCAGGCTGGCGCATGTACTACCACCAAGCCACCCGTGTACCACCCGGCACAGACTAGAGACGTCGCTTCTTACGGCTCTCTGACGCCCGACGACATGGCCCGCCGTTCAGTGTCAGTGCAAGTAGGCGACGTCCCGGACGAATCGACCGGTACGCCCTTGACCTCAAGTCCAGTTGAGTTTCTACGGTCGATTTCGTCGAACCGGCTCAGACAACGACAGGGGTTTCGACCATGGAGTATTCGCACAGCGACACCGACCTGGTCAAGCAGCCCATCGGCTACTGGAGTTGGGCTGCCTACAAGGCCGTTGTCACCCGCACCCGGGCCGTCCTCGCCGGGATCGGCACCACCCAACCGCAGTGGTGGGCTCTGGCGCAGGTGGCAAGCACCGACACCGTCAAGACCCGTGACGAAGTGTCCAGCCTTCTTCGGCACTACCTCGACGTCGGCCCGGAAACCATGGAGTCAGAGATCGACATGATCATCGCCCAGGGCTGGATCACCGAGGATGCCGAAGGACGCCTGGGCATCACGGCTGACGGCAGGGGGTTCTACGACAAAGCAGCGGCCCTTCAGGACGAGCTCTGGGCGGAACGGCACGCAGGCATCTCCGACGAGGAGTACCTGACCACCCTCAAGGTGTTACAGCGGTTCATCCACAACACGGGCGGGCGGGCTTGGCACCACTAGACGAGTAAGTCCCAACCCCGCCTGAGCCGCGGTGCGTGTGCATCGCGTGATCGTTCCGTTTACAGAACGTTCTGTTTATGGAACGCTAGTCGCGCCACGACAATGCATCACCGGCGCGGTAGGGACGGAAAGCTATGGAACTGGCCCAGGAGGTGGGCGAGCGGCTGCGCCGTCTGCGCCAGGACTGCGGCCTGTCGCTGTCGGAACTGGCCCGCCGCTCCGGCGTCGGCAAGGGCACGCTCTCGGAACTGGAGACCGGCCAGCGCAATCCGACCCTGGAGACGCTGTACGCGCTGACCACGGCCCTCGAGGCGCCGCTGAGCACGGTCGTCGGCCCCGCCCCGGTGCAGGGCGCGGCGGTGCACGCGGTGCTGACGGACCGCGTGCAGGACGCGGCTGCGGTGTCGGAGGTGTATCGCATCCGCATTCAGAGCGGCGCGGTGCAGCGCTCGGCCGCTCATGTGCCGGGCACGGAGGAGCACTTGCTGGTCTTCAGCGGCACGGCGCGGGTTGGTCCCGCCTCCGCCCCGCTCGAGGTGGGCCCGGGCGGCCACGCCCGGTGGGCGGCGGATGTACCGCATCAGTACGAGGCGGTGGGGAGGGATGCGGAGGGGGTGTTGGTGGTGCGCTACCCGGTGGAATGAGATGCCTACGCCGCACCGCCCTGCGCCAGGCCACGACCGCAGCCGATCGGCCGTGGGATCCACCACTGCGGCAGGAGGCCGACAGTATCCAGTCCGTAGGCCCGCCCGGGTCTGATGGTCGGTCTGACAAGGGCAGGAACAGCCAGGCCTGCCGGTGCCACTGGGTGGCGATTTCATGCAAAGCCAGCTACGTCATCGAGAGACAGGATGATCCCAGTACATGCCTATACGTATAGCGCGCTCAGAGGAACTGCCTGGCCTCGTCCAGCACTCCGACCAGCCCGAGCGCAACGCCGGGACGGCCGCATACCTCACCGACCTACTTGCCAAGAAGTGCACCCGGCCGGAGTGGTGCCTGGTCGCGGAGGACGAGGCCGGTCGGCTCACCGCGGCCACCGCGCTATGGACTCTCCCCGGGAACGACGTCCCGATGGCCCTGGTGCTCCTTGAGACACCGTGGGACGAACCCGCCCTGGCCACCGGCCAGGCGCTGCTGGCCGAGGCCGTCGCCCTGGCCGGCTCGCTCGGCGCCACGGAGCTGGAGCACGTCATCGACTCGCCCACGCAGCCGCCCCAGTTCCAGGCGGAGCCGGAACGGCGCGCCGAGCTTCTCCGTCTGGCGGGCTTCGAGCGGGCCCGTGACGGTCGCCGCTTCCGCCGCCGCTCCGGGGCGGAACTCACTTCGTATGATGACCGATTGACCTGGCGTTCCCTGCCCAGTCTGGGCCGTGAGCCGTTCATCGCTCTCCTCGCCGAGGCGCTGCCGACCAGCGCCGACGCCCAACTCGCCGCCATGGTCGCCCGGCATGGCGCCCGGCGTGCCGCGGAGAGCCTCTTCGCGGACATGGAGGAGTTCTCGTTCGAGCCCTCGTGGTGGGAACTCGGCTACGCTCCGGACGGCACGCCGGCCGCCCTCAGCCTCCCCGCCCGAAACCCCTCGACCGCGGTGATCGGCCTGGTGGCTGTGTCTCCCGCCTGCCGCGGCAACGGCTACGCGACGGCGGTGGTGGCCCGCGGCACGCGGCTGCTGGTCGAAGCGGGCGCCGAGGAGATCCGCGGCGACTGCGACGCGGCCAACACCGCCATGATCATGGCTTTCGAACGGGCAGGCTACGAGAACTTCGCCGACCGCCAGGAGTTCACCCGCCGGTTGTGAGGGGGCCGCTCCCGCGCCGTAACGAATGCTGAGCGGCCCATCCCCACCCCGGTTGGTAGGGCTAGACGAGTAGGTCCGAAGTCCTGCGGGCGCAAAGGGAGAAGGGTCTCGTTGATCGTTGTGTGACGAACGACAACGAGACCCTCCTGACCGCCCTGTACGTGAAGATCGACGACGAGCTGGCGGGACCACGACGGCTGGGCAGGCTCGGTGTTGACCGACTCCGAGCTCGTGTGCGTCGCGCTCGCCCAATCACTGCTCGGCTTCACGTCCGAGACGCACTGGCTGCGCTACGCCGGCAAGCACCTCACCGGGATGTTCCCGTACCCCCCTCAGCCGTCCGGCTACAGCCAGCGGCTGCGGTCCGCGCTCGGCCTGGTCAAGCGGGTCATCCGGATGCTGGCGAAGTCAAGCGACTTCTGGCTGGACGACTGCTGGATCATGGACTCCACCCCGGTGCCCTGCGGGATGTCGCGGTCAACGGTGAAACGCTCGGACCTGGCCGGATGGGCGGGCTACGGGTACTGCGCCAGCCACTCGCGGTTCTACTGGGGGCTGAAGCTGTATCTGGTGTGCACTCCGTCTGGGATGCCGATCCTGTGGGGTTTGGCCGATCCGAAGATCGGCGAGCGCGAGGTGCTGGCCTCGATGCTTGAAGTCGAGGCAGACATGGTCGCCGAGCACGATGGCATCCTGCTCAGCGCATCCTCGCGATGGCCGCCGCGATGTGGCACAACAACGCAACCAAAGCCCCGATTCACCCGGTCACTGATCGCATATGACCACTGACCGGAGATCAGACCTACTCGTCCAGCGTTACGGCCGGGGCCCCACGCGCCCCGGCAACTCGGCGTCAGCGTGGCGTGATTGCCGCCTCGGCCGCCTTCTTGATCCGGCCGCCGAAAGCGTCTGCGTCCTTTCTGGCGGCGGCAAGAGCGAGGCCGACGATGAGTTTGCCGACACCGTGGCCTTCCAGGACGTTGAAGAGGCGGACCCGGGTCCTGCCGTCGGGCAACTCCGACAGGTCGTAGCCGCCCTCACGGACCGCGACGCTGTTCTTCGACACCTCGGTCCAGCGGATCCGCACCGGGGCTTCGAGTTCGGTGATACGGAACTCCCTGGAGCTCTTCACTCCGGCGTCCTTGACGGTGCTCCGGAAGACCGTTCCCACGGCGGTGGGGGCGTCAGGAACCCGTTCGATACGCAGTACGCGAGGGCTGAACTGGGGATCATTGCGTCCGTCGGCGAGATAGGCGAACACCTCCTCGACCGGCCGGTCGATCTCGACCACTGCTTCGAACTGTCCTGCCATGGGCACTCCTGACCGGTTGAGCCGTGAGGACCGCGCGGCCTTCGTATCGAAGGCGGCACAGCGACCCTATGGGAAGCAAGGTCCTCGCGCGAGGCGAACGACATCGGCTGGCTGGCCTTCGTCGTCGCCCTCCTGGGCGTCGGCCGTAAACGCCGGACGCCGCTACGTCGCGTTCACCGCCCACAACGCCCTGACGCCTACCAGTTGCGGCATCGCGGACTCCAGCGCCGACTCGCGCTGCATCCGTCACCGCCCGCGGATCCGGACCACGGTGCGGGCGTTGCTCCGGCGGGATGAGGCCTGGAGCACCAGGGCGCTGCGGTCAGCAGCCGTCGGCGCCGGCCGGTAGGGCCGCCCGGGCGACAGAAGCAACACGATGTCGGTCTCGCCGGATGCGCAGAAGCTGGTGCCGGCACCGACGGATTGGTGGGCGGGAGCGGGTAGTTGCTCTCCACTCATACGACACACCGTCAGGCGACACACCGTCAGATGCCTTACCGGGCACCGCGCTCGCGGTCATCGTGTCCCCCGAAACCACGCCGCCGTACGGACCCGACCGTCGAGGCGGAAGCCTGCTGGGACCTGCTCTTCGCGATCCCTCCGCCCAGCGTGGGGGCGAGCTTCACGCAGCCCGGTTGATGAGCCGCCGCATAATCGGACGGCGACTTTTCGACGGCCTTCGAAAAGTTGGCACTGCGCTCCGGCCACGTCCTACGTTGAAACCCTCCGCACACGAGAACGCGAGCCCCGTCCGGCACGCAGGGCGCGGTGATCGTCCAGCACGATGTCCCACTCGGCTTCCATCGGGGGGTGTGCAACGCGCGCGATGAGCACACCGGCCGGAGCCGCCGGCTTCGCAGCCGGAGCCGTCACAGCCACAGAAGGCAGCCGACAACTGGTCAGGCGAGATCCACGCTGTCGGCTCCGCGTGGGGTTCACGTCCAACAACCACGCCACCTTCCGCAGCCGTTTGTTCGAGCCAAGCCCTTGAAGGTGAATAACCGCCAACCGCTCCTTTTGGAACGCAAGTTGACCGGCACAGGGAGGAGACTTCTCATGGCACCACGCAAACTGGCCGCGACACTGTTCGCAGCAGCGGCGATCGCGGCCTCGACAGTCGGGCTCGACGGTGCAGCCGCCGCCCACACGGACAGCCTCAACGGCGCCACCGGCAGCCTCACCTCCGAGGCAGCCCGGCAGCCGTCACTGACGGCAGCCCAGATGAAGAACGCCATCGCACCCAAAACGGCCAAGTCCGGCTCGGCCGCCGCCTCGCTGAACTGCGCCTACTACTACGTGTGCGGCAAGGGCGCGAACGGCAACAGGTTCGACTACACCACCTGCAACACGACCTACACGCTCCCCAACCTCGTCGGCTGGGGCTCCCTCCACAACAACCAGACACCGGGCACCAGGGCGCACTTCTACGACGTCAACGGTGTCTGGATGTTCTCCAGCGACGCCCCCGAAAGGAACGACGTGAACTGGACCCCCGTCTGGTACGTCATCGCCTGCTAGACCCTCACGGCCCCGCAGTGCCGGTGTGCTGCCTCGGCATCCCCCCACATCGCCTGCCCCCAGGCAGGGCCTGCGCCATGCCGTGCGGCCACCGCACGATCCTCAGGAGTGCGCACAACCTCCGATAGTCACGCGATGGCCCTACGCGTCACCCGCCGGGTCCGCGGCAAGGTCGCGAAACCGGACTGAGGTATCAGGCGTGGTCGAACAGAGTCACTACGCTCTGCGGTGCTTCCCGGCCGAAGAAGATCTCCAGGTTCTGAGCCGAGCGGCCGGCCGCATCGCTACTACGCAGGAACAGCCGATCCTCGTAGGCGGTGAGCGCGACCTCGATGTCGGGTTGCCCTACCAGTTCGCTCGCCAGATCCGCGCCGTCGTACATGGCGAGGTTCGCGCCTTCGCCGGCGAAGGGTGACATCAGATGCGCGGCGTCGCCGACGAGTGTCACACCGGGCAGTCTGTCCCATGTGAGCCCGACGGGAAGGGCGTAGATGGGTCGGAGCCACGGTTCCGCGTCGCTCGCTGTCACGAAGGCGGTGAGCAGCGGCGACCAGCCGTCGAACTCGGCGGCAACCTGATCGAGGCCCGCGCGCGGGTCGGCGAAGTCGATCGAACTCATCCACTCCTCGGACTTGTTCAGCGCCGCGTATCCGCGCACGTGCCCGTCGGTGTAGCGGTGGACGATGATGCCTTTGCCCGGCGCGACCGCCATCAGCGTGCCGCTGCCGATCGCGGCCACGCTCGCCCGACAGTTGTGGCCGCCTGAGGCGAGAGCGATCTCGATGAAGCAGGTTCCGCTGTAGACAGGCTCGGCGGGGACGAGCAGCGGACGCACCTTCGACCAGGCTCCGTCCGCGCCGATGACGATGTCGGCGCGCGCGGCGGGACCTTTCGCGAAGGTGAGGTCGTAGCCGCCCTCCACACGGTGGCGGACCGAGGCGAGCTTGTGACCCCACCTGATCGTCCCGGGCGCCAGCGAGTCGATGAGCAGGCGCCTGAGTTCGCCACGGTCCACCTCAGGACGCGCCGAACCGGGGTCCGCGGGCATGTCGAACACAATCGTGCCGTGGCGGTCGACCACACGCTTGGCGTCCTCGCCCGGGCGGACCAGAGTGAGGAACTCGTCGTACAGGCCGGCTGCGCGAAGGGCGACCTGGCCGGTCTCCTCGTGGATGTCGAGCAGGCCGCCTTGCGTACGGGTCGTCGCCGACGTCTCAGCCTCGTAGATCGTCGCGGCTACGCCCTGAACCTGAAGCACCCGGGCGAGCGTCAACCCGCCCAGTCCCGCTCCGACGATGGCGATGGTCTTCTGCATGCTGCGCTCCTCTGTCGCGCCGGCACGCGCCGGCGTTGGTCAGTGCCGGGAGCGGACGAGATGCCCGGTCTCAGCAAGGAGACGCTCAACGATCAGAACCATCTGCATCGATGTGTGTGCGATGTCCGGCGGGCGGACCCGTGGACCATCGTTTTTCGCGACCAGGTGACTATAGCTCGGCGTCGGCCAGGGCCGCTCACGCCGCGACGCACCGCGCCCACCAGGCTCATCCTCCACAACCGCCTTGACCGGCTCGGCAGTGCCCGGGATGTCGTCGGGGTGACGCTCTTTCCGGTCGCGACGGGAGCGAGTGGCCGCTCAAGGACCGTAGCGGTCGCTGCCCCGCCGTAGGTAGCCCAGTTCGGTGGCCGGCACCGCCGCCGCCCTGGAGCACGACCATGGTGGTCGCGTCCCAGGCCAGTGCCGTCGTACTCTGGCGCGTCGGCCGGAACGCCGTAGACGGCGGCCTCGATGCGGTCGACGAGCGGCCCGCAGCCACCACCAGCGCGCAGCGCCTCCGCGCCCCAGCCGCTGCGCGGAGTCATCAGCCCTGCGGCCGCCTGTCCTCGCGGTGCTTGCCGCCGGGGAGCATGTCCTGCACCTTCGCCTTCAGCCCCTGCCGGATCATTCCGGCCCGGTCGCTGTCGCCCTTGATGAGGGCCGAGGCGGCGGCCTCGATCTGTTCGAGCGTGGCGTGCGGCGGGATCGGCGGTACGGCCGGGTCGGTCCGGAAGTCGATGACGAACGGCCGGTCGGCGCTGAGCGCCCGCTGCCAGGCCTCCTCCACCTCCCCCGGCTTCTCCACCCGTACCCCGCCGAGCCCGATGGACCGGGCGAAGTCGGCGTACGCCACGTCCGGGAGTGCCTGGGAGGGGAGGAACTGCGGGGCGCCGGACATGGCGCGCATCTCCCAGGTCACCTGATTGAGGTCCTGGTTGTTGAGGACCGCGACGATCAGCCGCGGGTCCTGCCATTCAGGCCAGTACTTGGCGACAGTGATGAGTTCGGCCATGCCGTTCATCTGCATCGCCCCGTCCCCGACGATCGCCAGCGCCGGACGGTCGGGGTGAGCGAACTTGGCGCCGATCACGTACGGCACGCCGGGTCCCATGGTGGCGAGGGTGCCGGAGAGGGAGCCGCGCATGGTGCCACGCATCCGCAGATGCCGTGCGTACCAGTTGGCGGCGGAGCCGGAGTCGGCGGCCAGGATCACGTCGTCCGGGAGGAGCGCGTCGAGCGTGTGGACGACGTATTCCGGGTTGATCGGGTCCGCCTCCACCGCGGCGCGCCGCTGCATGACCTCCCACCAACGGGCCGTGGCCGTCTCGGTCTTCTTGCGCCACGAGCCGTGCTTCTTCCGCTTCAGCTGCGGCAGCAGGGCTTTGAGCGTCTCCTTCGCGTCCCCGACGAGGTTGACCTCGAAGGGATAGCGCAGTCCGATCATGAACGGGTCGATGTCGATCTGCACGGCCCGGGCCTGCCCGAATTCCGGCAGGAACTGGGTGTACGGGAAGCTGGAACCGATGACGAGCAGAGTGTCGCAGTCCCGCATCATCTCGTAGGAGGCGCGGGTGCCCAGCAGGCCGATCGATCCGGTGACGTACGGCAGATCGTCCGGCAGCGCGTCCTTGCCGAGCAGCGCTTTGGCCACCCCGGCGCTGAGCACGTCGGCGATCTCCTCCACCTCGGACCGGGCGCCCCGCGCACCCTGCCCGATGAGGATCGCAACCTTCTCGCCCGCGTCGAGCACCTCGACGGCGCGCGCGAGGTCGGGCGCGGCCGGGACGGGCGCGGAGTGGGTCAGGCCCAGGCTGGAGGGCACCATCTTGAAGGCGTGGCTGGGCTCCTTGTAGGTCAGCTCCTGGACGTCGGCGGGGATGATGACCGCCGTCACGGTCCGCTGGGCGTAGGCGGTGCGCATGGCCCGGTCGATGACGTTCGGCAGTTGTTCGGGGACGGTGACCATCTCGCAGTACGCGGAGGCGACGTCCTTGTACAGGCTCAGCAGGTCGACCTCTTGCTGGTAACTGCCGCCCATGGCACTGCGGTTGGTCTGCCCGACGATCGCGACGACCGGAACGTGGTCGAGCTTGGCGTCGTAGAGGCCATTGAGGAGGTGGATCGCGCCCGGGCCCGACGTCGCCGCGCAGACACCGACCTTGCCGGAGAACTTGGCGTAGCCGACGGCCTCGAACGCGGACATCTCCTCGTGGCGCGACTGCACGAACTTCGGGTTGTTCTCGGATCGGCCCCAGGCGGCGAGGAGGCCGTTGATGCCGTCGCCGGCGTAGGCGAAGACATGATCGACGTCCCATTCGCGGAGCCGCTGGAGAACGTAGTCGGACACCTTGACGGACATGGGAGTTCCTCTCAGGGTCTGCATCGGCAGGCGCGGCATCCGCGTACCCGATGACCGGACGCCGACACGGGGTTTGCCCGATTGCTCCGACAACGACCGCGCGCCGTCCCTCGCACGGCATTCCGGCAAGGGACATGCCGTGACCGTGCTCGCAGCGCTCATCCCGCCTCTCCTGCTCGGTCTGGTACTCGCCTGACGTTCTGTACGTCCTGTACATTTTCCTCCGGCGAGGTGATCACACGGCACCTGTCAGTCGGCAGCGCAGGTAATCGACCGCAAGGGAGTTGCTTGCCGTGCGAGAGGAGCCTGATCGGCCTGAAGGAGTCCAGTGGGCGGTACGCGCTGGTCGTCATGCACCCGCTGTCTGGGCGGAATTGACGCCGCTCACACGTTTCCGCACGGCCAGGCCGGCTGCCGGGCCCGGGCCTCTACCCGAAGGAACGGTCGTGTTCAGTGTGCTGCGGATCCGGGACTACCGGTTTCTCGCCTCCGGTCAACTGCTGTCCAGCCTCGGCGACTGGTTCCTGCTCCTCGCGGTCCCGTACTACGTCCTGGAGTTGACCGGATCCGCCAGGGCGTCCGGCTTCTCGCTGGCCGCGGGAACGGTTCCGGCGCTGGTCCTCGGTCCACTGGCCGGGGCGCTCGTCGACCGCTGGAACCGGCTGCGCGTCATGATCGCCGCGGACCTGGCTCGCATGGCGGCGGTCTCGCTGATGCTGTGGGTGGACAGCCCGGACGAAGTCTGGCTGATCTACGTCGCGTTGGTCCTGGAATCGTCCCTGAGTCAGCTGTTCAACCCGGCCTCCGCCGCCCTGCTCCCGCAACTGGTCGGCCGTGAGGGCGACCTCCACTCGGCGAACTCCCTGAGCGCCCTGATCGCCGGCTCCATCCGGCTCGTCGGCGGCCCGTTGGGCGGGGCCGTGTACGGCGGCCTGGGTTTCACGGCAGTCGTCGCCATCGACACGATCAGCTACGCGTGTTCGGCCCTGTGCCTCGCGATGGTCCGCCACCGGCCGTCGACGATCGCGCGCCACAGCACCGGAGAGGGACGTGGGCAGGTACGCACCCTGGTCGCCGAGATCCACGAGGGAGTCGCCCAGATACGCCACAGCCCATGGCTGGCGGCGATCGCGGGAGCCGGTGCTCTCTTCGCCATCGCCACGTCCGCCGTCAACGTCGGCCTCATCCCGTACATGGACCGAGTCCTGCACGCTTCACCACAGGTCCTCGGCCTGCTCTTCGGGGCCTTCGGTGCGGGGTCCCTGCTCGGCGTGCCGCTCAGCCGCGCACTCGCCCGGAGGCTGACCGACCGGACTGTGCTGGTGGGCTCCCTCACGGCGCTCGCCATGGCCTTCGCGGCGACATTCAACACCCCTGTGATCGGGTGGAGCGCCGTACTGTTCCTCACCATCGGGGCACCCATGGTCTGCTTCGCCATCACGAGCGGGACGTTCGTCGCCCGACACACTCCGGACGCCGTGCTGGGCAGGGTCAGCGCCACCATCGGATTCCTCCAGGCGGCGGCCTCCTTGGCGGGCATGCTGGCCGGCTCGCTGCTGAGCGAGGCGCTGGGTGTCGTGACGACGATGAACCTGTGCTGCGTCACCGTCGCACTGGCCGCCGGAACGATGCTGCTCATGCCGCGGCGCCAGTCTCCCATCGCCGAGGATGTGCCCTTCAAGGAAGCGGCGTGACCATGAACGGCCGTCCTGTCATCCAGCCCGACGGAGCGCGCTGGATGCGGCACGGAGCGGGACGGCATCTGCGATGCCCGCCGCGTCGCGGGCGACCGCCATCAGGAGTCGCCGACCGAGGCGTGGCAATCGCCGGGAACTCACCCGTCCACCTCTTGGATCATCTGGTCGCTGATGCCGAGGAGTTGGGCGACGTCATCGCTTCCTTGCCGGGAGGTGCTCTGCGCTCTCATCGACGAAGCCACAGTGCTGGATGATGCCCTTGCGATAGTTGTCCGGCGTGCCGTGGTGTTCCTTGCGGGGCGGTCCGTCGATCCACTGGTGCCAGAGGCCGTCCTCGGCCAGGAATCGGGCTGCTCGATCGGCACGGAGCTTGTCGTCGAGATGGAGGAGCGCGCCGATGGCGGCCGGCTGGTCGTAGTAGAGATCGGGTCGTCGCAGGTAGCGATCCAGATAGGCGACCAGCAAGTCCGCATCGGCAGGAGTGGCGAACGTGGCGAAGGTGACGCAGTAGGCCGTGCCCGCGAAGCAGACCTCGCTGGCGAGCAGCAGGTCGCCGAGGCGTTCACGGAACTCGGTTCTGCGGGCGACAGCGATGAGCCAGGCTGCGGTCTTGCGTTCGCGCCACCCGCCTTCGAGAAGGATGGTCAGCTCGCGGGGCGTGATAGCGGCGGCGGCCTCGCCAAGGTCCCGGATGAACTCGGCGCGCTCCGGCTCGGTCATCCGGCTCATCGGACCGCCGAGTTTGAGGTAGCGCCTGCCAGGCTTGACGTAGCGGTTGACAAGAGCGAGCGACTCGGGGTTCTCGTCGGCGTAAGGCATAGCCGCATCCTGTCCTGGGCGAAGCCGTTCGACCAGCGTATTTCTCAGTCGCACAGGTCAGTCGGCCGGCTCGTCGTGTGTTCGAGGACCGTTGCGTCGGTGATCAGTTGCTGCTCGACTCAGAGCCCGCACCAGGCGTGCCATGAGGTAGGGGTCGCACGCGCGATCTCCTCCTGGGGCAGGCCAAGGCGCCGCGTCGAAGCCCGAGTTCGGTCTCGTGGGCCCCAACGCCGGGACCCCTCAGCGGCGTTCCGCCGACGACCGGCCAGCTGCCGTCTTCTCCACAGCGGTCGGGACTTTCTCCAGACGGTGGCTGGGCCAACTGCCTTGTCCCTAGGATGTATTGCCTGACGCACCGGTCAGCTCGGTGCGATACGTGACTGGGGAGACGATGGAGTCCGGGAAGCGGTTGTCCACCAAGATCGATGCCACGGTTCCGACGGCCGCGCGCATGTACGACTACTACCTGGGCGGCAAGGACAACTACGCGGTCGACCGTGCCGCGTGCGAGGAACTGGACAAGGTGGTGCCCAGCACCCGGGCGCTGGCGCTGAACAACCGGCGTTTCCTGCAGCGGGTGGTGGGGACGCTGGCGCAGGAGTACGGCATCCGGCAGTTCCTGGACCACGGGTCCGGTCTGCCCACGCAGAACAACGTCCACCAGGTGGCCCAGCGCATCGATCCGACCTCGCGCGTCGTGTACGCGGACAACGATCCGATGGTGCTGGTGCACGGCCGGGCCCTGCTGGACCAGAACGACCGTACGGCCGTGATCCAGGCCGATATGCGCGACACCGACGTGATCTTCTCCCACCCCGACACCCAGCGGCTGATCGACTTCTCGCAGCCGGTGGGCGTGCTGTTCAACTCGGTGTTCCACTGCATTCCGGACAGCGACACGGAGGGCCCGCTCGCGGTCGTGAAGCGGGTGACCGAGCGGCTCGTGCCCGGCAGTTGCCTGGTGATGTGCCAACTGGTCAGCGAGGACCCCAAGGTGCGGGACTTCGTCACCGACTTCATGGACAAGGCCACGCAGGGGCACTGGGGCCGGGTGCGCGAGGAGAAGGACGTCGCGCAGTGGTTCGAGGGGCTGGAGATCCTGGAGCCCGGACTGGTGGAGGTCTCCACCTGGCGGCCCGACACCGAAGTGGCGCCGCGTCAGCTGACCCACGAATGGGTCGAGTTCGGCGGATGCGGCCGCATCGTGTGAGCGCGCGGCACCTGCTCACAGGCCCCCGTAGCGCACCTTGACGGTCTCGCGCAGACGGTCGAGGGAGTCACGGGGGCTGAGCGCGTCGTCGGCCAGTTGGTCCAGCGCCACGCGGTACTGCTCGGTCTCGTCACGGTCCTCCAGGAACGTGGCGCTCCTGATGTGCTCCAGGTAGACGATGTCCGGGAGGTCGAGGCCGCCGAAGCGCAGATAGGTGACCGGGATGGCGGGTGCGGAGGCGTTGGTCACGTCCAGGGGTACGACCTGGACGGTGACGTGCGGCCGCTCGGCCATCTCGATGAGATGCTCCAGCTGTTCGCGCATGATCTCGCGGCTGCCCAGGACCCGCAGCAGCACTGACTCGTCGACGATCGCCCACAGTTGCGGCGCGTCCGGCCGTTCCAGCAGCTCCGCGCGCTTCATGCGCAGCTCCACGCGGCGGCTCACCTCACGGCTCGAGGCCGCGGGCAGGCCGCGTTCCATGACGGCGCGCGTGTAGGCGGGCGTCTGCAGCAGTCCGGGAACGTACTGGATCTCGAACGTACGGATGGAATCGGCCGCTTCCTGCAGCCCCACGAGCCGGTCGAACCACTCCGGCATCAGCCGCTTGTCGAAGCGCTGCCACCACCCGGGCTCACCGGCCCGCCGCAGCAGCTGGAGCAGGACGGACGCCTCGTGCTCGTCCGTCTTGTAGAAGTCCAGCAGCGCGCGGACGTCGGTCTCGGTGGGTGGCCGGCGGCCCTTGCCCGCCTCGATGCGCGACAGCTTCGCCGGGCTGAACCCGACGGCCCGCGCCGCCTGCTCCTGCGCCAGGCCCGCATCCTCGCGCAAGCCCGCCAGCTGTACGCCGACCAGCATCTTCAGCAGAGTCGGCGCGGGCTCGGTGCGGTGCAGGTACGGTTCGAGACGGGAGACACGCGGTGACTCGGAGGGCATCCTGACTCCCGGTGGACAGAAGGCAACAGCCCGCATTATCGCACCGGTTGGCCGCTGCGCGCATGCCCGGGACCAAGCGCGCGGCGGACGGCGTGCGTCCCCTTTCAGATCAGGTCGTCGAACTCGCCGTCCTTCACACCGGCCAGGAAGGCCGCGACCTCGGCGGACGTGTAGACCAGCGCGGGACCGTGCGGATCACGGGAGTTGCGCATCGCTACGCCCCCCTCAGCCAGGGTGGCCACCTCGACGCAGTTACCCTCGGCGTTGCTGTGCCGGCTCTTGGTCCAGCGGACGTCCAGTGAACTCGCTTGCACCCCGTTCGGAACTGTTGGCACTGCAGTCTCCTCGCGCATGACTGGCTCGATCCACACGTGCAATTTCTCGTGAAATTGCACGGACTGGCTGTCGACGTGGATAATAACTCCGTCGCCAACGTCCTTGCTGGTGCCTAGTTCTGACGTCCTGACGTCACTTCAGGAGATGCCGTGTCGCAGCCCGCGCGCCCAGCACCCTGGTCTGGCCCGACCGTGCTCCCGGCACAACGGGCCGTGCCCCTCGCCGCCGTTTCGCGAACCACCGGCAGGAGCGCCACCCTGCGCCTGCCCGGCAGCACCGAGGGATGCGCCCAGGCGCGCGAGTTCACTGAACGCATCCTGGGCGAGTGGGAGTTGGGCGAGTGCCGGGACGACGCGCTGGCCGTCGTCTCCGAACTCGCCGCCAATGCCGTCGTGCACGGCCGGAGAAGCGACACGCCCGACGACGCCGAGTCCGACGTGTGGCTGCGGCTCACGCGCCGCACGTCCCACCTGGTGTGCGCCGTGACCGACCAGGGCGACGGGCTTCCGCACCCGGCGCATGCGCCGAACGCGCTCAGCGAACACGGCCGTGGCCTGTTCATCGTCGAGGCGCTCGCCCAGCACTGGGGCTGGACCCGCCACACTCCCCTGTACAAGACCGTCTGGGCCATGCTGCCCACACAGGCGCGCGTCTGACATGAAGCCGCGCACCGAGCTCCGAAACGGTCAGGGAGCCGTGCCGCAACCGCCTCGGACCACCACGCTCCACGACGTCGCCCTCGTGCCCTGGAGCGACATCGAGGACGTGTCGGGATCCGCCGCCGCCATCCCCTATCTGCTCGCCGCCATCGCCTCGGGCGACGAGGCCGCCACGCAGAACGCGCTGGACCGACTGCGGCACCGGATCTGTCGGCACGGCTTCGTCGTCGGACAGGCGACGGCCGTCACGGTCCCCTTCCTGTGGGATCTGGCCCAGCGGCCACAGACGACGTGCCGTGCGCAGATCCTGCGTCTGCTGCGGAACATAGCCGACGCCCGGCAATGGGAGACCACGGCCGCCGCCTACCCCAAGCTCCGACGCCGCCACGGTGACGACATCGAGTGGGAGTCAGCCGCCCGCCGGGCCGTGCACGCCCAGCGCGGCGTCATCCCGCGTCTGCTGGCCGAGAACGACAACGAACTCCTGGACGCGACCGAGGCACTCGCCTCCACGCTGACCGGCTGAGGACCGCGCCCGCATCGTCTGGACGGCAAGGCTTTTCGACGGTGGTCGAAAGGTTGGCACCGCACTCTGGCCGTGTCTTACGTTGAGGCCGTCCGCACACGAGAACGCTGGCACTGGCCGCCGTCCCCTCCCCGATGGGCCCGCTGCGCGGGTCGTCGCCCTCCCTCCGGCACCTGAGGGAGTGGGGCCGGCAGTATCGGCCAAGGCTGCCGCCGCGGCTTCGCCGACGACGTCTCCGGCGGTCCGGACCGAGCGCGGGCCTCCGGGATCCACGTACGTCTGTGACGCGGGCACTCTCTGCACCAACGTCTGGGATCCGACGACGAACGACTGGAAGACGTTCTTCTTCTACGCCTGCAACCGCTACTACCTCTCCGACGGGAACGGCGAGGGCGACTACTTCAACAACCAGACCGGCAACGTGACGTCGTACTTCTACGGTCAGAGCGGGAACGTACTGACGTCCTTCCAGCCCGGTGGCGGCGAGGTCCCCTACAACTGGGATCCGGTCTGGTCCATCCGCAACTGCTGACCTCCTCCTGCCGCGCGCCTCACGCGAGCGACACCAGCCCAGCCCGGACGAGCCGTCCGGGCTGAGCCGCGTTCACCGCGCGGTGCCGTGAAGGCCGACGACGCACCGGAGAAGGACCACTCGGGTTCAGCGCCGCCGGCAACGATCCCGTAGCTCGGCAAGGACTGCCTTCTCGTGCGTGGTGAGATCTCCGTCGACGGTGGCGACCCGTTCGGCGGCGTAGACGACGTCACTGAGATCCCCGAGCTCGGCGTCGACGCGGCGCCAGACCTCTTCCGGGTCGATGCTGATGACGTTGGCGAGTTGCTCGTCATCGACGTGATGCCGTTCCCGGGCGAGCCGCGTCAGCTGCTGGAACAGCAGGCGCTCGGCGTCGGCGATCTTGCCGTCCGCGTTGATGACGAGCCACGCGACCCACAGCAACAACTGCGCGTGCTGCGTACGTCGGATCAGCGTGTCGGCGAGTTCGATCACCTCTGCTTCGTGACGAAACACGGATTTGGCGTGGCGTCCCGCAGCCACGGTCGTGTAGCGGTTCACGAGGATGGTGAGGGGGATCCCGACGCCGGGGATGCCGAACTTGATGATGTTGCGTTGCAGGAGGTGTTTCCCGACGAACGGAAGGCTTTTCGCGGCGGCAAGAACCGGACCGGAGTAGTACTTCTTGAGGACTTGCCGGACCAGACCGGGTACGAACTTCATGCTGCTGCGGGCAACCTCACCGGCTTTGATGCCGAACGCCACCCGGACCAGTTTCATCATGTCTTCGGGATCGTCCACGTCCAGGGGAATCCGGTAGATCACCGCGATGTCGTGGGCCAGGCGCATCTGCAGCTGGGTGATGTACGTCAGGTCGACCATGAACGTGACGACACCGGCCGGAACAGCGGCGGGACTCGCGCCACCCAGCGACCCGATGGTCACGGCGATCGTCCCGTTGTAGAGGCTGGCGCTGATTCCGCCTTCGATCATGGCGTTCTTTGCCGCCAGCTTGATCTGCTGCCCGACGATGCCGTCCGCGGGCACGCCTTTGTACTTGTGCTGGAAGTACTCCCAGGTGGCTTTCTGGGTGTACGACCGCAGTGCCTGGGCGCAGAGTTTCGTGAACCAGCCGCCCGACTTGATGTCGTCCGCGCTGAGCCCTGCGACAAACTCCCGCAGCTTGGCGCGCTCCTGTTCGACGGCTTCGCGGTCGGCGTCGTCGGCATCGTCGTCACCGGCGTTGACGGAGCCGGGCAGCACTTCGGTCACAGCGGGTCCCCTCCCAGATGGTCCAGCGACCTGCAAGGTTGCCAGACAGTGGCTTCTCGAACTCCAGGACTTGGACGATCCGGGCTACGAGATACGGCGGGGTGCGCAGCGCGCTGGGCGGCGTCTCCCGACCCTGCCGCTCTGGGATCGCGTGAGGCCGGTCGCCATGCGGCACCCCGTGGCCGGTTCGGGGGCGCCGTTCGCCTTGTCTGTGAAAAGCTCAGCGACAGGCCCGCGGAGGCGTCCACGGGCTCTGTCTCGGCCCGATCCGCAGCAACACTGGAGCCATCAGCATGAACAGCGATCACCGTCCCTTCCGTTTGATCGTCACGGGTGGTGGGACCGGCGGTCACACCTATCCGGCCCTGACCGCGGTGCGAACCCTCCAGGCCCGTCTGGCCGCGCAGGGTGACCGGTTGGATGTCCTGTGGGTGGGTGAGGCTGACAGCCTGGAGTCGCGGGTCGCGGCGGCCGAAGGCATCGGCTTCGAGTCGGTTGCGGTGGGCAAGATCCGGCGGTCGAAGAACCCGATCAAGATGGTGTCGCCGGCGAACATCAAGGACATGAGCCGTGTACCGCTCGGTGTGCTCCAGGCTCGCAAAGCCATCACCCGTTTCGGTCCGGATGTGGTGCTGGCGACGGGCGGCTACGTGGCGGTGCCGGTTGGTGTGGCCGCGACCCGGTTGTGCCGCGTCCCGCTGGTCGTGCACGAGCAGACCGTGCGACTCGGGTTGGCCAACCGGACGCTGGCCTCAGCAGCGACGCGGGTCGCGGTGTCCTCACCGTCCACGCTGCCGCTGTTGCCCGAGAGCGTGCGCGCCACCGCGGTGGTGACGGGCAATCCGGTGCGACCGGAGGTGTTCACCGGGCAGGCCCAGAAGGCGGTCGAAGCCCTGGGGCTGCACGGATTCGACCCGCGGCTGCCCACCGTCTACGTGACCGGCGGCGCTCAGGGTTCCCAGCAGGTCAACCACCTGGTGCGGGACGTGCTGCCGTGGCTGGTGGAACACGCCAACGTGATCCACCAGTGCGGGCGCGACAACGTGGAGGAACTGCGCCGACAGACCGGGCATCTGTCCGCGTCCGGCGCGGCGCGCTATCACCTGACCGGGTATGTGGGGGCGGAGCTGCCCGACGTCCTGGCGCTGGCGGATGTGGTGATCTCTCGCAGCGGCGCCGGGACGATCGCCGAGCTGACCGCGCTGGCCAAGCCGGCCGTGTTCGTCCCGCTCGCCACCTCGGCCGGCAACGAGCAGGCCCACAACGCACGGCACTTGGCGGACAACGGAGCCGCCGTCGCGCTGATCGACGACGTGTCCGCAGAGCGGCTACGGGACGCCGTGGCGCCGCTGCTGACGGACCCTTCCCAGCGCTCGGCCATGGCGGAGCGGGCCCGTGCGCACGGTCGCCCGGATGCCGCGGAGCGCCTGGTCGATGTGGTGCTCGCCGCAGCCGGGAAGTAGGACTCCGGCCGCGGTGGCGTCATGGGAGGTGCCGGTGCGCCGCCCTCCTCGACGAGGTCGGCGCACTCGGTGCAGTCGGTTACGGGTATGTGGGTGCGGCCGCCCAGGTTCTCGACGCGGGTCGGCAGCCCGGCGGCACACATCTGGTCGGCGAGGGCATCCAGTCGTGCGATGCCGGGAATCCGCAGCGGGTCCACCGTTCCCGAGCCTGCTGACCATGCCGGTCACCGGCGCAGCCGCGGCGGCTGGCCGCCCGCCTTCGACCCGATGCGACCCCACTCGGTTCGACGAGCTCGCCGTCCGCTACCTGGCCACCGTCCACATCACCGCCATCAACAAATGGCTCGCGATCTACTTCGAGTCACGGCCTGCTAGTCGCTCTTGGGCCAGATGAGGCCCTGATCGGTCCAGATGACACCCTTGTTGCGGCAGAGGCAGAAGGGGTGGCCGACAGGGTCGGTGTAGACGCGGAAGCCGTAGCCGTCGGGGTCGGTGCAGTCGCGCTGCAGGGTCGCGCCGAGGGCGAGGACGCGACGCTGTTCGGCCTCGATGTCGTCGACCTCGAAGTCGAGGTGGAACTGCTTGGGGTGCTCGCTGTCGGGCCACCGCGGGGCTCGGTAGTCATCTACCTGAACGAAGGCCAGTTCGATCTCACCGAACCGGATACCGGCCCAGTTCTCGGTACTGCCCTCCTTGACCGGGAGCCCCGTCACCTCAGAGTAGAAGGCTGCCAGCTTCATCGTGTCCGGGCAATCGATGATGAAGTCGGTTAGTCGTAGCATCCCGCGATCTTGCCACAAGATCAAATGAGCCGGACTTCGAGACAGACGCTACGGCCTGCGGCAAAGGGCGCCCTGAAGCCCCGGGCCCCTCCAGTGTGCCGAATCGCCTTCGCTCATCTGTGCCAGGATTCGAGAGTGAAGATGACCGACGTCACCCGTGCCATCGCAGCTGCGACCTCGGTCGCCACATCGCTCGGCCTGCCGGGCGACGACGCAGTCGTTCTCCACAACTCGAACAAGCTGGCACTGCGGCTGACGCCGTGCGACGTCCTTGCCCGCGTCGCCCCTGTGGGACAAGAGGTCGCACAGTTCGAAGTCGAGCTCGCCCAGCGGCTCGCCGAGGCCGGATGCCCGGTGTGCCCCCTGGCGCCTCGGGCGGACCCGCGTGTGTACGTACGCGATGGCTTCGCAGTGACACTGTGGACCTACTACGAGCCCCTGACGCCTCACACCCCACCGGTCGACTACGCCAAGGCGCTGGAGCAGATGCACGCGGGCATGCGCACGGTCGATATGCCGAGCCCGAGCTTCATGGACCGGATCACGGAGGCGGAAGACGTTGTCGCCGACCCTGATCGCTCGCCGGAACTCGCCGACGCGGACCGCGCGTTCCTCAGCGGCAGGCTCGCAAGCCTGCGACGAACGATCGACGGCCGCGGTGCCGTGGAGCAGCTGCTCCACGGCGAGCCGCATCCAGGCAATGTGCTCAGCACGACCGACGGCCCGTTGTTCATCGACCTTGAGACGTGCTGCCGCGGACCCGTCGAGTTCGATCTCGCCCACGTGCCCGAGGCGGTCTGCGCGCACTACCCGAACGTTGACCAAGGACTGCTGGACGAGTGCCGGCAGCTCGTTGTCGCGATGGTCGCCGCGTGGCGTTGGGAGCTCGGCGACCAGTTCCCGAACGGGAGGCGATTCGGAGAGGAACTCCTGCGCCTCCTGCGCGAGGGCCCTCCTTGGCCGACACTCGACACCGTGACCAGCCGACTGGACGGCCTGCAGAACTCGCCGAAGGCCACATGAAAGCCGATGAGCTGACCGAGCTCCGCTCCGGATGGGTGGATCAGCGAAGTCCGGCGAAGAGATCGTTCTCGGGTACGGCAGAGCCGGTGGTGTCCTGGACACGTACGAAGGTCTCCATGCCCATCAGCTCACCGAACCTCTCCTTGCCCATCTTGAGGAAGAAGATGTTCTCGCCCTGGCTGGCGTGCGCGGCCAGCGCGTCGAACTTCTGATCGCTGAACGCGGTGGTGTCCACCCACGTGGTGATCTCATCGTCGGGGAGGCCGATCTCGGCCATCGCGGCGGCCTCGGCAGGATCCGGCTCCGGCATGTCCGGATCAAACTCGCGCATGATCTCCCCGAACCGCTGCATCCCCGAGCGGGGCATCGTGGTCCAGTACACCTTCGGTGTCAGCGCGGTCATCTCCAGCGCCGCCATCGTGATGCGGTGGGCCTGAATGTGATCGGGATGGCCGTAGAAGCCGTTCTCGTCGTAGGTGACGACCACATCCGGTCGGTAGTGCCGCATCAGTTCCGCCAGTCGGGCCGCGCCTTCCTGCACGGGGGTCTGCCAGAAGGATCCGGAGGCATCGTTGCTCGGCCAGCCCATCATCCCGGAGTCGGCATAGTCCAGCATCTCCAGATCGCTGACCTTCAGGACGTCGCAGCTCGCCTCGAGTTCCTTACGACGCATCAAGGCGACCGCCGCCGGATCGTGCCCGGGATCACCCGGCTTGACACCCCCCGGTCCGTCACCGCAACCCCCGTCGGTACACGTCACAAGAACCGTGCGGATGCCTTCCGCCGCGTACCGCGCGAGAACCCCTCCCGTTCCGGTGGCCTCATCGTCGGGGTGGGCGTGCACTGCCATGAGCGTCAAAGGGCGGTCAGTCATGAATCAGTCCTCCTGCAGAAATACATCGTGGTCCGACTGCGCAACAGGCGTACCACTCCTGGGGCCCGGATCCCGGTGAGGCGGACGCCCCTCGAATCTCCGTGTTCCCCACCTGTGCGACGCGGGTCTGTCGGTCGATGCAACCGTGCCGACCGGACCGGCTGTTCCCGTCGCGGCCGCTTGGCCGTCCAGGCGTCGGCGTTTCGACGCGAACGAGGTACAGGCGCGAACTGCTCTGCCTGTCTCACTGCGTCTGGCGTGTGGTGGGTTGCTGACCTGCGCGGGGTGCCAGGTCGTCTCGTGCTGCGATGTGGAAAGCCCCGAACCCGCCCTCGCCGCCTCGGATCTGCACGTGGTGATGTGCTGTGCGATGTGCACCGTTACCTGTACGCCGTGCTGAGCTGCACTGTTCTTCGGGGAGTCGAACCCCCGCGTTGCTCTTCACGCGCCAGGAGTGGGCTGGAAAACCGCCGGCCCTCGGTGTGTGCACGCCTCCGAAGCTGCTACCTGCTCCACATCATCCCAGCTTGCCGGACTACTCAGTCCAGCAAGTCGACCTCCCAGTTCGTACGCTGGATCCGCACATCGAGCTCGCGGATCTCCCGGGCGACGACATCCGCCTGACCACGCAGTTCCGCGACCGGAAGCGCGGAAAGCATCATCAGCTCGGACCGGAGCTGCCGGCCGTATCCCCGATCGCCCTTACCCGCCGCCGCGTCCGCCGCCGCGGTGACCACAGAGTGACGCAACCGCAGGACATCCCGGCGCGCGAGAGCATCGGTGAGCGTGCCGTCCGGACCCATCTCCACGGTGGCATTGGTCCGGTTGATCCGCCGGATCAACGTTTCCAGAGCGTCCAGCACCTCACCGACCTCAGCCAACAGCTGAGCCGCGTCCTCGGCGGGCGTCTCCCCTTCCTGGTACCGCGCACTGCTGACGACACGCGCTCGCAGCTGCTCTACACGGCGCGTCGCCTCCGCACGTTCTGCCAGTGCCTCAGCAAGCCTCACTGTCCCCACCTCCCCCTCAATAGCTCGCACGAGTATACGAGTGCGAACCGGCTCATACGCACCTGGATTTCCATCCGCCACGGCCCTGACCAGCAACTGGAGCGAGATCGGACAGCCACGCGGAGCGGTGTGCGCGACCTGATGCGAAGGGACCTGCCCGCGGCGGGTGACCAGGCCACGACGAAGGAGGCCACCTGCTCCTCAGGAGGCCTCTCCGTCAAATCGGCGCCCTGAGCGTCGCACTTTCCTGTTCAGGGTTTCCATCACGCGTGGTGTCACAGATGGAACCGCCACCGCCCCTCAGAAAGGACATCCACCTCGCCGTCCCTGACGCGAACGGCCGTCTCGTCATCGATGAAGTAGATCGGGAAGTCCGCCCGCGCAGCGATGCGATCAACCCAGGCGTCGTCCCGCTCGGGGAAATCCGGCGAGTACAGGTGGGGCTTGAGGTACCAGTCGAAGAGGCCGAACGGCGGCTCTACGGTCGTCGCGCCGAGCACGTGGAGGTCCGAGGTGTCCCCGATCACGTCGGCGGAGTGCCCGGTGAGATTGCGGCTGAAGATCATTGAACCTGCGCTCATCCCCACGTAGACCCGGCTCTCCAGCGCCTCAAGGAAACCGTCGGCCAGACCGTTGCCCGAGATGCTGCGCGCGAGGTGGTAGTGACTGCCGCCCTCGACATAGATGACGTCGGCGTGGAACAGCCGGTCGAGCACCATCTGCCGGGGCAGGCCGTTCAGTTCCAGGACGTCGAACTCACGCCAGCCAAGGCCATGCAGCCGGTTCATGTCCCTGACGGCCCACCCGTGGTCTCCGGGCTCGGCGACGGACGCTGTGGGAACGAACACCACGTTCGCCGACCCGAACGGCTTTCCCAGCATGTCCCGCAGTGCATCCCGCAGCGTCTCGTTCCGCAGGCCACTCGCCGTCAACAGAAGGTTCATCGAGCGAGCCAAGCACGACTGACAGGCGCGCGCAACGAACCCAGGCCCCGTCCAAACCGTCACGGCACGACCGCATCACCAACAGGCACTCACCTTGTTCTTTCACCTCTGAGCCCGTCAGTTCGACAGAGCAGCCGTGAACACCTCGTGGTGATCCGTCAGCCACTCCTGGATGCGGTCCCAACGCTCCCAGCCACCGCGTTCGACCAGTGCTTGGGTGTAGACGGGGTCCCCGGCGGCCACTCGGCCGGCGACAAAGGCCCGGCAGGACGCGGTGGCCTGTTCGATCACACCGGGCAGTTCAACGCGCTCCGGTCGGGAGAGGCGGTAGCCGTCGGCGAGGACCCGCAAGCGCGTCGGGGCGTCCAGGCCCGCGGGATGGAAGGCGGCCGCGGACGCGGGATCGAGCATGGGTATCCATTGACTTGCTCTTCGCCCTGAAGGGCGAAGATTCTGGCCTTCTCTGACTGGTTGTCGTGCCGCTACGCGGCACGATTTCCGGTCGGGAATCCGTGGCTTCCTGTTTCTGCGCGCTGTGCCAGAACAGGTTCTGGTCCTACCGGCGCTCCG
>NZ_JBIAVQ010000019.1:0-186890 GCF_042894505.1 Streptomyces sp. NPDC001536
TCTGTGCGGTTTCGACGTTGCGTTCGGCGGTGGCCTGGCGGGTTTTGGCGTGCTGGGCGTCGCGGGTGGCGCGGCGGACGTCGGCTTCGTCGGGTGTGGGGATGTCCTTGCCGCCGTTTTTGGCCGGGTCGTAGGAGTCGGCTTTGGCGGTGGCGGTGCGGACCCAGTCGTTGGCGCCGGCGAGGGCGCTCTGGGCGGTGGTGAGTTCGTCGCGGGCTGTGCGGCCGTCGCGCAGGGCTTTGTCGGCTTTGGTCTGGGCGATTTCCAGGTCGGGCCAGAAGGAGGCGAGGGCGTCGCCCGCGAGGTCGTAGGACTTGCGGAGTTTGCGTAGTTGCTTGGGGGCGTCGCCGAACTGGTCGGCGAAGGATTTGGCGGTCTTGCCGGCCCAGGAGAGGATCTCTTCCTCGGTGGCGATGCCTTTGAGGTCGCGCAGTGCGTCGGCGACGTCGTCGGCGAAGTCGTGGAGGGTGCCGGCGAGTTTGCGGATGCGTTGGGGGTCGCCGGGGGTGGGGTCCTTGTCCAGGTCGAGTATGTGCCAGTCCGTCGGCCTGTGTGACACGTGTTTCCCCCATAACACCTGCAACGCATGTATCAGAACTCGCGTGTGAATGTAGCGCATGAGGTCGCTGGTGCCGGAGGTGTTGGGTTCGCGTTCACCGTGGTTCGCGTCTCACCCGAAGTACTTGCGGATCTCCCGTGGAGGGTGTCCACACCTCTGCCACTCGGCTGCCAGATGGGCGGCGAGCAGGGCGAAACCCCTGACCGCGTCCCGCTCCTCCGAGGAGCCCGAGAGGTTTCTGCCGCTCAGACTCATGCGGAGGCCGGGGAGGGGCGTGCCGTTCGAGTCCGCGGGGCGGATCGAGTCGGACCGCTCGTCGAGGATGAGGAACACCTCGTGCGTGCCGTCGACTTCGGCTCTGTAGAGAGGGGCGGGGGAGCGGGCGTCGGGTATGAGCGTGAGCCGGAAGGAGTAGGTCACCGAGGCTCCGAGGGCATGGTGCGGGGCTGCGTACCGCCAGTATCTCCGGCATGGGTGGCGCGTCAGCGGTTGATCGACTGGATCTCCTGGACGTTCATGTCCTGCGTCGTCTCGAAGGTGCCGTCGGGCAGGTCGCCGCCGGTGCCGTTCGAGCCCTGCCAGGTGATCTGCCAGGTGATGCTGGCCTTCAGCTGGTACGGCGTGCCGTTGGTCGCCTTGAGGTAGCGGATGCCGCAAGGCGGCGCCTGATTGCCGGTGCCCTTCTCGTACGGGGTGCCGATGCTGCCGTCCGCGTTGATCTCGCAGTTCCCGGAGGCGGGGTAGGTCTCGGCGGCGGTCGTACCGGGGTCCAGGTGCAGCGCGATCGGCTTCGCCGTTGTCTCCGCCCACAACCCCGTGTTCGGGAGCTCGGCCCGGACCTTGACGTCCTGGAAGGTGGCCTTGTCCAGCCAGGCCCAAGTAGGCAGGTTCACGGTGGACTTGGTGGTGGGCTTCAGTTCGATCTCGGTGGTGGGGACCTTGACCTTGTCGTAGGCGTACTCGGCGAGGGTCTTCGGCGTGGGGGCGTTCGGTACGTCGGGGATCTCCCCGGCGTTCTGCCAGAACATGACGCGCTCACAGCCGAACGAGTCGGGGTCGGAGGTGTCCCGGGCCACACCGCGCCAGAAGTAGCCCTTCTTGCCGATGTTGTAGTCGTCGTAACCCTCGCGGGACACGAGCGCGTTGTCCTCGTAGTTGTACGCGACCTTGCTGTCCCGGTAGTGGTCCGTCCACAGCTTCTGGCCGCCCCACATCTCGTGAGGGCTCACGTATCCCAGCGGATTGTCACCCTCGGAGAACGCCTTGAGCTGCTCCGGCGTGTAGACGGGCTCGTACCAGCAGGGCGGCGGCTCCCAGTTCACGTCCGCCGAGGAGATGCTGCCCGTCTTGCCGCCGGTGGGGCCGCTGACCTGGGTGACCTTGATCCGGGACACGGCGGCGGACAACTCCCCGCTGTTGTCGGCGTTGCCGGACGTCGGGGGAGGGGTCGTGTTGTCGGCTGGCCCGTTCGCGTGAGCGGTGCCACCGGTCCACAGCACCGCTGCCGCGCCCACGAGACCGCCCCAGCGCAGCATCCGTCGCGAGGGCGTCACGGCCGGCATTCCTTCGCCTTGCCGATGACCTCGATGGTGAAGGCTCTCCAGACCTGGGAGGAGCCCGACGGGGGGATCATGCGCAGCCGGAACGTCTGGTAACTCGCCAGGTTCTCCCCCGAGTAGAGGACCTTCCCGCTCTTGATCTCCTTGCCGTAGAACTTGGCCTGGTTCCGGCAGAACTTGACCAGGACGCCCTGGCCACCACTCAGGGTGCTGACCTCTTCGTCGTAGTACTTGTCCGTCCCGGTGACGGTCCAGCCGCCCTTCTTCCAGGTCTCGATCTGCGACTTGGCGTACTGCGCGGCCTGGTTGAGCGAGTAGTACTGGTACGCCGGGTCGTTCGGGTCCTGCTGGTCGATGCCGTGATCCAGCGCGCGGATGTAGTTCTGCGCGCCGACGAGCGCTGCCGCGTGCTTCGCGTCGGACGGCTCGTCGAAGTCGAAGACCAGGTCGAGGTCCTTCGGAAGGCTGATGTCGGGGGCGCCTTCCGGCGCCGAAGCCGAAGCCGAGGCCGACGGACCGCCCGACGCCCTGTCCGCCCCCTCGATGTCGTCCGTAGACCCCCCGTCACCCCCACCGCACGCGCTGAGCAGAAGGGCCGCCGTCATGGCGAACGCGGCGGTGGTCACGGGCAGGGCGCGGCGGGCCACGGTGGATCTCCCCCGGAGGTCGGCGTGTGCAACGGGGAACGAAGTTATCAGGGGCAGGTGAGAGGCCTTTAACTACCTGCGGGGGATTGTGTAGAGAGCGTGAGGGTGTGGCGTGGCGATTGCGAACGGCACTGTCGACGGGAGCCCAAAGAGGCGTCAACTCGGGCATGTCCGGCAGGTCGTGAGGAAGTGAACCGAGAGGTTGTCCACAGGGCCCTGCCCGACCTTCGACGCCGTACATAAGATCTCTGTAGGCTCGTTACACCCCTCAGGACACCCTCACCCACTCCCTCCACTCACCACCCAGGACACCCGCCATGCCGCGACGCCGCACTTCCAGCTCGTCAAGCTCGACGGGAAGCTCGACGGGCAGCCCGACCACCCCGAGGAACCGGACCCCGCAGGCCGTGCGGATCCGGCGGCGTTCGTTCGGGGACTTCGTCAAGGCGTTCTTCGCGTTCGTGGCGTTGCTGGTGCTCGTGGTCGGGGTGCCCGGCGCGCTGGCCATGTCCGTCGGGTGGCCGCTGCCCAACGGGGTGCCGGAGCTCGAGTGGTTGCAGAAGCCCATCACCACCGGCACTTTCCTGAACATCCTCACGGTCATCGTGTGGCTCGCGTGGGCCCAGTTCACCGCCTGTGTGCTCGTCGAGATAAAGGCCGCCGTCTCCGGCATCGGAGTCCCCGGCCGCGTTCCCGGCTCCGGCCCCAGCCAGCTCCTCGCCCGGCAGCTCGTCGCCGCCCTGCTGCTCGTCGGCGCCACCGCCGCCAGCCTCACCCCGGGGCTGTCCCAGCTCGGGCACGACATGGAGGGCAACCAGAGGGGCACGGTCGCCGCCGCCCAGCAGACCCCCGGCGGCGGGCTCTTCGCCCAGCAGCAGGAGCAGGCCGCCAGTACCGCCGCCGCCCTCGCCGAGCAGGCCGCCGGTGCCGCCGCGCACGCCGACGCCGCGGGCAGTGCGGCCAAGGCCGACGACACGAAGTACTACCGGATCCAGCCGCCCGAGGGCCGTCACCACGACTCCCTCTGGGAGATCGCCGAACGGCACCTCGGTGACGGGCGCCGGTACAAGGAGATCTTCGACCTCAACAAGGACCGGGTGCAGCCGGACGGTTCCAAGCTGTCCGAGGCCAGCCTCATCCGGCCCGGCTGGATCATGGAGATGCCGGGCGACGCGCGCGGCGGGGATCTCGTCGAGATGCCCGAGGCGGGTGGCTCCGCCGCCCAGCAGCAGCTCCACGACTACGGCAAGGCCGGTGGCGACCAGGCCGGAGGGGGCGGCGGTCACGCACAGGGCGGCGGACAGCAGGGCGGCGCCACCCAGGTCTCCGTACCCGAGCAGCGCCCCGCACCCGACCAGCGGACCGGCGGTCACCAGCAGCACGCCACCGCCGGGACATCCGCCGCCTCCGACGCCTTCGGCCTCCCGCAGGCCCTCGTCGGTGCCCCCCTCCTGGCCGCCGGTCTCCTCGGCGCCCTCGGGCGCCGGCGCCGGCAGGCCCTGTGGCAGTCGGCCTTCGGTGCCGTCGGCGGCCGGCGCGGCATGGAGCCGCCCACGCCGACCGGGGACGCCGCCGACGCCCAGGACGCGCTGCTCGTGGGCGCCGACCCCGAAGGCGTACGACTCCTCGACCGCTCCCTGCGCGGACTCGCCGCCTCCCTCGCCGCCGAGTCCCGCCCCCTGCCCACCGTCTACGCGACCTGGCTCAGCAACAACGGCGACCTCCACCTCCAGCTCGCCCAGCCGTCCGGAAACCCGCCGGCCCCCTGGCAGCTCGGACAGGACCAGACGTTCTGGATGCTCGCGCGCACCGACGCCGAGCGGTACGAGGACGTCGACGCCGCCGCCCCCTACCCCGGCCTCGTCAGCCTCGGCACCATGGACGACTCCCGGCTGCTGCTCAACCTGGAGTCGGTGCCCGGCATCGTGTCGCTGAGCGGCCGCGAGGCCGACCGCGCCGCCGTCTTCGCCTCCGTCGCCGCCGAACTGGCCACCAACGGCTGGTCGGACCGGATGACCATCACCCTCGTCGGCTTCGGCGAGGACCTCACACCCCTCGCCCCCAACCGGCTGCGGCACCTCGAAGGGATCGACGACCTCGTCGAGACCATGGAGGCCGAGACCCGGCAGCGGCGCGGCGCGCTGGGGGCCGCCGGGCACGACTCGGTCCTCACCGGCCGTACCGGCCCCGCCCGGCACACCCGCTGGGCCCCGCACCTCGTCCTCCTCGCCGCCGAACCCTCCGCCGACGACGCGATGAAGCTCGCCGAACTCGCCGCCGACGCCAGCCGGCTCGGCATCGGCTACCTCGTCGGCACCGAGAGCGGCGATCTGCCCGGCGCCGCCTGGGAGATGGAGATCACCGGCGAGGGCAAGCTGCTCGCCCCGCTGCTCGGCCTCGAACTCGACGCCCAGCTCCTGCCCGTGCCGCTCCAGCGCGCGGTCGTCGAACTGTTCGTCGAGTCCGACCCGGAGCGCGAACCGCAGGGACCGGCCACCGCACCCCCGTTCCTCGTCGACATCAGCGAGCAGGGACGGCCTGCGGTGTACGCGCGGCTCGTCGGGCCGTACGAGATCATCGGCCTCGACACCCCCGACGGCGACCGCAGCGCCCTGCTCCACGAGGCGCTCGCCCTGCTGCTCCTGCACCGCGAGGGCGTGCACCCGCGCGTGCTGTCCTCCGCGCTCTGGCCGCGCGGCGTCACGGACGACGTACGCGAGGCCCTCCTCGACCGGCTCCGGGCCTGGCTCGGCACCGACCCCGACGGCACCCCGCGCCTCAAGACCGACGCGACCGGGCGGCTCACGCTCGCCAAGACCGTCGTCTCCGACCTCGACGTCCTGCGCTCCCTCTACCACGAGGCCACGCAGGGCCGCGGTGTCGACAGCCGTGCCGTGCGCGGCCGGCTGCTCACCGACGCGCTCGTCCTCGTCCGCGGCCCGCTCCTCGCCGACCGGCCCGAGGGGCGCTACCGCTGGCTCACCCACGAGATCATCGACGCCCAACTCCCGCTGCTCGTCGCGGACATCGGCCTCGCGCTCTCCGAGTTCCACCTGGTCAAGGACCGTGCGGAGAAGGCCATCGAGGCCCTCGGCGCCGCCCTCAACTCCGCGCCCGGCGACGAGCGCCTGTGGCACGAACTGCTCCGCGCCACCCATGCCACCGGCGACACCGACCGGCTCCAGGCCCTCGCCGCCGACCTCATCGCCCGCAGCGGGGCCCGCGGCCTGCCGCCGCGCACCGAGGCACTGCTCGACGAGCTCCTGCCGACGTGGCGCAACGGCGTCGCGGCCGTGGGATGACCACCTTCCTCGTGATCGCCGCCGCGCTGTGGGGCGCGGCGGCGGGTGCGTTCCTGCCGAGGGCCGCCTACCGGTTCTCCGTCCCGTCGGGGCAGGAGTGGCGGGCCACCTGCCCGGGTGAGCACCCCCTCGGGGGGTGGCTCGGACGGGCCCGCTGCAAGCAGTGTGATCAGGGCGAACAGTCCTACGGCCCGCCCGTGGCCCTCCTCTCCACCGTCACCGCCCTGGTCTGCGCCGCCCTCGCCGCCGCGACCGGCACCCGGCCCGAGATCGGCGTCTGGCTGCTGCTCGCCCCCGTCGGCGTCCTGCTGGCCGTGGTCGACCTGCGCGTCCAGCGGCTGCCCGACGTCCTGACCCTGCCGCTCGCGGGCGCCGCCCTCGCGCTGTTGGGCGCGGTCTCCTTCGTGCCCGAGCACACCGGGAGCTGGATCACGGCACTCCTGGGCGCCCTCGCGCTCGGCGGCGGCTACTTCGTGCTGTTCCTGATCAACCCCGCCGGCATGGGCTTCGGCGATGTGAAGCTCGCGCTCGGCATGGGGGCGGTCCTGGGCTGGTACGGCTGGCCGACGGTCATGCTCGGGACCTTCGCCGGGTTCCTGCTGGGGGCGCTGTACGGCGGTGCGCTGGTCGTTGCGCGGAAGGCGGGGCGCAAGACGTCGATCCCGTTCGGGCCGTTCCTGATCATGGGGGCGTTCGTCGGGCTGCTGATGGGCGCGTACGCGGCCTGACGTCGGTGCCGTGCAGGGGCTGGCGTAGGCTGGCCGGGTCCGTCCAATACCGATGGTTCCGTCCACAACCCTTGACGAAAGGGACACCCCGGTGACCGAGAAGGCCGACCTTCAGTCCGTCCTCGACCGCGCCGCCGCCGGTGGGCGGATCACCCCGGAGGAGGCGCTCGACCTCTACCGCGACGCCCCGCTGCACGCGCTGGGCGCGGCCGCCGACGCGGTACGACGCCGTCGGTACGCCGGGACCGAGCACATCGCGACGTACATCATCGAGCGGAACATCAACTACACGAACGTCTGCGTGACGGCGTGCAAGTTCTGCGCGTTCTACGCCCCGCCGACCGCCAAGGACAAGGGCTGGACGCGCGACCTCGACGACATCCTGCGCCGCTGCGCGGAGACCGTCGAGCTGGGCGGCACGCAGATCATGTTCCAGGGCGGGCACCACCCGGACTACGGCGTCGAGTACTACGAGAAGCACTTCGCCGCCATCAAGCAGGCCTACCCGCAGCTGGTGATCCACTCGCTGGGCGCGTCCGAGGTCGAGCACATGGCGCGGATCTCGAAGGTGTCCGTCGAGGAGGCGATCCAGCGGATTCACGCCGCCGGGCTCGACTCCTTCGCGGGCGCGGGCGCGGAGCTGCTGCCCGAGCGCCCCCGCAAGGCCATCGCGCCGCTCAAGGAGTCCGGCGAGCGCTGGCTGGAGATCATGGAGACCGCGCACAACCTGGGCGTGGAGTCCACCTCCACGATGCTCATGGGCACCGGCGAGACCAACGCCGAGCGCATCGAGCACCTGCGGATGATCCGTGACGTGCAGGACCGCACCGGTGGTTTCCGGGCCTTCATCCCGTACCTCTACCAGCCGATGAACAACCACCTGAAGGGCCGCACGCAGGCCACGATCTTCGAGTACCTGCGGATGATCGCGATCTCCCGGCTCTTCATGGACAACATCGCCCACATCCAGGGCTCCTGGCTGACCACCGGCCAGGACGCCGGCCAGCTGACCCTGCACTACGGCGCGGACGACCTCGGCTCGATCATGCTGGAGGAGAACGTCGTCTCGGCGGCCGGTGCCAAGCACCGCTCCAACCTCCAGGAAATGATCGACATGATCCGTACGGCGGGGCGGGTCCCGGCCCAGCGCTCCACGACGTACGAGCACCTCGTCGTCCACGACGACCCGGCGAACGACCCCGTCGACAAGCGGATCGTGTCCCACATCTCGTCGACGGCGATCGAGGGTGGCACGGCGCATCCCGAGCTGAAGATCCTCGCCTCCAACTGACGTACCCGTGCTGACGATTCACGCCGCCGACGCGCTGCGGTACGGGTGGGACGAGGAGTTCGAGCCGGTACCGGGCGGCGCCGTCGCCGTGCAGGGCAACCGGGTCGTCGGCATGGGGACGCTGGCCGAGGTCCAGGAGCAGTTCCCGGACGCCCGGGTGCGGCACTGGCCCGGCGTCCTCGGGCCGGCCTTTCTCCACCGGGGCCCGCTCCCGGACGCGCCGACGCCACGGGAGCGCATGCACGCGGTGCTGAAACTGGGGGCGACGGCCGTCCTGGAGGAGCACGCGGACACCCCCGAACTGCGGGCCGCCGCCGCCCGGAACGACATCGTCGTAGTGCCGACGAGAAATCCGACCCACCGCCGGTACGGCTTCCTGCACGCCGGTCGCGCCGACTTCGCCGTCTTCGACGAGAACGGCGAGTGCATCGCGACGGTTCTCGGGGGCCGACTGGTGCACCGCAGACGTTAGTTCTCCGCGAACGCCTTCGCGAAAGCGCCCGAACTCTGCTTCACCCCGCTGCAGTTCGTCAGCTCATCGCCCTCGTCGTCACACTGCTGATCCCGGAACGTCGACCACATCGACACCCACCCGATCTCCTTCTCCTCGGCGAAGGAACGCACTTGAGCCGCGTCCGACAACGTGAACGTCTCGTTGTCGACGTCGTTGACCCCGATCATCGACGTCAGCGCGATCGCCCGCCACGCGACGGCGTCCGACGTCCCGAAGACATCCATCAGCTGCGTGTGCGCGGCCTTCGCCGCGGTGATCGCGTAGTCGCCCATGTCCTCGTCGTACGACTCGCCGTAGTTCATGGTCATGAGATTGACCGTCGAGACCTGCACGGCACTGTTGTTGGCGGACTCCAGCAACGCGAGGCTGTCGTCGTCGAGCCCCGACGGCATCACCGGCAGCGTGAAGGACACGGAGAGGTCGCCGCGCGACTTCTGCAGCAGCGCGATCGCCTCCGACCGCAGCTCCACCGACGCGGAGTCCGTCAGCGCGTCCCCCTCGATGTCGAAGTCGGCCTGGGCGGAGCCGGCCGCGTCGAGGGCCTCGCCGTACGCCTGCGCGAGCTCCGTCGCACTGTCGCAGCTCTCCGCCAGCTCCTTGCCCGACGCCCCGCCGAAGGAGACCCGCACACTCGCGCCGTCCTCCTTGAGCTGTGAGATCCGGGACGCCACCGAGGAGTCGCCGATGGCGTGCGAGTCGTTCCACGTCGGTGTGCAGTCACTGCCGTCCGCGATCACGAAGGCCAGGTTGTACGTCGTCGGCGAGCCGGCCGAGTCGTTGGCGGAGGCCTCGGTGGCGCTGACGTAGGGGGCGTACGAGGTGCTCGGCTCCGTCTCCTCGGAACACCCCGCCGTGGCCAGGGCAAACAGGCAACTCAGCCCCGCCGCCGGCCTCAGGAAACGCCGCATTCCGGTGCACCCGCTCTCGTGATTTCTGTCTCAGGATGGAAAAAGAACTGTGTTTGGCGAGTGGAAATGTCTCACACGAGGCTGAGTTTCATGAGGACAGGATGTGCACAGCGGGCCCATGGACGTGTGCGGACTAAACGGACTGTCCGGGCGCCCAAAGCGGGTAATCAACCCCTTTCCCCTCCCCGGGAGTTACGCAGACGTTCCAGTGAATTCTCAGGAAAGGGACAGGTTAAGGCGTCTCTCATACGCGCCTCACATGGATTCCTGAGTTTTGGACACATAAAGACTCTCTACCGTCCGGGGAATGCATTCCGAGCCCTCCATCGAAAACCGCGCCAAACGTGGTCGCCGCCGCAAACGCCGTGGCAACGAGTCCGCCGACGGACCCGTGTTCGTTGACAACTCCGGACGCCGCTCCAAGCTGCTGCGCCGGATCGGTCTCCTCGTCGGTGTCCTGTGTGTGGGGTACGCCGTCGTCCTGGGCCTGGCCTTCATGGGCATCGGCACCTCGAACCCGTCCTCGCTGCTGCCCTTCGGAGGCGGCCGGGGCCAGGGCGGTCCGGGCGCCCAGAACGGATCCGGCTTCGGCACCCGGCCGCAGGGCGGCATCGGCGACGACGTGCGACCCAGCGGCTCGCCGCCCGCGCTGCCGTCGGGCGTGCCCACGCCGTCCGCCTCCGCGACCGCCGACTGACCGGAGCGCAGCCACCGTCATGACTACGACGACTCCCTCCCGCGGCCGCCGCCGCGCCCCCTCCCGGCTCGGGCGGGCGGCGGGCAGGGCCGCGGCGCTCCAGAAGCCGCGCGTGCTGCTCGCCCTGCTGCTCCTGTTCGCGCTGACCAGCGTGATGCTGCTCGACGGCTATCTGCGCGCCGAGGTCGGCGGCGACGAGCGGGTCCGCGACGGCGCCAGCTCCAGCGAGGTGCCGGACAAGATCCTCGACGGCGGACCGATCGTCAGCTTCCGCGGCGGCTCCGCGACGAGCATCTCCGTGCCGGACAAGACGATCGCGCTGACCTTCGACGACGGCCCCAACCCGACCTACACACCACAGGTGTTGAAGATCCTGGAGAAGTACGACGTCCCCGCCACGTTCTTCGTGGTCGGCTCGATGGTCTCGCGCTACCCGGGCATCGTGAAGGACATGGTCGAGCAGGGCAACGAGGTGGGCATCCACACCTTCACCCACGTCGACCTCTCCTACCAGAGCGACGCCCGGGTCAACCGCGAGATGCAGCAGACCCAGTTGGCGCTCGCGGGCGCGGCCGGCATCACCACCACGCTGTTCCGGGCGCCGTACTCCTCGGAGACGGACGCCATCGACAACTACAGCTGGCCCGTCTACGAGAAGCTCGGCGAGGACGGCTACACCAGCGTCTTCGTCGACACCGACAGCGACGACTGGAAGAAGCCGGGCGTCTCGAAGATCGTCAAGTGGGCGACGCCGTCCAAGAGCAACGGTGCGTCCGTGCTCTTCCACGACGCCGGCGGTGAGCGCTCGCAGACGATCAAGGCGCTGCCCACGTACATCGAGAAGATGAAGGCGAAGGGGTACACCTTCACCACCATCAGCGGGGTCATCGAGAAGGAGCAGGGGGGCGACGCCCAGCAGACGGGCGCGCCGACCGGTGCCGGCGGTCAGCAGAACGGCCGGCAGCCCGGTGGGGCCGCCTCCGGCGCCGCCAACCTCCAGGCCGCCCACCGCGAGGCCACCGGCGCGACCCTCTACGAGGGCAAGGCCCTGCTCGCGGCCGTCGCCGTCGCCGAGTACGCCGTACCCGCCCTGTCGGTCGGCCTCATGGTCGTCGGCGTGGCCGTGATGGGGCGGTTCGGGATGATGCTGATCCTCGCCCGCCGCCACTACAGGCAGCGCAACAGACGCCGCTTCAGCTGGGGTCCGACGGTCACCCGGCCGGTGAGCGTGATCGTCCCGGCGTACAACGAGAAGGAGTGCATCGCCAACACCCTCAAGTCGCTGGCGCGGAGCACCCATCCGATCGAGATCATCGTCGTCGACGACGGGTCCACGGACGGCACGTCCGAGATCTCGCGCCAAGCGGCCCACGAGCTCGGCATGACCAACGTCCGGGTCATCCGGCAGGAGAACGCGGGCAAGCCGGCCGCCCTCAACAACGGGGTGCGCAACGCCAGTCACGACATCGTCGTCATGATGGACGGCGACACCGTCTTCGAGCCGGACGCCGTGCACCAGCTGGTGCAGCCCTTCGCCGACCCCGAGGTCGGCGCGGTCGCCGGCAACGCCAAGGTCGGCAACCGCGACACGATCATCGGCGCCTGGCAGCACATCGAGTACGTGATGGGCTTCAACCTCGACCGCCGTATGTACGACCTGCTGCGCTGCATGCCGACGATCCCCGGCGCGATCGGCGCGTTCCGCCGCGAGGCCGTCCTTGAGGTCGGCGGGATGAGCGAGGACACGCTCGCCGAGGACACCGACATCACCATCGCCATGCACCGCGCGGGCCGGCGGGTCGTCTACCAGGAGCACGCCAAGGCCTGGACGGAGGCGCCCGGTTCGCTCAAGCAGCTGTGGTCGCAGCGCTACCGCTGGTCGTACGGCACCATGCAGGCGCTGTGGAAGCACCGCAAGTCCCTGACCGACAAGGGTCCTTCGGGACGCTTCGGCCGGGTCGGGATGCCGCTGGTGGTGATCTTCCAGATCGTCACGCCGGTCTTCGCCCCGCTGATCGACGTCTTCACCGCGTACTCGATGATCTTCATCGACTTCAAGGCGGCGCTGCTGGCGTGGCTCGCGGTGCTGGGCATCCAACTGGTCTGCGCCGCGTACGCCTTCCGGCTGGACCGCGAGAAGTACCGCTACCTGCTGATGATGCCGCTCCAGCAGCTGGCCTACCGGCAGATGATGTACCTCGTCCTCATCCACTCCTGCATCACGGCCCTCACGGGCGGCCGGCTGCGCTGGCAGAAGCTGAAGCGGACCGGCGAGGTCGGCACGCCGGCGGGGGCGAGCGGATGAGCTGGGGGCAGGAGCAGCAGGGGTACCCGTCCGGTTACCAGCAGGGCTACGGCTACGGGTACGGCGCTTATCAGCAGCCGCAGTATGTGCAGCAGCAGTACGTGGACTACGGGCAGCCGGTGGCGGTGGAGGAGCCGGCGGAGGAGACGGTGGAGGAGCCGCCGTCCTCTCCGGCGAAGCCTGCTGGTCGTGACCGGTATTTCGACACCCTGCGGGCCGTCGCGCTCATCCGCGTCGTCACGTATCACACCTTCGGGTGGGCCTGGTGCGGGATGGTCTTCCCCTCCATGGGGATCATGTTCGGCCTGGCCGGCACCCTGATGGCGAAGTCGCTGGAGCGGCCCGCGCCGAAGGTCGTCAGGAGCAGGCTCCGCCGGCTGCTGCCCCCGTTCTGGTTCTGGGGCTTCTTCGTGGTCCTCGCGATGCTGGTCCACGGCTGGATGCCGCACTGGGAGATCGTCTACTGGATCGTGCCGTTCGGCGATCCGCCGGGCAACCGGTGGGGCGTACAGGCCTGGGAGATCCTCTGGTACCTGCGGACGTATCTGTGGTTCGTCCTGCTGTCCCCGCTGCTGCTGAAGGCGTTCCGGCTGGCCCCGGTCCCGGTGCTCTTCCTGTCCCTCGCGCCGATCCTGGTCCTCGACTTCGTGTGGTCCGGCCCCGAGGGACGGCTCGGCAACGAGATGTGGGACTTCTCGACGTACCTCTTCTGCTGGATCCTCGGCTTCGCGCACCGCGACGGGGTGCTCCAGAGGATGCGACCGGCGCTCGTGGTCGTCCTGTCCTTCGCCGCGATCGGCTACGGCGGTTGGTACGCCTTCACGCACCAGGGCGAGGTCGGCACGTACGACCTCGACGAGATTCCGCTCGCGCAGGCCTTCTGGTCGGCCGGGTTCGTGATGCTGCTGATGTGGGCCAAGGCGTACTTCGGGATCGACTTCGCGTGGCTCACCCGCTTCAGGCGACTCGACCGGGTCGTGACGGTCTTCAACGCGCGCGCGGTCACGATCTACCTCTGGCACGAGATCGCCTTGATCCTCGCCGTACCGCTGATCGACCAGTTCTGGAACGTGCCGGCCTTCGAGAAGTACCTGCCGCTGGAGAGCCAGTGGTTCATGTTCGGGATCGGGTGGGTGCTGATCGCGGTGTTCGTCCTGACCTGCGGATGGGTGGAGGACGTGGCGGCGAGGAAGAAGCCCCGGCTCATTCCCTGACGGCGTGCTGCAAGAATGGCGAGGTGACCCGCGCTTCCCTGAACAAGCAGCCGCACGAAGTCGCCTCGATGTTCGACGACGTGGCGGAACGGTACGACCTGACGAACGACGTGCTGTCCCTCGGCCAGGACCGGGCGTGGCGCAAGGAGGTCGCCAAGGCGGTCGACGCCCGGCCCGCACAGAAGATCCTGGACCTGGCGGCCGGTACGGCGACCTCGTCGCTGCCCTTCGCGAGGACCGGCGCCTACGTCGTCCCGTGCGACTTCTCGCTGGGCATGCTCAAGGTCGGCAAGAAGAACCACCCGTGGCTGCCGCTGACCGCGGGCGACGCGACGAAGCTGCCCTTCAGGGACGACACCTTCGACGCCGTCACGATCTCCTTCGGGCTGCGCAATGTGCGGGACTTCGACGCCGGTCTGCGCGAGATGTACCGGGTGACCAAGCCCGGCGGCCGGGTCGTGATCTGCGAGTTCTCGCATCCGACCTGGGCGCCCTTCCGCACGGTCTACACCGAGTACCTGATGCGCGCCCTGCCGCCGGTGGCCCGCGCGGTGTCCTCCAACCCCGACGCCTACGTCTACCTCGCCGAGTCCATCCGTGCCTGGCCGGACCAGCCCGCGCTGGCCGAGCGGCTCCAGCAGGCGGGCTGGTCGAAGGTGGCGTGGCGGAACCTGACGGGCGGGGTCGTGGCCCTGCACCGCGGGTTCAAGGCGGGCTGAGAAGTCAGGGCGGGCCGATCCCGACGGTGCAGGGGTCACCGGGTTCGTCCAGCTCACGCTGCAACCCGCCGCCCGACGGCCTCGGCACGCGCGGCTCGCGGATGCCTCCGCCGCCCTCACCCGGGCCGAAGTCGAACCACACGTAGACCATCGACTCGCGCGGCACCTCGGCGCCGGGCTGCGGGTACTGGCGTACGACATAGTCGACGACGGCGAGATGGAAGTCCTGCCGGTCCGGCGCATTGATGAACAGGCCCTGTGCCTTGGCCGTCTCGCGCGCGTCGACGGCCATCAGACCGACCAGACGAGGGACGCGCACTTCGGGCGTTTTGGGTGTTATTCGCACAGATGTCACCCCCAGCGGTATTGGCAGGGTAACCGCACTGGGGCGCTACCTGGAAGCGCTGAGTATTTTTCTGTAGCCGATTATCACTCTGCGTCACAGATCAAGGCGGAAGCACAGCGCGTCCTCCGGCAGCCGCGGATGCGGGAACGTCTCCGCCAGCTCCATGCCGAGCCGCCGGGCGACCGCGACGGACCGCTCGTTGCCGGGTCTGACCAGCGCCACGACATGGGGGACGCCCGCCGCCCGCAGCCGTTCCAGCGTCATCTGCGCGGCCGCGGTGGCGTACCCCTTGCCCCAGTGCGCGCGCCCGAGCCGCCAGCCGATCTCGATCTCCCCCTTGGGCCCCCAGTCCTGAGGCCACGGCTGGGCGCCGGTGAACCCGATGACCTGCCCGTTCTCATCGACCATGGTCCACAGACAGAACCCCAGCTCGGCGTCGTGCCGGCGCTGGCGGGCGGTGAGTTCCTCGTACACGTACAGCTCCGCCGACCTGCCTCCGTGGAACTCCATGACGTCCCGGTCGTCGAAGATCCGGTGCCAGGCGACGGCGTCCTCGTCGGTGGGGACGCGCAGCCTTACTACAGGGAGAGCTCGGTTCACGGGGCAGCCCTTCAGCCGGGTGATCAATCGTGCTGAATAGACTGCCCATGTCCAGTGCCGGTCGGCACGCAGATTCCGAACTTGATTCCGAGCTTGGGGAGATTCCGCCGTGACCGAGCCCCTGTCCGAGAACACCGCCGATGTCATCGTCGTCGGCGCGGGGCCGGCCGGCTCCACGACCGCGTACTACCTCGCCAAGGCCGGACTCGACGTGCTTCTCCTGGAGAAGACGGCGTTCCCGCGCGAGAAGGTCTGCGGCGACGGCCTCACCCCGCGCGCCACCAAACAGCTGGTGGCCATGGGCATCGACATCTCCGAGGAAGCGGGCTGGCTGCGCAACAAGGGCCTGCGCATCATCGGCGGCGGCGTCCGCCTCCAGTTGGACTGGCCCGATCTCGCCTCCTTCCCGGACTACGGCCTCGTCCGCAAGCGCGACGACTTCGACGAGCAGCTCGCCCGCCAGGCGCAGAAGGCCGGCGCCCGGCTCTACGAGCGCTGCAATGTCGGCGCCCCGATCATCGACGACCGCACCGGTCGCATCACCGGCGTGCACGCCAAGCTCGGCGACACCGGCGAGAAGCGGGAGGTCACCTTCCACGCGCCGCTCGTGGTCGCGGCCGACGGCAACTCCACCCGGCTGTCCCTGGCGATGGGCCTGCACCGCCGCGAGGACCGCCCGATGGGCGTCGCCGTCCGCACGTACTTCGAATCGCCGCGCCACGAGGACGACTACCTGGAGTCCTGGCTGGAGCTGTGGGACCGCCGGGGGCCCGAACCCCGGCTGCTGCCGGGCTACGGCTGGATCTTCGGCATGGGCGACGGCACCTCGAACGTCGGTCTCGGCGTGCTCAACACCTCCGACTCCTTCAAGGAGCTCGACTGGCGCGAGGTCCTCAAGGCCTGGTGCGCGTCGATGCCGGAGGAGTGGGGCTACACGCCGGAGCACATGACGGGCCCGATCCGCGGCGCCGCCCTGCCGATGGCCTTCAACCGCCAGCCCCACTACACCAAGGGCCTGCTCCTGGTCGGCGACGCCGGCGGCATGGTGAACCCCTTCAACGGCGAGGGCATCGCCTACGCCATGGAGTCCGGCAACATCGCCGCCGACGTCATCGTCCAGGCCCACGCCCGGGCCACGCCGGCCCAGCGGGAGATCGCGCTCCAGCGCTATCCGCAGGTCCTCAAGGACACCTACGGCGGCTACTACACGCTGGGCCGCGCCTTCGTGAAGCTCATCGGCAACCCGAAGGTCATGAAGATCGCGGCCCAGCGCGGCCTCACCCACCCGATGCTCATGAAGTTCACCCTGAAGATGCTGGCCAACCTCACCGACCCGACGGGCGGCGACGCGATGGACCGGATCATCAACGGGCTGAGCAAGGTGGCCCCGAAGGCGTGAACTAGCTGCTGAGTGCCTCGATGTTGGCGGCCCGGCGCGCGAAGACCTCTTCGCGCCGGTCCGCCACCTGCCGCAGCGCGTCCTTGCGTTCGCGCTGGGAGAGCCGGTCCAGGTAGACGTGCCCGTTCACATGGTCGGTCTCATGGGCGAGGCAGCGGGCGAAGTAGCCGGTCCCCTCGATCGTGATCGGCTCACCGTCCTTGTCGAGCCCGCGCACGACGGCCCGGTCCGGACGCGGTACGTCCATCACGGCGCCCGGCACGGAGAGGCAGCCCTCGTGGTCGTCGAGGAGCCTGCGCCCGGCCGGGTCGAGCGGGTCCAGCACCGGGTTGACGATGTGGCCGACATGCCGGGCCCCGTCGTCGTCCGGGCAGTCGTACACGAACAGCCGCAGATCCACGCCGACCTGGTTCGCCGCGAGCCCGGCCCCGTCCGCGATGTACATCGTCAGGAACATGTCGTCGATGAGCGCGGCGAGATCGGGCCCGAACTCGGTCACGTCCCGGCACGGCTTGTGCAGGACCTCCTCGCCGACCTCGGTGATGCGCCGCACCTGTCCGCGCCGGGCCTCGGGCGCGAGGCGGGGGTAGGAGTCGGTCGGCCTGCCTTGAACGAACACGCTGGGCATGTTTCTCCTCGTTGTGTGGATGCTGTGGGCGGTGGGCCGACGGGGTTCCGGTCTGCGGAGCCCCTGCCTACCCTCCGTTGCCCATGACAACAGAACACACAGAGCAGCCCGACGGCCACACCCGCAGACGGTTCCTGGCCGGTACGGGAGGAGCGGCGCTGGCCGGTGCCGGGGGAGCGGCCGGCGCGCTCGCGTTATGGCCCGCCGGGAGCGCGAAGGCGGCTCCCGGCAAGCGCGTGGCCGTCCTCGGCGGCGGTGTCTCCGGCCTCAGCGCCGCGCACGAACTCGCCGAACGCGGCTACGCCGTCACCGTCTACGAGTACTACGACACCCTCGGCGGCAAGGCCCGCTCGATGCCCGTCCCCGGCACGGCGGCCGGCGGCCGCGCGGACCTCCCCGCCGAGCACGGCTTCCGCTTCTTCCCCGGCTTCTACCGGAACCTCCCCGACACGCTGCGCCGCATCCCCGTCCCCGGTAACGCCAACGGCGTCCACGACAACCTCGTCAGCGGTACGGAGGCCCTCTTCGCCCGCTCCGGCGGCCGCCCGGACCTGCACTTCCCGCTGCGCCGGGTCACCACCCCGCCCCGGCCCGGCGACCTCACCCCGTCCTGGATCCGCGACCAGATCCTCTCCGTCCTGGACCTCGGCACCCGCCTCCCCGCCCACGAGGCCGCCTACTTCGCCAACCGGCTCCTGGTCCACCTCACCAGCTGCGACGCCCGCCGCGAGGACCAGTGGGAGAAGGTCGCCTGGTGGGACTTCATCCGCGCCGAGGAGATGAGCGCCGAGTACCGGACGCTGCTCGGCATCGGACAGACCCGCAACCTCGTCGCCACCCGCGCGGAGGTCGCCTCCACCCGCACGGTCGGCCGCGTCATCATCGAGGCGCTGCTCCTGTGGGGCCTCCTCGGGCGCGGCATGGACGGCGACGCCGACGTCGACCGCGTCCTCAACGCCCCCACCAGCGAGGCCTGGATCGACCCCTGGGAGCGGCATCTGCGCTCCCTCGGCGTCGAGTTCGTCCTCGGCACACAGGTCCACGACGTCCGGTACGCCGGCGGCCGGGTGACCGGCGTCCGCGTCTCGGCCCGCGACGGCGGCGACGAACGTACCGTCACCGCCGACCACTACGTGTCCGCGCTGCCCGTCGAGCACGCGCGCGTGACGTGGGGTCCGGCCCTGCGCGCGGCGGATCCGCAGCTCGCGCGCTGCGACGCGCTCCAGACGGACTGGATGACCGGTGTGATGTTCTACCTCCGCACGCCCACGCCCGTCGTCCACGGACACGTCAACTGCCTCGACTCACCTTGGTCGGTGACGGCCGTCGGCCAGGCGCAGTTCTGGCCCGGACGGGACTTCTCGCGCGACTACGGCGACGGACAGGCCCGCGACTGTCTCTCGGCGATCATCTCCGAGTGGGACAAACCCGGCATCCTGTACGGCAAGACGGCCAAGGAGTGCACCAAGGAGGAGGTCGTCGCCGAACTCTGGGCCCAGTTGAAGGACGGCCTGAACGACGCCGGCAAGACGACCCTGGTGGACGCCGACCGGCTCGGCTGGTTCATGGACCCGGCCGTGACGGGTCTGGGCGGCCCGGAGCCGCGGAACCGCGAGCAACTCCTCATCCACCCCACGGGCACGCTCTACAACCGCCCCACGGCCCGTACAAAGGTGCCGAACTTCTTCCTCGCGGGCGACTACGTCCGTACCGACGTCGACCTGGCGTCCATGGAAGGCGCCAACGAGTCCGCTCGACTGGCCGTCAACGCGCTGCTGGACGCGGACAATTCGGACGCCGAGCGGTGCGAGATCCAGGAGCTGTACCGGCCCCCGGAGCTGGAGCCGCTGAAGCGGATCGACGAGGTACGCCACCGGCTGGGGCTGCCCAACACCTTCGACCTGGGGTAGGCGGGGCGGGCCTGTGTGAGGGCGGGCGGAAGGGCCGCTGCCCCCGAGCGGCTGCGGCCCTTCCGACGTTCCGTACGCGTGTGCGTGCTCGTCAGAGTACGCGCACCGCGCCCGACGCCGGGTAGCCGGACAGGTCCTGGATGACGACGCCCTTGGAGGGGTTGGCCGCGTCCAGGTACTGGCCGTCACCGATGTAGACGCCCACGTGGTAGGCGGAACCCTTGCCGCCCCAGTACAGGATGTCGCCGACCTGGATCTGCGACAGCGGGATGTCGGTGCCCTGCATCGACTGGTCCTGCGAGACGCGCGGCAGCTCGACGCCGACCTGCTTGAACGCGGCCTGGACCAGGCTGGAGCAGTCCCACGCGTTGGGCCCGGTGGCACCCATGACGTAGGCGTCGCCCACCTGCGCCTTGAGGAAGGCGATGACCGTCGCCACGCTGCCGCTGGCGGGCGCCGAGGCGGTCGTCGTGGTGGTGGACAGGGTGGTCCGCTCCGAGGAACGCGAGACGGCGGCCTCCGCGGCGGCCTTGCGGGCCTCCTCGGCCTTCTTCTTGGCCTCGGCCTTCTTCTTCGCCTCAGCGAGGTCCTTCTTGGCCTCCTTGGCCGCCGCGGCGGCTGCCGCGTCGCGCTCGGCCTGGAGCTCGTAGTTCGCGGCCGCCTGCTGCGTGGCGTCCGCGGACTCGGCGACCTGCACGGCCAGGTCGGCCGTCAGGGTGGGCAGTTCGAGGGTCTGCGTCACCGGCTCGGCGGCGCTCGCCGAAGCCGACGCGCCCGCCGCTGCCATGCTGAGGACGCCACCGGCGACTCCGGCGCGCATCGCGATGGATGTCGTCGCGCTGCGGCGGGGCTTCCGGTGGCTACGTATGTGAGCGGTGTGGGACATGAGACCAAGCGGTATCAGGGGCTCCTCCATACCTTCAAGAAACGTGTGGTGCGCCACAGTTGTTCAACGGGCCCCCCGAATTCGTCGCCCACCGCTCTTTATTGACGCCGTAACGGACATTGCGGACGCGGCCCAAGAAGGCCTTGATCACGTACTTTCGTGTTTACGTCCGAATTGCCCCGCGCCTACCACCGGTTGGGACAGGTGGCCAAGCCCGGTTCTCAGAGGTCTCTCATCGATGTGGCGGAGGTCACGCAACGGTTACAGCGGCGGCTGCGTCACGCGCACGCATCCCGCCCTCACTCGCTCGTGAATGTGTGCACGCGTCCACATCGCGCACCGCGCCTCCTTCTGATGTGTGAACGCGGCGCACTACCAAGCGGCCGCGTCCAGCGCCAATTTGCATGCAAGGGAACTCTCTTGATATGGAGACGCCCGCCCCCAGCTGCGCCGACGAGCCAAAATGTCACCTCTGGTGATCGCTCGGACGCTTCACGTACGAAGATCACCGCTCATCCGACTTCATGATCCTTCGTCAGGTGGTGGAGATCACAAAGCTTGTGCAATACCCCGTGTCGCAGATCACAGAGCGGCGGGCATAAGATGCGAGGCAGTTGGGCTTGTGACCTGCTTCACATGTTCGCGATCTTCGCCGGGACGGGCGGGACTTGCGGGACGCGTGGGACGGAAGCGAACTCAACGCCATCGCCAGCAGTCAGTGCCGACTGAGAGGAGCGAGGAGCGGTGAACGCGTATGCGCCCATCCTCGTACTGGGAGCCCTCGGGGCAGGCTTTGCGATCTTCTCCGTGGTCATGGCCACGCTGATCGGTCCGAAGCGGTACAACCGGGCCAGGCTCGACGCCTACGAGTGCGGGATCGAACCGACCCCCACGCCGGCCGGTGGCGGGCGCTTCCCCATCAAGTACTACCTGACGGCGATGCTCTTCATCGTCTTCGACATCGAGATCGTCTTCCTCTACCCCTGGGCCGTCACCTTCGACGCCCTGGGTGTTTTCGGGCTCGTGGAGATGCTGCTCTTCGTGCTCACCGTCTTCGTCGCGTACGCGTACGTGTGGCGGCGCGGCGGCCTGGAATGGGACTGAGGGGCCTTTAACTCATGGGACTCGAAGAAAAGCTGCCGAGCGGCTTCCTGCTGACCACCGTCGAGCAGGCCGCGGGCTGGGTGCGCAAGGCGTCCGTCTTCCCGGCCACCTTCGGCCTCGCCTGCTGTGCCATCGAGATGATGACCACCGGCGCCGGACGCTACGACCTGGCCCGCTTCGGCATGGAGGTCTTCCGCGGCTCACCCCGCCAGGCCGACCTCATGATCGTCGCCGGCCGGGTCAGCCAGAAGATGGCCCCGGTGGTCAGGCAGGTCTACGACCAGATGGCGAACCCGAAGTGGGTCATCTCCATGGGGGTCTGCGCGTCCTCGGGCGGCATGTTCAACAACTACGCGATCGTCCAGGGCGTCGACCACATCATCCCCGTCGACATCTACCTCCCGGGCTGCCCGCCACGGCCCGAGATGCTGCTGGACGCCATCCTCAAGCTCCACGAGAAGATCCAGGGCTCCAAGCTCGGCGTGAACGCCGAGGAGGCGGCCCGCGAGGCGGAGGAAGCGGCGCTCAAGGCCCTGCCCACGATCGAGATGAAGGGGCTGCTGCGGTGAGCGACGCGAACGGCGCCGACGACGGCGCCAACCCGGAGAAGGACCTCAGCGCCTCCAACCTCCCCGGCCAGCGAGGCCAGGGCGGCGAGGAGATCCGCGTCCAGCGCGGCATGTTCGGCGCCAGCAACGGCGGCGACACCTCCGGCTACGGCGGCCTGGTCCGCTCGATCCGCCTGCCGGGACCCGCGGCCCGCCCCTACGGCGGCTGGTTCGACGAGGTCGCCGACGAACTCGAGGGAGCGCTGGAGGAGCAGGGCCTGCTGCCCGACAACGCGATCGAGAAGACGGTCGTCGACCGCGGTGAGCTCACCTTCCACATCGAGCGCGAGCACCTGCTGCGCGTCGCCCGCACCCTGCGCGACGACCCGGCCCTGCGCTTCGAGCTCTGTACCGGCGTCAGCGGGGTGCACTACCCGCACGACAAGGGCCGCGAGCTGCACGCCGTCTACCACCTGCGCTCGCTCACCCACAACCGGCTGATCCGCCTGGAGGTCAGCGCCCCGGACGCCGATCCGAAGATCCCGTCCCTGGTCTCCGTCTATCCGACGAACGACTGGCACGAGCGCGAGACCTACGACTTCTTCGGGATCGTCTTCGACGGTCACCCGGCCCTGACGCGGATCATGATGCCGGACGACTGGCAGGGCCACCCGCAGCGCAAGGACTACCCCCTCGGCGGCATCCCCGTCGAGTACAAGGGCGCCCAGATCCCGGCTCCGGACCAGCGGAGGTCGTACTCGTGAGCACGCAGTCAGCATCCGCCCGGGAGACCACCGAGGGCACCGTGTACACGGTCACCGGTGGCGACTGGGACGAGGTCGTCCAGTCCGCGGTCCGCGCCGACGACGAGCGCATCGTCGTCAACATGGGCCCCCAGCACCCGTCCACGCACGGAGTGCTCCGCCTGATCCTGGAGATCGACGGCGAGACGGTCACCGAGGCCCGCTGCGGCATCGGCTACCTCCACACCGGCATCGAGAAGAACCTCGAATACCGCACGTGGACGCAGGGCACCACGTTCGTGACGCGCATGGACTACCTGACGTCCTTCTTCAACGAGACCGCCTACTGCCTCGCCGTCGAGAAGCTCCTCGGCATCGAGGACCAGATCACCGAGCGAGCCAAGATCATCCGGGTGCTCCTGATGGAGCTGAACCGGCTCTCCTCGCACCTGGTGTGCATCGCCACCGGCGGCATGGAACTCGGCGCCACCACGATCATGATCTACGGATTCCGTGATCGTGAAATGATTCTCGACATCTACGAGCTCGTCACGGGCCTGCGGATGAACCACGCGTACATCCGCCCCGGCGGACTCGCGCAGGACCTGCCGCCCGGCGCGGTGGACCACATCCGCGAGTTCGTGAAGAAGATGAAGAAGAACCTCCCGGAGTACGACAAGCTCGCCACCGGGAACCCCATCTTCAAGGCCCGTATGCAGGACATCGGCTATCTCGACCTGGCCGGCTGCATGGCCCTCGGCGCCACCGGACCGATCCTGCGCTCCACCGGGCTGCCGTTCGACCTGCGCAAGGCACAGCCGTACTGCGACTACGAGACGTACGACTTCGACGTCCCGACCGCCGACACCTGCGACTCCTACGGCCGCTTCCTGATCCGCCTGGAGGAGATGCGCCAGTCCCTCAGGATCGTCGAGCAGTGCCTGGACCGGCTCCAGCCCGGCCCGGTCATGGTCGCCGACAAGAAGATCGCCTGGCCCGCCCAGCTCGCGCTCGGCCCCGACGGGCTCGGCAACTCCCTCGACCACATCAAGAAGATCATGGGCACCTCCATGGAGGCCCTGATCCACCACTTCAAGCTGGTCACCGAGGGCTTCCGCGTCCCGCCGGGACAGGCGTACGCGGCCGTCGAGTCGCCCAAGGGCGAACTCGGGGTGCACGCCGTGTCCGACGGCGGCACCCGCCCCTTCCGGGTCCACTTCCGGGACCCGTCCTTCACCAACCTTCAGGCCATGGCGGCGATGTGCGAGGGCGGCCAGGTCGCCGATGTCATCGTCGCCGTCGCGTCCATCGACCCCGTGATGGGAGGCGTCGACCGGTGACCACCTCTTCCTCCGAGCAGGGCGTCAGCCTGGGCATGCCCGAACTGCCCGCGCCCGCCTACCCGGACGACGTTCGAGCCCGGCTGGAGGCGGACGCGCGCGAGGTCATCGCCCGCTACCCCGACTCCCGCTCCGCGCTCCTTCCGTTGCTGCATCTCGTGCAGGCGGAGGAGGGCCATGTCACGCGCACCGGGATGCGGTTCTGCGCGGACGTGCTGGGCCTGACCACCGCCGAGGTCACCGCGGTCGCCACCTTCTACACCATGTACCGGCGCAGGCCGAGCGGTGACTACCAGGTGGGCGTCTGCACCAACACCCTCTGCGCGGTGATGGGCGGTGACGCGATCTTCGAGGAGCTCCAGGAGCACCTCGGCGTCGGCAACGGCGAGACCACCGAGGACGGCAAGGTCACGCTGGAGCACATCGAGTGCAACGCGGCCTGCGACTTCGCGCCCGTCGTGATGGTCAACTGGGAGTTCTTCGACAACCAGACCCCCTCCAGCGCCAAGCGTCTCGTCGACGACCTGCGTGCGGGCCGGACGGTCGAGCCCACGCGCGGGGCGCCGCTGTGCACCTTCAAAGAGACCGCGCGGATCCTCGCCGGCTTCCCCGACGAGCGGCCAGGGGCCGTCGAGGCGAGCGGCGGTGCGGGACCCGCGTCGCTGGTGGGCCTCCGCCTGGCCAGAGGAGAGGCCGCACCCGCGCGCGTGGTCCATCCGCGCGACGGCGGGCCGCACGACGAGCCGCAGGACCGTGCGCCGCAGGACCGGGCCGTGCACGACCCGTCACCGACACAGCATCTGAGCTCGCACGACGCGCCTCAGGACACGTCGGCCTCCGACCCGGCCCACCCGGCAGGGCCTACCGCCGAGGAGGGGGAGTGATGACCTTGGCACCCGAGTTGAAAGACACCAGCCCCGAGAAGCTGCTCGCACCCGTGCTGTCGGCCTTCTGGGACGAGGACAAGTCCTGGTCTCTGGACGTCTACCGAAGGCACGAAGGGTACGAGGGGCTCCGCAAGGCGCTCGCCATGTCGCCGGACGACCTGATCGCGTACGTCAAGGACTCCGGTCTGCGCGGCCGCGGCGGCGCGGGATTCCCCACGGGAATGAAATGGCAGTTCATTCCCCAGGGTGATGGAAAGCCGCACTATCTAGTTGTCAACGCCGACGAATCGGAGCCGGGCACCTGTAAGGACATCCCGCTCCTGTTCGCGAACCCGCACAGCCTCATCGAGGGCATTGTCATCGCGTGTTATGCCATCAGGTCGTCGCATGCCTTCATCTATCTGCGGGGTGAAGTCGTCCCAGTACTGCGGCGGTTGCACGAGGCCGTGCGCGAGGCGTATGAGGCGGGCTTCCTCGGCGAGAACATCCTGGGCAGCGGGCTCGACCTGGAACTCACCGTGCACGCGGGCGCAGGCGCGTACATCTGCGGTGAGGAGACCGCACTGCTCGACTCGCTCGAAGGCCGCCGGGGTCAACCGCGGCTCCGTCCCCCTTTCCCTGCCGTCGCGGGCCTCTATGCGTGCCCGACTGTTGTGAACAACGTGGAGTCGATCGCGTCGGTTCCCGCGATTCTGCAAAAAGGCAAAGACTGGTTCAGGTCGATGGGCAGCGAGAAGTCCCCGGGCTTCACGCTCTACTCGCTCAGCGGCCATGTCGCCAGCCCCGGCCAGTACGAGGCCCCGCTCGGCATCACGCTGCGCCAACTCCTGGAGATGAGCGGCGGGATGCGGCCCGGGCACCGGCTGAAGTTCTGGACGCCGGGCGGCTCCTCGACGCCGATGTTCACCGACGAGCACCTCGACGTCCCCCTCGACTACGAGGGAGTGGGCGCCGCGGGTTCCATGCTCGGCACCAAAGCCCTCCAGTGCTTCGACGAGACGACCTGCGTGGTCCGCGCCGTCACCCGCTGGACCGAGTTCTACGCCCACGAGTCCTGCGGCAAGTGCACACCCTGCCGCGAAGGCACGTACTGGCTCGTGCAGTTGCTGCGCGACATCGAGGCCGGCAAGGGCGTCATGTCCGACCTCGACAAGCTCAACGACATCGCCGACAACATCAACGGCAAGTCGTTCTGCGCCCTCGGCGACGGCGCCGCCTCGCCGATCTTCTCCTCGCTCAAGTACTTCCGCGAGGAGTACGAGCAGCACATCACGGGCCGCGGCTGCCCCTTCGACCCGGCCAAGTCGACGGTCTGGGCCGACTCCCGCACGGAGGTGAACGCATGACCGTGACCACCAACGCTCCCTCGGGAGGGGGAGAGGCGGCGGTCCCGCCGGAGGATCTCGTCTCGCTGACCATCGACGGCGTGGAGATCAGCGTGCCCAAGGGCACCCTGGTCATCCGCGCCGCCGAACAGCTCGGCATCGAGATCCCCCGCTTCTGCGACCACCCCCTCCTCGACCCGGCCGGCGCCTGCCGCCAGTGCATCGTCGACGTCGAGGGCCAGCGCAAGCCGATGGCGTCCTGCACCATCACCTGCACCGACGGAATGGTGGTGAAGACCCACCTCACCTCACCGGCCGCCGAGAAGGCCCAGCACGGTGTGATGGAGCTCCTCCTCATCAACCACCCGCTGGACTGCCCGGTCTGCGACAAGGGCGGCGAGTGCCCCCTGCAGAACCAGGCGATGTCCCACGGCCAGTCCGAGTCCCGCTTCGAGGGCAGGAAGCGGACCTACGAGAAGCCGGTCCCGATCTCCACGCAGGTCCTGCTCGACCGCGAGCGGTGCGTGCTGTGCGCCCGCTGCACCCGCTTCTCCAACCAGGTCGCGGGCGACCCGATGATCGAACTGGTCGAGCGGGGCGCGCTCCAGCAGGTCGGCACCGGCGAGGGCGACCCCTTCGAGTCGTACTTCTCCGGCAACACCATCCAGATCTGCCCGGTCGGCGCGCTCACCTCGGCGGCGTACCGCTTCCGTTCGCGCCCCTTTGACCTGGTGTCCTCCCCGAGCGTCTGCGAGCACTGCTCCGGCGGCTGCGCCACCCGCACCGACCACCGGCGCGGCAAGGTCATGCGCAAGCTCGCGGCCAACGACCCCGAGGTCAACGAGGAGTGGATCTGCGACAAGGGACGCTTCGGCTTCCGGTACGCGCAGCAGCGCGACCGCCTGGAGACGCCCCTGGTGCGCAACGCCGAAGGCGTCCTGGAGCCCGCTTCCTGGCCCGAGGCCCTGGAGGCGGCCGCCCAGGGACTCACCGCGGCCCGCTCCCGGACCGGAGTCCTCACCGGTGGCCGGCTCACCGTCGAGGACGCCTACGCGTACAGCAAGTTCGCGCGCGTGGCGCTCGACACCAACGACATCGACTTCCGCGCGCGCGTGCACAGCGGTGAGGAGACCGACTTCCTCGCCGCAAGGATCGCCGGACGCGGCCGTGACCTCGACGGTACGGGCGTCACGTACACCGCGCTGGAGAAGGCGCCCGCCGTTCTGCTGGTCGGGTTCGAGGCCGAGGAGGAGGCGCCCGGCGTCTTCCTGAGGCTGCGCAAGGCCTGGCGCAAGCACGGGCAGAAGGTGTTCGCCCTGGCCACGCACGCGACGCGCGGTCTGGAGAAGGCCGGCGGCACGCTGCTCCCCGCCGCTCCCGGCACCGAGACCGAGTGGCTGGACGCGCTCGCGGGCGGGGTCGGCCTGGAGGGCGACGGCGCACGGGCCGCCGAGGCGCTGCGCTCCGAGGGCGCGGTACTCGTCGTCGGCGAACGGCTGGCCGCCGTCGCGGGCGGACTGACCGCCGCCGTACGGGCCGCGTCCGCGACCGGCGCGCAGCTGGTGTGGATCCCGCGCAGGGCCGGAGAGCGCGGCTCCGTCGAGGCGGGCGCGCTGCCGTCGCTGCTGCCGGGCGGACGTCCGGCGACCGACCCGCGCGCGCGTGAGGAGGTCGCCACCGTCTGGGGCGTCGCCGAACTCCCGCACCGCTACGGCCGCGACACCAGCCAGATCGTCGAGGCCGCCGCCACCGGAGAGCTCCAGGCGCTGGTCGTCGCGGGCGTCGAGGTCGCCGACCTGCCGGACCCGGCACGCGCGCGTGAAGCACTTCACGAGGTCGGCTTCCTGGTCTCGCTGGAGCTGCGGCCCAGCGAGGTCACCGAGCACGCGGACGTGGTCCTGCCGGTCGCCGCGGTCGCCGAGAAGGCCGGCACCTTCCTCAACTGGGAAGGCCGGGTGCGCTTCTTCGAGACCGCGCTCAAGCCCGAGCAGATGACCCGCCGCCTCGCGCCCACCGACGCGCGCGTGCTCCAGATGCTGGCCGACGCCATGGACGTCCACCTGGGTCTGCCGGACCTGCGGACCGTGCGCGGCGAGATCGACCGGCTCGGCGCCTGGGACGGGCCCCGGGCCACCGAACCGCTGGAGACCGCCGCCCATTTGCCGCGCCCGGCCGCCGGGGAGGCCGTACTGGCCGGGCACCGGCTGCTGCTCGACCAGGGCCGCCTCCAGGAGGGCGACGAAGCGCTCGCCGGGACGCGGCACGCGGCCCGCGCGCGCGTGTCGGCCGCCACCGCCGCCGAGGCCGGCGTCAAGGACGGCGACGTCCTCGCCGTGACCGGCCTCGCCGGAGCCGTCGAACTCCCGCTGCAGATCACCGAGATGCCCGACCGCGTGGTCTGGCTCCCGCTGAACTCCACGGGCGGGGGAGTCGCCTCCGACGCCGGAGCGGTGCCCGGCTCACTCGTCCGCATCGGCCCGGCGACGCTCGCCGCCGAAGCCCCCAAGGAGGTGGAGGCATGAGCCCGTACCTCGCCGCTGAAGACCTCTCGCTGTTCGGCACCGACCCCTGGTGGCTGGTCCTCCTCAAGGCGGTCTTCTGCTTCGCCTTCGTGGTGCTGTCCGTGCTGCTCGCCATCGTCTGGGAACGCAAGGTCGTCGCCTGGATGCAGCTGCGCATCGGACCCAACCGCAACGGCCCCTGGGGCATGCTCCAGTCGCTCGCCGACGGCGTGAAACTGATGCTCAAGGAAGACCTCGTCGTCAAGCGCGCCGACAAGGTCGTCTACATCCTCGCGCCGATCATCATGACCGTGCCGGCCTTCATGGCGATCGCGGTGATCCCCTTCGGCCCGGCCGGCAACGAGATCTCGATCTTCGGCCACCGCACCACGATGCAGCTCACCGACCTGCCGATCGCGATGCTCTACATCCTCGCGACCGCGTCCGTCGGCATCTACGGCCTCGTCCTCGCCGGATGGAGCTCCGGATCGACGTACCCGCTGCTCGGCGGCCTGCGCTCCTGCGCGCAGATGATCTCGTACGAGATCGCCATGGGCGCCGCGTTTGCCTCCGTGTTCCTCTACTCGGGCTCGATGTCGACGTCCACGATCGTCGAGCAGCAGCAGGACCGCTGGTACGTCCTCTTGCTGCCGGTCTCGTTCGTCCTCTACATCGTCACGATGATCGGCGAGACCAACCGCGCTCCCTTCGACATGCCGGAGTCCGAGGGCGACCTGGTCGGCGGCTTCAACACCGAGTACACGTCCATCAAGTTCGCGCTGTTCATGCTCGCCGAGTACGCGAACATGATCACTGTCTCGGCCGTGGCGACCACACTGTTCCTGGGCGGCTGGCGGGCCCCCTGGCCGGTCAGCACCTTCTGGGAGGGCGCGAACCACGGCTGGTGGCCGATGCTCTGGTTCATCCTCAAGGTCCAGGCGTTCCTGTTCATGTTCATCTGGGTGCGCGCCTCGCTCCCACGGGTCCGCTACGACCAGCTGATGAAGCTCGGCTGGAAGGTCCTCATCCCGGTCTCCGTGGTGTGGCTGATGCTCGTCGCGACCGTGCGGACCCTGCGCAACGAGAACTACGACTTCGCCGACATCGCCCTCTACGTCGGCGGCGGTGTCCTGCTGCTCCTGCTGCTGTCCTTCGTCGCGGACATGTTCCGAGGCAAGCCGAAGGAGGAGCCCGCCCCGCCCGTCGAATTCGACCCGATGGCCGGCGGATTCCCCGTACCGCCGCTGCCCGGACAGGAGTTGCCCCCCGCGCCCAGGCGCCGCCCGCGCCGGGAGCGGGAGCTGATTGTCAGTGGCGGGCCCGATACTCAGAGTGACGGATCTCTGGATGGAAAGGAGGCGTCCGATGGCTGAGGAGTCCAAGGAGGCCGGGCAGTCGTCGCCCGGTTTCCAGAACCCCGTGGCCGGCTTCGGCGTGACCTTCAAGGCCATGTTCAAGAAGCGGCTGACCGAGCAGTACCCCGAGCAGCAGAAGACCACCGCTCCCCGTTTCCACGGACGGCACCAGCTCAACCGCCATCCGGACGGCCTGGAGAAGTGCGTCGGCTGCGAGCTGTGCGCCTGGGCCTGCCCCGCCGACGCGATCTACGTCGAGGGCGCGGACAACACGGACGAGGAGCGCTACTCGCCGGGCGAGCGGTACGGGCGCGTGTACCAGATCAACTACGCCCGCTGCATCCTGTGCGGCCTGTGCATCGAGGCGTGCCCCACGCGCGCGCTGACGATGACCAACGAGTTCGAGCTCGCCGACTCCAGCCGCGCCAACCTCATCTACACCAAGGAGCAACTGCTCGCCGGGCTGGAGGAGGGCATGGTCGACTCGCCCCACTCGATCTTCCCGGGGACGGACGAGCAGGACTACTACCGGGGCCTGGTGACCGAGGCCGCGCCCGGCACGGTCCAGCAGGTCGCCGTCTCCAAGGGCGAGAAGCCTCAGGAAGAGGGGGTGGAGGCATGAGCGCGCAGCTCGCCGCCTACACCACCTCCACCGGCGAGGCCTTCCAGTTCTGGGTGCTCGGCACCGTCGCCGTGATCGGCGCCCTGTGCACCGTCTTCATGAAGAGGGCCGTGCACAGCGCGCTCTGTCTCGCCGGCACCATGATCATCCTGGCGGTGTTCTACCTCGCCAACGGCGCCTACTTCCTGGGCGTCGTACAGATCATCGTCTACACCGGCGCGATCATGATGCTGTTCCTCTTCGTGGTGATGCTCGTCGGCGTCACGGCCGCGGACTCCCTGAAGGAGACCATCAAGGGCCAGCGCTGGCTGGCCCTTCTCTGCGGGCTCGGCTTCGGCATCCTGCTGGTCGCCGGCATCGGCAACGCGTCCCTGACGGAGTTCAACGGGACGGCGCAGGCCAACGCCAACGGCAATGTGGAGGGCCTCGCCACCCTCATCTTCACCAAGTACGTGTTCGCCTTCGAGATCACCGGCGCCCTGCTGATCACGGCCACCGTCGGCGCCATGCTGCTCACCCACCGCGAGCGCACCGAGCGCGCCAAGACCCAGCGGGAACTGGCCGAGCAGCGCGTCCGCGAAGGCAAGCACCTTCCGCCGCTGCCCGCGCCCGGTGTCTACGCCCGGCACAACGCCGTGGACATCGCGGGCCTGCTGCCCGACGGCACCCCCTCCGAACTCACCGTCAACAAGACCCTGCGCGAGCGCGGCCAGATCCGTGACGTCTCCACCGAGGCGCTCAACGATCTGCGCGCGTTGGAGCAGCGTGCCGAGGAGCGCCTGGAGCGGACCGACGTGGAACCGGCGAACTTCAAGCGGGCCGAGGAGGCGTCGAAGTGAACCCCGTCAACTACCTCTATCTCGCGGCCCTGTTGTTCACGATCGGCGCCACCGGTGTGCTGATCAGGCGCAACGCGATCGTGGTGTTCATGTGCATCGAGCTCATGCTCAACGCCTGCAACCTCGCGTTCGTCGCCTTCTCCCGGATGCACGGCAACCTCGACGGCCAGATCATCGCGTTCTTCACGATGGTCGTCGCCGCCGCGGAGGTCGTGGTCGGGCTCGCGATCATCGTGTCCCTGTTCCGCTCCCGCCACTCGGCCTCGGTCGACGACGCCAGCCTGATGAAGCTCTGAGGGGTCGCTGAATCGTGGAGAACCTGATTGCGCTGCTGGTGGCGGCGCCTCTGCTCGGAGCGGCCGTACTGCTGTGCGGCGGTCGGCGGCTCGATGCCGTCGGCCACTGGATCGGCACGGCCCTCGCGGCCGCCTCCTTCGTGATCGGCGCCGTCCTCTTCGCCGACCTGCTCGGCAAGGACGCCGAACACCGGACCCTGACCAGCCACCTGTTCAGCTGGGTCCCGGTCGAGGGCTTCCAGGCGGACATCGCCTTCCGCCTCGACCAACTGTCGATGACCTTCGTGCTGCTGATCACCGGCGTCGGCTCGCTGATCCACCTGTACTCCGTCGGATACATGGAGCACGACGAGCGCCGCCGCCGCTTCTTCGGCTATCTGAACCTGTTCCTCGCGGCGATGCTGCTGCTCGTCCTCGCCGACAACTACCTTCTGCTGTACGTCGGCTGGGAGGGCGTCGGTCTCGCCTCCTACCTGCTGATCGGCTTCTGGCAGCACAAGCCCAGTGCCGCGACCGCCGCGAAGAAGGCCTTCCTGGTCAACCGCGTCGGCGACATGGGCCTGTCGATCGCGATCATGCTGATGTTCACGACGTTCGGGACCTTCGCCTTCGGTCCGGTCCTCGGCAGCCACGAGGAGCCGGGACTCGTCACCGGCGCATCCGAGGCCACGCTCACCGGCATCGCCCTGATGCTGCTGCTCGCCGCCTGCGGCAAGTCCGCCCAGGTGCCGCTGCAGTCCTGGCTCGGGGACGCGATGGAGGGCCCGACCCCGGTCTCGGCCCTCATCCACGCCGCGACGATGGTGACCGCGGGCGTCTACCTGATCGTCCGCTCCGCCAACATCTTCAACCTCGCCCCGGACGCGCAGCTCGTCGTCACCATCGTCGGTGCCGTCACGCTCCTGTTCGGTGCGATCGTCGGTTGCGCGAAGGACGACATCAAGAAGGCGCTGGCCGGCTCGACCATGTCGCAGATCGGCTACATGGTGCTGGCCGCGGGCCTCGGCCCGATCGGCTACGTCTTCGCGATCATGCACCTGGTGACGCACGGCTTCTTCAAGGCCGGGCTGTTCCTCGGCGCCGGATCGGTCATGCACGGCATGAACGACGAGGTCGACATGAGGAAGTACGGCGGCCTCAGGAAGTACATGCCGGTCACCTTCGTCACCTTCGGCCTCGGCTACCTCGCCATCATCGGCTTCCCGGGTCTGTCCGGCTTCTTCTCCAAGGACAAGATCATCGAGGCGGCCTTCGCCAAGGGCGGCACCGAGGGCTGGATCCTCGGCGGGTGCGCCTTGCTGGGCGCGGCCATCACGGCGTACTACATGACGCGCGTGATGCTGATGACGTTCTTCGGCGAGAAGCGCTGGCAGCCGGACGCCGCAGGCCATGAGCCGCACCCGCACGAGTCGCCCAGGTCCATGACGATCCCCATGATCGTGCTGGCCTTCGGATCGGTCTTCGCGGGTGGATTCTTCAGCATCGGCGACCGCTTCCTGCACTGGCTGGAGCCCATCACCGGGCACGACCACGGTCACGCGCCGATCAGCGCCACGACGGTCACGGCCGCCACGGTCGCCGTGATGGTCATCGGCGTCACCTTCGCCTACCTCCAGTACGGCCGCCGCCCGGTCCCGGTCGTCGCCCCGCGCGGATCGCTGCTCACCCGTGCCGCGCGACGCGACCTGCTCCAGGACGACTTCAACCACGTCGTCCTGGTCCGCGGCGGCGAGCACCTCACGCGGTCCCTGGTGTACGTCGACCACACCCTGGTCGACGGAGTCGTCAACGGCACGGCGGCCTCGGTCGGCGGCCTCTCCGGGCGGATGCGCAAGCTGCAGAACGGCTACGTGCGGTCGTACGCGGTCTCGATGTTCGGCGGTGCGGCGGTCATCGTCGCCGCGACCCTGCTGATGAGGGCGGTCTGATACCGATGTCCTTTCCTCTGCTGACAGCGACGGCGGTGCTCCCGGCGATCGGGGCGATCGCCACGGCCGCCGTACCGGCCGCGCGGCGCACCGCGGCGAAGTGGCTCGCGCTGCTCGTCTCGCTCGCCACGCTCGCCCTCGCGATCGTCGTCCTGGTCCGCTTCGACCCGGACGGCGACCGCTACCAGCTCACCGAATCCCACTGGTGGATCAAGGACTTCGGGGTCCGCTACGAACTGGGCGTCGACGGCATCGCGGTGGCGCTCATCGCGCTGACCGCGCTGCTGATCCCCTTCATCATCCTCGCGGGCTGGCACGACGCCGACCCGCTGGAGACCGGCAACACCCGGTGGCGGCCGACGCAGGGTTTCTTCGCCCTGATCCTGGGCGTCGAGGCGATGGTGATCATTTCCTTCGAGGCCACCGACGTCTTTCTCTTCTACATCTTCTTCGAAGCCATGCTGATCCCGATGTACTTCCTCATCGGCGGCTTCGGCGACCGGGCCCACGAGCACGGCGAGGAGACGGCGTCCACGCAACGGTCGTACGCCGCCGTGAAGTTCCTCCTCTACAACCTGGTCGGCGGTCTGATCATGCTGGCCGCGGTGATCGGCCTGTACGTGGTCGCAGGGAACTTCAGCCTTCAGGAGATCGCCGAGGCGCGGGCCAACGGCTCGCTCGACATGGCGACCAACACCGAACGCTGGCTGTTCCTCGGCTTCTTCTTCGCCTTCGCGGTGAAGGCGCCGCTGTGGCCGCTGCACACCTGGCTGCCCAACGCGATGGGGGAGGCCACCGCCCCGGTCGCCGTCCTCATCACGGCGGTCGTCGACAAGGTCGGCACCTTCGCGATGCTCCGCTTCTGCCTCCAGCTCTTCCCGGAGGCCAGCAAGTGGGCGACGCCCGCGATCCTCGTACTGGCGCTGATCAGCATCATCTACGGGGCGCTGCTCGCGGTCGGCCAGCGGGACATCAAGCGCCTGGTGGCGTACGCGTCGATCTCGCACTTCGGCTTCATCATCATGGGCATCTTCGCGATGACCAGCCAGGGCCAGTCCGGTGCGACGCTCTACATGGTCAACCACGGTATTTCCACGGCCGCGTTGATGCTGGTCGCCGGCTTCTTGATCTCGCGGCGCGGGTCGCGGCTCATCGCCGACTACGGCGGGGTGCAGAAGGTGGCCCCGGTGCTCGCCGGCACGTTCCTGATCGGCGGTCTGGCGACGCTGTCGCTGCCGGGTCTGGCACCGTTCGTGAGTGAGTTCCTGGTCCTGGTCGGCACGTTCGCGAGCTACCCGGTGATCGGGATCATCGCCACCTTCGGCATCGTGCTCGCCGCGCTCTACACCCTCGTCCTCTACCAGCGGACGATGACGGGCCCGGTGAAACCCGAGGTCGCGGAGATGCCCGACCTCAGGGTGCGCGAACTCGTGGTGGTCGCGCCGCTGGTCGTGCTGCTGATCTTCCTGGGCGTCTACCCCAAGCCCGTCACGGACATCGTGAACCCGGCGGTCGAGCACACCATGTCCGACGTACAGAAGAAGGACCCCCAGCCCGAGGTGGAGGCGGCCAAGTGAGCGCAACAGCCGTCCACAGCCTGTGGACAACCGCGGCCGATCCGATCTCGAAGATCGACACGCCGAAGATCGAATACGGACAATTGTCACCCACGCTGATCGTCGTCGGTGCGGCGGTCATCGGAGTGCTGATCGAGGCGGCGGTACCGCGCAAGCAGCGGTACTACGCCCAGGTGTTCGTCTCCGCCGTAGCGCTGATCTCGGCCTTCGCCGCGGTCGTCGCACTCGCCACGAGCGGATACGCCACCACCAAGGCGGGCATCGTCGCGATGGGCGCGATCGCCGTCGACGGACCGGCGCTCTTCCTCCAGGGCACGATCCTGCTGGCGGGCCTGGTCGGCCTGTTCACCTTCGCCGAACGGCGCCTGGACCCGGTCGAGCACGGCAAACAGGTCGACTCCTTCGCCGCACAGGCCGCCTCCGTGCCGGGCAGCGACAGCGAGAAGGCCGCGGTGAAGGCCGGGTTCACCACCACCGAGGTGTTCCCGCTGCTGCTGTTCGCCGTCGCCGGCATGCTGATCTTCCCGGCGGCCAACGACCTGCTGACGCTGTTCATCGCCCTGGAAGTCTTCTCGCTGCCGCTGTACCTGATGTGCGCCCTGGCCCGCCGCAAGCGGCTCATGTCGCAGGAGGCCGCGGTCAAGTACTTCCTGCTCGGCGCGTTCGCCTCCGCGTTCACCCTGTTCGGCATCGCACTGCTGTACGGGTACGCGGGCTCGGTGTCCTACGCGACCATCGCGCAGGTCGTCGACGGCACGGTCACGAACGTCGACCCGGCGCTCGCGGACACCATGGGCAACGACGCGCTGCTGCTGATCGGCGCCGCGATGATCGTGATGGGCCTGCTGTTCAAGGTCGGCGCGGTCCCCTTCCACATGTGGACGCCGGACGTGTACCAGGGCGCGCCGACGCCGGTGACCGGGTTCATGGCGGCGGCGACCAAGGTGGCCGCGTTCGGCGCGCTGCTGCGGATCCTGTACGTCGTACTGCCGGGCCTGCGCTGGGACTGGCGGCCGGTCATGTGGGGCGTCGCGATCGTCACCATGCTCGGCGGTGCGATCGTCGCGATCACCCAGACCGACATCAAGCGACTGCTGGCGTACTCGTCGATCGCGCACGCGGGCTTCATCCTCGCGGGCGTCATCGCGACCACGCCGGACGGCGTCTCGTCCGTCCTCTTCTACCTGGCGGCGTACTCCTTCGTCACGATCGGCGCGTTCGCCGTGGTGACGCTGGTGCGCGACGCCGGGGGTGAGGCGACGCACCTGTCCAAGTGGGCCGGTCTCGGCCGTCGTTCGCCGCTGGTCGCCGCCGTGTTCGCGGTGTTCCTGCTGGCCTTCGCCGGCATTCCGCTGACCTCCGGGTTCGCCGGGAAGTTCGCCGTGTTCAAGGCGGCGGCGGAAGGCGGCGCGGCACCGCTGGTCGTGGTCGGTGTGATCTCGTCGGCGATCGCGGCGTTCTTCTACATCCGCGTCATCGTGCTGATGTTCTTCAGCGAGCCGCGGCCCGAGGGCCCGACGGTCGCCGTGCCGTCGCCGCTGACGATGGCGGCGATCGGCGTCGGCGTGGCGGTCACGCTGGTGCTCGGTGTGGCGCCGCAGTACTTCCTGGACCTGGCGAACCAGGCGGGAGTGTTCGTGCGCTGACCTGCGGCGCCTGTGCCCGCGGTGCGTGCGGTTCCTGCGGTGCTTTTACGGCGGCCCCGGTTCCCCTCGTGGGAACCGGGGCCGCCGCGTCGTGCTCAGGACGTCCAGAGGGCGTCGAGGTCGGACACCCAGTCCGGCACGGTCATGGTGGTCGCCGGGGTCGGCGTGCCGGAGCACTGCACCGTGGGGTTGAGGCCCTCGAAGAGCCCGTCGGGGTTGTCCTCGTAGAGCCACGCGTGAAGCGTGTAGTAGCCGGGCACCTCGGTGCTGCGGAACGTCTCGCCGAACAGCGTCGGCGCGGCCTGGCCCGTGTTCTTCACGGCCCATCCCACCCCGGCCAGATCGCGGTCCTCGGTGTCGGGCCCGCCCTGGTACAGCAGGACGTCCGGCTTGGCGGGGTCGACGACATTGTCGGCGAGATGCCCGGCGTTCTCGTAGCGGTAGCCCCGCCCGGCCACGCACTGGTCGGTGCGGACCCAGTCCGGCGGGGCGAGCGGCTCGTAGTTGTACTCGGCGGTGCTCGTGTACGCCGGGACCAGGTCCACCCAGACGAACGGATCGGGGTCGGACGCCGCCTGCGCGGGGGCGGCGGTCAGGGAGAGCGCGCCGGCTATCGCCATGGTGATGGCGGCCTTGAGGGGCCGAGAGGACATGATGGGGCTCCTTGAAGCGGAAGCGGCGCGCGCTCTTGTGGGACACGCCGTGCAGGGACAGTCGGGCCTCCCCTGACCCGCCCGAGCAGCATGTCCCGGTGGTCACGACGGCGCCATGTGACGGAGGCCATCCGGATGAGCGCGCAGAGTGACGGGGTGAGCCTGTGGATAACTCCGGCGTTGTCGGTGCGGGCCCCTATCGTGGACGCAGTGGTCGAGGGACGACGTACGGGGGACAGGGCTATGCGCGGGATGGGTGGGATCAGCGAGATGCCAAGGGTGACCGAGCCGGCAGGGACGGCTGAGAGCGAGGCGCTGGCCACGCTGCACCGGGTCTTCGGGTACGAGGCCTTCCGCGGTGAGCAGGGCGAGGTCATCGAGCATGTGGTCGCGGGCGGCGACGCCGTGGTCCTCATGCCGACCGGTGGCGGCAAGTCCCTGTGCTACCAGATCCCGTCCCTGGTCAGACCCGGTACCGGCATCGTGGTCTCGCCGCTCATCGCGCTGATGCAGGACCAGGTGGACGCGCTGCGGGCGCTCGGTGTGAATGCCGGGTTCATGAACTCCACGCAGGACTTCGACGAGCGGCGGGTGGTGGAGGCGGAGTTCCTGGCGGGCGAGCTGGACCTGCTCTATCTGGCACCGGAGCGGCTGCGGCTCGACTCCACGCTGGACCTCCTCTCGCGCGGCAAGATCTCGGTCTTCGCGATCGACGAGGCGCACTGCGTGTCCCAGTGGGGCCACGACTTCCGCCCCGACTACCTGTCTCTCGCCCTGCTCGGCGAGCGCTGGCCGGACGTCCCGCGGATCGCGCTGACCGCGACGGCCACACACGCCACCCACCAGGAGATCACCCAGCGGCTGAACATGCCGGCGGCCCGGCACTTCGTGGCGAGCTTCGACCGGCCCAACATCCAGTACCGGATCGTGCCCAAGGCCGACCCCAAGAAGCAGCTGCTGAGCTTCCTGCGCCAGGAACACGAGGGCGACGCGGGCATCGTGTACTGCCTCTCGCGCAACTCGGTCGAGAAGACGGCGGAGTTCCTCAGCAAGAACGGCATCGAGGCCGTGCCCTACCACGCGGGGCTCGACGCGGGCACACGCGCGGCGCACCAGTCGCGGTTCCTGCGCGAGGAGGGCCTGGTCGTGTGCGCGACCATCGCCTTCGGCATGGGCATCGACAAGCCGGACGTCCGTTTCGTCGCCCACCTCGACCTGCCCAAGTCGGTCGAGGGCTACTACCAGGAGACCGGCCGCGCGGGACGTGACGGACTGCCGTCGACGGCCTGGATGGCCTACGGACTCAACGACGTCATACAACAGCGCAAGCTGATCCAGTCAGGCGAGGGCGACGAGGCGTTCCGCCGCCGGGCCGCCTCCCACCTGGACGCGATGCTGGCGCTGTGCGAGACGGCCCAGTGCCGGCGCGGGCAGCTGCTGAACTACTTCGGCCAGGAGCCCGACCCGGCGGGCTGCGGCAACTGCGACACCTGCCTCACCCCGCCGGAGACCATGGACGGCACGGTCGCCGCGCAGAAGGTCCTGTCGACGGTGGTGCGGCTCCAGCGCGAGCGCGGTCAGAAGTTCGGCGCGGTGCAGATCGTCGACATCCTGCTCGGCAAGCGCACCGGCAAGGTCATCCAGTTCGACCACGACCAGCTGTCCGTGTTCGGCATCGGCGAGGAACTGTCCGAGGGCGAATGGCGCGGTGTCGTCCGCCAGTTGCTGGCACAGGGACTGCTCGCGGTCGAGGGGGAGTACGGCACGCTGGTGCTCACCGAGGCGAGCGGCGCTGTGCTGCGGCGCGAACGCGACGTGCCGCTGCGCAAGGAGCCGAAGAAGCCGGCCGCCGCGAAGGCCGCCGGGTCCGCTTCCGGGCGGGGCGAGCGCAAGGCGAAGGCCGCGGCCGCCGAGCTGCCCGAGTCGCTGCTGCCGGCCTTCGAGGCGCTGCGGGCGTGGCGGGGCGAGCGGGCGCGGGAGCAGGGCGTTCCGGCCTACGTCATCTTCCACGACGCCACGCTCAGGGAGATCGTGACCGTGTGGCCGACATCGGTGGCACAGCTCGGGACGGTCGGCGGGGTCGGCGAGAAGAAGCTGGTGACGTACGGGGAGGGCGTGCTGGCGGTCCTGGCCGCACTAGGCGACGGCGCTCCGGCCGCGGCGGCGCCGAGTCCCCAGGGCGACGGGGATCCGGGTGCGGACCACTGGCCCGAGATGGACGAGGAGCCGGAGCCCGACTGGGATTAGGGACCGTCGGCGGCGCCGGACCTCGACTGGGCTCAGGGATGGTCGAGGGCGCCGGAGCCTGACTGGGCTCAGGGATCGTCGGGGGCGCCGGAACGGACATGAGCTCCGGCGCCGATCCCGTCACAGCGCTCGGGCCGCGTACGCCCTGACGTCCGCGTCCGGGTCCGTCGTCGCCGTGGCCAGGGCCGCTCGCGCGTCCTCGGTGGCCGTGTGACGGGTCAGGGCCAGGACCGCCGCCTTGCGGACGTCGGCGTTCTGGTCGGCGAGTGCCTTGGCGAGGGCGGGGACGGCGACATCCGGTCCGGCCGCGGACAGCGCGGTCGCGGCGCCCGACCTGACCTGCCAGGCGGGGTCGGCGAGGGCGGTCACCGCGCGGGCGGTGAGGGGTGCCGGGCAACCGGTGGTGCCGAGTGCGGCGTAGGCGGCGGCACGGACCAGGGCGTCGGGGTCGTCGACGAGGCCGGCGAGGGCCGCGTGGACGGCGTGCTCGGCAGGGGTTTCGGCGGGGACGGCGGCGGTCGCCCGGCCCGTGGGCGGCTGCGTGGCTGCTCCCAGCCGGCCTGCGAACACCGTCGCCAGTGCCTTGGCGATGGTGACCCGGACCTCGCGGGACGGGTCGGTCAGCGCCGCTCGGGCGAGTGGTGCGGCGGCGTCGACCGAGACGAGGGCGCGTACCGCCTCGATGCGGACGGCGATGTCGGAGTCCGTCAGCGAGTCGGCGAACAGCTCCGTGTCGCCCAGCCGCAGGGCGCGCAGGACGTCGAGGGCGGCGGCGCGGACGACCGGGTCGGGCTCGGTGAGGGCGGCGGCGAGGCCGTCACGGAGGGCCGGTTCGGGCGGGAGCGTCTCGACGAGCTCGCGCAGTGAGGCCGCGGCGGCGGCGCGTACCTCGGCGGCGGGGTCGCGGAGCGCGCCGGCCAGGGCGGGGCCGGTACCCGGGGGCAGGGTCTCGGTGAGCACGGCGACGGCCTCGCGTCGGACGGAGGGCGCCTCGTCGGTCAAGTAGGGGCGCAGGGCGTCGAGTTCGGGCTGCTCCTCGGCGAGGGCGACGAGTTCGAGGAGGCGGGACGAGGAAGTCTGGGGGGTGGGGTGGGTGGGGAGGGGGAGGGGCCCCCTCCCCGACAGCGATTCCGCAGATGCCGCCGACCCAGCCGCCTCCCCCAGCACCCCCGCCGCCACCGGCGCCCGGTCCCTGGACCCCGCCGTCGCCACATCCTCCGCATGCACCTCGCCCAGGTGCCGGGAGGGGCCGCCCGTCGGGGTGAACTCCTCGACGGGGACCAGATAGGGAGCCACGGGGCGGGCCGTGAACTCCATCGTGCCGGAGGGGGACTTGTGCAGGTCGAGGTGGTGGAACCAGGACGCGTCGTCGCGCTGAGGATGGTCGAGACGGTCGTGGTAGAGACCCCAGCGGGACTCCGTGCGGGCCAGGGAGGCGCGCGCGGCCATCTCCGCGCAGTCGCGGATGAAGGAGACCTCGGCGCAGCGCATGAGTTCGTGCGGGGTGCGGGCGCCCATCTCCGCGATGTCGGTGTGCATCCGCTCGAAGGCCTCCAGGGCGAGGGAGAGACGGGCGCCGGACTTCGGCGGGGCGACGTAGTCGTTCACGAAGCGGCGCAGCTTGTACTCGACCTGGGGCTGCGGCGGGCCGTCCGGGTTGCGCAGCGGGCGGTAGATCAGCTCGTGCGCCTCGCGGAGCTGGTGAAGCGGCAACTCACCCTCGTACGGCCGGTATTGCGCGGCGTCCGCGCCCGCCAGGTCGCCGTAGACGAAGGCGCCGATCATGTAGTTGTGGGGGACGCAGGCGAGGTCGCCGGCGGCGTACAGGCGGGGGACGGTCGTACGGGCGTGGTCGTCCACCCGTACTCCCGAGGCCGAATGGCCGCCGCACAGGCCGATCTCGGAGATGTGCATCTCGATGTCGTGGGTGCGGTAGTCGTGGCCGCGACCGGAGTGGAAGGTGCCGCGGGAGGGGCGTTCCGTGGAGTGCAGGATCGACTCCAGGGCCGATATCGACTCCTCCGGCAGATGGCTCAGCTTCAGGTACACGGGGCCTCGGTCCGAGGCCACCTCCGCCGCGAACTCCGCCATCATCTGGCCCGACCAGTAGTCGGAGTCGACGAAGCGTTCGCCGTGCCGGTTGACCTGGTAGCCGCCGAAGGGGTTGGCGACGTAGGCGCAGGCGGGGCCGTTGTAGTCCTTGATCAGCGGGTTGATCTGGAAGCACTCGATGCCGGTGAGTTCGGCGCCCGCGTGGTAGGCCATCGCGTAGCCGTCGCCCGCGTTCGTCGGGTTCTCGTAGGTGCCGTAGAGGTAGCCGGAGGCGGGCAGGCCCAGGCGGCCGCAGGGGCCGGTGGCGAGGATGACCGCGCCCGCGCGGACCGTCACGAAGGCGCCCGTGCGGGTGTGGAAGCCGGCCGCGCCCACGGCCCGGCCCTCGGCCGTCAGCACCCGGACCGGCATCACCCGGTTCTCGATACGGATGCGTTCCCGCATCTCGCGCCGCCGCAGCTGCCGGTACAGGACCTTCTTGACGTCCTTGCCCTCCGGCATGGGCAGCACGTAGGAGCCGGAGCGGTGGACCTGGCGGACCGCGTACTCGCCGTGCTCATCCTTCTCGAACTTCACACCGTAGGACTCCAGTCGCTGCACCATGGCGAAGCCGCGGGTGGCGGTCTGGCGGACGGTGGACTGGTCGACGATGCCGTCGTTGGCGCGGGTGATCTCGGCGACGTAGTCGTCGGGTTCGGCGCGGCCCGGGACGACCGCGTTGTTGACGCCGTCCATGCCCATGGCGAGGGCGCCGGAGTGCCGGACGTGGGCCTTCTCCAGGAGGATCACGTCGGCGCCGTGCTCGGCGGCGGTCAGGGCGGCCATGGTGCCGGCGGTGCCGCCGCCGATGACGAGGACGTCGCAGCTCAGCTCCTCGGCGTCGGTGAGTGCGGGGATCTCCAGGGGGGTGTTCACGGAGGCGGTCACCAGGTGGCCTTTCAGGTACCGAGCGAGGTGAGGACTTCGCGCCGCAGAGCCAGGCGCGCGGGATCTTCGTGTGCCGTGCGGTCACGCGGACGGGGTATCTCGTGTACGGCGGTGAGGCGGCCGGCGCCGAGGAGGGCCACGCGGTCGCCGAGGAACAGGGCCTCGTCCACGTCGTGGGTGACGAAGACGACGGTCGCGCCCGTGCCCCGCAGCACCTCCACGAGCAGGTCCTGCATGCCGGCGCGGGTCTGGGCGTCGAGGGCGCCGAAGGGTTCGTCCATCAGGACGGCGCGGGGCGCTCCCGCGAGGGCCCGGGCGAGCTGGGCGCGTTGGCGTTGCCCGCCGGAGACGCGGTGCGGCAGGTGCCGGGCCCGGTCGGCGAGTCCTACGCGGTCCAGCCAGGACTCGGCCTGGGCCCGGCGTTCGGCGCGGGGCACCCCCTTGATGGCGAGGGGGAGTTCGACGTTGGCCCGCAGGGTGCGCCAGGGCAGGAGGGCGTCCTCCTGGAAGACCAGGGCGCGGTCCGCCGCCGGGGCGGTGATCCGGCGGCCGTCCTGCTCCACGGTTCCGTCGAGCGGGGGCAGCAGGCCGGCGAGGGTGCGCAGCAGCGTCGACTTTCCGCAGCCGGAGGAGCCGACGACGGTCAGGATCTCGCCGGGCGCGATGTCCAGGTCGACACCGGACACGGCGGGGGCACCGGGTCGCCCGAGGCCGGCGCCGGTGAGGGTGAGGCGGGTGCCGCGGACGGGGGCGGCGGCCGGAGTGTCGGCGCCGGAGGTGGGCTGATGCGGGGCGGTGCCCGGTCCGGTGCCGGAGGCTTGCGGGGTGGTGCGGGTGACGCCGGTCGGCCCGGGGGCCTCCAGGGCTGGGCCGGTCGTCTCAGACGAGGTGCTCATCACGTGCCTCCTCGGTCCTGGAGTCGGACCCCTTGTCCTCGGGCCTGTCGTGCACGGCCCCTTCGTCCGCAGCAGCCGGCGGTACCGATCCGCCCGAGCGCGCAGCCCTCGGACGAGACCCCGCCCCCACGTCGTACGACGTCCGTGGCAGCCACCGCGTCAGCCGGCGCCCCAGTGCCTCGACCGCCGTGGACGTGAGCCAGCCGAGGACGCCGATCGTGACCATGCCGACGAAGACGCCGGGGTAGTCGACGACCGTGTAGTCCTGCCAGGTGCGGTAGCCGACGCCGTACTGGCCGGAGATCATCTCGGCGGAGATCACGCAGATCCACGAGACGCCGATGCCGACCGAGAGGCCGCCGAAGATGCCCGGGAGCGCGCCCGGCAGGACGACCGAGGCGAGGATCCGCGACCGTCCGCCGCCCATCGTCAGCACCGCTTCCTCCCAGGCGGGGGTGAGGGCGCGGACCGCGTGCCGGGTGGAGACCAGGACGGGGAAGAACGCGGCGGTGAAGGTGATGAAGACGATGCCCTGTTCGTTGGAGGGGAACAGGAGGATCGCGACGGGGACCAGGGCGATCGCCGGGATGGGGCGGATCACTTCGAGGACCGGTCCGAGCAGGTCCTCGGCGAGGCGGGAGCGTGCCACGAGCACGCCCGTCGCCACACCGAGCACCGCGGCGAGGAGGAACCCGCTGAGGATGCGGGTGAGGCTGTCGGTGAGGTCGGTCCAGTAGTCCGGGCCGGACAGCCGGTCGGCGAAGGCGTGGGCGACGTCGGTGACCGTGGGGAACTGCGAGAAGCGCAGCCACAGGTCGATGTCCAGGCTGGTCAGCAGCTGCCACACGCCGAGGGCGAGGGCCAGCGAGCCGGCCCGCAGGGCGAGCCGGCCGCCCCGGCGTGGATACCGGGGCGCCCGTCGTGCGTTTCCGCTCACGACGCCTGCTCCAGCGCGGCGGCGTACGAGACGACGCGGGCGCCGTCGTGTTCGCCGACGTACGCTCGCGCGGTCGCCGGGGCGACGAAGGGCAGCAGTTCCTTGCCGTCGGTCACCCAGATCGCCTTGTCGGCGAACCACAGGGTGCCGGTGGTGGCGTCGGGGACGTACGCGGCGCGGATGCCGGCCTGGTGCTGGGAGACGTAAGCCAGAAGCTGAGAAGGGGACTTGAAGCCGAGCGTCTTCTCGGCGCCCTTGGGCCAGACCTCGCTCGCGGACGCCGGGGGAGCGGTGGCGAGCCGCTTCGCGTACTCGGCGCCCAGGGCCTTCTTGACGTACTGGTCGTCGACGAAGGCGTCCACGTCCACGTCGCCGGTCAGCTTGGCGGACTTCAGGACGGAGACGTCCTCCTTGAGGGCGGAGATCAGCTGGGGCTTGATCGCCGGGTCGAAGGTGGAGATGCCGTGGGCGCCGTTGTAGAGGTAGACGACCTCGGCGGGCAGGCCGGTGGCGTCGGCGACCTTCTCGGCGGCGGCCACCGGGTGGTCGTTGAGATAGTCCGTGGCCTCCGCCTGGGCCTTGAGGAAGGCCTCCAGGACGGCGGGGCGTTCCTTGGCGAAGTCCTCGCGGGCGGTGACGCCGTGGAAGGTGGGGAGGTTCAGCTGGGCACCGTCGTAGAGGGCCTTCGCCTTGCCCTGGTAGGCGAGCAGGCCGGGCCAGGCGACGAACTGGGAGAGCGCGTCCGCGCTGCCGGCGGAGAGGGCGGAGGCGCCCACCGCGGGCTGCTGGTTGAGCTTCTCGATGCCCTTGTCGGGGTCGATGCCGGCGCGCTGGAGGGCGCGGACGAGGGTGCCGTCGGCGGCGGAGCCGATGCTGGTCGACACCTTCTTGCCCTTGAGGTCCGTCAGGGAGGCCAGCTTCGAATCCGGGGCGGTGACGATGGTGTTGAGGCCGCCGCGGAGGTTGTAGCCGGTGACGGAGACCAGGTGGGTCGGCTTGCCGAGCTGCTTGCCGCGGGCGGCGTTGATGAGGAGCGGGAAGTCGCCCATCGAGCCGATGTCGATCTTCCCGGCGGTCATCTGGGCGGTGATGGGGGCTCCGGTGGCGTAGTCCTGCCAGTCGACTTTGTACGTCTTGCCGTCGCCCAGTGAGTTGAGCTGCTTCTCGAAGGAGCCGAGGGAGCGCAGCAGGGTGCCGGCGGTGACGGTGTTGATGGTCTTGGACTGGTAGCCGACGGTGACGGTCACCGTGGAGCCGTCGCCTGCCTGGGCGCTGCCGCCGCAGGCCGTCAGGGGTGCGAGCAACAGGGCCAGTGAGGCGGCGATTGCCTTGTGTTTCATGGGAGTCGGGGACCTTTCACCGGAGCAGATAGGGCGTGTTGACCGTGACGGCTCCGGTGGGACAGCGGGCCGCGCACGGGCCGCAGTACCAGCACTCGTCGACGTGCATGTAGGCCTTGCCGCTGCTGTCGTCGATGGCGAGGGAGTCCAGCGGGCACATGTCCACGCAGAGCGTGCAGCCGTCGATGCACTTCGACTCGTCGATGGTCACGGGCACGTCGGCCCGCTGGGGCGCCAAGGGCATGGCTGTCTCCAGAGATGTCCTGAGATTTCCCGCGCGGAGGTGAACCGAGCCGGGTCTGCCGAACGATGAAGAGGTGAGAGGGGGTGGTCAGAGGGCGCGGTGCAGCAGGCCGCTCATGGTGATGCGGTCGCCGCGGAAGCGGATGAACTCCAGGTCGACGGGGCGGCCGTCGGCGAGGTGGGTGAGGCGTTCCAGCATGAGGACCGCCGCGCCGCGCGGGGCCTCCAGGACGGCGGCGGAGTGGGTGTCCGCGTTCACCGCCTCCAGGGTGATCTCGGCGTGGCCGAGGCGCTGGCCGGTGATCGTCTCCAGGAGGCGGAAGACGTCGGTGTTCTCCAGGTCAGCGCCGAGCAGGGCGGTGCCGATGTCGAGCGGGATGTAGGTGAGGTCCAGGGAGAGGGGGAGACCGTTGAGGCGGCGCAGGCGTTCGATGTAGAGGACGTCGGTGCCGGGTTTGACCTGGAGGCGTTCGGCCACCGGGGCGGGTGCGGGGGCGGGGCCCATGGTGCGGACCTCGTTGGTGACCGTGCCGTGTTCGTGGAGGGTTTCCGCGAGGCCCATCAGACGGTCCAGGCCGTGGGGGTACTTCTGTGCGACGACCACGGTGCCCACACCGGGCAGGCGGTCGACGAGGCCTTCGGCGCGCAGCAGGTCCAGGGCCAGGCGGACCGTGTTGCGGGAGGCCCGGTAGTCGGTGGCCAGGGTCGACTCGTGGGGGAGGGTGTCGTCCGTGAAGCCGCCGGTGAGGATCTGGTGGCGCAGGAGGTCGGCGAGTTGCCGGGCCTGGTCCGCGCGCAGCCGGCGACGCGTGCGGTGGGCGGCGACGGTGGTCGCGCCCTGGCCGGCGTGGTCGCGGATGCGGTCGGAGGGAGGCATGCCTCGAACCATAGCGAGGAGGTAGGAAAAGGGGTGTTGCGGCAGTGTTGCGCCACCTGCCAGGGCGTCAGGTGTGCGGCTGACCTGCGCAGACGGCTGCCGTCGAGCAAGATCTGCCAGGTTAGGCCAGTGCCGTGAGCCCCGGCCCGAAAGCGATCAGCAGGGGCAGCAGGGGGACCAGGGCCGCCACGGTCGCCGTCAGTGCCCGGTGTCTGCGCAGCAGGCGCGGCCGGGGTTCCAGGAGGCGGTCCACCCGCTCGCCCAGCAGGCGGTGGCTGGAGGAGCAGGACAGGACGCCCCGGTGCTGGTTCAGCTCGATCAGGGCCAGGGCGGTGGTCAGGTGGCCGCAGCGGCGGGAGGCCGTGTCGTCGGCGGCCAGTTCGACGAGGCGGTGGGTCTCGTCGCAGAAGTGGGCGAACAGGGGCACTCGGGGGAAGCCGGTGGCGAGGGCGGTCGAGAGGTGGAGCAGCCAGTCGTGGTGGGAGCGGGCGTGGTCGCGCTCATGGGTGAGGACGGCGTCCAGCTGGTGGTCGGTCAGGCGGTGCAGGGCGCCGGTCGTGACCACGAGCTGGGGCGGGCTGCCCGGCATCCACCAGGCGTCGGGGTATTCGTCCTCCAGCACCAGCAGGGGGCCGCGCGCGGCCTTCTCCAGGCCGCCGGGCAGTTCGGGGGCGCGTTCGCGCAGGTGGGCCCTGGTGAGGCCGCGTCGGCGGCGGGCCTCCACCAGTTCGCGGGCCAGCATCGCGGTCGTCCAGGCGGCCCCGCAGGCCAGCAGCAGGGTCAGAAGGGCGGCCCAGGCGGGGGCGGCGGACAGGTCGTAGGCCGCGGTCACCGCGGGCGGCGCGGGGGCGAAGACATGGTCGCGGACGGTGTGGAAGACGGCGGCGGCGCCGAGCACCAGGGCCGTCAGACAGCACATCAGGACGGTGGCGACCAGGCACTGCCACACCCACAGGGCGACGACGGGTTCCCGTTCGGGCCAGGTGGCCCGGGTCAGCGCACGGGGCGCCGGCACGGCGGCGGTCAGCGCGACCGCACTCAGCAGGAGCAGGCAGACAGTCATGCCACGGGCTCCGGATCCTGGTCGGAAGGGAAGGAAAAGCGGCTGTGGGGCGGGCGGTGCGCGGATCACGCCGCGTCCCGTGCGGCACGGATGCGCCACATCGTCGCCCGCCGCCAGTATGACGGCCCGGACGAGCGGCGTCAGGGGACAGAACGGACGCTCTGCCCCTCGGCGGCTCTCGCTGAACCCTCGGTGCCTGGCCGCTTCAGCCCCCTGGGGCCCCGCACTCCTCATTCCCGCAGGGCCTCCGCCACGGCCGCCACGACCGCCGCGTCCCCCGCCCCGGCCGCCCGCGCGGCCGCCACGAACCCCTGGGCCAGCGCGGCCAGTTCGGCGGGGTCCGGTCCCTGCCGCAGGTCGGCCGGCAGCGGGGCCACCCGCGTCCCGGCTCCCCGTCGGGTCCGGATCAGTGCCGCGGCCTCCAGCTCCCGGTACGCCCGGGCCACCGTTCCCGGCGCGAGCCCGAGGTCGGACGCGAGCTGTCGTACCGTCGGCAGCCGCTCGCCCTCCGGCAGCCGGCCCGCGGTGATCAGCCCGGCGAGCTGCGCACGGATCTGCTCGTACGGCGGGACGGGGCTGGTCGTGTCGACACGCACGGCCTCGCCGCTCACCGGCGGCCGCCCTTGGAGTGCCCGGCGCCTGCGGTCCCGTCGCTCACCGGCCGTTCCCCTCGGCCTTCTTGGCGCGCGGGGCCCGCGGCGAGGCGATGGTGAACAGGCACCATGGCGCCACGATCAGTGAGAGGAGGCCCAGTGGCCACACCGCCCAGTTCGCGACGGTCCCGGCCGTCCCGTCGCAGCTTGTGCTCATGAGGGCGCCGGACACGGTCGAGGCGACCCCGAGCAGGGACGAGGAGACCACCAGCCCCCACGCGGCCACGATCGCCAGTGTCCGGTCGCGGCGGGACTGGTCGTCACTGGGCCGGGTCGCGATCCGCCGCAGGGACCAGCCGCAGGCGGCGGTCGAGAGGGCGAGGGAGACGAGCATGGGGAGGCTGTAGTAGAAGCCGGGCCAGGGGGAGGCAGACTCGGTCACGCCCCGGCAGGTCAGTGTGAGCGCACGGCCCGCCCGCCCCAGATCGTCCGGCGAGGCCACCGCGGTCGCCACGGCCAGCACGGCGACCAGCGCGGCGGCGAGTGCGAGCAGCAGCCCTGTCATCCGGGGCGGGACGTGGTCGCGGACCCGGCGCGGGGTGAGGCCGGCCGTGCGTACGGCACCCTGTCGGGGACCGGTGAGCGCGTCGCCCACCAGCACCCCGGCCACCGCGCACAGGCCGAACGCCGGGATGGCGTAGAGGATGCCGTCGTCGCCGATGAGGGGCGACAGCAGGCGGGCCGCCAGGACCCCGACGGCCAGGCCCGTCCAGCGGGCGTAGCGGTCGAGGGGCGCGCGGGACGAGGACCGCGCGGTGGAATCGAGTTCGAGCATGACGGACAGACCCCCGGGGAGACGCAACCGACGACCACTTGTATCAAGTCGTGAGTACAAGATGCGTCTCCAGGGCGCTTGTGTCAACTCCTTGCTACAAGGGTCACTCGCCGGCCGTCACCCGCCCGGTGACCTCGCCGAGCCCCACCCGCACCCCGTCAGGACCCGGCGCCCACGCCGACAGCGTCACCACGTCCCCGTCCTCCAGGAAGGTCCGCTTGCCGTCGGGGAGTTCGAGGGCGTCGCGGCCGTTCCAGGTCAGCTCCAGCAGGGAGCCGCGTTCGTGTTCGGAGGGGCCGCTCACGGTTCCGGAGCCGTAGAGGTCACCGGTCCGCAGGGAGGCCCCGTTCACCGTCATGTGGGCCAGTTGCTGCGCTGCGGTCCAGTACATGGTGGAGAAGGGGGGTTCGGAGACCACGTGCCCGTTGATCGACACGGAGATACGGAGGTCGTAGCCGCCGGGGCCGTCCCCCGAGGCCGAGTCGTCGAGATACGGCAGCAGTTCGTGCGTCCGCTCCGGCGGCGCCACCCGTGCCTCCTCCAGCGCGTCCAGCGGGGTGATCCACGCCGACACCGAGGTGGCGAAGGACTTGCCGAGGAACGGGCCGAGCGGGACGTACTCCCAGGCCTGGATGTCGCGCGCGGACCAGTCGTTGAGGAGGCACAGCCCGAAGACGTGCTCCCGGAAGTCGCCCAGCGCCACCGGCGAGCCCATCGCCGACGGCACCCCGACCACGAAGCCGACCTCCGCCTCGATGTCCAGGCGGACCGACGGGCCGAAGACGGGGGTCGCGTCCGAAGGGGCCTTGCGCTGGCCCGACGGCCGTACGACATCCGTGCCCGACACCACGACCGTGCCCGAGCGGCCGTGGTAGCCGATCGGCAGGTGCTTCCAGTTGGGGGTCAGGGAGTCCGTGGCGTCGGGGCGGAAGATCTGGCCGACGTTGCGGGCGTGGTTCTCGGAGGCGTAGAAGTCGACGTAGTCCGCGACCTCGAAGGGCAGGTGCAGGGTCACCGACGAGAGCGGGTGCAGGAACTCCGCGACGGCCGACCGGTGCGAGGGCACCGTCACCCATGCCGTCAGGGCCCGCCGTACGTCCGACCACGCGGTGCGGCCCGCCGCGAGCAGCGGGTTCAGGGACGGCCGGGCGAGCAGAGCGGCGTAGGGCGAACCCAGTGCGTGGGCCGCCGCGCCCGCGTCGAGGACGTGGTCGCCGAGCCGGACGCCGACGGTCCGGTCGGCCGACTCTCCCACGGAGAAGACGCCGTACGGAAGATTGTGCGGGCCGAAGGGGTCGCCCTCGGGGAGATCGAAGGGGGGCATGGGGTGCTGCCTCGCTCTCAATCGCTGCGTGTGCCAGGTGGTCGCGCCACACGTTACGTGCGAGTCGCTTGTCTTGGGAGGGCTTAAAGGGCTGACCGGGAAGGGATAAAGAAAGTCCGCAATGCCCCGGTAAGGGAAAGATGGCGGCATGGATTCTGGTTTGGCGTCCTTTGGGGCCAACGGGCGGGGTGGGGCCGGCCCGTGGACGGGATACCTGGGGGACCCGTGGCCGGGAGCGCGGACAGACGTGTGCCTTTTGAGGCCGACCGTGAGGTGCCGGGCCTGATCGTGAAGTTCGGGGCCCGATGTACGCGAGCACGGAGGACCGCCGCACCCCCGCGGCAGCCTCCCGCTACCTGCGGAAGGCCTTCGGGACGTGGTTCGTGTGCGGTACGGAGTTCGCGGCACCGAGGCTGGTGAGGCATCTGGCCGCCGCGCACGTCTAGAACTCCTCGGCCGCGAGCTGCCAGGCCATGAACTCCTCGACCAGCTCGGGCGGGTTGGCGGCCTCGGTGGCATGGAGCTCCCAGCCGGGGCAGGACATGTCGAACACGACGACGGGGAGCGGGCGGCCGAGGACCCGCTCGATCACCCCGTCGGCGTGCAGATGGCGGGCCAGGTCGATGACGGCGTCGTAGAAGTGGAGCCGGAGAAGGTCCGCCCGGGCGCCGATGTCCTCGTCGTCCAGCAACCGGTCGAGGTCGAACTCGCCCTCGTACCAGGCGCCGAGCCGCTTGACCTCCTCGACGTACACCGGGCCGCCCACCGGATCCTCGGGGATGTTGCCGAGCGTCTCGAAGCCCTCCAGGAGCCAGTAGGCGTAGTTCCAGCGGACCTCGCCCTCGTCCCCCGGATACCTCTCCCGCTCGTACTGGCTCTCGGTGTTGTAGCCGATGGCCACGTACGGACGGCGATCGTCGTCGTCGACGCGCCAGATACGGAAGGACAGGGCGTACATCTCGGGCCTGAGCTCCTCGGGGAAGCGCTCAAGGACGCCGACCGCGGCCGTCCGCAGATGGTCCAGAAAGGTCTCCGGCTGATCCGTCACCCCGCGAGCATCTCACCCGCGCCGGTACGACCGTTCTCCCAGAGAGGGTGGTCGCGGCGGCGGCCCGGCGGCCGCCGACGGAACCCTGACCGAGGGGAGTTACGACCGGTAGCGGCCCAGCGTCCGCAGCCCCGGCAGTGCCCTGTCCTCGAAGTCGAACAGCGCCAGGTTCTCCCACGCGTTGCCCGAGCCCGGGTCCTGCGGGTTCCAGCCGCTGCCGGCGCGGTAGGTCCACACGCCTTCCCAGTAGCAGTAACCGAGACCCTGTCCGCCGGGGACGGCGGCGGCGAGGTCGGCGACCGCGCGCAGCCAGGCGGCCTGGCCCTCGGGGGTGGCGGGGAAGCCGGGGGTCAGCTGCGAGGGGCTGTTGAGGATGTCGTTGATGTCGTCCTCGCTGCCCAGCGTGAACGGGTACGCCGTCTCGGCGATCACGACCGGCTTGCCGTAACGGGCGGTGAGATCCGCGAAGTTGGCGGCGGCCGTCTCCAACGTGCCGTGCCAGAAGGGGTAGTAGGACTGGGCGATGATGTCGAAGTCGAGGCCGTAGGACACCGCGGTGTCGAACCACCAGCGGGACGTGCCGTTGTCGCCGCCCGAGGCGATGTGCAGCATCGTGCGGACACGCGGCGAGGTGTCGCGGGCAGCGCTCAGACCGGACTTGAGCAGCGCCGCGAGATTTCCCCAACCCCCGCCGTCACTGCCCCAGTTCTTGCCCTCGGGCCAGAGCATGCCGCCGTTGATCTCGTTGCCGACCTGCACGAGGTCGGCGGGGGTGCCCTGCCGCTTCAGGGCGCCGAGCACGTCGGCCGTGTGGTCGTAGACGGCCCGCGTCAGACCCGTGACGTCCAGGTCCGCCCACGCGGCCGGCTTCGTCTGGTGCGCCGGGTCGGCCCACGTGTCGGAGTAGTGGAAGTCGATCCAGATGCCGATGCCGGCCCGCCTCAGCCGGCGGGCGAGCGGCAGGACGCGGGCCTTGTTGTTGTAGCCGTCGACCGGGTTCACCCAGACCTTCAGCCGGGCGTGGGTGATCCCCGCGTGGGCGAGCAGCCGGACCGGGTCCTCGCGGCGGCCGTCGGCCGTGCGGTACACGGCGCCGTGGTCCTCGTTCTTGGGCAGCGAGGAGATGTCCATGGCCCGGATGTCCAGCCCCCGGCGACCCCCCGCGGAGGCGGCCGCGGGCGCCGCCCCCAGCACGGGAACGGCCAGCGCGGCGGCTCCCGCAGCGGTGAGAACACTGCGTCTACGCATGTCAGAGTCCTTTCACAGAGCAAAAACAGAGATGCCGGCTCACAGAGCAAAAACAGAGATGCCGGCTGGCAGAGCAGGAACAGAGCTGTCGGCTCGCAGAGCAAAAGCAGAGGTGTCAGCGCGGCTCGCGGAACACCTCGACCGCACCCGCCGGCACGGCGGCCCGACCGCCGTCCGGCAGCACGACCTTCACCTCGCCACCGGTGTGGTTGGCGGCGAAGCGGTACGTCCCCGACTCGCCTTCCCGTAAGACGAGTTCGACGTCCCGGGGCAGCGCGGCGGGAGTGATACCGGCGTCCGTGAGGGCCAGGTCCACCACCGCCGCCAGCCCGTCGCCGGTGAGCCGGAAGTCCAGCTGCTGGGTGGGGTTGGTGACGGTGGGCGTGGCCCGGGGTGCCTCGATCTCCTCCCAGGCGCCGTACTGCTGACCCCAAAACGCTGTGCCCCAGGCCTGGTTGAGGGCCCCGAGCGTGCCGTTGCGGTCCATCAGCCAGTGCCGGAAGGCCACCGCGCAGGTGTCGCAGAAGCAGCTCGTCACCGGAGCGCCGTACTCGTCGTGGACGTGCCACAGCACGACCGCCGGATGACGGCCGTACCGCTCGCCCAGCCGCGACGCGATCTCCCGCGAAGCCGCCCGGTAGTGAGGGTTCGAGTGGCAGATCGCCCCGCGCGCCCCGAACGTCGGCCGCACGCCCTCCCGCGTCACCGGCAGCGCCTCGGGATGCGCGCGGTAGAGCCACGCGGGCGGTACGACGGTCGGGGTCGCCAGGGCCACGCCGATGCCAGCGTCGTGGAGCATGCCGATGATCCGGTCCAGCCGCGCGAAGTCGTACGCCCCGCGCCGGGGCTCCATCCGCGCCCACGCGAAGACGCCGAACGAGACCAGCGTGACACCGGCCGCCCGCATCAGCCGTACGTCCTCCTCCCGCGCCTCCTCCGGCCACTGCTCGGGGTTGTAGTCACCCCCGAAAGCGAGCGTCTGACCGTCGTACGGCATAGGTGGACTCCCAGGGGATCGGCAAGGAGACGTCTCGATATCTGTGATCGTGCACAGCATCGAGAGCGTCTGACATCCGCGAGCAACAAGTAGGTAACCCGACGGCACCTTCCTTGACAAGGGGTTGAAACGCTTCTCTGCTGTGCACGATCACAGAGCCGATCGGCGTTCGCGCGCAGCCCCTCGTGCGGCGGTTCCGACGACGACGCCGGCGACGACGACTCCGGGAACAGCGAGCCGGTCAAGCTGACCGACGCACCGACGCGGTCTACGCGATCCCGCAGGACTCCGGGCCGCTGATGTTCTACTACCGCGAGGACCTCTTCCGGCAGTACGGACTCAGCGTCCCGAAGACCTGGACGGAGTTCGCGGAGACGATCCGGGCCGCCAAGAAGGCCTTGCCGAACGCCTCCTTGACCACCTTCTCCTCCAACGACCCCTTCTGTGGGCCGGGTTGGCCCAGCAGGTCGGCGCCAAGTGGTGGACCGTCGACAGCGGCGCCCAGTGGACGTTCGCCATCGACGACGCCGCGACCGAGCAGGTCACCGAGTTCTGATCGCGCTGTTCCTGGCGATCCAGCGCTTCTGGTCGCTGGATCTGCTGAGGGGCTCGATCGAGACGTGACGGGGCCTTGTTGTTGACCGAACCCGGGGAGAAGCTCTTCGAGGATCCCGACTTCAGTGTCCTGGCGGGGGTGGTCCCGCCGACGGAACCGGTGGTGCGGGATTCCACTTGAGCGCGGAACCGGAGCGGCGGTCAACGCATGTGAAGGCTGCGCCCGTCCGGTTCGCGTCGAGTCGATGGGGGAAACCATCCGTATTCTCTGATCATGGCCGCACCCACCGCATATTCACTCGTCGCCACTGACCTGGACGGAACCCTGCTCCGGGGCGACGACACACTCTCCGACCGTTCGCTCGCCGCGCTCGCGCGGGTGGCGGAGGCCGGGGCCCGGCATCTGGTGGTGACCGGCCGGCCGGCCCCGAGAGTGCGGCCGCTCCTCGACGACCTGGGCAGTACGGGGCTCGCGGTGTGCGGGCAGGGCGCGCAGGTGTACGACGCCGGCGCGGACCGTCTGCTGTGGTCGGTCACCCTGGACCGGGAGCTGGCCGAGACCGCGCTCGGCAAGATCGAGGCCGAGGTCGGGCAGGTCTACGCCGCCGTGGACCAGGACGGCGTCGACGGACTCACCCTCATCGAGCCGGGGTACCTGATGCCGCACCCCACCCTGCCCGCGGTCCGGGTCGACCGCCGCGACGACCTGTGGTGCGAGCCCATCAGCAAGGTCCTGCTCCGCCACCCCGCCCTGTCCGACGACGAGTTGGCGGCAACGGCCCGCGGAGTCGTCGGTTCCCTCGCGACGGTGACGATGTCGGGCCCCGGCACCGTCGAACTCCAGCCATGCGGCATCACCAAGGCGACGGGCCTCGCCCTCGCCGCCGACCACTTGGGCCTCGGCCCGGAACACACCATCGCCTTCGGCGACATGCCCAACGACATCCCCATGTTCGACTGGGCCTCCCACGGCGTAGCCATGGCCAACGCCCACCCCGAACTCAAGGCGGTAGCCGACGAGGTGACGTTGTCGAACGAGGACGACGGCATCGCGGTCGTCCTGGAGAGGCTGTTCCAGGAAAACCTGCTCGGGAACGGGGTCCGGTGAAGATCGACCTGACGGACGACCAGGCACTCGTCCTGTCCGACTGGCTCGATCGGGTCATGCACCGCAGGGAGTTCTCGGCGGTCGTCGACGATCGTGCCGTCTGGTCCCCGCTGTTGCGCATCAGCGGGTCGCTGGAGACACAGCTCTCGTCGATCCTCGATGCCTCGTACGGCGAGCAACTGGAAGCGGCCCGCCGACGGTTGATCGGCGAGCTGGGCGACTTCGGTGAGCCGCCCAGCGGTCGCTCGTCCTAGTACGCGCCCCACACGTTGTCGATCGACCCGTACCGCTGCGCCGCGTAGTTGCAGGCCGCGGTGATGTTGGCGACCGGGTCGTACGGGTCCCAGGAGGTGCCCGAGACGTGGTACGCCTGGAAGGTGGGGTCGATGACCTGGAGGAGGCCCTTGGAGGGGGTGCCGGCGGCGGCGTTGGAGTCCCAGTTGTTGATGGCGTAGGGGTTGCCGGAGGACTCGCGGATGATGTTGCGGTAGATGCCGTCGTACGACCCCGGGATGCCGTTCTGGGCCATGACCTGGAGCGAGGCCCGGATCCAGCCGTCGAGGGTGTTGGAGTAGCCCAGCGAGGTGGCCGTGGCCACGGTCGGGGTGGCCGCGGAGGCGCTGGTCGCGCCGATGACCGGGAGCGCGAGCACGGCGATACCGGTGCCGGCGACGGCGAGCTTGCGGGCGAGACGGGACGTTCTGGTGCGACGGTGAGCGGCAGCAGGCATGACGTTTCCTCTCCGGCGCCTGCGAGGTGAGCTGTCGGGTTCGGGCGGGAGCTGCCCGGCCGGGCCGCCGTACGGCGACACGACTTCACCCCAAGCCGGTCCGTTATGTCCAGAACTATGTCCTGAACGCACGGTTCGGCGACTTACCTGGTTCCCCCGCTCCTGCCGTGAGTTCTCGTAGGTGAGCGGTCTTCGGGCGGCGGCAGGATTCGGCGTTCCGCCCGGCCGGGAACGTATGCGAGAGCACATGTCCGGAACAAGTACCGGATTCACACAACACACCCATTGACCTTGGTCTGAGGCGTATGGGGTGCTTGATCCTTTGCGGACGTCAATCGCCAACTGGCGTTTCGGGCAAGGCGGATCGGCGGACGTGATCACACAGTCCGCTCACAGGAGGCAGTGACTCAAGTCACGGAGATGAAATGTGGCCGCAAATCGGGCAATTGTCCTCAACCGGCTGTTCTCGGAATCCTCTTCTCCCACGTCCGGTGGAAAACCACCTCGCCGCCCTCCGTGCAGACCACCTCGTTGACGGCGAGGAAGAATTCCGCCCCGTCACAGGTGATCTCCGAGCGCGTCCGGACCGTCGTGTCCCAGGCCGGCTCCGGCCGGTGCAGCCGGATCGACCAGTCCGAGCGGGTGCGCGCCGACAGCGGGTCCGTCTCGTCGATCGTGTACGTCTCCAGCGCGTCCTCGGTGAACTCCAGACCGTCCGGGTACACGCGCGTGCCGCCGTACCGGGGGTCGACCTCCAGGCGCCGCTCACCCTTGGCGACATCGCGTACGACCAGCCGCTCGGGGCGCGGTTCGTCCAGCGTGGCGGGGAAGTTGACGCCGAGCGGCGCGGACTGCTCGGGCTCCTCGAAGGCGATCTCGCCCGCCGACTCACGGAACCGCACCGGAAGTTCGAGGAAGCTCCCCGCCGGCTCCAGCGCGAACCCCGCCGCGGAGTCGGCCTGCGGCCAGATCCACGGCCAGTACGCGGAGGAGACGGCGAGCCGGATGCGGTGCCCGGGCGGGAAGGCGTGCCCGATGCCGTTCAGCTCGAACGCCACCTCCTCGGTGGCCCCCGGCTCCCACGGCACCGCCCGGTCCCGCCCGTGCCGCGCCGAAAGGTTCAGCACACCCCGGGTGACCAGCGTCGACGAACCGTCCGGCGCCACATCGCAGAGCCGGGCCACGACCTGCCCGCGCGGCACCTCCGAGGTCAGCCGCAGCCGTACCCGCGGCCGCCCCAGCACCCACGTCTCCTCACCCACCGCGAACTCGAAGCAGGCCGAGCGGGCGTCCTCCTCCCGCTGGTCCGGCGGCAGATCCGCGTCGTTCCCGAAGGGGAAGAAGCGCCCGGCGTCCACGCCCGTGTGCTGCGGGGAACGCACCAGCACGGGGGCGCCCTGAAGGCCGTAGGAGACCGTCGTGACGTGCGGTGAGGGCCAGGCCGGCTCACCGACCCAGCGGCCGGGGAGCGTCTCGTACACCGTGGCCGGGGGATGCGAGTCGCTGACGTAGGCCCGCAGCAGCGGCTCGCGCATGACGCCGGTGTCCACGCCCTTCAGATGGTGGTCCCACCAGCGCAGGGTCTCCTGGAGGAAGCCGATCGCCGGCCCTGGCGGCAGGCCGCGGTCGGGGTACTGGTGGGACCAGGGGCCGATGAGTCCTCGTACGCGATCGGCCGGCAGATGCTCGACCAGCCGCAGGACCGTGTCGCGGTACGGGTCGTGCCAGCCGCCCACCGCCAGGACCGCCGCGTCGATGGCGCCGTAGTCCTCGCAGACGCTGCCGTGGCGCCAGTAGTCGTCGCGGGTCTGGTGGGCCAGCCAGGTGTGCAGGAACGGCTCGATCCGCTCCAGGCGCTTGAGCCACATGTCCCGCCAGTCCGGGCCCGCGTACCGCGGGTCCGGCGGACGCGACACGAAGGCGAGCATGGTCGCCGCCCAGGCGTGCATGTCGACCGCGAGGACGGAACCTCCCATGTAGTGCACGTCGTTGTCATAGCGGTCGTCCGTCGAGCAGACCGTGACGACCGCCTTGAGCGGCTCGGGCGCGAGGGCCGCGATCTGGAGGGAGTTGAAGCCGCCCCAGGAGATGCCGAACATGCCGACCTTGCCGCTGCACCAGGGCTGTGCCGCCAGCCAGTTGACCACCTCGACCCCGTCGGCCAGCTCGGTCGCCGAGTACTCGTCCGTCGGCATGCCCTCGCTGTTGCCGTGCCCGCGGATGTCCACGCGCACGGAGGCGTACCCGTGGCCCGCGTACCAGGGGTGGCGCTGGAAGTCGCGGGGCGCGGTCCAGTCGGACAGCCGGTACGGCAGGTATTCGAGAAGTGCGGGTACCCGTTCGTCGGTGAGAGGTCGCCAGACGCGCGCGTACAGCCGGGTCCCGTCCGGCAGCGGGATGCGGACGTCCTCGTGGGTCGTCTCGTAGGGGAAGGAAGTGCGGATGTGCATGAGCGTGACCCCAGTGGCTGCGTCGGTTCAGTGGACCGGGTGCATCGTGCGGCGCAGCCACGGTGCCGCGGCCATCACCGCGAGGCCCGCGGCCACCGCGATCGCGCCGTTGACGCCGAAGTAGGCCGGCTTGGAGACGTCGTCGTAGAGCTTCACCGTCTGGGCCTGGATGCCGTTGGCGAGGGCGAGGGACAGGAACCAGAGGGACATGGTCTGGCTGGAGAAGGCGACCGGGGCGAGCTTGGTGGTGGCCGACATGCCGGAGGTCTCCAGGAGGATGTCGCCGAGGCCCAGCAGGAAGTACGAGCCGACGATCCACCAGGCGGACATCAGGTAGTCGTCGCCGCTGTGCCCGCTGGTCGGCAGGACCATCAGCAGGAACGACAGACCGCCCAGCACGACCCCGATCGCGATCTTGTTGGAGGCGTGCGGCTGCCGGTGGCCCATCCGGACCCACAGCGCGGCGACGAAGGGCGCGAGACCGACCTCGAAGGCACCGAGCGCGGAGGCGTACCAGCTGGCCGGGAAGTCGAAGCCGAGGATCGTCGTCTCGGCGTTCGACGCGGCCAGCAGCATCATCGTGGAGTAGGCCTGGAAGAGGATGAAGTTGAAGACGGTCGAGGCCAGGAAGAGGACGATGTACGGCCTGAGGCGGCCGCGCTCCTCGGCCGTGACCCGCGGGCTGCGGAACATCACCGCGAAGTAGACGACCGGGGCGATCACCGAGATCAGGGTGAGCACGTCGACGAAGCGGTCCATGGTCAGCCAGCCGACGGCGGCGGCGAGAGCGGCGACCACCGCCACGGCGACGACGCCCACGACGATCAGCCGCACCGCCCGGCGCATCGCGTCCGGCGCGAGCGCGAACTCGGCGGCGTGCTTGCGTCCGGCCAGGTGACGGCGGCCCATGACGTACTGGATCAGACCGAAGGTCATCCCGATCGCGGCGGCCGAGAAACCCCAGTGCCAGCCCTTGTGGTCGCCGAGCCAGCCGGTGATCAGCGGGCCCGCGAAGGCGCCGATGTTGATCGCCATGTAGTAGAGCGCGAACCCGGCGTCCCGGCGCTCGTCCTCGGTGCGGTAGAGCTTGCCGACCATGGTGGCCACGTTGGGCTTGAGCAGCCCGGTGCCCGCGCTGATGAGCCCCAGGCCCACCCAGGTCATGGTCGCGGTCGGGACGGCCATCGAGTAGTGCCCGCAGGCGATCAGGATGCCGCCCCACAGCACCGCGCGGTACGAGCCGAGCATCCGGTCGGCGAGCCAGCCGCCGGCGACCGAGACGAGGTAGACGAGGGTGCCGTAGGCCGCGGAGACGGACGCGGCGGTTCCGGCCGACATGCCCATGCCCTCGTTGGCGACCGAGTCGGCGAAGTACAGGACGAGGATGGCCTGCATGCCCAGGAACGAGAAACGCTCCCAGACCTCCAGACCGGAGAGGGTGAGCAGGCCTTTCGGCTGGCCGAAGAAGGCGGCGTCGTCCTCGGGCGGGGGTTGGCTGCCGGGATCCACGTCAACGGTTGTTCGAGACACCCTCTATTACTTCCGTCTAAATCGACAGATATCCGTTCTTTTCAGGTGATCAAAAACATACCGGTCGTGATCCGATACCGCCCGCGCTGCACGGGTGGGCGGCAGCGGTGATCGAAACGTGACCGGATACGCTGACTTGAGTGATGGCAGCGACCTATCGACAAACCGTGTAATCGCCAGTAGACACCAGCAGACAGGAGACCCCTCGTGACCGTCGTCGGGCCGTTCGGGCTGAGCGTGCGGGACCAGGCTCTGGAAGCCGATGTCCAGGCCGGATTGGCGGCCGTCGAGGAGGGTTTGCTCGAAGCCACCAAGAGCGAGGTCCCCTTCATCACCGAGGCCGCGCAGCACCTCGTACGGGCGGGCGGCAAGCGCTTCCGTCCGCTGCTCGTGATGCTCACTGCCCAGTTCGGCGACCCGTACGCCCCCGGAGTGGTGCCGTCGGCCGTGGTCGTGGAGCTGACCCACCTGGCGACGCTGTACCACGACGACGTGATGGACGAGGCGTCCGTGCGGCGCGGGGTCGACAGCGCGAACACCCGCTGGGGCAACTCGGTCGCGGTCCTCACCGGCGACTTCCTCTTCGCCCGCGCCTCGCACATCCTGGCCGACCTCGGTCCGGAGGCGGTCCGGGTGCAGGCCGAGGCGTTCGAGCGGTTGGTCACGGGCCAGATCCTGGAGACCGCGGGGCCGCAGGACGGCCGGGATCCGGTCGAGCACTACCTGGACGTGCTGGGCGGCAAGACCGGCTCGCTGGTCGCGGTGTCCTGCCGGTTCGGCGCGATGATGTCGGGCGCCGACGAGACGGTGGTCGACGTGCTGACGCAGTACGGCGAGCGCCTCGGCGTCGCCTTCCAGCTCGCGGACGACGTCCTGGACATCGCCTCGGACTCCCGCGAGTCCGGGAAGACCCCGGGGACGGATCTGCGCGAGGGCATCCCGACCATGCCGGTGCTGCGACTGCGGGAGCGGGCGGCGCGGCTGGGCCTCGCGGAGGACATCGCGCTGTGCGAGCTGCTGGACTCCGACCTGGCCGACGACGCGCGGCACGCCGAGGCGCTGGCCGCCCTGCGCGCGCATCCCGCGCTGGAGCAGGCGCGGCGGGACACGGTGCGCTTCGCCGAGGAGGCCCGGGCGGCGCTCGCTCCGCTGCCGGAGGGTGATGTGAAGGCCGCGCTCATGGAGATGTGCGACGCGGTGGTGCACCGGGCGGGCTGATCACCCCTGCGCGCATGTGACGCACGTCACTTATCTGGACTGAGTCCAATCTGAGATCGGCTCCGTATCCATGCCCAGAAGCTGACGCAGGGGGCGTCAGCTGCAATACGGGGAGACAAAAGAATCATGGGCATGAAAGCGACGTTCTCCAAGCGCCGTAAGAGCCTCGCCGTCACCGCCGTCGCGGTGGCCGCCGCCGGTGGTGTCGCCGCCGCGGTGATTCCCGCCTTCGCCGCCGGAGGTGACCGCGCCGACCACGCGGGCCACGCGGGCGGCGAGAGCATCGTCAGTCAGAGCGGTGCTCTCGGCGGCAGCGGCGGCACGATCCTCGCCGCCAGCCTCCGCGGCGCCAACGAGGTGCCCGTCCAGGGCGGCCCCGCCGTGAACGACAAGGACGGCGCCGCACTGGAGTTCATCAAGGTCAAGGGCGACAAGGTGTCCGTCGCCGTGACCTGGCGCGGCACCGGCAAGCCCACCCTGCTCCACATCCACCAGGGCGCCAAGGGCACCAACGGCGGCGTCAAGGTCGACTTCACCAAGCTGCTGGAGAAGGCCAAGGGGCACAGCGTCACCGGCACCGTGAAGGTGAAGGACGGCGCGCTGCTCGACGCCCTGAAGTCCGACCCCGGCGCGTTCTACGCCAACCTGCACACCGCCGAGTTCCCCGGCGGCGCCGTCCGCGGCCAGCTCCACAAGGTCACCGTCGCGGGCTTCGACTTCCGAGACGCGCTGCGCAACTTCCAGGCGTCCGTCGTCAAGGGCAAGCAGATCTACGAGTGCAAGCCGGCCGAGGGTGGCGGGTACGCCTTCGCCCAGCGGGACGTCAGCGCCGTGCTCGGCGGCCGTATCGCGCACTCCTTCGTCAAGCCCAACTCCGGTACCCCGCAGTGGATCGCGCGGGACGGCAGCGCGGTCACCGGCTCGGTCATCTCCCGCACGCCGAACGGCGACGGGAACATCCCCGAGCTGGACCTGAAGGCCACCCAGTCCGGAAAGCACCACGGCCTGCTCGCCGACACCACCGAGATCCTGCGCCTGAACACCGTCGGCGGCGTCGCCCCGGCCGGCTCCTGCACCCCGGGCGCGATCGTCGGGGTGCCCTACCAGGCGGACTACGTGTTCCTGCGCGGCTGACCCTGTGACACCACGGCGCCCCCTACGGGTTGTAGGGGGCGCCGACGTGTCATGTCATACCCCAGTTGTACGCGGAGTTGGCTCCACGGTCTGACGCTTCGAGTCGGCCGATTTGGTCAGATGGACACCACGGAAAACACCACTCCTCACCGATTCGGGTGAGAATGGCGGCACGGGGTGGACGAGTGCGCTTACGAACTGGCCGCCGCCTATGACGGAGGTAGGGCACAACATGGCACCGTACGAATCCGACGACAGCACCGAGGACCTGGGGTCACGGCGCCGCAAGGCCGCGCGGTACGTCGTCCCCGTCGCGGTCGTGGGGGTGGCCGCGGCGACCATCGGGCTGGTCCCGGCGCTCGCCGACTCCGGCGACCCCGACCTGCCGAAGATCAGCGCACAGCAACTCATCGAGAAGATCGCCGCGTCGGACGTGGAGCAGCTGTCCGGCACCGTGAAGATCACCACGGATCTGGGGCTGCCGGACCTCGGCGGGCTGGAGAACAGCCTGACGGGTGGCGGCGGTTCGGGATCGCGCTCGGATGACGGCTCGTCGGCCGATCCGACGTCCAAGCTCACCGAACTCGCCTCCGGCACCCACACCCTGCGGGTCGCGGCCGACGGCGAGGACAAGCAGAAGCTCTCCCTCCTGGAGAACGCCGCCGAGTACAGCCTCATCCACAACGGCAAGGACGTGTGGGGCTACGACAGCGGGTCGAACGAGGTCTTCCACGCCACCGCCGACGAGAGCTCCCCGAAGGAGGAGGAGGTCCCGGCCACGCCCAAGGACCTCACCGAGGACGCTCTCAAGGCGGTCGACGACACGACCTCCGTGACCGTCGAGGGCACCGCGCACGTCGCGGGCCGCGACGCCTACCGGCTCGTCATCAAGCCCAAGGACTCCGGGTCCACCGTCGGCCAGATCACGGTCGCCGTGGACGCCAAGACCGGGCTGCCGCTGAAGTTCACGCTGACCCCGGCGAGCGGCGGCGCGGCGGTCGTCGACGCCGGCTTCACCCAGATCAGCTACGCCAAGCCGGCCGCGTCCACCTTCGACTTCACGCCTCCCAAGGGCGCGAAGGTCACCGAGGAGGACGCCTCGGGGGCACCCGAGCGCCACTCCGGCGACTCCGGTGACTTCTCCGGCGGCGAGGGCTTCGCCAAGGGCGGCCCCGACGGGCTGAACGTCATCGGTGAGGGCTGGACCTCCATCGCCACCTTCGACACCGGCGGCCAGGGCATCCCGTCCGGCTCCGAGGTCGGCGGCGACTTCGGCGGCTTCCTCGGCTCGCTCGGCGACAAGGCGAGCGGCAAGTTCGGCGAGGGCACCGTGTTCAAGACCCGGCTGATCAACGCCCTGATCACCGACGACGGCAAGGTCTACGTCGGTGCGGTGACCAAGGACGCGCTGGTGAAGGCGGCGAACGAAGCCAAGTAACCACCCCACGGGCACGACGAATAGAGGGAGCCGATGGACCAGCCGCCCGCCACGGAGCAGCAACCGGAGGGCGACGGTGACAGCGCGGACATGGGTGACACCGTCATCCACACCCACGCCCTCACCAAGCGCTACCGCGGCGGGCAGCTCGCCGTCGACGGTCTCGACCTGACCGTCCCGGCGGGCAGTGTCTTCGGCTTCCTCGGCCCGAACGGCTCGGGCAAGACCACCACCATCCGCATGCTGATGGGCCTCATCGAACCGACCTCCGGGTCGGCCCGGGTGCTGGGCCGCCCCATGCCGCGCTCCGCCCGTGCCGTACTGCCGCATGTGGGCGCGCTCATCGAGGGCCCGGCGCTCTACGGTTTCCTCTCCGGCCGCGACAATCTCCTCCGCTACGACGCCGCCGACCCGACCGCCGACCCCCGCACCCGGCGCGCACGCGTCGCGACGGCACTGGACCGGGTGGGCCTGGCGGCCGCGGCCGGCAAGAAGGCCAAGGCGTACTCACTGGGCATGAAACAGCGCCTGGGCCTCGCGGCGGCCCTCCTGCAACCCCGCAAGCTCCTCGTCCTCGACGAACCGACCAACGGCCTCGACCCGCAGGGGATGCGCGAGATCCGCTCCCTGGTGCGGGAGCTGGCGTCCGAAGGCACGACCGTCTTTCTCTCCTCGCATCTGCTCGACGAGATCGAGCAGGTCTGCACCCACGCGGCCGTGATGGCCCAGGGCCGCCTGATCACCCAGGGCCCCGTGGCCGACCTGGCGGCGGGGGCGCGGGGACGGCTGGTGGTGACGACTCCGGACACGGGGGACGCGGCGCGGGTGCTGAAGGAACAGGGCGTCGCGGATGTGGTGGTGGCCGACGACCGGGTGACCGCGGAGCCTCCGGACGGCGAACTGGCCGACATCAACGCCGCGTTGGTGGGGGCGGGCGTGCGCGTACGGGCCTTCGGAGTGGAAAGGGCCACGCTGGAGGACGCTTTCGTGGCGCTGACGGGAGAGGGCTTCGATGTCGCAGGCTGAGGTTCTGGTCAAGCCCGGTCCGTTGTGGACGTTCGGCTTGTTCCGCAGTGAGTTGGTCACTACTTTCCGCCGCTGGCGCACCCTCGCCCTCCTCGGCGTCCTCGCGGCCGTCCCGATCCTCGTCGGCATCGCCGTGAAGATCGAGACGGGCGACGGCGGCGGCCCCGGAGGAGGCGGTGGCGGCGGCCCCGCCTTCGTCTCGCAGATCACCAACAACGGCCTGTTCCTGGTCTTCACCGCACTCGCCGCCACCCTTCCCTTCTTCCTCCCCATGGCGATCGGCGTGGTCGCGGGCGACGCGATAGCCGGCGAGTCGAACGCCGGCACGCTGCGCTATCTCCTGGTCGCCCCGGCCGGCCGCACCCGCCTGCTGTTCACCAAGTACGCGACGGTGATGGCCTTCTGCCTCGTGGCCACGTTGGTGGTCGCGATCTCGGCGCTCACGGTCGGTGCCCTGCTCTTCCCCCTGGGGGATCTGACCACGATCTCCGGCACCCAGATCAGCTTCGGCGAAGGCCTCGCCCGGGCCTTTCTGATCGCCCTGGTCGTCGCCGCGTCACTGACCGGTGTGGCGGCCCTCGGTCTGTTCGTGTCGACACTGACCGGCAGCGGTATCGCCGCGATGGCGACGACCGTGGGCCTGCTCATCACGGTCCAGATCCTCGACCAGATCCCCCAACTGCACGCGATCCAGCCATACTTCTTCTCCCACTACTGGCTGTCCTTCGCCGACCTCATGCGCGAACCCGTCTACTGGGACGACCTGGTGAAGAACCTCGGCCTCCAGGCCCTGTACGCGGCGGTGTTCGGCTCGGCGGCATGGGCGAGGTTCACGACGAAGGACATCACGGCCTGAGCGCCGGCCGCACGGCCGTCACGGGGTGTCGTACGGGAAACGCGCGAGCGGTGCCTCCTGCGCGAAGAACGTCTTCGCGCGGGCCAGCGCCTCCGTGTCGTCGCGGACGTCGCCCGGCTTGCTGCCGTTGCCGAGCAGCACCCCGCCGAACCGCATCCTCATGTAGGCGGCCGAGTGGTTCAGGGTGCCGATCAGCGGGTCGGCGACCTCGAACTCCTCGTGCGCGAGGGCGGTGACGCCCCACAGAGTGCGGCCCGCGAGCGTGCCCTTGAAGTCGGCACCGGGGGTGCGCAGCCAGCCCGACCAGTAGTCGAGATAGCGCTTGGCCTGGGCGGAGAGCGAGTACCAGTACAGCGGGGACGCGATGACGATGTCCGTCGCGGCGAGGGTGGCGTCGAACAGCAGCCCGACGTTCCCCTCGGTGGGCCGCACATGGTCGCTGTCGTGCCGCAGGTCCTCGAAGTCGGGCAGCGGGTGGTCGTTGAGGTCGATCCACTGCTGCTCGACGTCGTCGGCCAGCTGCTCGGCGGCCGTGCGGGCCAGCAGTTCGGTGTTGCCGTCGTCGCGGCTGCTGCCGAGCACGAACAGGAAACGGCGCGTCATGAAAGCCCCCAGGTGATGGACGTCGTACGCCGATTATATGCGCATGCAAGTATCTGTCGAGGGGGTCTTTGTGTGGGTGAGGGCGGGGCTTCAGCGCGACCGGCCGGTGAGGCGGGCCAGGGGTGCGGTCTCGCGCGGGGGAGGGCCGCCGAGATCGCCGAGGCGCCAGGCGGGCACCCACGGCACGCGGTAGACGTCGATCAGCGACTCGATCACCTTGATGTGCTGGGCGAGCGGCTTCGGCAGCCGGCCCGGGGCGTCCGCGACGAGCACCACGGCGTCGAGGTCGAGGCCGTGCGGGGCCGCTCCGCGCCGGAAGGTGTCCAGGGCGCGCAGGACGGCGGCCAGTCCGGTCGCGTGGGTGCGGGCGACGAGCAGCACGGACGGGGGAGCGTCGGGGCCGGGCCAGTCGCGTCCGCAGTCGTGGCCGCCGTAGACGGCGGTGAGCGTGGAGACACCGGCGCCGCCATGGGTGCCGACGAAGGAGAATCGCCGGGCGGTGGCGTGGGCGGCGGCGGGCTCCGGCGGTGCCTCCGATACGGTCACCGGACCACGGATCCAGATCTCCGGTCCCTGCGCCTGCTGCACGTACGGTCTCCTTTCCGGGGCCGTCCCTCCGTCGGGCTGGGACGAGCCTGTGACGCCACGGTGACGTGAGAACCGTGAGCGAGCGGAGAGACTACTCAACAGTACGTGTACGACCGGCTCTTGATGCCGGGGAGCGGGAGGGTGGCGGCCGATGGAGGCACCATGGAGTTCGAACACGCCGTCCACCCACTCCCCGACGGATCCGAGTGAGGGAACGATGTCGCGACTGAGCCGTGAGAAGCGGGACCAGCAGGGCGTCGCGGCACAGCCGCCCGTGCTCGCGGCGGCGCCGCTCGACGTCCTGGTCGGCCCGGCCGGTGCGTCGGTGGGCGGCGTACCGGTGGCGCCGGTCCCCGGCGAGGAGATCCACCAGACCGTCCTCGACCACCTCCACCGCATCGCCCTCGCCACCGGTCACCCTGTCCACGCCACGGTCCACGACGACCGCATCGGCTACCGGCTCGCTCTGCGCATCGAGGCGGACGGCTCCAGCCAGTTCACGGCAGAACCGGTACGGACGGCTCCGCCGGGGGTGCCGGGTGGCGGGCCGCTGCCGGGATCCGGGGAGCCGGGCGAGGCTCTCCGGCCGGGGGCGTCGGGCCGGGATCCGTATGCGGGAGAGCCGGGTCAGACGCCGTATTCAGGGGAGCCGGTTCAGGCGTCGAGGCCGACGCCCCCGCCCGCGCCGGGCGCTTTCCCGCCGGGGGCCGCCGAGGCGACGGGAGCGTCCGGCCGGCCCGCGGTGCCGTCCGCGCCTGGCGCATCCGGGCGGGCAGCCGCCGACTCCGTAGAAGGGGCTGGCCGCCCTGCGCTCCCGCCCGCTCCGCCGGCCTTCGGGCCGGGGGCAGCTGAGGCGACCGGGGCGCCCGCCCAGCCCGCACTGCCGCCCGCGCCGGCCGCCTTCGCGGAGGGAGCCGCCGAGTCGGCCGGAGACTCGCCCCCGTCTGCCGCGCCGCGTCCTGCCGAGCCCGCCGACCAGTCCCCTTGGGACAAGCCCACCCACCTCCTCCGCCCGACCCCCGAGCCCCCGACCTTCCGCCTCCGCGCCCTCCCGGACCCGGCGGCGCAGGAGCCCCGGGACGCCGTCCCGACATTCCGGATGCGGGCCGTGCCCGAGTGGGTGGCGGACGCGGCACCCGGCACGGTCGCACCCCCGACGGGCCAGTTCGGGCCACCACCGGTGATGGACGCGCCACCGACGGACGTACCCCCGACCGACGCACCGCCGACCGACACCAGGCGGGAAGCCGACACACCTCCCACACCGACCCCCGACCCCGCACCCAGCTCCGGGCCCGTGTCGACGCCCGGTGCCGCGCCCACTTCCGGTCTCGCACCCGGTTCCGCTCCCGCGCCCAGCCACGGGCCTGTGTCGCTCTCCGGTCCGGCACCGATTCCCGGTGCCGCGCCCACGTCCGACCCCGCGCCCACGTCCGGCCCCGCGCCCAGCCACGGTCCCGCACCGACCCCCAAACCTGCGCCCGCCAACGGACCAGCCCCCACCCCCACCCGCAAGCCCCTCCTCGGCCTAGCCGCCTCCACCCCCGTCGAGGACCCCGACCTCAAGCCCACCCCGCCTCGCGGATTCGATGCCGTGGCCGAGGCGGTGCTCGGGGATGATCCGGCGACGGCGTACGACGGCGGGGGGAGCGTGTTCCTCGTCGGGCCGATGGCGCGGATCAACGAGGCGGTGAAGGAGGGCCGGATCACGGAGGCCGCGCAGCTCGCGGAGCGGACGGTCGTGGAGGCCTCCCGTACGCTCGGCCCGGAGCACCCCGAGGTGCTGCGGCTGCTCGAACTCACCGCGTACATCGCCTACTTGGCGGGCGACCCGACCCGCGCCTTCGGACTCTCGCTCGACCTGGCCCGCACGCGCCACCACGCGAGGGACTCGGAGGCCGCGTACGGCAACGTCCAGAGCGCGGCGACCGCCTGGCGTGCCGTACGCGACCCCGAGCAGGGCCTGCGCATGGGCGTCGAGCTCATCGGTCTGTGGACCGAGCTGACCCTGGAGGACGGCCCGGCCACCGAGGACATCGAGCAACTCGAGTCGGCCCGGACGCGGATGGGCCGGCTCGCGGAGCGCGCCCGCAGGCTCAACTCCTAGGAGGACAGCTCCCACACGGCGTACGCCGCCGCGTCACTGTTCCGGTTCAGGGCCGTGTCGCTGATGTTCGAGGTGGTGTCGCAGGACGAGTGGTAGCACCGGTCGAACGCCTGCCCGGACGTCCCGCCCCACTTGGCCACCTGCGCCGCCGTCTTCGTACGGCTCGCGCCCGTGAACAGCCCGCCCACCGGCACCCCCGCGCTCTTGAACGGCGCGTGGTCCGAGCGGCCGTCACCCTCGGTCTCGATCTCGGTGGGGACGCCGATGCCGGTGAAGTAGTCCTTGAAGGTCTTCTCGATCGCCGGGTCGTCGTCGTAGACGAAGTAGCCGGGGTTGGGCGAGCCGATCATGTCGAAGTTCAGGTACCCGCTGATCTTCGCGCGGTTCGTCGAGGACAGGTTGTTGACGTAGTAGCGGGATCCCACCAGGCCCAGCTCCTCCGCGCCCCACCAGGCGAACCGCAGATGCTTGGTGGGCTGGTACCCGGCTCTCGACACGGCCAGCGCGGTCTCCAGGACCGCCGCCGAGCCGGACCCGTTGTCGTTGATGCCCGCCCCGGAGGCGACGCTGTCCAGGTGCGAGCCGGCCATGACGACCTGGTCGGTGTCGCCGCCCGGCCAGTCGGCGATCAGGTTGTAGCCCACGCGGCTGGAGGACGTGAACTGCTGGATGGTCGTGGTGTATCCGGCGGCGTCCAGCTTGGCCTTCACATAGTCGAGCGAGGCCCGGTAACCGGCGCGGCCGTGCGCCCGGTTGCCGCCGTTGGCGGTGGCGATGGACTGGAGTTGGGTGAGGTGGGCCTTGACGTTGGCCACGGGGATGTCGGGCGCGGCGGCAGCGGTCACCTCGGGCGCGGGCGCCGCGCCGGCTATGGATCCGCCGGTCAGCAGCATGACGGCCGTGACGAGAGCGGCCGTCGACGCACGCCCGGAAACGGAGAGCTTCATGGTGGGGGGCTCCGAATTCCTCGGGAATCACAGGGATTCCACAGCGAATGGGGTGCCTGGATGGTGAAGCTGTGACTAACTCTCCGTCAAGAGCGCTATCAGGACACGGAGTTCGGATTCCGGAGCTCACTGCACACAGAACTCGTTCCCCTCCGGATCCGCCATCACCACCCACTCACCCCCGGCCTCCTTCACCTCCCGCAGCACACTCGCGCCGAGCCCCGTCAGCCGCTCCACCTCGGACGCCCGCTTCCCGTCGCCCGGGTGCAGGTCGAGATGGAGCCGGTTCTTGACCGACTTCTCCTCCGGAACCCGCTGGAACAGCAGCCGCCGGCCCAGGCCGGTGCCGCTGTCCTTGTCGTAGGGATCGTCGGGATGGCGTACGGCGACCAGGTCGCGGAAGGCGAGCCGCGCGTGGAACTCGACGGTGGCCTCGCGGGGGAGGGCGCCGAGCTCCAGCAGCCGCTGGATCAGGGCGTCGTTGTCCTCGACCTCGTAGCGCAGCGCGGCGGCCCAGAAGTCGGCCTGCGCCTGGGGGTTTGCGGCATCGATGACGAGCTTCCAGTGCACGGGTGCGGGTGTTGTCTCAGTCATGGGACCACTTATAACCGCACACCCGGTCACCCGCTGTCCTAAACGGCCTCCGCGGCGGCCTGCGCCGCCCGCCGGTCGTACGCCGCCCGGGCCGCCGCGATCTCCCCCTGATGCGCCTCCGTCCAGGTCACCAGCGAGCGGATCGTGGTGTGCAGGGTTCCGCCCAGCGCGGTGAGCTCGTACTCCACGCGGGGTGGCACCACGGGATGGACCGTCCGTTTCACCAACCCGTCCCGCTCCAGCGAGCGCAGCGTGACCGTCAGCATGCGCTGGCTGACACCGTCGATCTCGCGGCGCAGTTCGGTGAAGCGGAGCCGCCGGTTCTCCAGCAGGGCGATGACAAGAAGCGACCACTTGTCGGCGACCCGGTCGAGGATCTGCCTTACCTGGCAGTCCTCCCGGGTGTCCCATTGGAAGGGGTCGGCGTCGCCGTAGTCCACGGTGCTCGCGCAGTAACCAGGTGACTTCGAAGTGCCTTCTTCCATGTCTGTCGATGCTGCCGGAGGCTGGGGGTGGTTACAAGAGGGAACCGACCCTCATTCGGGTAACCGTCCCCCTACTTGTGGAGCACTGCCATGGGCACGCGCGCGTGGGCGCTGTTACTCGTCCTCTGCGGAACGATCTTCCTGGAGGGCGCCGACATCGCGATGATGGCGATCGCGATCCCGTCGATCAGATCCGACCTCGGACTCGCGACGGACACCGCGGCATGGGTGATGAGCGCCTATGTCCTCGGCTACGCCGGCTTCACCCTGCTCGGCGGCCGCGCCGCCGATCTGCTCGGCCGCCGCCGGATGTTCCTGCTCTGGCTGGCGGTCTTCCTCGCCTTCTCCGGCCTCGGCGGCTTCGCGACCGAGGGCTGGATGCTGATCGTCGCCCGCTTCGTCACCGGGGTGGCATCCGCGTTCATGACACCGGCCGCGCTGTCCCTGATCACGACCTCGTACGCGGCCGGCCCGCAGCGCGACAAGGCCCTCCTCGTCTACGCCGGTACCGGCGCCGGCGGCTTCTCGCTGGGCCTGGTGATCGGCGGCCTGCTCACCTCGATCGACTGGCGCTGGGTCTTCTTCGCCCCGGTGCTGATGGCGGGCGCGCTGCTGCCGGCGGCGGTACGGCTGATTCCGCACCAGGAGGCCCCGCGGACCGGACGCCGCAGCTTCGACCTGCCCGGCACGATCACCGTCGCCGGCGCCATGCTGCTGGCCGCCTACACCGTCGTACGACTGGAACACGGACTGCACGGCTGGCCGCTGACGACGGCATCGGCCCTCGCGGCGCTGCTGCTCGCCGTGCTCTTCGTGGCCGTCGAACGCCGCTGTGCGAACCCCCTGGTCCGGCTGGGCATCCTGCGCGAGGGGCCGGTGGTCCGGGCCAACGTCGGCATGATGCTCTTCGTCGGCGCCTTCTTCGGCTTCCAGTTCGTCGTGACGCTGTATCTGCAGGAACTGCGCGGCTGGTCGGCGCTCCAGACCGCGATCGCCCTGGTGATCATGGGATGCGACGCCGTACTGGCGCCCACCCTCACCCCGCGGCTGGTGGCGCGGTTCGGGCACGCGCGCGTGATCGTCGGCGGCTTCGTGCTGGCGGTGGTGGCGTACGGGCTGTTCCTGCCGGTCGGCATGGACTGGCCGTATCTGGCCATGCTGCCGACGCTGTTCGTCGCGGGCACCGCCTTCGCGCTGGCCTACGGGCCGCTGACGATCGCGGCGACCGACGGGGTGAGCGACGCCGAGCAGGGGCTGGCCGGCGGGCTGCTGACCACGTCCACCCAGTTCGGCTCGGCGGTCGGGATCTCGGCGGTGACGGCCGTCTACGGCTTGGCCTCCACCGGGTCGGGGCCCGCGGCGACGCTGTCCGCGTTCCGTACGGCGCTCGCGGTGCCCGTCGCGATGGTGGTGCTGGGCCTGCTGGTCTCCGTCCTGAGCCTGCGGGCGGTGCGCAGCGCGTCCCAGGTGAGCAGCGACAGCGCCAGCCAGACCAGCGAGAAGCCGGCCCAGCGCTCCGGCGGCATGGCCTCGTGGAAGTAGGCGACGCCGAGCAGGAACTGGAAGACCGGGGCCAGGTACTGGAGCAGACCGAGGGTGGACAGGGGCACGCGGATGGCCGCCGCGCCGAAGCAGACCAGCGGCAGCGCGGTGACCAGGCCGGTCCCGGCGAGCAGGGCGGCGTGTCCCGGGCCCTCGGTGGCGATGGTGGCGTCGCCGTGCGCGGTCAGCCACACCAGATAGCCCAGCGCGGGCAGGAACTGGATCGCGGTCTCGGCGGCCAGCGATTCGAGCCCGCTGAGGTTGACCTTCTTCTTCACCAGGCCGTACGTGGCGAAGGAGAAGGCGAGGACGAGCGAGATCCACGGCGGACGCCCGTACCCGACGGTGAGCACGACCACCGCGCCGGCGCCGACGGCGACCGCCGCCCACTGCACGGGCCGCAGCCGCTCCTTCAGGAGCAGCACGCCCATCGCGATGGTGACCAGGGGGTTGATGAAGTAGCCGAGGGAGGCCTCGACGACCCGGTCGTTGTTCACGGCCCAGATGTAGACGCCCCAGTTGACGGCGATGACGGCCGCGGCGATCGCGACGAGTCCGAGCCGGCGCGGCTGCCGCAGCAGCTCTCCGGCCCACCGCCACCGCCGTAGCACCAGCAGGGCCAGCGCGACGGCGAGGAAGGACCACGCCATCCGGTGCGCGAGGACCTCGGAGGCTCCGGCGGGCTTCAGCAGGGGGAAGTAGAGGGGGAACAGCCCCCACATCCCGTACGCGGCGAAGCCGTTCAGCAGTCCTATGTGCCGCTCGCCCCTCGGCTTCCCGCTCACGGGCCCTCCCTCTCACGTCGACCTCGCCTGCACGAAGGTAACGCCGAGCGCCCCCGCCTGTCATGCCCGTATCGCTATACGGTCATGACAGACGGGGGTCGGAGGCTCAAGGACCTTTCGGGGGGGGGAGTGGTCAGCCCTTGAGCGCGACCGCGATCGCCTCGGACAGCGGGGTGGTCGGCCGGCCGGCGAGCCGGGAGAGGTCACCGGAGGAGACGACGAGCTCGCCCTTGGCTATGGAGGCGTCGACGCCCGCGAGGATCGCGGCGAGCGGCGCGGGCAGTCCGGCGCCGGCGAGGATGCCGGTGTACTCCTCGGTCGAGACGGAGTTGTAGGCGATCTCCTTGCCGGTCTGCTTGCTGAGCTCGGCCGCGTACTCGGCGAAGCCCCACGCCTCGTCGCCGCCCAGCTCGTACGTCTGGTTCTCGTGGCCCTCGCCGGTCAGGACGGCGACCGCGGCGGCCGCGTAGTCGGCGCGCGAGGCGGAGGAGACCCGGCCGTCGCCGGCGGCCTGGGTGACGGCGCTGTACTGGAGGACCGGGGCGAGGTTCTCGGTGTAGTTCTCGTGGTACCAGCCGTTGCGCAGCAGTGCGTACGGCAGGCCGGAGGCGAGGAGCACCTTCTCGGTGGCGCGGTGGTCGTCGGCGAGGGCGGCGGTGAGGGAGCCGGGGGCGCTGGTGTAGGCGAGCAGGGCGACGCCGGCGGCCTTGGCGGCGTTGATGACGACCGTGTGCTGGCCGGGGCGGTCGTTGCCGACCTCGCTGCCGGAGATGAGGAGCACCTTGTCACCGGCGGCGAAGAGGCCGTCGAAGGTCTCGGGGGTGTTGTAGTCGGCAACGGCGATCTTCACCCCGCGCGCCGCGAAGTCCGCACCCTTCTCGGCGCTGCGGACTACGGCGGTGACCTGCTCGGCCGGCACCTTCTCCAGCAGCTGCTCGATGACGTGGCGGCCCAGGTTTCCGGTGGCTCCGGTGACGACGATGCTCATGATGTGCGAACTCCTTGTGGGGTGCGGATGCACTAACCATAGGGGTAGCACTAACTACAGGAAAGTACCCACTTTGAAGTAAGGTACTGGCATGGCAGTAAGTCTGAAGGTGCCCGACGGGACGGCCGAGGCGGACGCCGAGGCGATGTGCCCGCACCGACTCGTCCTCGAACACGTCACCAGCCGATGGGGCGTCCTCGTCCTCATCGCCCTCCTCGACCGCCCCCACCGCTTCAGCGAACTGCGCCGCGCCATCAACGACCTCAGCGGCCGCGGCGTCAGCGAGAAGATGCTCACCCAGACCCTCCAGACCCTGGAACGCGACGGCGTCATCCACCGCGACGCCAAGCCGGTGATCCCTCCCCGCGTCGACTACTCCCTGACGGAACTGGGAGCCGAGGCGGCGGAACAGGTCCGGGGGCTCGCGGCGTGGACGGAGACGCGGATGGGGGCGGTGCAGGAGGCGCGGGAGAGGTACGACGCGCGGAGACGGGCGTCTGAGCAGGAATGACGCAATCGCTCGGGACCTGCCGAACGTATGCCGACGGCGCTCGCCGGGCACATACATGTCAGGGCGTTGGTCGACACGAGCGGTACGTCCTTCCATGCGCCCCCTTTCCGCCTCCCACGCCGACTTGAGCCGCCCGGCATGCTGGGGGCGGGGCGTTGTGCCCACCCGCGCGCCGGTCGTGAAGGCCGTTGACCGACGCCCGGACGCCTGACTCGGGGGTTCGTCTTGGCCACAGAGAATCCGGATGCGCGAGGGAGCGACTCAGCTGCAGGGGCAAGGTTCGGCTGGGCGCGCACCCCCTTCCGACGCGTGTCCCGCCGCCGTCGACAGGAACCGCCGGCAGAGGAACTACTTCGTCAACTCACGCTCCTCGCTCAGGAGATCCGCCATGCCAATCTGATCCAGTTGCATCGCATCGCAGCTGCGCAGTTGGAGCGCGCAATAGAGGACCCCGCACTGGCGGAGGCGATCAGCACACTGCCGGGCCTTTCGGAGCACCGACGCCGCCAGGCGATTTTCGTCAACAGCCAGTACAGCGCGATCGTGCTGAATCACCGCGTGGGCGCAACGGAATGGGACGAACTGATCGGCCACTTGAGGATTCTGTGCCGGAACCCGGTTTTCGACGACTACTGGGAGATGACCCGCGAGCATCGCAGGAGCCTGCCCCGCGAGTCCCTCGAAGCGCGAGTGGGTCGGGCCGTGGATGTGATCGTGGAGGGGCTTCGTGATGACCCCGAGGAATGGTGGGTGGTGCAGCCGCCCGATGAGCCGTCGCACTGAGGGACCACTGTCGCCCCAAGGGGTGGTTTCCTTCACTCCGGAGGCGTAATTCGGTTTAAGATTACGGTGACTTGGTCGGGCCGGGCGCGGTTTTGCCAGGCGACACTGACCCGCCGTCGAAGAGGCTTCCCGCGTGCACAGCGAACTTCCAGCCGCCAGCATCGTCCGCCGTCTCGGTGACTCGCCGCGCCAACGAGGAAGCCTCACAGCAGAGTCGTGCCCTGACCTCTTCGAGCTGAGCGACGGCAGCTTCGCGGTCATCGGAACCGATCGCACGGAGGAACTGGACGGGCTGCTGCCCGCCGACGCCGCCCGCGCCGACTACGAGCGCATCGTCGTGATTACACGCGACACCCTCCTCCGGGCCAAGAGGGACATCCCCGACGAGTGAGGACGGTGGCTCCGGGTGCTGCGCTCTAGTTGTGCGGCACCTGAGCCCGGCCTGCACGGCACGTCTGTTGATGCGCCCTCTTCCCGCTTTCCGTGTCGGCTTGCACGCTGGAGTCGGTAAGCGTTGTCGCTCGGCGTACCGAGGGGTGAGCATGACGGTGCCGAACCAGCAGGAGTCCGCTGCGGAGCTACTGCAGGAAGTCGTCCGGCAATTGGGGCGCATGGCGAGTGGATACGACCGGATCGCGACGGAACTGCACCGGGCGAACCTGATCCAGCTGCAAGGCTTCTTCCTGGAGCGACTGGACCGGGCGATCGACGACCCGGTGATCGCCGACACACTGAGCACCTTCACGGATCTGTCCGGTGACAAGCGCCGCCAGATGTTCACCGCCAACGCGCAGTACGCGCTCATCTTGCTGTCCCACCGGATCGGCGCCATCGATCGCACCGAACTCCTCGGATATCTGAAGGTGATGCGCCGCAGTCCCGTCTTCACCGAGTACTGGGAGCGGTCGGCCCACGGACGAGAAGGGTTGTCACCGGAGTCCTTCGAGGCTCGGGTGGGCAGGGCCGTCGACGCCATCATGGAAGAGCGGTTGGACGACCTCGAAGAGTGGTGGGTCGTCGGCCCGGACTCCGAGTACCCGTCCCCTTGAGGAATCGATTCCCATGGAGAGTTCGCCCCTCCGCATCGTTCGTCGTCTGGGCGACTCGCCTCGCCAGCGAGGGTCCGTGACAGGTGAGACCTGTCCCGATCTCTTCGAGCTGAGTGACGGCAGCTTCGCGGTCATTGGAACGGATCGCACCGAAGAACTGGATGCGCAGTTGCCGGCGGACGCCGCCCGCGCCGACTACGAACGCATCGTCGTCATCACGCGAGACACCCTCCTCCGCGCCAAGAGAGACATCCCCGACGCCTGACGCCGAGGGCCCGGATGCCGTACCGCATCCGGGCCCTGCGCGTGTTCACCGACCCTCAGCCGACGACCGTCCAGGTGTCGCCGCCGGCCAGCAGCGCCGCCAGATCCCCCTTGCCGTTCTGCTCGATCGCCGCATCCAGCTGATCCGCCATCTGCGTGTCGTAGACCGGCCGGTCCACCGACCGGAAGACGCCGATCGGGGTGTGGTGGAGGGTGTCCGGGTCGGCGAGGCGGGAGAGGGCGAAGGCGGTGGTGGGGGAGGGGGAGTGGGCGTCGTGGGTCAGGATCTGGGACTCGTTGTCCGGCGTGACCGTGACCACCCTCAAGTCGCCGGTGATCACGTCGCGGACCACGCCGCGTGAGCCGTCCGCACCGAAGCGGATGGGCCGGCCGTGTTCGAGGCGGATGACCGCTTCCTCGGCCTGCTCCCGGTCCTTGAGGACCTCGAAGGCGCCGTCGTTGAAGATGTTGCAGTTCTGGTAGATCTCGACGAGCGCCGTGCCCGGGTGGGCCGCTGCCTGGCGCAACACCTCCGTCAGGTGCTTGCGGTCGGAGTCCACCGTCCGCGCCACGAAGGACGCCTCCGCGCCGATCGCCAGCGACACCGGGTTGAACGGCGCGTCCAGCGAGCCCATCGGCGTGGACTTGGTGATCTTCCCGACCTCCGACGTCGGCGAGTACTGGCCCTTCGTCAGGCCGTAGATCCGGTTGTTGAACAGCAGGATCTTGAGGTTGACGTTGCGGCGCAGGGCGTGGATCAGGTGGTTGCCGCCGATCGACAGCGCGTCGCCGTCGCCGGTCACCACCCACACCGACAGGTCTCTGCGCGACGTCGCCAGACCCGTCGCGATCGCCGGCGCCCGGCCGTGGATCGAGTGCATCCCGTATGTGTCCATGTAGTACGGGAAGCGGGACGAGCAGCCGATGCCCGAGACGAAGACGATGTTCTCCTTGGCCAGGCCCAGCTCCGGCATGAAGCCCTGGACCGCGGCGAGGATCGCGTAGTCACCGCAGCCGGGGCACCAGCGCACTTCCTGGTCGGACTTGAAGTCCTTCATGGACTGCTTGCCCTCGGCCTTGGGAACGAGGGAAAGCGCCTCGATCGTGCCCGTGCCTTCCGTGGACGTCTCAGCCATCGATGGCCTCCTTGAGAGCCGTGGCGAGCTGCTCGGCCTTGAACGGCATGCCGTTCACCTGGTTGTACGAGTGGGCGTCGACCAGGTACTTCGCCCGGACCAGCGTGGCGAGCTGCCCGAGGTTCATCTCGGGGATCACCACCTTGTCGTAGTGCTTCACCACCGTGCCGAGGTTCCGCGGGAACGGGTTGAGGTGGCGCAGATGAGCCTGTGCGATGGACTCGCCGGCTGCGCGCAGTCGCCGTACCGCCGCGGTGATCGGCCCGTAGGTCGAGCCCCAGCCCAGGACGAGGGTGCGGGCCTCGTGCGGGTCGTCGACCTCCAGATCCGGTACGTCGATCCCGTCGATCTTGGCCTGCCGGGTGCGGACCATGAAGTCGTGGTTGGCGGGGTCGTAGGAGATGTTCCCGGTGCCGTCCTGCTTCTCGATGCCACCGATGCGGTGTTCGAGGCCGGGGGTGCCGGGGATCGCCCACGGGCGGGCCAGGGTCTGCGGGTCGCGCTTGTACGGCCAGAAGACCTCGGTGCCGTCCTCCAGGGTGTGGTTCGGCCCCTGGGTGAACTGCACGGTCAGGTCCGGGAGTTCGTCGACCTCCGGGATCCGCCAGGGCTCGGAGCCGTTGGCCAGGTAGCCGTCGGACAGGAGCATCACCGGAGTGCGGTACGTCAGGGCGATGCGTGCCGCCTCCAGGGCCGCGTCGAAGCAGTCCGCGGGCGTCCTGGGCGCGATCACCGGAACCGGCGCCTCGCCGTTGCGGCCGTACATCGCCTGGAGCAGGTCCGCCTGCTCGGTCTTGGTCGGCAGACCGGTGGACGGCCCGCCGCGCTGGATGTCGATCACCAGCAGCGGCAGCTCCAGCGACACCGCCAGACCGATCGTCTCCGACTTCAGGGCGACGCCCGGACCGCTGGTCGTCGTCACCGCGAGGCTGCCGCCGAAGGCCGCGCCCAGCGCCGCGCCGATGCCGGCGATCTCGTCCTCGGCCTGGAAGGTGCGCACCCCGAAGTTCTTGTGCTTGCTCAGCTCGTGCAGGATGTCGGAGGCCGGGGTGATCGGGTACGAGCCCAGGAACAGCGGCAGGTCAGCCTGGCGGGACGCGGTGACCAGTCCGTAGGACAGGGCCAGGTTCCCGGAGATGTTGCGGTAGGTGCCGGTGGGGAACGCGGTGGCGGCCGGCGCGACCTCGTAGGAAACCGCGAAGTCCTCGGTGGTCTCGCCGAAGTTCCAGCCGGCGTGGAAGGCCGCCAGGTTCGCCTTCATGATCTCGGGCTTCTTGGCGAACTTGGTCTTCAGGAACCGCTCGGTGCCCTCGGTGGGCCGGTGGTACATCCACGACAAGAGGCCGAGCGCGAACATGTTCTTGCTGCGCTCGGCCTCTTTGCGACTGAGGTCGAATTCCTTGAGGGCCTCGACGGTCAGGGTGGTCAGCGGCACCGGATGGAGGCTGTAGCCGTCGAGGGAGCCGTCCTCCAGCGGCGAGGCCGCGTACCCCACTTTCTGCATGGCCCGTTTGGTGAACTCGTCGGTGTTGACGATGATCTCCGCGCCACGCGGCAGATCGCCGATGTTGGCTTTCAGGGCGGCCGGGTTCATCGCGACCAGCACGTTCGGTGCGTCGCCCGGGGTCAGGATGTCGTGGTCGGCGAAGTGGAGCTGGAAGCTCGACACACCCGGCAGGGTTCCGGCGGGTGCCCGGATCTCGGCGGGGAAGTTCGGCAGCGTCGACAGATCGTTGCCGAAGGTCGCCGTTTCGGAGGTGAAGCGGTCGCCGGTGAGCTGCATACCGTCGCCCGAGTCGCCCGCGAAGCGAATGATCACCCGGTCCAGCCGGCGGACGTCCTTGGTCCCTGCCGGTTTGCGCTGCTCTCCCACGACGGCTTCGTCGGCCTGCTCCGCTGGGCTACTGACCTGGCTGGTCACTGAACTGGACCTCCTTCGAGGCAGCTGTCCGGGACAGGCCCTCCCGCAGGCCCGCCCAGGATCAACCCTACGTCCGTAAGGGTCGCCTTCCTGTGGCCAATCGCATGATGGACACGATTTTGAGACGATCCGCCGCCCTGACTTGTCATGATTTACTCGCCCCCCGGCGCTTCCCTACAAGACGCTCCCCGCTCACGTTCGGTTCTGGACCCGCTGAGCGGGTGTCACTCATATGGCTGACACGGTGTCAGGGCTTCAGGAGTTCAGATAGGTGAGGACCGCAAGAACACGTCGGTGATCCCCGTCACTCGGGGAGAGGCCCAGCTTCAGAAAGATGTTGCTGACGTGCTTCTCGACGGCGCCGTCGCTCACCACGAGCTGCCGCGCGATCGCCGAGTTCGTCCGCCCCTCCGCCATCAGCCCCAGAACCTCCCGCTCCCGCGGGGTGAGTCCCGCGAGCACGTCCTGCTTGCGGCTGCGACCCAGCAGCTGTGCGACGACCTCTGGATCCAGCGCCGTACCGCCCTCGGCGACCCGTACCACCGCGTCCACGAACTCACGAACCTCGGCTACCCGGTCCTTGAGGAGATAGCCGACGCCGTGACTGGAACCGGCGAGCAGTTCCGTCGCGTAACGCTCCTCCACGTACTGCGACAGCACCAGGACCCCGAGTCCGGGATGAGCCTTGCGCAGCTGTACGGCGGCCCGCACCCCTTCGTCGGTGTGCGTCGGCGGCATCCGCACATCGGCGACGACGACGTCGGGCAGCTCCCCCTGCGCGTCCAGCTCGGTGATGGTCTTGACCAGTGCCTCCCCGTCGCCGACCCCGGCGACGACGTCGTGCCCGCGGTCGGTCAGCAGCCGGGTCAGCCCCTCCCTGAGCAGAACCGAATCCTCGGCGATGACCACCCGCACCCTGTCCTCCACGATCCTCGGCCCCCCACAGCCCGCCTCCGCGCCCGCCTCCCCGGTGGGCGTGGTCCAGCATTCCAGCATTCACGGCCCGGTGCGCCGGGGCGACAGGAATCAATGGGAATACGTGCATGACACGGCGGGTTCCGGCCCCTCGCAAGGCCTGTTGTCGATCATCCGATGCCGATATCGAGGGGGAAGGCCCATGCGGGCGATCGCGTTCGAGGAGACCGGCGGCCCGGAGGCACTGCGACTCACGGACCTCCCGAGCCCGGTCCCGGGCCCCGGCGAACCTCTGATCCGCGTCGCCTACTACGGCGAGGTCCAGCACTGACTCGGGGGACTTCGGGGAGCCGGAGGGCGAGACGGTGACGGGACTGGAGGCGGCGGGCGGAGTCGGCGGCGTCGGCGGCGTCGCGGCCCAGCCGGCCCGGGCGCTGGGGCGACATGCGCTGAGCGCCCTGGACCTGGTCGCCTCCGGGGACGTACGGATCGAGGTGACGGAGGAGTACGGGCTGGGGGAGGCGGTGCTGAGGGTCTTGTCAGCCCGTCCGGCGTTTGAGGACGAGGCCCTTCGGGCCGATGGGGGTCCGGGGGCGTAGCCCCCAGGGACGGGGTGGAAGGGGCGGCGCCCCTGGGGATGGGAACGGGTAAGGGCGGCGGGGGCGAAACAAGCCCCCCCGCCGCCCCACACGCACCCCGCTCACCCCAACGCCCGCTCCCCCCGCCAAGGCAACTCCGCCGTCACCCGCGTAGGCCCGCCCACCGGCGAATCCACCACCAGAATCCCGTCCACCGCACCCAGCCGCTCCGCCAGCCCCCCGAGCCCGGACCCCGCAGCCGTATCGGCACCCCCCACCCCGTTGTCCACGACCTGCAGCATCAACCGGTTCTCCACCCGCCACACATCCACGGCCGCCCACGTCGCCCGCGAATGCTTGCTGATGTTCTGCAGCAGCTCCGACACCGTGAAGTACGCGATCCCCTCGATCGCCGGCGCCGGCCGCGCCGGTAGATCCACCTCCACCTGCACCGGCACCGTGCACCGCGACGCCACCGACGACAACGCCGCATCCAGCCCCCGGTCCGTCAGCACCGCCGGATGAATCCCCCGCGCCAGATCCCGCAGCTCCTGAAGCGCCGTCTTCACCTCACCGTGCGCCTCGTCCACCATCCGCGCCGCGGCCTCCGGATCCTCCGCGAGCTTCTCCTTCGCCAGCCCCAGATCCATCGCCAGCGCCACGAGCCGGGCCTGCGCCCCGTCGTGCAGATCGCGCTCGATCCGCCGCAGATCCGCCGCCGCCGTGTCCACCACGACCCCCCGGTCGGACTCCAGCTCCACCACGCGCGTGGCCAGCCGGGACGGCCCGAGCAGCCCGTGCACCATCACCCGGTCCACCATCGTCAGCGCCCGCACGATCCACGGCGTGGCCAGCGTGAACAGCAGTCCGATCAGCGCGGTCACACCGATCTCGAAGGGGTTGTCGAGGTAGATGTGGTGGGTCTCGTCGCCGTAGAGCTGAAGCCCGTCCTGACCGCCGTACACCGGAAAGAGCCAGAACCACAGCGGATACGTCAGCAGCGCCCACCCGTACGCCCAGAAGTTCACGGCGACGACGAACGAGAACACCGCCCACGGCAGATGGATCACCGCGTACAGCAGCGTCCGCCAGGACGTGCCGCTCTTCAGGACCGCCCCCATCCACGCCAGAAAACCGTTCCCCCGCATCCTCAGCGGCTCCGGATCGGCCACATCGAGCCCCAGCAGCCCCCGCGCCCGCGCCCGCTCCAGCGCCCCGAACCCCCGGCACCCGGCCAGCCCGGCCGCGAGGACCGGAATCCCGAGGAACGTCACCAGCAGCCCGGCACCGATCGACACCATCGCGACGGCGTACGTGAACAGCACGATGCTGATCGGCAGGCTCAGCAGCACATATCCGAACTCCCGCCAGGTCCGCCCCTCGAACGGCGCCCGCAGCCCCGTCGGCAGCCGGCGCCGCCGCGTCCCCTCGTCGAGGAACCCGTAGCTCTGTCCGTAGTCCGTGGCCATCGGCGTCGTCCTTCTCTCGTCCCCCGCCCGGGGTGCCTGGAGTGTCGTGTCGCTGTCGTACCTCCACCCTGCTGGGCCGCAGGTCGGCGGACCATGGAGTCCGTCGGCGTCTTGGAAGGGGGGTTTTCCCTACCCCGGCCCGCCCCGCGTCACCTGCGGCCGGTGTCGAACGACCGGTCCCGCCACGGGAGCTCCGCCGTCACCGTCGTAGGACCGCCCGGCGGGGAGTCGATGACGAACAGGCCGTCGACGGCGTCGAGACGTTCCGCGAGACCCTGCATGCCGGTGCCGCCGTCGAGGCGGGCACCGCCGCGGCCGTCGTCCCACACCTGGATGAGCAGCCGGTCCTCCGTGCGCCACACATCCACCGACGCGGTCCTCGCCCCGCTGTGCTTGCTGATGTTCTGCAGCAGCTCGGAGACCGTGAAGTAGGCGATGCCCTCGATGGCCGCGGCCGGTCTGGCGTTCAGATCGGCCGTCACCTTCACCGGCACCGTGCAGCGCGAGGCGACAGAGGACAGGGCGGCATCCAGCCCGCGGTCGGTGAGTACGGCGGGATGGATGCCCCGCGCCAGATCCCGCAGCTCCTGGAGCGCGAGCTTCACCTCGCCGTGCGCCTCCGAGACCATCGCCGCCGCGAAGTCGGGATCCTCCAGGAGCTTCTCCTTCGCCAGACCCAGCCCCATCGCCAGGTTGACCAGCCGGGCCTGCGCCCCGTCGTGCAGATCGCGCTCGATGCGCCGCAGATCGGACGCGGCCGCGTCCACCACGACCCCACGGTCCGACTCCAGTTCGGCGATCCGCCGCTCCAACTCGTCCGAGGGCGACAGCAGTCCGCGCACCATCGCCCGGTCGGCGTTGGTCAGGCCCCGCGCGATGAACGGCAGCACCGGCCACAGCACGAACAACGACGTCAGCGTGATGGTGAAGGTCAGGATGCCCCACGGCAGCCGGATGAAGTCGTACAGGATCGTGCGCCAGCCCACCGGGTCCTTCAGCATCATCCACAGCTGCTGGAAGAAGCCCGAGTTGCTGCTCTTCAGCGGCAGCGGACTCGGCTCGTCGATCCGCACCCCGAGCAGTCCGCGAGCCCGCGCCCGCTCCATCGCGCCCAGCTTCCGCGCGCCCATCAGCCCGGCCGCGAGCACGGGGAACCCGATCACGGTCACCGTCAGCATGAAGCCGGTGAACAGCACCGTCGTCGCATAGACGAATCCGAGCAACGCCACCGGAAGATTGACCAGGAGATGCGCGATCTCCTTCCAGGTGTGCGCGTCGTAGGCGAACCGGACCGGCGGAAGCGGCGCGGTGGCCTCGGCTTTCCGTGCCGGGAAGTGTCTGGGGCGTTCGGTCATATGGGCTAGCGTGCCGCGCGACGCGCCGCGGCGCCATGAGGCAGACCGCCGCGATCCCCTGGGGAAAACCCCACCCCGGCAGGTTCAGCCGTGACGGGCCGCTTACGGTCTCTTTAGCAGGCCCTAGACTCCCGTGCGTACAGATCGTCGAACAGCGGGTGTCCAGCGATCTTCGGTGTGTTCACAGGGAGCGAGGGGACGGACGTGCCGGAACCGACCGTCGGGTCGACCGTCGTCGTTGCGGCGGACTACTTCCAGTCGTACTCGGTCGTCGGACTGCTCGCCGTCGTCGGCGTGCTGTTCGTCGCCGTCGCCTTCGGCGCGGGCCGCCTGCTGCGCCCTGTCGTCCCGACCCCCGAGAAGCTGCTGACCTACGAGTGCGGCGTCGACCCCGTCGGCGAGGGCTGGGCCCACACCCAGGTCCGCTACTACGTCTACGCCTTCCTCTACGTCATCTTCGCCGTCGACTCGATCTTCCTGTTCCCGTGGGCCACGGTCTTCGCCGCCCCCGGCTACGGCGCGGCCACACTCGTAGAGATGTTCATCTTCCTCGGCTTCCTGGCCGTGGGTCTGCTGTACGCATACAAGAAGGGCGTCCTGACATGGACGTGACCCCCTCGGAACCGGTGCTGCTCCCCGAGCCGAAGCGGCTGGGCGCCCTCGCCCGCCTCGCCCCCGAGCCGATGAAGGTGGTCCTCAACTGGGGCCGCCGCTACTCCCTCTGGGTCTTCAACTTCGGGCTCGCCTGCTGTGCCATCGAGTTCATCGCCGCGTCGATGGCCCGCCACGACTTCATCCGCCTCGGCGTGATCCCCTTCGCACCGGGCCCCCGCCAGGCCGACCTCATGGTCGTCTCGGGCACGGTCACCGACAAGATGGCCCCCGCGGTCAAGCGCCTCTACGAGCAGATGCCGGAGCCCAAGTACGTCATCTCCTTCGGCGCCTGCTCCAACTGCGGCGGCCCGTACTGGGACTCCTACTCCGTCACGAAGGGCGTCGACCAGATCATCCCGGTCGACGTCTACGTCCCCGGCTGCCCACCCCGCCCCGAGGCCCTCCTCCAGGGAATCCTCAAACTCCAGGAGAAGATCGCCCGCGAGTCGCTGGGGGAGCGGTACGGGGTGAGCGGGGGGCGGGCGTCTGTGGCTGCGCTGGAGAGTGGGTTGGTGCGGGGGCCGGGGGAGGGGCCCGGGGCGGCTTCGAGCGCGGGTTCGGGGACGGGTTCGGGAGTGGCGGCCGGGTCGGCTTCGGGCGGGGGGCCGGGGTCGGTGGCCGGGACGGGGGCGGAATCGGCTTCCGGGGCGGATGCGGGATCGGGCTCGGGCTCGGCTCCTGGGTCGGGTGCGGACTCGGGCTCGGGCTCGGGCTCGGTGTCTGGGTCGGGTGCGGGTGAGGGGTCGGGTTCGGGCTCGGCGTCGGGCGGGGCCTCAGGCCCGGCTTCCGGTTCGACTGCGGGTGGGGGTGCGGCTTCGGGTACGGCTTCTGATCCGGCCCCGGGTGCGACGTCCGACCCCGCCTCGGGCTCGGCTTCCGGTTCGTCCGACGACGGTCCGGCCTCCGGGGAGGAACGATGACCGCGGTCGGCTGGCTGCCCGCCCCCGCCGAGGAACTCTTCGGCGCGGAGGCCGCTGCGGAGGAGTCGTACGAGGTCCTGACGGTGGACGTGCCGCCGGCATCCTGGATCACGGCACTGGAGACGGCACGCGACGAACTGGGCTGCACCTACTTCGACTGGCTGAGCGCGGTCGACGAACCGGGCACGGGCTTCCGCGTCGCCGCACACGTCGCGGCCCTGTCGCCGGTACGACGACTGCTGCTGCGCACCACCATCCCGCACGCGTCCCCGACCCTGCCCAGCGCCGTCGGCGTCTTCGCGGGCGCGGCCTGGCACGAACGCGAGACGCATGAAATGTTCGGCGTCGTCTTCGAGGGCCACCCCGCCCTTGACCACCTCCTCCTCCCCGAGAACTTCGAGGGCCACCCCCTGCGCAAGGACTTCGTCCTCGCAGCCCGGGTCGCCAAGGCCTGGCCCGGCGCCAAGGAACCGGGCGAGTCCGACCACGGCGGCCCCAAACGCCGCCAGATGCTCCCCCCAGGCGTCCCCGACCCGAACGAATGGGGCCCCCTGAAGGGCCAACTCCCCCCGGCCCCGACCCGCCCCACCCGAGCCGCCGGAGCCCGAGCGGCGGGAGCGGGAGCCGCGGCAGCGGGAGAACGTCCGGCCCGTGCGGCCGGCGAACGCCCGGTACGTCGCGCCCGTACGGCGTCGGAGGGTTCGGCGAGTCAGGCCGAGCCAACGGCGGCACCGACTGCTGGTCCGCGTCGTGCCGAGGCCGCGGCTGTTGAGGGCTCGGCAGGCCGGCCGGAGGCGCCCGCGTCTTCAGGCACGGCGACCGGACCACGTCGCGCGCGCACTGCGGCGGAGGGGTCCGCCAGCCAGACTGCCGCGACCCCCGAACCCCCAACCCCCGGAACCGACGACTCTCCGTCGGGCACCGGCACCCCAGCCGGTCCGCGCCGTGCGCGAAGCGCGAGCGAGGGTTCGTCGTCCCAGCGCCCCGGACCGGGCACCGCCCCCTCCGGCCCACGCCGATCCCGCAGCGCCTCGGACGGCTCGGCGACCCAACGGACCACGCCCGACGACCAGGCATCGCCCACCCGGACCGGGGACACCCCGAGCACCGAGACCACACCCCCGAGCACCGAGACCACACCCCCGAGCACCGAGACCCCACCGCCGAGTGCCGAGGCTGCGCCCCCGAAGCCCTCCACGGCCCCCCGCAGCCCCGACGCCCCGTGGCACCACGCCCGCCCGGCCTTCGACGAGCCGGCAACCGACCGAAAGGCCGACGCCAACCCGCTCCCGGAGCCCGAGACCCGACCCGAGCCCCAGCCTCGACGGGACACCGAGGCCCGACGGGACACCGAACCGCCCACGGGTCCCGCACCGTCCACCGAGCCCGAACCACGCACTGCGCCCGCACCGTCCACCGAGCCCGAACCACGCACTGCGCCCGCACCGTCCACCGAGCCCGAACCACCCACGGCGCCCGAACCGCCCATGGCGCCGCAGTCCCCTCGACCGGAGGCCGAACCGCGCCCGCAGGCCGAGCTGCCCCCCGGTTCGGAGCCGGTGACTCAGCCGCGCCCGAAACCCGAGCCGGATTCTGAGCCGGAGCCGGAGCCGGAGCCGGAGCCGGAGGCCAAGCCGCGCCCGGAGCCGACGGGTGAGCCGAAGGCCCCGCCCACCGCGACCCCCGCCCCCGAAGAACCCACGGGAACCTCCGGAAAGCCCGAAGACCCTGAAGCGCCCGAAGACCCCGCAACTCCCGAAAACCCCGCAGGAGGCCCGCAGTGAACGACGCTCTCGACGTCGCCCTGCGACTCCTGATCGTCTTCGTCGTCTTCCTCACCTTCCCCCTGATCGTCGGCCAGACCGAACACAAGGTCATGGCTCACATGCAGGGCCGCCTCGGCCCCATGTACGCCGGCGGCTTCCACGGCTGGGCCCAACTCGTCGCGGACGGCGTCAAGTTCGTGCAGAAGGAAGACGTCGTACCCGCGGGCGCGGACCGCCGTATCTTCCAACTCGCCCCCGCAGTCGCCCTCCTGCCCTACCTCCTGGTCCTCCTCGCCATCCCCATCGGCCCCGGCGAGGGCGCCGTCGGCGAGGTCGTCGACGCCGGTGTCTTCTTCGTCCTGGCCGTCATGGGCGTAGGCGTCCTCGGCTCACTCATGGCCGGCTGGGCCAGCGCCAACAAGTTCTCCCTCCTCGGCGGCCTCCGCACCGCCGCCCAGCTCCTCGCCTACGAGCTCCCGATGCTCCTGACCGCCGCCTCCGTCGCGATGGCGGCCGGCACGGTCTCCCTCCCCGGCATCGTCGACGCCTTCGAGTGGTGGTGGCTGCCCTGGCAGATCGTCGGCGCGATCGTCTTCTTCGTCGCCGGCCTCGCCGAACTCCAGCGCCCGCCCTTCGACATGCCGGTCGCCGACTCGGAGATCATCTTCGGCGCGTACACCGAGTACACCGGCCTCCGCTTCGCGCTGTTCCTCCTCGCCGAGTACGCCGGAATCGTCGTCCTGTGCGGCCTGACCACCGTCCTCTTCCTGGGCGGCTGGCACGGCCCGTGGGGCGCCGACGGCCTCGGCTGGGTCTGGACCCTGCTGAAGACCGCGATCCTCGCCTTCCTCGTCATCTGGCTGCGTGTGACCTATCCCCGCCTGCGCGAGGACCAGCTCCAGAAGCTCTCCTGGACCCTCCTCGTCCCCCTCTCCCTCGCTCAGATCGCCCTCACCGGCATCGTCAAGGTGGTGATCTCCTAGTGGCCCCCATTCCTGGCTCCGGCCTCGCCAAGGGCCTGGCCGTCACCCTCCGGACGATGACGAAGAAGACCGTCACCGAGCAGTACCCCGACGTCCAGCCCGACCTCCCGCCCCGCACCCGCGGTGTCATCGGCCTGTTCGAGGAGAACTGCACGGTCTGCATGCTGTGCGCCCGGGAGTGCCCGGACTGGTGCATCTACATCGACTCGCACAAGGAGACGGTCCCGGCCGCCGCCCCCGGCGGACGCGAGCGCAGCCGCAATGTCCTCGACCGCTTCGCCATCGACTTCTCCCTGTGCATGTACTGCGGTATCTGCATCGAGGTGTGTCCTTTCGACGCTCTGTTCTGGTCCCCGGAGTTCGAGTACGCCGAGACCGACATCCGCGACCTCACCCACGAGCGGGACAAGCTCCGCGAGTGGATGTGGACCGTCCCGGCCCCGCCTGCCCTCGACCCGGCCGCCGAGGAGCCGAAGGAGATCGCGGCCGCCCGCAAGACCGCCGAGAAACTGGCAGCCGCCCAGGCCGAACCGACCGAGCCCCAGTCCGGGCCGTCGACCGGGCCCACCGCACCCGAGGGAGGCACGTCATGACCCTCGCCGCAGCCACCGCCACCACGGCACACGCCACGCTGGCCAAGGCTCACGCCACCGTGACCACCGCGGCCACCGAGACCCACGGCTTCCTCTCGCCGACCGGTGTCGAGATCGCCTTCCTCCTCGTCGGCCTGGTCACCTTCGGCGCCGCCATCGTCACCGTCACCACCCGGCAGCTGGTGCACGCCGCCCTGTGGCTGGTGGTGACCCTCGGCGGTCTCGCCGTCGAGTACCTCCTGCTCACCGCGGAGTTCATCGCCTGGGTGCAGGTCCTCATCTACGTGGGTTCCGTCGTCGTTCTCCTCCTCTTCGGTCTGATGCTCACCAAGGCGCCCATCGGCCGCTCCCCGGACGCCGACTCCGGCAACCGCTGGGCCGCCCTCACAGTCGCCGTCGCCTCGGCCGCAGCCCTGGTGTGGGTCGTCGTCGACGCCTTCCGCGCGACGTGGATCGACCTGGACGGCCCCGCCGCCGGCTCCACCGAGGCCACCGGAGCGAGCCTCTTCCAGAACTGGGTCCTCCCCTTCGAGGCCCTCTCCGTCCTTCTCCTCGCCGCACTGGTCGGCGCGATCGTCCTGTCCCGCAAGGCGAAGGCGGAGTCGAGCTCTCCCCCTGTGAACTCCCGGCCCGCGACCGGTAGTTCCCCATCCGCCCCGAATTCCCGTAATCACACGATCGGGCGAAACAGAGCGGTCGAGCGAACCAAACCGGCCGAGCCCAGCGCCCCTGCCGCGCGCACCGCCCCGGCCGAGCCCGGCACCCCTGCCGAGCAGGAAGGCGCCCGCTGATGCACCTCGCCTATCCCGCCGTACTCTCCGCCCTCCTGTTCTGCACCGGCCTGTACGGCGTCCTCGCGCGCCGCAACGCGATCCTGGTCCTGATGTCGGTCGAGCTGATGCTCAACGCCGTCAACCTCAACCTGGTCGCCTTCGACGTCTGGCTCAGCAAGGCCGCCGAGGAGACCCTCCACTCCGGTCAGGCCCTGACCCTGTTCACCATCGCCATCGCCGCCGCCGAGATCGGCATCGGCCTGGCGATCGTCCTCGCCGTCCACCGCAACCGCGGCACCGCGGACATCGACAAACTCCGCGACACCGCCGAGGGCCACGAGCCCGAACACGCCGACGACTCCGACGCCCCCGCGGCCGAGAAGGCTGAGGCCACCGCGTGACCACCACCACCCTCGCCGTCCTCGTCCCCCTCCTTCCGTTCCTGGGCGCGGCCGCCGGCCTGCTCCTGGGCCGCACGGCACCCGGCTTCGTCCGCCCGCTCGCCGTCCTGCCGACGCTCGCCTCCCTCGTACTGGCCGCCGTGGTCGCCGTACGCCAGGGCGGCGACGAGGCAGTGAACGCCGCCACCGAGCTCACGCCCACCGGCTCGATCCCCATCGAACTCGCCCTGCACATCGACGGCTTCGCCGCCCTGGTCGCCGTGCTCGTCGGCCTCGTCGCCACCTGTGTGCAGATCTACTCGACGGGCTATCTGCGCGACGACCCGCGCTATCCCTCCTACGCAGCCCTCGTCTCCCTCTTCACCGCCGCGATGCTCCTCGTCGTCTACTCCGGCGACCTGATGGTGCTGCTGGTGGGCTGGGAGATCATGGGCATCTGCTCGTACTTCCTGGTCGGCCACTACTGGGAGACCCCGGAGGCCCGCGCCGCCTCCATCAAGGCCTTCCTGGTCACCAAGCTCGGCGATGTCCCGTTCCTGATCGGCCTGTTCGCGCTCGCCACCGACGCCGGGTCCTTCCGCATCACGAAGGTGCTCGGCGCCGTCGCACACGGCGGGCTCGACCACCCGACCCTGATCGCCCTGCTGCTCCTGGCGGGCGTGGCCGGCAAGTCGGCGCAGTTCCCGCTGCACACCTGGCTCCCGGACGCGATGGCGGGCCCGACGCCCGTGTCCGCGCTCATCCACGCCGCGACCATGGTCGCCGCCGGTGTCTACTTCATCGCCCGTCTCCTCCCGGTCTTCGAGGCCTCGCAGGCCGCGATGGTCGTCCTCGCCGTGATGGCCGCCGTCACGATGACGGGCTCGGCGCTCGCCGCACTCGCCCAGGACGACATCAAACGCGTCCTCGCCTACTCGACGATCGGCCAACTCGGTTACATGACCGGCGCCCTCGCCGTCGGCGACCGCGGGGCCGCCGTCTTCCACCTCCTGTCGCACGGCGCCTTCAAGGCGCTGCTGTTCCTCGCGGCCGGCGTGATCATCCACGCCGCCGGCACCAACTCGCTGGCCGCCATGTCCCGCATGGGCCACCTCCGCGACCGCGTGCCGGACGCCTTCTGGACGATGACCGTGGCGCTCCTCGCGCTCGCAGCGATCCCGCCCTTCAGCGGCTTCTTCTCCAAGGAGTCCGTCCTCGGCGCCGCCGAGCACGTCGCCACCGGCCACACCGAGCACGCCCCCGGTGCCGCCGGCTGGGTAGTCCTCCTCGCCGGCCTGCTCACGGCCCTGCTCACCGCGGCGTACGCGACGCGCCTGTGGCTGCTGGCCTTCCAGGGCCGGGGCGTCGAGGCCCCCGACCACGGCCGCCAGCCGCTCACGATGACCACGGTCCTGTGGGTGCTCGCGATCCCGTCCCTCGCCGTCGGCGGATTCGCCTACCGCGTGCTCCCGGACTGGTTCGACGGCCGTGACCTCGCGCCGACCCTCACCACGTCCGTCGTCGGCACGGGCGTCGCCCTGGTCGGCGGCATCGTCACCTACGCCGCCTGGCGGCACACCACCACGCTCGCCGCCCGAGCCCCGCTGGGCGCGGTCGCCGCCCACCCGGACGGTGACGCCGGGCTCGTCGAGGCCGAGGCCATCGCCAGCCACGAGCCCGCCTACGGAGACGTGGCCTACACACCCGACCCGTCGGACCCGGGCCGCCTCCTGCTCGGCCCGCTGCACCGGCACGCGGCCGTCGGCTTCCACCTCGACGCCGTGTACTCGGCTCTCTTCGTCCGCCCGGTCCAGGCCGGTGCCACCCTCGTCCGGTTCCTCGACCGTGAGGTCGTCGAGACCTACGTACGCGGTGCGGGCGCTCTACCCCGGCTGCTGGGCGCGGCCGTACGCCGTGCCCAGACCGGCAATGTGCAGACCTATGTGAGCGCGCTGCTCGCCGGCACCGTCGTCCTGGTGGTCGCCGCCGTCCTCGTCGCCACGGGAGCGTGAGCAGGCGTGATCGATATCAACGAGTCCGTGATGCAGTTCCTTCTGGCGTTCGTCGTCGTCGGCCCGCTCCTCGGCGCCGTCGCCGCTCTCCTGCCCGCCCCGCCGGGACTGAAGGGGAAGTCGCCCGAGCAGGCGGTGCTGCGGCACGGCGTGAGCGTGACCGGCGTGATCCTCATCGCCGCTGTCGTCCTCGCGCTCGGCTTCGACCACGACCACCCGTCGAAGATGCAGGCCACGACCGACATCAGCTGGATCCCCGCACTCGACGTGCGGATCCACCTCGGCATCGACGGCATCTCCCTCCCCCTTCTGGTCCTGACCGCGCTGCTGGCCTTCCTGTGCGCGCTCTACTCGTACTTCAAGATGCCCGCGGGCCCGACCCCGAAGGCCTTCGTCGCGCTGCTGCTCGTCCTCGAGTCCGGCACCCTCGCGACCTTCGCCGTCCTCGATCTGCTGCTGTTCTTCCTCGCGTTCGAGATGGTCCTCATCCCGATGTACTTCCTCATCGCCCGCTGGGGCGGCGAGGGCAGGACGCAGGCCGCCTGGCGGTTCATCCTCTACACGCTGCTCGGTTCGGTCGTCATGCTGCTCGGCCTGCTCCTGATCGGGATCAAGGCGGGCACATTCGACATGGTGGCACTCGCCACTGACAACGGCCGGTCCCTCACCTCATCCGTGCAGGTCATCGCCGTTCTGGCGATCGGGATCGGGCTCGCGGTGAAGACCCCGATGTGGCCGCTGCACAGCTGGCTGCCGGACGCCCACACCGCCGCACCGACCGTCGGCTCGGTCCTGCTGGCCGGCGTGATGCTGAAGATGGGTACGTACGGGTTCGTCCGCATTCTGCTGCCGATCGCCCCCGACGGTTTCCGCGACTTCGCGCCGTACCTCGCCGCCTTCGCCGTCGTCGGGATCATCTACGGATCCCTGGCCTGCCTGGCCCTCGCCAAGCAGGGCGCGAAGGGCGACCTCAAGCGCCTCATCGCCTACTCCTCCGTCGGCCACATGGGCTTCGTCCTGCTCGGCATCGCCACCATGACCCCGACCGGTGTCAACGGCGCCCTGTTCGCCAACGTCGCCCACGGCCTCATCACCGGCCTCCTGTTCTTCCTGGTCGGCGCGCTGAAGGACCGCACGGGCAGCACCGACCTCGACGCCCTCGCCGAACAGACCGGCGCCGCGTTGTACGGCAAGGCCCCACGTCTCGGCGGCCTGCTCGCGTTCGCCGCGGTCGCCTCCCTCGGACTTCCGGGCCTCGCCGGGTTCTGGGGCGAGATGCTGGCGCTGTTCGGGGCGTTCGACCCCGCTGAGGGCCTCAGCCGCCCGGCGTTCCTCACCTTCATGGCGATCGCGGCCTTCGGCACCCTCCTCACGGCCGCCTACCTCCTCGTCGTGGTCCGCCGTGTCTGCATGGGCGCCGTACCGCAGGACGCCCCGAAGCTCGCCGACGTCCAGACGTACGAGTTCGCTGCCTGGACACCGCTCGTCGCCCTCACCGTCGTAGCCGGTCTGTGGCCTAAGGCCCTCCTCGGCCTGACCGATCCGGCCGTACAGCAGCTGCTCGCAGGAGGCACCCGATGAGCTCCCTGGCCTCCCTGGCCCAGCCGATGGCCGCGAACCTCGTCCAGTCCGTCGACTGGCTCGCCATCGCACCGCCCACCATCGCGGCGGTCGTCGGCCTCGTCGTCCTCGTCACCGACCTCTTCGTAGGCGACGGCAAGAAGGCGCTGCTCGGCTGGCTGTCCGTCGCCGGTCTGGCCGCCTCCACCGCGATGCTGCTGCCCCTCCTGGACGGCGACCGCGCCACCTTCTGCCTGACCGGCACGCCCGACGTCTGCAGCTACACCGCGGACCGCTTCACCCTCGTCCTCCAGCTCCTGGTGCTCGGGGGAGCGTTGCTGGCGGCGCTCCTGTCGGTCACCGCCCTCAAGGACGCCGACAAGGGACTCCCCGAAGGGGAGTACTGGTTTTTGCTGCTCTCCTCCGCCGCCGGTGCCGCCCTCCTGCCCGCTTCGCGGGACCTGGCGACCCTGATCGTCGCCCTGGAGGTCGCCTCCCTGCCGGCCTTCGCGCTCGTCGGCCTGCGCCACGGCGACCGCAAGTCCTCCGAAGCGGCCCTGAAGTTCTTCCTGTCCTCGGTCACCGCGACCGCGGTCAGCCTCATGGGCATCAGCTTCGTGTACGCCTCCACGGGCACCCTCTACCTCACCCAGATCGCCGACCGGATCCAGAACGTCGACGGCCAGCTCCACACCCTCGCCCAGACCGGCGTCGTCCTCACCCTCGTCGGCTTCGCCTTCAAGACGGCCGCCGTGCCCTTCCACTTCTGGGTCCCGGACACCTACGTAGGGGCGCCGCTCCCGATCGCCGCCTACTTGTCGGTCGTCGGCAAAGCGGTCGGCTTCTCCGGCCTGATCCTCGTCACGGTCGTCGCCCTCCCGTCGTACGCCGACGTCTGGGGCCCGGCGCTCGCGGCACTGGCCGCCCTCACCATGACCGTCGGCAACGTCGGCGCCCTCCGACAGCAGCCCACGCGCGCGTACAGCGCCGTACGGCTGCTCGCCTGGTCCTCCGTCGGCCAGGCCGGCTACCTCCTCGTGCCGATCGCCGCCGCCGCGTACACCGACGACGCCGAGCGCTCCATCGGCTCCTCCGTCGCCTACGCCCTCATGTACGCCGCCGTGAACCTCGGCGCCTTCGCGGTGGCCGCCCTGGTGGGGCGTACGAGAGCCCTCAACCGTCTCACCGACTACCGCGGCCTTTATGCCACGAACCCCCTGGCCGCCCTCCTCCTGGCCTTCTTCCTGCTCTGCCTCGCCGGACTGCCGCCGGGCATCATCGGCCTCTTCGCGAAAGTCACCGTCTTCTCCGCGGCCGTCGACGCGGGCCTCGGCTGGCTCGCCGTGGTCATGGCAGCCAACGTCGTGATCGCGCTCTTCTACTACCTCCAATGGACGGCCCTGCTGTTCCGCGCCCCAGAAGGTGAGCCCGTACAGCACCGGATCCCGGCCCCGCTCACCGCGGCGATGGCCCTCACCGGCGTCCTCGGAATCGCCCTGTCGGGCGCGCCCCAGCTGATCCTGCGCTTCACCGACACCGGGCTCTTCTGAGCCCACGGCCGGACAACTCCCGAGCCCTCACCCGGACGGCCCACGCCCGCCTCCGCACGCACAAGGGAACTAGCCGCTCTCGCCTGGCGTTGACCAGAACAGGAGGGTCCACTGGTGGAGACACCAGAAGGACCGCAGATCAGCAAGCAAAGGGTTCCCCTGCTGCACGATTTGGAGGGCGTACCGTGCACCGCCGGCACAACGGGCTCAGGACCGCAGTACTCCTCGGGGGACTGTCCGCACTCATCATCGTCATCGGCAGTTTCTTCGGCCGTATGGGGCTCGTGGTCGCGGTCCTGATCGCCCTGGGGACCAACGCGTACGCGTACTGGAACAGCGACAAGCTGGCGCTACGCGCGATGCGCGCCCGCCCGGTGAGTGAGTTCGAGGCCCCCGCGCTCTACCGCATGGTCCGCGAACTCTCCACCCAGGCCCGCCAACCCATGCCGCGCCTGTACATCTCCCCGACAGAAGCCCCGAACGCCTTCGCCACGGGCCGCAACCCGCGCAACGCCGCGGTCTGCTGCACCGAAGGCATCCTGCGCCTCCTCGACGAACGCGAACTGCGCGGCGTCATCGGCCACGAGCTCAGCCATGTCTACAACCGCGACATCCTGATCTCGTCCGTGGCCGGCGCCCTCGCCTCCGTGATCATGTTCCTGGTCAACTTCGCCTGGCTGATCCCCATCGGCCGCTCCAACGACGACGACGGCCCCGGCATTCTCGGCATGCTGCTCATCATGATCCTGGGTCCGCTCGCCGCGAGCCTCATCCAACTGGCCATCAGCCGCTCCCGGGAGTACGAGGCCGACGCGTCCGGCGCCCAGCTGACCGGCGACCCCCTGGCCCTGGCCAGCGCACTGCGCAAGCTCGAGATGGGCACCAAGCAGCTTCCGCTGCCCCCCGAGCCGCGTATCGAGACCGCGAGCCACATGATGATCGCGAACCCCTTCCGCCCGGGTCAGGGATTCTCGAAGATGTTCTCCACGCACCCGCCGATGGCGGACCGCATTGCCCGCCTCGAGAAGATGGCAGGTCGCCACCAGTGAAAACCATCCTGAACGTCATATGGCTCGTGCTGAGCGGCTTCTGGCTGTTCCTCGGCTATCTGCTCGCCGGCGTGCTGCTGTGCATCACGATCATCGGCATCCCCTTTGGCATCGCCGCGTTCCGAATCGGCGTCTACGCCCTGTGGCCCTTCGGGTACACGACGGTCGAACGCCGCGACGCCGGCGCCCCCTCCTGCGTCGGCAACGTGCTGTGGCTGGTTCTCGCGGGCTGGTGGCTGGCCCTGGCCCACATCGTCACCGGCATCGCCCTGTGCATCACGATCATCGGCATCCCGTTCGGCATCGCCAACTTCAAGCTGATCCCGGTCTCGCTGCTTCCGCTGGGCCGCGAGATCGTGCGGACCGACCAGCCGTTCTCCTCGCGCTGGTAGGCCGAACGCCGGTTCGGCGCGGGGTTTTCCACAGCCTGATGGTTGTCCACAGGCCCGCTCGATTGTCAGTGGCGGCCCGCATCATGAACTCATGACCGCGAACAAGCAGTTGCGAGCGCTGGGGAACGCCGGGATGCGTTACGCCCGCCCGTGGGCCCACGCTTCCCCCGAGTCCCATGACCACACCGGCTTTCGCCATGCGTACATATCCGTCCGGCAGCTCGCTGGGCCCGCCATCCGTACACACGCGGTCTGACGGCGGACCTGGAGTACGTAGGCGCCAAGGACTGCCCCGGCGAGGTCCGCCGCCTCGTCCGTCGGCGTACGCCGCTTCACCGCGCCGCCATCCACCGCCGTACGCCGTACGCCACCACACCCGCCATCAGCACACCCGCACCTACGGCCACCGAGACCCCCGGCAGCGCGAACGCCAGCACCACGCACCCGAGAAGCCCCACCACGGGCACCACCCGCGCCGTCGGAGCGGAACCGAGCGTCCAGGCCGAGGCGTTGGCCACCGCGTAGTAGGCCAGCACACCGAAGGAGGAGAACCCGATAGCGCCCCGCACATCCACCGTGGCGGCCAGGACCGCGACCACCGCGCCCACGGCCAGTTCCGCCCGGTGCGGTACCTGGAATCGCGGATGCACGGCCGCCAGCGCGCCGGGCAGATGCCGGTCACGGGCCATGGCCAGAGTCGTCCGCGAGACGCCCAGGATCAGGGCGAGCAGCGACCCCAGCGCGGCCACGGCGGCACCCACCCGCACCACCGGCACCAGCCCTGGCACGCCGGCAGCCCGCACCGCATCGGCCAGCGGCGCGCCCGCCTGACCCAACTCCTCTGCCCCCAGCACGGAAAGGACGGCCACCGCCACACACGCGTACACGCCCAAGGCGATGCCCAGAGCCAGCGGGATCGCACGCGGGATGGTGCGCGCGGGATCCCGTACCTCTTCCCCGAGGGTCGCGATCCGGGCGTACCCGGCGAACGCGAAGAACAACAGACCGGCGGCCTGCAGCACCCCTCCCAGGCCCCCCGAGGCCCCGCTGTCCAGCCGCCCGGCCTCGGACGTCCCGGATCCCAGACACACGACCACCACGGAAGCGAGGACAGCCAGCACGACCGCCACGATTCCCCGCGTGAGCCAGGCGGACTTCTGGACCCCGCCGTAGTTCACCGCGGTCAGCGCCACCACGGCCGCGACCGCCACGGCGTGCGCCTGCCCCGGCCAGACGTACGCGCCCACGGTGAGAGCCATCGCCGCACAGGAGGCCGTCTTGCCGACCACGAACGACCAGCCCGCCAGATAGCCCCAGAACGGACCGAGCCGCTCGCGCCCGTACACATACGTGCCGCCCGAGGCGGGATACAGGGCGGCCAACCGTGCCGACGAGGTGGCGTTGCAGTAGGCGACCACGGCTGCGACCGCGAGCCCGAGCAGCAGCCCGGAACCGGCCGCGCGGGCCGCGGGTGCCAGGGCGGCGAAGATGCCGGCCCCGACCATGGAGCCGAGCCCGATGACCACGGCGTCCCCCACGCCCAGGGTGCGTCGCAGCTCGGAGGGGGAGCCGGAGGGTGTCATGCGCCGCACCCTACTGATCGGTGCAACCGGCGGGTGCATCCGTGACGTCTTCTTCAGCAACACGGCACGAACAAGTGCCGGTGCCAGGAGACGAACGCACCACGTACGACCCGTGAGCGCACAGTCGGCCGGGATCAAGATCACAGGTCCGGGACAGTGCGAACACAGCGCGGAAGGGCAGGTTCAGGGCATGAGCATCATCGGTTGGATCATCCTGGGACTTCTGGCCGGGGCCATCGCCAAGTTCCTGCTGCCGGGCCGCGACCCGGGCGGCTTCATCGGTACGACCCTCATCGGCATCACGGGCGCGTTCATCGGCGGCTGGATATCGGCCCGCTGGCTGGACCATCCGATCACCAAGAACTTCTACGACGGCACCACCTGGGCAGCCGCGATCGGAGGCTCACTCGTCCTCCTGGTCGGCTACCGCATCCTGTTCGGCAACTCGCGCAACTGAGCACGCCCCCGAACCGCAGCCAGCAGGCGAGAAGGGTGGGCACCGGCCAGGTGCCCACCCTTCCTCGTACTTCCGCGTGCTTCCTCGCGCGACCGAATCAGGCGTCGCTCACCGGTAGTTCACGAACTGGACGGCGAAGTCGAGGTCCTTGCCCTTCAGCAGGGCGATGATGGCCTGCAGGTCGTCACGGCTCTTCGAGCTGACGCGCAGCTCGTCGCCCTGGACCTGGGCCTTCACGCCCTTCGGACCCTCGTCACGGATGATCTTCGCCACCTTCTTCGCGTTCTCCTGGGAGATGCCCTCCTCGATCGACGCGAAGATCTTGTACTCCTTGCCGGACAGCTGCGGCTCACCGGCGTCCAGCGCCTTCAGCGAGATCCCGCGCTTGATCAGCTTGGACTGGAAGACGTCGAGGACAGCGTTCACCCGGTCCTCGGAGTTCGCCTCCATGAGGATCTTCTCGCCGGACCACGAGATCGAGGCGCCCACGCCCTTGAAGTCGTAGCGCTGGGAGATCTCCTTGGCGGTCTGGTTGAGGGCGTTGTCGACCTCCTGCCGCTCGACCTTCGAGACGATGTCGAAACTGGAGTCGGCCATGTCCTGTGGCTCCTTGTATCGGGGGGCGTATCGGGTGCGTATCGGCGTAGGTGGGGCAGCCGCCGAGCCCGGTACAGTCCCCGGGCCGCATCCGGACAAGCCTAGCCACCCCACGCCCCCGGAGCGCTGATCAATCGGGTGGCGAAGCACCCCTCCACATCGGGTATTGTTTACGTCGTTGCCACGGAGCACCGCCGAAAGACGGTTCGAAGGGCAGCGAACCCCGGCGGTGTGCCCGAGCGGCCAAAGGGAGCAGACTGTAAATCTGCCGGCTCAGCCTTCCCAGGTTCGAATCCTGGCGCCGCCACACGGGAAAAAGGGCCCCGTGGCCTGCGCTAAGCGCAGGCCACGGGGCCCTTTTCTTGCGTCGTGCTGATCTACGAGCTGTCTCGCCCTGTCTCGTGTTCGAACGCTCCGTCTCGGACTGTGTGGACGGGGCGTGGACGGGATTTCCCGCCCGTCACCCCCGCCTCTCCAGCCGGGCAGAGATCTTGGCGTTGGCGGCCTCGTCGCCGTCCTTGAGGAACTTGGCGTACACCCGGAAGAGCACCGCCACGCTGTGACCGGCGCGCGCTGCTACGAGCTGAGGTTCCACACCAGAACTGAGCCATGTGGACACCGCAGCGTGGCGAAGGTCATACGGCCGCTTGGCCAATGTCGACTCGAACTCCGACGACGTGAGGGCGCGCGTGCGAGCTTCAGCCCAGACTTCGCCGTATCCGGTGTCCTGAACGAGTCCACCTCGCATGGTCTGGAAGAGCCGACCATCTGGGGCAGTGCCGTACGCCGTGACGTGCCACCGCAGGAGTGCGACCAGTACCGGTGGGATCGGCACGTGTCGGACCGCCTTTCGGGGCCGGTGCTTCAGCCCCCGCCGGTCGTGCGCCTCACCGCTATCCGTCCAGGCCGTGCCCGATCGGGGGCGGGTCTCCCGAAGCCTGAGCAGCCCCCACCCACGGCGTGGCAGGTCGCAATCCTTGAACCGTAGCCCGATGACTTCCGCCGGCCGGGCGGCGGCGTAGTAGATACAGGCGAAGAACGCCACGAGACGGCGACCACGTGGGCTCTGCTCTTGTACGGCGAGCAGTAGCTCAGCCGCCTGCTCGGGGTTCGGTACGCAAGCCGGGTCTACCTCCTCGACGACCTGCTCCGGTGCCTTCCACTTGATGCGGGTGAGTGGGTTGTCGGGAAGGAGTTCGGCCTCTACCGCGTACTCAAGGGAGTTGTAGAAGATCGCGCGCTTTCGGCTGATGGTTCCTGGGGCCGCGGTCTTGCCGTCCAGCTTCTTGGAGATCGCGCGGAGGCTGGTCCGCACGAGAACGAGGTCAGAGAGCGCGGACGTGGGAAGTGACTTGCGCTTGAACCAGTCCAACACCTTGGCCACATCGGCGGGGGTGTCCTCCTCCCAACGGTTCTTGTTGAAGGCCCAGCTGTAGAGCGCGGTGCGGACCACCCTGGGGTCCGGCATACCTTTGGTGTCCTTCACGAACGTCGGGGTCACGCTGGCCATAGCTTCGGCGAGCGTTCGCCGTGTGGAAGCAGGGGAGTCGTCCCACTTCATCGCGATGTAGTTGCGGGCATGCTCGTACCACGAGATGTCCCGCTTCTTCGTGACCATGGACTTGGGCAAGCCGCTTGCGACTTCGAACGGCTCGCCTTCGCGCGCGGCGGTGATGAGCTGGGCCCGGCGGCTTTCCGCCAGGCCCAGCGTGAGGAACGACTCCGAGTGCGGGTGAAGGCCTACCTTCCAGCGGAGTTGATAGGGCTTCCGGTAGTCGCGCTTGCGGATGGCCCAGATCTTGACGGTGTAGCTCCACTCGGTCACGCAGCGTCCATTTCGTCGAGAAAGGCGTTCAGGGCACTCCGACGCACGCAAATACGACCGGTAGGGGTGCGCTTCGCCTCCGGTCCGTAGCCGCGGTTGCGCCAGCGGTACCAGGTGGCACGGGTGATGCCGAGTTCGGTCAGCGCGTCACTCAGCGGCAGTAGTTCGTCTTTGGGGGAGGTGGGTCGGCGGGAAGAGGCGGCCATGTCGAGATCTCCTTGGGACAGAAGGAAGCTCGAAGAAGAGGCGGTGAGCCCCTTCGGGAATCCGCAACATCCGCCACGCCGCAACATCGCTGGTCAGCGGCTTGAATCTGTGGCGGATGCCGTTTGTGTTGCGGATAGCTGCCGCCACGCGGGTGGGCGGCGGCAGCTATCCGGCGCGGCTGGTCAGCCGGCGATGCGGAGCTGGCGTGTGCCGGTTTCCGCAGACATGTGGCGGCTGCCGGAAGGGTCTTCCGCCACAACTTCACCCCCGCTGACCTGCGATGTTGCGGATGTGGCGGACGTTGCGGACTTCTGGGGGTCCGGGGGGCAGTACCGGTTCCAGGCGTCGTGGAGGTCTTCCGCGTAGTAGCCCTTGGGGGTCGTGGCGCCGACGCGGATGCCGCGGGGCTTGATGGGGCTGTTGTCGGGGCGCACGTACTGGCTCAGCAGCTTGGACAGAGCGCGGGCGGTGAGCGGCTTGATGCCCTGTCCGTCCTCGCTCATGTCGGCCCACGGGGCGTCATCGAGGTTGAGGAGGACTTCCAGGATGGCCGCGGTGGGCATCCGGTCCACCCCGCAGAACACCTTGTCGCGCAGGTCGGTCAGCAGCCGCACCCCCAGCGACGCCTGATCGCCCTCGGATGCGGCCTTGATGAGCGCCACGCAGGCCGCGCGGGCCCGTTCGGGCCAGTGCCCGCCGGCCGCGTCCGCGACCGCGAGCAGGGGCTCCCACACGTCTGCGGGCCGGTCGGTGACGCCCTCGGGCATCTCCGGCCAGGCTTCGGCGACCTGGTCGTGCAGCGTCGCAGTCCACTCCGCGAGCCGGTCGCGCAAGGCGTGGCCCTGCCTTTCGTGGATGCGCCGCCGGTAGGGCTCGCACTTCTCGTTGGGCGCCTTCTTGCGCATGCGGATGATGACGGAGCGGGTCAGGATCGTGTCCGGGAGGGAGCCGAGTCCGGCCATGGCGACCGCGCAGAACGACGGCAGGAACGCCGCTTTCTGGTCCGAGCCCTCCCCGATGCAGCGCAGGGACTTGGCGCCGCGCCGGTAGCCGGAGTTGAGGAACCCGCGGACCTCCTCGTTCCCGCCGGCTTTGGGCCCGAAGACGGTGTCGATCTCGTCGAAGAGGAGCGTGGGGGTGCCCTCGTCCGCCGATACGAGCCGGAACAGGGCGTTGGCGGAGGCGTTGACGGTGGTCGCCGCGCGGGGCGTGAGGGTCTCGATGATCTCCAGCGCCCGGGACTTCCCCGAGCCCGGTTCGGGACTGAGGAAGGCGATGCGGGCGGTGCCGTCGAGGGCGTCCATCAGGTGCGCGTGCGCGTCCCACAACGTCACGGCGACATAGGCGTGTTCGGTGGGGAAGACGTTGAAGCGCCGGTGGAACGCTTCGATCTCATCGAGCAGGGCCGCGCCGTCGATGGGCGGTGCTGTGGTGGTGGTGTCGGTCATGGGGTGGGCCTCCCTTTCGGGGAGTTGTGGTGCATGCGCGGGCTGCACTGAGCCGTGGGAGGGGCTGAAAGGACGCCTTCGGCGTCGCCCCTTCGGCCGCCCACCACCGGCTCACCGCACGCCGGTTGGGCGTCGTGCGGGCCGTCGAGGGCGGGAGAGGGGCAATCCAGGCGGGGGGATCGGGCGGCCGTCACGCGGCCTCCCGCGGCGTGGCGTGGGTGAGAATCCACTCCATGGCGCTGCGGATGGTGGTGCGGCACTCGGCAGCCGACAGTCCTGTCGACTCCCCCGCCGCCTGGATTGCCTCTTCCACCGTGTGGCGGGAGATGTGTCCCCAGGCGACGAACCGGGCCACCTTGCACGCGCTCTCGTGCAGCGTGTTGTTGCGGCCGTTGGGCCCGCCCTCGGTGGCCGCCCGGATGACCGCACATTCCCGCTCCAGTGCGGTGCGGGCAGCCTTGGTGCCGTCCCGCACCGGGGCGAGGGCGGGTGGCTCGGCGAGCCTGGCAGGCTCGATCAGAAGCGCGGTCAGCCAGGGCGGCAGCTTGGCCACGACAGCGTTCTCGGCGACCTCGTAGGCGCCCTCCGGGGTGGTGCTGCCCGAGGCGACGACGTAGCCGCCCCAGGCGCGGGTGTCGATGTGCGGCCCGAGCCGGTTGACGCTGCTCTTCAACCGCCCGTCCGTGGGGGCCGTGAAGTACAGATGCCGCCCTCCGCTGGGGGTCCGCACCTGGTAGGTGAGCGGGACCGGCTCGCCGGCGCGCTCGCAGAGCGCCTTGAAAGATGTGGCGCCGTCAGGCGCTCCTTCTGGCTCTTCCGGCTTCCGGACGTCCAGGTCGATGACGAGCAGGCCGGCCGGTCCGGTCGCGATCCCCACGTTGTACGGCTTCTGCGTCCATGCGGCATGGATCAACTTCGGCGTGGTGGTGGCGCGCTGTTCAGGGGTGCGGTGGCCGCCCTCGCAGCGCCCGGTGCCGGGGCAGGCGCGTTCGGGGTGCCCGGCGGGCCGCTTAGTGCCCGGATGCAGCGGGATGACCGGCCAGCCGCGCTCGGCCGAGAGCAGGGCCGCGGCGAGCAGATGCAGGGTCTCCAGGGCGACGATCGGCGGTTCACTCATGCCGCCGCCTCCAAGGCCGAGCGAACCGGGATGCCGGTGGGCATCGAGACGATGTGCGCAGCGAGCAGGGGCGGGACGGCGTTGCCGATCTGTTCGAACTGTTTGGTCTTGGTGCCGTGGAAGGGGTAGTCGCGCCGGAACGACTGGAGAACGGCGGCTTCCTGGACGGTGATGCGGACAGACTCTGCTTCCTCGTTCTCCCAGGAGACGTTGTTGCAGTGGTGGCCGAAGAACAGCGTCCCGGCGGGCTCGCTGGTCGGCCTCACTGTGGCGTTCTTCTGGCTGTTGTGGCGCAGCACCCATTGCCCGCCGGCTTTGACGGTGAAGGTGGGGGCGGGCCCGGCGTAGGGGTCGGCGGTCTGCCTGGTGCCGTCGGGCTTCTGGTTGCGGTTGGTGTGCAGGACCCATGAGCGGGTCTTCTCGGTGAGTGCCCAGGACGGCCGGTCGGCGGGGAACTCGTTGCCGCCGGCGCTCTGGCGGTCTCCGCGGGTGTTGACGGTGAGGCCGTCCGCCAAGTCGAGGGCTTGGGCCATGGACACCCAGGGCTGGAGGCGTTCGCCGAACAGGACGTCGCCGTGGTCGTGTTGGCTGTGGGTCGGGGGCGGGGCGGTGATGGGGCGGGTGCGGGAGGCAATGAGGATGGCGCGCCGGCGGGTCTGGGGCACGCCGTAGTCGGCGGCGTTGAGGATGCCGACCCACACGCTGTAGCCCCAGGTCCGCAGCACGGCGCCGATCTGTTGGAACAGCGGGAGGACGTCGGGGACTTCCTCCAGGCACACCCACTCGGGGCGCAGGTCGTACAGCCAGCGCACGGGCTCGGCAGCCAGCAGGCTGCGCTTGTCCTTGCACTGCGTGAGGAGTTCGGCGCGGGTGTCGCGGCCGTGGGCGAGGTCGTGAACGGCCTGGTGCACGAGCGCCTGGTCGGCGAGCCCGCCGCGTTTGCCGGCGCGGGACCAGGCCTGGCACGGCGGCGACGCGATGAGCCCGGCGATGCGGTCCTTGAACGGGGCGGTCGGGTAGGCGGCTACGTCGGTCTGGACGGTCGTGTGACCGGCGGCGTGCGCGGTCCGGCACGCCGCTGTGTCCAACTCCAGGCCGATGTCGGCCAGACCGAGCATGCGCAGGCCCTCAGCCCAGCCACCGGGTCCGCGGAACAGCTCGACGATGCCGTCGAGGAGGCTCTTCGGCGAGGGTGCGTCTACCGCCCTGAGAGGTCGGGACACGACCGGCGCTCGCCGGATGTCGGTGGGGTGGGTCATGCTGCGGCACCCCCGTCCGTCCACAGGGCCAGGACGCGGTCGTTGATGCCGTCGCACGCGGCCTCGACGGCGGCCCGGTCGCCGGAATCGACCGCGGCGAAGAACGCGGCAATCTCCGGGACCGGGCCCGGGTCCTGGACACCGTCCAGGCCGACGGTCACGGCGTGGATCAGGGACCAGGTGACGTGACGGTCGAGGAAGAAGCGGTGAGCGGTCAGTTCGAGCGGCCTACCGACCGCGACCAGAGCCAGCGTCAGGCTCCCGTCGGGGTGCGGTTCGAGGGCGATGCCGGTGACGCGTTCGGTGCCGTCGGGCAGTCGCGGATGGATACGGCGATGAGTCATGCTGGATGTCTCCAGTTCCTTCGATGGTGACTGGCTGACAAGGGCGGCCCCGCGGCTTTGGCGAGACGTAGGGGGCCGCCCTTGGCACAGCTAGAACGGGGGTTCGGCGTCCGCGCCGTTCCCGGAGGTGCCGTTGGTTGCGGCCCACGGGTCGTCGCCGGCAGGGCCGGACTGCGCGGCGCGCTTGGCGTTGATGGTCACGGTGGTGAACCGGACCGAGGCGCCGATGTCGTCGACCTCAACAGCGAGCATCGAGCGGTTCTCGCCCTCGTCGGTCTTCCAGTCGTGCTGCCGCATCCGCCCGGACGCCACCACGCGAGAGCCCTTCTTCAGGCTGTCGGCGACGTGTTCGGCCAGGGTGCGCCACGCGGCGCACCGGTAGAAGGCGGTGGTGCCGTCCTTCCACGCGTTGGACGCGCGGTCGAAGGTGCGCGGGGTGACGGCGATGGTGAACTTTGCGAGCGCGGCGCCGCCGTCGGTGAACTTCAGTTCCGGGTCGCCGGTCAGGTTGCCGACGATGGTGATCGGGGTCTCTCCGAACGACATGCTGATGTCTCCCTCGGGTTCAGGCTTCGGCGCCGGTGTAGTGGGCGATGTAGCCGGGGCAGTAGGTCTCGGGGCAGGCGCAGCCGCCGCATTCGTTGCAGACGTCGTCGGAGCACTGGTCACACGTCCGGTGACCGGGGCATCCGTAGGCGGCGCAGTCGTCGCAGTAGGGTTCGTCGTCGTCCATGGCAGTCCTCTCCTGAGGCAACAGGGACTGTGGGTGCGGTTGTTGTAGCTTTGCGGCTGATCAGCCGGGTTGTCGTCACTGCGGCCGGCCAACCTCCACCCCCGCGGGCGGCATCATGGGTTGCGCCATCTGCTGCGCCAAGGGGTAGCGCCCGGTGTTGCGCCATGCGTTGCGGTGCCCGATTCAGCCACCGGATGTTTTCGCTGGTGAGTGGCCCGGCCATGGCGTGGTCGGGGGGCAGACATCCCCTCTGCGGCCCCTTTGCCCCCGTGCTTTTTGGTGGAGGGAGTGAGGCGGTGGGCGTGGTGGCGCGGGGCAGCCTCGGGGATCGGGGCGGTTCGGGTCGTGTCCGCGCGTCGGCGGGGCCGCGCGCGCAACCGCCGTCCAGCGGCTGGAGAACAGCCGGGGCGGCTACTTGGAGCGGGCGAGCCGAAGTGTGATGCCGCCGACGCCGATCGGTCCGGCGGCGCCGGCGATGACGGTGGCGGTGTGGGCGGCGAACTCCAGCAGGGCCAGGAGTGCCGCGACGAGTCCGAAGATGCCGATGGCTCCGGCTCCGGCGACCGCGATGGGGTACAGGTACTGGCGCAGCGGGCGGCCGGTGTGGGTGGTGCTCTGGACGACGATGACGACCGGAGCGCCGGTGGCTCGGGCGTGGTGGTAGGTCTCGGCGGGGATGTGCGGGGCGATGATCCCCGGCGGCGGGTGGTGGGGCATCAGGGCTCCCTCGGGTAGGCCGCGGGCCCGTACCAACGTGTGGTGTGGGCCCGTGCGGGTGGGGTGTCAGCGTCAGGTGTCAGGGGGTGTCACGAAGGGGCGTCACGCGTTTCTGACAGCGGGTTTGCCTAGGGGTTTGGGTGTCAGGGGGCCGTGACGGTGTCAGGCGTCAGGCGGGTGTCAGGCAGCCCGCGGGGTGGGGACGATGCGCCACCGCCCGGTGGCGTTCGTCGCCTCCAACCGGCCCTCGATCGCGGCCTCTTTGAGGCGGGCGGACACCCACGGGCGGGAGAGGCTGTTGCGGTCGCACCAGTCCATGAAGTCCTTCGGGCCCACGATCATCTGCCCCGCGTCCTCGAACTCGGCCAGCGCATCGGCGAACAACCGCCGCGCCTCCTCCGGTGACGGCTTGCGGCCGCTCTCCTCACCGAAGATCGGGGCGTCGTCGCCCTCCCCCGGCTCGGGAAGCTCGGCCTCGGGGTCGATGTCCGCGTCCTCGGGGTCGACCAGGGGCGCGGGGTGGTCCATGTCGTCCTCCTCGTCGCGGACGGCCCGCAGCGCCGTCCCGTGCTGGCGGTCGTCGTCGGTGGCGGGGGTGCGGCCGGTGTAGGCGCGTCCGGCCACGGAAGAGGCCGCGCCGGCGGTGACCGGGTCGGCTACCGCGCCGTTGGCTTGTGCCCATGCGGCGAGGCGTTCCATGACCGGCACGGCGCGGATGGTGAACCGCTGAGTGCGGCCCGGGGACGGGTAACGGGCCTCGTCGATACCCGGCGAGACGACGTAGCAGTAGCCCGGCCGCCGGTTGGCCCACGCCCCGGGGTGGGCGCCCGCGTCGATGACCGTCTCCGGCAGCGAGAATCCCTCGTCGCGCGGGTCGCAGCCGAGCGCGATCACGGACGGAAGGGAGGCGCGGGTGGAGGTGGACATCTGGTCGTAGGAGGGACGCTGCAACGACACGATCAGCGAAACGCCCGCGGAGCGTGCCTCCTGGGCGATGCCGGTGAACGCGTCATCTCCCAGGTTGCGCAAGGTGTTCGCGGCCTCCTCGAACCAGGCCACCAGGAACGGCATCCCCGCACATCCGCACGCGCGCCCGTCCGTGCTGCACGAGTGCTGCGGGTCGTTCTGCACCTCGGCCGCCTCGGGAACCCACTGCCGGTAGCCGTGGGCACCGAGCCACCCCGTACGCGCCGGGATGACCGCCTCTACGGCCGCGACCAAGACTTCGGTCTGTGAGCCGCCCTCCGCGGCCCAGTCCAGGCCGGCCCGCAGGGGTGCGAAGTCCTGGAAGGCCTTGGGGTCGGAGAACCAGACGATGACGTCCCGACGGGACAGGATCTCCGTGAGCAGGTTGAGGGCGGCATCGCCCTTGCCGGACCCGGACTGGCCCGCGATCAAGCCGTGAGTGGAGTTGCGGCCCGCCTCCGGGTCACCCGGCAGCCACATCACGAGCAGCGAGCCGTCGTCGTACCGACCGAGCACGAGAGGCTCGGCGATCGAGCCGCCCAGGTTGGACGGCCCTTCCCAGTCGACGAGTTCCGCGAGCATGTCTTCCGGCACGATGACGAGTTGCCCGCGGCGTTCGGATTCGGGGTCGGGGGTGTAGCGGATGGCGTTCTTCGGCAGGTCCAGCGCGGACGCGATCTTGGCCAGGGCCTTGGTGACGTCGTCGTTGGTCTGCTCGCCCGGTTCCAGGGCAAGGGGCGCAGTGACCCGGTTGGGCTCCACCTTGGCCGCCCCGATCTGTGCGCGGGCCAACCCGACCTTCTCCAGCAGGCCCCCGTCCGAACTGCCCGGGGTGCCGTCGGTGTTGTGGCGCAGGCCCATGCGGATGTTCCAGGACAGGGCGACTGCGGGCCCGCCCATCAGGTACAGGTCGTCCACCGGCCCGGCGGTCGGGCCCGCTAGGCAGGCGGCGGTCACCCACGCAGAGCCGCACGCGACCGTGACCGCGGAGTGCAGGCGGCGCTGCTGGCTGGTGTTCTTGCCCGCCCACCAGGTGACGCCGGTCAGCGCCACGGAGGCGAGGGTGAGGCCGACGCCGGCGGCGGCGTTGTCCGGCCACCGCCAGTGCCCCACCGCCCCGACCAGACCGGTACCGGCCCAGCCGAGCCACGGCGGGAGATGCGGCTTGGCCTTGTGCAGCAGGTACGCGCGGACGGTGCCGTTCTCGGGTCCGCCGTGGGGGTCCATGACGTAGCCGGGCATGCCGTCCGGGTAGGTCATCGTGCTGGTTCGATTGCGGGCCATCGGGTGAACCCTCCTTACTGCTGGTCCCAGTTCATGACCGGCTGAGTGGGGCGGCGGGCACGGTGACGGACCCGGTTGATCTCTTCCTCGAACTCCTGCTGGAAGGCCGAGTAGCAGGCGGCGGCGTTCTTCGCGGCATCGCGCAGGCAGTCGGCGGACTTGCGCAGCTTGCGGGTCACCTTCCGGGCCCGGATGCGGGAACCGAACGCGCGCCCTTCCGGGTCGGGCACGGCCGCCAGGACGCTGTCGAGGATCTCGGCGGCCATGGCCACCTCGATGGACAGCGTCACGCCGGCCGCCCTCAGGGTGTTGCAGTAGTTCCGCACCTGCGCCGGGGAGGTGAACTCCGGTGCAGGCAACAGGGACTGGTTGCCCGACCGGCCGCCGCCTCCCTGACTCCGGTTGCGGTTGTTGTTGACGGTGACGTTGATCGGCGGGACGAACGAGCCGCCCATCGCACCGACGAACCCGCCCACCGCGGCGCCCGCGTTGGTGAACTTGGCGCCCTTGTTCTGCGGGTTCGCACCGCCGTTGCGCCGGGGATTGGTGAACGGCTGGCTTGCCTGCCGGTTCGAGAAGTCGCGAACCTGGCTGGCTGCGGAACGGTTGTTTGCCACAGGGGCTCCTCAGCTAGTGGGTGCGGCGGACGATGAGCCACGCGGTCTGAGCGACGATCAGGGTGAGCAGCCAGAGCAGCGGCAGCGGACCGGCCCACGGCCCGAACCCGGCAGCCAACGCGGCCCACGTGAACGCGAGGGTGGCGAAGACGGCCAGGGCGATGCGCCAAGCCAGCGTGGAACGGCCCGCGGGACGGGAGCGCTGCACGACGGCGAACCACACCAGCGGCGCTATGGCCGCGGGGGCGAGCACGAGAGCGGACCACCAGGCGATGACGTGCAACAGACCGGTCAGGACCAGGGCGAGCAAGGCGATGCCGGTCGGGGCGAGCGCGTGACGGGCCACCCACAGACCGCGGCCCACGAAGCCGAGCGCCTCGCGGGTCAGCGAGGGGTGCTCGGGGACGACGACCACGAACGGCTGCGCGCGGCGCCCGCGCTGACGCGGGAGCTGGACGGTGTGGACGCCGGCGGCGGTCCTGACCTTGCGGGTACGGGTACGACTGGGCATGGCGAAGCCTCCTTGTCAGGCGGTGCGGTGGGGGTGGTTGGCGGCGATCTCCTGCCAGCGGCGGTTCTCCGTGGCGTCCACGCTGGTCAGGCGGACGTGGAAGTCGCAGCCGGGGCGGGAGCAGCGGTGCGTGGTCGACGACAGGGCGTCGACCAGGTGGAACAGCAGGCTCGTCAGGCTGGACTGGAGAGCGAAGGCGCAGGCCAGCACGAGCACGAGAGACACGCCGTAGCCGGACAGGCGGACCCCGATCACCACGACCAGCGTGGTGACGGCGGCGAAGCCGGTCAGGAGCAGGCAGCGGCGGGTTGCGGATGCGCGGTTCACCAGGAAGTCCCCTTCAAAGGATGGGAGTTCGGACCGTGCGCTGAGGCTCGCCGGGTCTGCACGCCGGGTCTGCGAAGGTGCCGCTCGCCGGGGCTCACCGGGTCTGCTTCACTGGTGCTCGACTGCTTCCGGCAGTCGCAACGAGGGCCAGCCCAATTGCCGTGGGCTGGCCCTCATTGATGTGTGCCGGACGCCGGCTTACGGCTGTGCGTCCTCCGCGTCGATCAGCGCGGCGTACGCCTTGCGCACCCGCTCCTCCTTCGCCGAGAACCCCACCGCGCGGTACGCAGCCAGCGCCTTGCGGTAGGACAACGGCGGGTTCTCCGAGTGACGCAGCCACCGCAGCACGACCGTGAGCTGCTCCTCGCTCAGCAACTCACCCGGCTCCGGGGTGTCGACCCCGGCCACGGCTGCCATGTCGGCCAGCGCGTCCCAGTCGAGCGGGGTGTGTCCCTCACCCGGCGAGCCGGTCAGTTCCGGCGCCGGGGACACGGGGCCGACCTGCGGGGACACAGGGGACACACCCGGGGACACGGCAGGGGACACGCCCCCGTCCGTCCACTGGCCCAGCACCCGGGCCAGGTCCTCATCCGAGAACAGCGCCGGAACCTCCTCGGGGAGGTCGGTGGCCGGGTGCTCTTGGGTGAGCTTCGTCAGCTTCTCGGCTGCCTCGTGGCGCACCTTGTGCGCCTTGCCGCGGGCCTTGCGGTCCTCGCGCTCCAGCGCGGCGGCCGTCGTGTGCCGGTCGGCCTTGGCGCGGGTGACCGCGCGGCCGATCGCCACCTGATCCCGCGTCGCACTACGGACCGCGTCGATCTGTGCCTGCGCCGCGGGGGAGATCCGGGTGGCCTCCCGCTCCACCGCCATGATCAGCGTCGCCTTGGCGGCGGCCGGAACCACCGCGCCGATGACCGCCACGACCGCCGACGCGTACAGCAGACCGTGGGTGAACAGCACCCCGACCGAGGTCACGAGGAACAGCCATCCCAGCGTGGCGGGCAGCGTCGCTTTGGAGCCCTGGCGGCGGTGCGCGGTCTCCATGGCCAGTGCGTACAGCCAGACCGCGTCATAGATCCCGGCCACCGTGTAGGCGAGCGGCTCCGGGGCTTGGCGGGAGAGGATCTCGCCCACCGCGTACACGGTCCAGCCCAGGGACAGGCCGGTCAGACCGGCCGGCAGACTCCAGTGAGCCGCCCTTCGAAGTGCAGCCTGTGCTGCCTTCCAGTCCATGTCCTCACTCCATCTCTTGCGATTGGCCCTCGGGGTAGGCGCAAGGGACGCACACCCCCAGCGAGGCGGGTATGACGTATCCGGCGTCGTTGCGGCACTGCGGGCAGGTACGGCGGGCCCGCATCGCGCACTCCAGCGCCCGGCGCTTCGCCTCCGTCATGGGCCGCACGGGCTTGGCCTTGTCGAGCCGATACAGATAGGCGACCAGCGGGCCGCGCCGGTAGCGCGGGCGCAGCACCTGTGCGGCGACCGGCTGACCGCCGGGGCGCAGGCCGCGGGCCCGTAACTGCCGTCTGGTCGCGAACCCGTCCGGGGCGTACCGCCACAGGTAGGTGGGGATGCCGTAGCGGGCACCGGTCGGGTCGAAGCACTTGCCGAACGCCCCCGCCATCAGGCCGCCGCTCCGGTCAGTTCCGGGGCGGGGATCTCGGCGAAGCCGGTCAGCGTCAGCACGGCGCCCGCCAACTCCGCGGTCGCTTCCAGGACGCGTGTGCGGCCGCCGCCCTGCGTGGCGTGCACCACCGCGTCCGGGGCGATGCCCAACGCCTCGCGCCACGCCTCGAAGCCGGCCAGGTCGCCGTGGAACGACAACTCCAACCGGTCGGGATAGACGGTGTCCACGCGCACCCACGGCGCCGGCTGGTGCCCGAAGTCCACGGCGAGCAGGCGCAGCGCCCGCAGCGGCACGGACAGGTCATCGAGCGTCAGACCCTCGTTCATGCCGCCACCCCCCGGCGCACAACGCGGCGGCGGGCGGGGCGGGCCAGCGGGACCACGTTGAACAGGTCCGGGTGGTCCTCCACCACCCGTGCGGCCAGGCGGATCAGGTCGTCGGGCAGGCTGCGGTACTCGGGGTCGGCGAGGATGTCACGCGCCGCGTCCAGGCGGGCCGCGCGCTCCTCCTCGCTCTCGCCCTCCACCCCGAGCCACAGTTCCACCGGGGTACCGAGCGCGAGTTCCGCGAACTCCGCGTCGGAGAGGGCCTGATGACCGGCAACGATGTACTTCATAGGGGATCTCTCCTCACAGTGGAGCGGCCACCACGCGCCCGGAGATGCCTCGACAGACGCGCGCCGCAACAAGGGGAAACCGCACCGGAGCGGGTGCGGGTGGAACCTTCGAAGTGCTCATCAAACGGGCAGGCCACCGACGTTGACGCCGGCGCCCTGCCCGCATGACGAGTGACGGGAAAGCCCGTCACTGTCGTCTCACGGCTCCGTACGCGCCTTGCTCCCTTCCGCTTGGCCGACGCGTCGGTGACCGCGCCACTCAGTCGTCACTCGCTGAGTGGATCGCCCATCCCTTCCGGGTGTCATGGACCGGGTGCAGCCCAACCACCGGGGTCCCCGTGATCCGATCCCTGGGACTGCGCCCGAGGGTCAGACCAGCGGCTTAGCCGATGACACCGATCACTCCGTGAAGACGACGGACTTTTACGTCTCCCCTGCCGCTCGAACCGCGTGTAAGCGGGTCCGGCGGGGTCGAGCAAACTCCCAGGTCAAAGCCCTAGGGAGAGGAGTGGCCGAGGCGCTCGCCACTCTTATCAATGCGCCCTAGGGCGCCCTGATGCACATCACTGTGACAGCGCACGAAAGGCCCGTCAAGCCCTTCCGTTGATGCGCCCTAGTGCGGTTTCGGTGACCTTGGTACGGTGGCCGTGTGCCGATCAGCAGAGATGCCCCCAGCCCACTGCACCTCCAGGTCGCAGAAGACCTGAGGCAGCGAATTCGAGCTGGCGAATTTGAGCAGAAGAGTTTTCCTTCGCTCCGGTCCCTGGCCAAGCACTACGAAACCGCGCAAGTGACGGTGCATGACGCCGTTAAAGTGCTACAGCAGGAAAAGCTGATCGTTTCCGTGAGCGGGAAGGGGACTTTTGTCCTTCCCCGAAACGAGGTCGCTTCGAGCGGAGCGAACGAAGGTGAAAGCCTGGCTGAGCAGCTCGCATCGTTGCGCACAGAGCTCGAAGAGGTAAAAGAGCGACTCAGCCGTCTCGAAGGCGGTGTGAGTCAGCGTGATGATCTCTGAATCTTGACGATCTGGATTTCCGCTTGTTCATGAGAGAAGTCAATCGTGCGTATCGAGAAAACAAAATGAAGTGACAGTGCAGCCAGAGTGCAGCCGCAGTGCAGGCCGCTGACACCAGGGGGTACGTTGGACGTCGTTGAGGCGTGGACCGGCCAGAACGCCAGTGCACTGAAGAGGGCGTTTCGTGACACAAACGAGGGATTCGCGGGCCGTCTCGGCACATCTGTCAGGACTGTCGCCGCATGGAGCGCTAACCCGAACTTGGTCCCAACGGCGGAGATTCAGCGCGCCTTGGATACGCTGCTCTTTCAGGCGGAAGGTGACGTTAAAGGGCGGTTTGCTCTGCTGATCGGGAATCAGCAACGAGTCGAGGGCGAGCATGCCGCCGCAGGTAGCCAGAGGCCGGCGCAGCACCGTTTAGCGAAAGACCCCCACATTGCAGCGGCTCTGTCCTGGCTCGAATCGAGTTTTACGTGGGCACCTACAAGCGCGCGAGAGCGAGTCGCGGAAGAACTTGCCGCTTTGGACCCCCGCACTGTGGAAGTGCAGGCCCAGCGACTCGCCCAGGTGACTCGGGAACAGGCCGCCGCGGCTGCATGGCGCTATTACCAGGCAGGGTTCGGCAAATGGCGCCCGTACAAGGCCCGGCTAGCCGATCAGGTACTTGCGACGACGATCCTGACGCAAGATGCATGGCTTGACCTAGCGCAGCCATTGGGCAGTGAGCAGGGCCACTTCCAATTTCACTCCGGCATACGGCGTGAAATGAAGATTAGCCAAAGCGTGGCGGAAGAAGCAGCGCGAAGCTTGGCTGAATCTATCGAAAAGGGAAGCCAGATCGTCAACTCTGAGATCTACAGTCTTACTTCCCTAGATATTCAGGGTGGGGTTATATCTGGCAGTGTGGGTGTCATCGATTTTGTTCAATTCGCCTTGACGCTCAATCTCTTGGAGAATGAGCTGATGCGGTCGATCGTCAGCGATGAATCCAACCGGTCGTTAGTCATGCCGATACGAAACGAACTTCTCCCTGACGTGGCGACAGTCTTGGACTTCAGTGGCCGTATTTGCGCGGGCGGAGCATTGGCCCTAACCGCGATCGCGCGGCCACGTGGACGCGGCCATGACCCTGACTACCTGCTCTTGATTCAAGAGCGGTCGGGCAGTGTGCTCAACGCGAACCGACGTTTGGCAGTCATCCCTAAGGCGTTCCACGGGCCGATGGCTGACTACGGCGAGGACGCTCACTTCTCGGCAACGATCGAACGAGAGATGGAGGAGGAGCTCTTCGGGCGGACCGATGTGGACTCTACTGTCAGCGATCAGCTTCACGCTGATCCAATGCACCCCAGCCTTCTGTCTGCTCCCATGCGTTGGCTCATGGACCGATCAGACAGTGATGCCTGGCGGATGGAGTCCACGGCTGTAGGGATAAACCTCGTAAGCGGCAATTATGAGTTCGCGAACCTGATCGTCATTGATGACGAAGAGTGGTGGGTCAGGTATGGAGGGCAAGTTAGAGCGAACTGGGAATCGAGTGGACTCCATCGTTACTCCAGCCTAGATACTGCGCGCCTGGAGTCGTTGGCGCTTGATCCGCGCTGGAGTAATGAAGGTCTCTTCGCGTTCACTCAAGGGTGTCGGCGGCTTGCTGAAATTGGCGGGCAGCGTGTTCGGATGCCTTCTATCAAATTGGAGTGGTAGGTCATGGCTGACAACTGGTATACGGGCAACGCAGGCGCCGATGCAGACCAGCACCGCGGCTGGCTTCTGGGGCACTTCATCGACCCCGCCAAGAGCGCAGTACGCCAGACGGGGGCGCTCGAAGTGAAGTGGGGCATCCATCCGGCTGGCGAGCAGCGGCCGGACTGGGTTGGCGATGATCAGCGAACCGCCATGCTCCTTCTCGTGAGCGGCAAGTTCCGGCTTGACCTCAGCGTGGGCAGCGTCACGTTGGAGAAGCAGGGCGACTATGTGGTGTGGGGGCCCGGGATTGATCACTCGTGGCAGGCGGAGGAAGACTCCGTAGTTGTCACTGTGCGCTGGCCGTCTATCTGACACGGCCCCGATTCGCCCACTCGTCCTTCCATCGGACGCCGGACGGCCGATCTACCAAGGTCAGGACGAGGTGTGGACGGGATCGGGCTACTCCAGCCGTAGACGGGCCTAACCTCGATCTTTCGTGATGGGCCCCCGACTCCGCCGGCGGCCCATCACGAAAGATCGAGGCCCACCCGGATGAGCCTGACGACCCTGCGGAGATCGAGCGCTATCGGGCGCAAGCCCGGATCAACTCCGTTCTCATCGTCGGTAGCGGTGCCCTTCGCCTCGATTCCATCCTGCCGTCAGGGGTCGGCCCGGAGTTTGGCCGCGTCATCCTCGTCGAGCCCGAATACGGATTGCGAGCCCGCCTCGTCAGGCTTCGTTGGAAGATTCAGGCGGCAACGTCCCGCCTGCGCGAACGGCAGAACTACGGAGATTGACCTTCAGGTATTTGTGAAGATTTATGGCGAGCAGTGTCGCAGGATAGGATCTAATTCGTCTCTGTGTTCTCGCTCTGATCCCCTTCTGTTTGGGGTTGCTGCATTTCACCACTTGGTACGCCAGAAATTGCCGAAATTATGTCGCGTACTGCGAGGGATTTGTCTCGCCCGTCGAGGGACGAGAGCAAACGCTCTGCGGCTAGGTACTTGGAAAACTCCAGTGGCTGAGTGAAGTAGTCGCTCAGTTGCGTGGATGCCCGCTCTTGCATCTTAAGGAAGGTTGAACCCAGGTAAGCGCCAATGCCGCCTGCCGTGGCTCCTAGGGCGCCAGCCACTACGGATGCTGTCGCATTCTTTGCGAATGCGGCGAATGCGGCGGCTGCAAGCAGGATTAGGAATCCTACGCTGGCTGCAACTTGCCCGTAAAGAAAGCTGCGCTCAGCCTGCGTGGTGGCAATTTTGTGATAGTAGTCCAAGCGCTTCTGGGTGGCGAACCAAAGGGACTGAAATGTCACGTCAGATTCGCTGGCTTCTGCTTCGGCTTGCCTGAGTTCGTCAAGGGCTTCCCCAAGGATCACCCTGTCGAGAAACTCTCGTCGGGCCCGCTTTCTATTGATTTGAAATAGGGGCAGTGTCCCGTATAGGTAGATGCCTACACCGGCAGCCGCAGATCTCAGGGCGTCAGGGCGCGTCATTATTCCGGTGTAGAGCCAGTATGCGAGCACTCCGAGCCCGGCAACCGGAATGATCCCAAAGAAGATTTTTCCGCGCAGTTTTCTAAGTCTGGAATACTCTTCGGAAGAGCGCCAAGCCTTCCTGCGGCGAGCCATATCTTCAGGGGATAGGGTTTCGGTTGCCTCGGTGGGGGCGCCCGAGTCGCCACCCAGCAGCATGTCAATCAAAGTTCTAGACGCGGGGAGTTGAGGTATGAGCGACATGGCGCATCACTCCGAGGATGGTTGGGCAAGCACACGGCGGAGCGCGACCGTATCGAGTGTGGGGCGACTGAGGGAAGCTTTCCGCTGACCATGTACCGGGTTGAGTGAACGATGTCCCGTCAAAGCTGTCCGCGCGATGCAGGGGAAGCGTAGGTGGGTCTCTGTTCTCAAGATCAGGACGAGACGTGGACGGAATTGCCTCATCTGGCGCACAGCTGGGGCTGAGTCGCAGGTCAGGCAGGGTTGCGAGTGGCGATCTTGAGAGGACTGTAAATCTGCCGGCTCAGCCTTCCCAGGTTCGAATCCTGGCGCCGCCACACTGGGGAAGACCCCCTCCATGCTGCGTAAACGCAGCATGGAGGGGGTCTCTTCATGTTCCGGGACGATCTTTCGAAGCGAATCGAAACAGGGTGACTTGTCTCACGCTGTGACGCGCGGATCCCGGGGCTGATCAGGGTTTCCAGGCAGTGCGCGGACCAACTTCGCGGGTGTGGTGTCGTGTTCGGTGTCGCGGGACTCGGCACCTAGGGGCAACTTCCTGAGCGCGACGCTCTGATGGCTGTGGCCGGCGCTTGCCGTCTCTTCAGGTGATACGGAGGCGGCTCTGGTGGCCTAAAAAATCGAACACATGATTGAATTCTGTGATGCGACCGTTCCCCGATGACCTCCCCCAGGTGCAGCAGGAGTGGAGTGCCACCTACCGACAGCTTGCCGAGCAGTCCGGTTGCACCGAGTTGCGCCGACGCCTGTACCGGCTGTCTGTGCAGCTGTACTTCCATCCCTATTGGGAGCAGCGGCGCCCAAGCCCTGGGGCGTGGTGGGAGCTGCGAGGCGTGGGACGTTCGGGCGGGGACACGAGTGAGCGGCTTCATCGATGACGTGCTGGAATGCGGGACCGGACGTCCCTGATGATCCTGGAGGCGCGTCAGGACCGACGCGCGTGATCGTGCATCCGCCGCTGCCCACTGGCGGCCGGCACGTACGCGTGAACGGCGAGATTCTGGGGCTTGCCCACGGTCTGGCCGACATCGCGGAGTTCCTCCGTCGAGCCGGGATGGAGATCGACGCTGCGGAGGTGGCGGAGGCACCGTGGATCGTGTGGCGCGGTGTCGGGCCCGAATGCTGGAGCCCAGAGGCGAGCAGTTGACGTACTGAGGGCAACGCCCCGCACAATCTGGTGCCTGATGTCCAGCGCTGAACCGCTGCTCCTGCCGTGGACTTGCGTGGATTGGTTGTCTCCGGCATCGGCTCTGGTAGGAGCTGTGATCGGCGCGGGTACGACGCTGCTGGCTCGACGTGGGCCATGGCCGACAGCAGTTGGAAGCTCAAGGCCGCCAGGCCCGGCGACAGTCGTACGGCGACTACAACTCGCGCCATTCGCCCAGAGCTCCGGCCACCCGAGTCTGCGTGAAGTCGCGCACCAACTCCCACGTGTCTGGTCCCAGCCTCGTCGCTGTGCTCACCAGGCTGGGCGACGTCCAGGACCACCCCGATGCCGAACTCGGCACCCGAGCGATCGCAGGCCTGCTTCACCGGCGTATAGCCAAGGCCGTGGAGGAGATCGCAGCGTCAACTCGCCGTGGCGGTACCTCTGACCGAGTGCAAAGCGACATCGGCGACCGGCTGAGCGAGATCCCTGAGGACGCTCAGGGGAGCAGGGCGACGGCAGGGGCGACGGCAGGGAGCCGCGTGATGAGGCGGGCCTGACAGGCAAGATCCGGGCCACTCGCGGACCAGTTCCGGCCGCGACGGCTTCCTCTCCGGCACTCACGCCCCCCACCCCGCCAAGTCGCCGCTCCACTCCGGCAGTTCGGTGCCGAACTGGGAGAGCCGAGACGGACCTCGGGCGCCGCGTCTCAGGCCACGCACTCGACGTACAACGCATGAGGAATCGTGAGGTAGTTGGCCCAGTGCTCCTCGCCGTGCGCCGCGACCCCCTCGTCCGAGACCCGCGGCCACACCCAGCCGACGCTGCCGAACCCCGCCTCGTGCAGCGCCTCCTCGTACGTCCGTCGCGACCACCGGTAGGGGAGGAGCGGGAACTCGTCGAAGCCGGGCACCTTCATCACCGCCGGGGCCTCTTCGCCGTCCCGGGCGGCCGGGGCGATGGTGAAGTCGATGCCGTAGTGCGTGTACCAGCCGGGCTCGACGGCGACGTCGGGGTTGAGCGTGGCGAAGACGAACCGGCCGCCCTCCGGACGCAGGGCCCGGCGCGCGGTGCGGCAGAAGCCGGTCAGGGTCTCGCGGGTGGGCGCGTAGCAGAGCACGTAGACCGAGGAGACCAGGTCGAAGCGGCCGTCGAGCTCGGGATCGCCCCCGGCGGGCGGGTCCGTGGCCGCACGCGCCAGGTACGTGATGTCGAGCCCCGCGGCGGCCGCGCGGCGCCGGGCGAAGTCGAGCATGCCCTCGGCGCTGTCGATCCCGGTCACGGCCGAGGCGCCGAGCTCGCGCAGCCGTCGGGTGTACAGGCCGCTGCCGCAGCCCAGGTCCAGGACGGCCTTGCCCTCGACATCGCCCAGCAGCCCGAACAAGGTGTGGGCCTCGACGTACTCGCGCAGCGGCAAAGCCGTGGCCATGCGTTCGTACGCCTCGGCGAGTCCGTCGAAGTCCGTGCCGTGGTCCTCGTCCATGGGGTCTCCTGCGGCTCGCGAGCGGCGGGGGCGGGCGGGCGATCGGGTCCCGGAGGGCATCGGGCAGGTGGCGCAGGGGCATGCTAGTGCGGGCGCGAGCCCGCCCGTCCCGCGAGAACAAGGCAGTTCCGGCCGATCGGCACTGGCCGGATCCGACGCCGTCGCGCTCAGACCGAGGACCCGGCCACCACCCGTCTGACACGCACGACACCAGCCCGCGCGGGGCACACTGATCACATGCCCAGCCGCCGTAGGAACTGCCCCGAATGCCGCCGCGAGATCGCCGTCGTCGCCGGTCGCTTCGCGCGACACGACCCGCCCGGCGCCCGCGAGAACGGCGCGCTCACCTCCTGCCCGGGCTCCCGCCGCCAGGCCCAACTGGGCGCGGCCCAGCCGTCGTTGGACGGCTATGTGATCCCGGAGATCCCGGGCCAGATGCCCCTGTTCTGACAGGCAGTTCCCACGGCGGTCTCCACGGCTGTTCCGACAGACCGTTCCGACGGACTGCTCCTACGAACCTGGCTCGTACATCCATACGAGCCACCGGTCCGTCCCCGTCGAGCCGAAGCCCTTCCAGCCGTACGAGGGGAATGGCCGGCCGCGAACTTCCGCGCCCGGCAACCCCGTACCGCCACCCTCAGTTCCCGGCCACGGCCTTCACCGCCACCGACACCGGCGTCGACCCGCCGACCAGCTCCAGGGTCAGCCCGGCCGTCGCCGGGGTCTCCAGCAACTCCGCCACCACGGCGGCCACATCGTCGCGTGTGACCGGACCGCGACCCGTGTGCGCCTCAAGCCGTACGAGGCCCGTACCGGCGTCGTTCGTCAGCGCACCCGGGCGCAGGATCGTCCAGTCCAGGGCGTCGAGCCCGCGGACATGGTCGTCGGCCTCGCCCTTGGCGCGCTGGTAGACGTCGAAGACGTCGTCGCCCTGGTGTTTCGCATCGGCGCCCATCGACGACACGACCACATGACGCCGTACGCCGGCCCGGACCGCCGCGTCCGCGAACAGCACCGCCGCACCCTTGTCCACCGTGTCCTTGCGGGCCGCGCCGCTGCCCGGACCCGCGCCCGCCGCGAAGACCGCCGCGTCCGCGCCCTGAAGATGGGCCGCGACCTCCTCGACCGAGGCCGACTCCAGATCCAGGAGCACCGGCTCGGCACCGGCCTCCCGCAGGTCGTCGCCCTGCTCGGCGTTGCGGATGATTCCCGCGACCTCGTTCCCGCGCGCGGCGAGCAGCCGCTCCAGCCGCAGCGCGATCTGACCATGTCCACCAGCGATGACAATGCGCATGCATCGACCGTACGCCGGAACGGTTGTGATTGCCGGTTCGGTTGGTGGGCGAGTGGGGCGCCGTGGCGGGTGTTCGCGGTTCCCCGCCACTCGACCTGCACCCGCCTACGACATCTCACCCGCCTACGACATTTCACCCGACCCGCACCCGGCGCCCACGACTCACCCCTCCCGTACCCGCCGCCCACGACTCACCCGACCCGCGCCCGCCTAGGACTCCCCTCCCACACCCGCCTACGACAACTCCCCCCGCCCCTGCCGCGGCAACCCCAACTCCACCGCCGCCGCCGAGTCGCAGAACTCCCGCACCGCACTCGTCCGCGCCACCACCCGCCCCCGATGCACGACGATCCGGCTGTACGCCAGCGACAACGCCCCCGCGAGCCGGTCCCCGCGCACCGCCAGCAACTCGGCCGGAAACCCCGCCTCCACGCGCACCTCGGGCAGCCCCAGCACGGTCCGGGCGGAGGTGCTCACCGCGTCGTAGGCGTCCTCGGGGCGCAGGCCGTACCGCGAGGCCAGCAGATAGGCCGCCTCCAGCGGATCCCCGCGTCCCACCGGGTTCGACACGTCCCTCAGCGCACCGCTGCCGGCCGCCACCCGCACCCCGGCCGCCCGCAGCAGCCGTACCGGAGCCGTACCGCGCCGCTCCACGCCCCCGCAGCCGCCCTGCGGCAGGCACACCACGGTCACCCCGGCCGCGGCGAGCTGGTCGGCGGTGCGGGAGGCGATCTCGGAGGGCAGCCGGCCCAGGAAGCCGCACGGGCCCAGGGTCACGCCGGGACGCAGTCCGCCCGCCATCGCCGCGAGGCGGGCGAGGCGGGCGGGGTCGGTGCCGTCGGTGTGCAGATCGACGGGGCAGCCCTGCTCGGAGGCGACATCCAGCACCGCCTGCACATAACCCGTCGGATCGGGATCGAGGTCCGGGCAGCCACCCACCACCGAGGCACCCATCTTCACCGCGTCCCGCAGCATCGCGAGTCCCTCCGCCCCCGCCACCCCGGTCAGCACCCGCGGCATCGCCACCGCGGTCAGCTCGGTGAGCCCGCGCAGCGAGCGCCGCGCCTGGAGTACGGCGGCCAGCGCGCCCAGCCCCTGGACGTCGCCCACGCGCACGTGTGCCCGCAGCGCGGTCGCCCCGTGTCCGAGCTGCAGCAGAGCCGCCTCGGTGGCCCGGCGCTGGACGTCCTGGGGGTCGTAGGAGACCGGGCCGCCCTCGTCGGCCGACAGGGCCGTGTCGCCATGGGCGTGCGGCTCGACCGGCGCCGGGAGCAGCAGATAGCCGCTGAGGTCCACCCGCGCACCGCACGCGCGCGTGCCGTCCGCCGCCAGGCTGCCCGCCGTGCCGACCGCCTCGATGCGCCCGCCGCCCAGCCGTACGTCCACGGTCCGGCCGTCGGTCAGCCGTGCCCCGCACAGCAGGATTGAGGTGGGGTCGGCCGGGCCCGAGGAGGACGAGGAGGGGGGCGGCTGCGGCTGGCTGTCGGGCATCGCGCTCCAGGGGCTCAAGGCTCGTGGCTCGGGGCTGCGGACGGGGACGCAAGATCACGCAGAGTGAGTCGAGCCTAGGGCGGTGATCCGCTCGCGGCGGGGAGGAGCGCAATAGTCGTACCGGTGTGGTTCGTCGTACGGGAGAGGCCTCAGGGGCCGGTGGGAGGACCCCTGGACAGGCCGCCCGGCAGGCGGCCGGAGAGCCCTCCGGACGGGCCGCGGAGGGGGCATGGACGAGGACCGGAAACGGATTTGGGTGAACGGCGGCCGAGCGTGTAATGTCTTCATCGCTCGCCCCAATAGCTCAGTCGGTAGAGCGTCTCCATGGTAAGGAGAAGGTCTACGGTTCGATTCCGTATTGGGGCTCTGGTGTGAGAGGTTCCCGCCGCAAGGTGGGAACCGATCGCATCACAGCGGTGTAGCTCAGTCGGTAGAGCAAGCGGCTCATAATCGCTGTGTCACCGGTTCAAGTCCGGTCACCGCTACTGACAGTAGCCGATTGCGGGGTCGGTCCTTCGATCGGCTACTCTTCTATGCGTTAATCGTCCCATCCGTTCGTCAAGGAGCACTCCTGTGGCTGCCACCGACGTCCGCCCGAAGATCACGCTGGCCTGCGTGGAGTGCAAGGAGCGGAACTACATCACCAAGAAGAACCGGCGTAACAACCCGGACCGACTGGAGATGAAGAAGCACTGCCCGCGTTGCAACGCGCACACCGCGCACCGCGAAACGCGATAAATCAGGCTCGTACGCGAGGCCGTCCCCTGTACTCCAGGGGGCGGCCTCGCGTCGTTCCTGAGCCGATACCGGCCAGTACCCAGTGATCAGGAGGTGCCGAGCCCATGGCGCTCGACCAGTCCTTCGTGGGGCGGAGCTACCCGCCCACCGACCCCTACGAGGTGGGCCGCGAGAAGATCCGCGAGTTCGCGGAGGCCGTGGGGGACGCCAACCCGGCGTACACCGACCCGGACGCCGCCAAGGCGCTCGGTCACCCCGATGTGATCGCCCCGCCGACCTTTGTGTTCGCCATCACGTTCAAGGCCGCCGGACAGGTCGTGGCGGACCCGCAACTGGGTCTGGACTACAGCCGGGTCGTGCACGGCGACCAGAAGTTCGCCTACACCCGCCCGGTCCGCGCCGGTGACCGGCTCTCGGTCACCTCGACCATCGAGGCGATCAAGTCCATGGCGGGCAACGACATCGTGGACATCCGTGGCGAGGTTCATGACGAGGCCGGCGAGCACGTCGTGACGGCCTGGACGAAGCTGGTCGCGCGCGCGGCAGAGGGGGCGTGACGAAGAACATGACGGCGAAGATCGCATACGAAGACGTCGAGGTCGGCACCGAACTGCCCGCCCAGACCTTTCCCGTGAGCCGCGCCACTCTCGTCCAGTACGCGGGCGCCTCCGGGGACTTCAACCCGATCCACTGGAACGAGAAGTTCGCCAAGGAGGTCGGGCTGCCGGACGTCATCGCGCACGGCATGTTCACCATGGCCGAGGCGATCCGCGTGGTGACGGACTGGGTCGGCGACCCGGCCGCCGTCGCCGAGTACGGCGTCCGCTTCACCAAGCCCGTCGTCGTCCCCAACGACGACCAGGGCGCCGTCATCGAGGTCAGCGGCAAGGTCGCGGCCAAGCTCGACGACAACACGGTCCGCGTGGACCTCACGGCGACCAGCGCCGGGCAGAAGGTGCTGGGGATGTCCCGGGCGGTTGTACGGCTGGCCTGATCTGCGGGTGAGGTAAGGGGCGTTCTCCATGGTGGGGCGCCCCTTACTGATGGCAGGCCCCCTACCGGCCCCAACGGTCGATGGGGTGAAGACGTTCCGAGCCTCTTGACGGCCGTTGACGTCCCTTGACGTAGTTAGTGATTGAGTACTAACTTACTGGCATGGTCAGGATGAGCGCAGAGGAGAGGCGCGAGAGCGTGATCCGCGCGGCGACGATCGAGTTCGCCCGCGGCGGCTACCACGGCACGTCGACCGAGGCGATCGCCAAGCGGGTCGGGGTCTCGCAGCCGTATCTCTTCCGGCTCTTCCCCGGCAAGAAGGCGATCTTCCTGGCGGCCGCCCAGCGATGCGTGGAGGACACGATCCGCACGTTCGCGGAGGCCGCCGAGGGGCTTCAGGGCGAAGAGGCCCTGCACTCCATGGCGGACGCGTACACCAAGGTCATCGCGGAGCGGCCGGAGCGGCTGATGATGCAGATGCAGATGTACGTCGCGGTGGCGGCCGCCGAGCAGGAGGGCGACCACGAGTTCGGTGCGGAGGTGCGCGACGGCTGGATGCGGCTGTGGGACACGGTCCATCTGCCGCTGGGTGCCGACGTGAACGAGACGACGACCTTCTTGGCGTACGGCATGCTCGTCAACTGCCTGGTGGCCATGGGGTTCCCGCCCGAGCACCGGGTGTGGGAAGGGCTGTATCCGTCGGCGCGGGCCAAGGGCCGACTCGAGCACTGAGTGGTGGAACGGGCGTCGGCGGCGCCCTTTCATGAGCGCGAAAGTTAGTAATCAATAACTACCCAACGATCCAGAAAGCTCTGGGGGAGCGATGTCACAGCAAGCCGCACAGAAGACACCACGCGGGGGAGCCGTCTGGGCTCTCGTCATCACCAGCGTCGCCGGGTTCATGGCGGCCCTCGACAACCTCGTCGTCACCACCGCCCTGCCCGCCATCCGCGAGGACCTCGGCGGCGGGCTGCACGACCTGGAATGGACGGTGAGCGCCTACACCCTCACCTTCGCCGTCCTGCTGATGTTCGGCGCGGCCCTGGGCGACCGCTTCGGCCGCCGCCGGCTCTTCCTCGCCGGACTGGCGGTCTTCACCGTGGCGTCCGCCGCGGCGGCCCTGGCCCCCGGCATCGACAGCCTCATCGCGGCCCGCGCGGTGCAGGGCGTGGGCGCGGCCATCATGATGCCGCTGACCCTCACCCTCCTGACGGCGGCCGTCCCCGCGGCCAAGCGCGGGATGGCGTACGGCATCTGGGGCGCCGTCAACGGACTCGCGGTGGCCTCCGGGCCCCTCATCGGCGGCAGCCTGACCGAACACATCTCCTGGCAGTGGATCTTCTGGCTGAACGTCCCGCTCGGCATCGCCCTCATCCCCCTCGCCCGCCTCCGCCTCGCCGAGTCCTACGGCACCGGCGCGCCCCTCGACATCCCCGGCACCCTCCTCGCCAGCGGCGGTCTCTTCGGCATCGTCTACGGCCTCGTACGCGGTCCCGCGGACGGCTGGACGGACAACCTCGTCCTCACGTCCCTGTTCGCCGGTACGGCACTCCTCGCCGGGTTCGTCCTCTACAGCACCCGCGCCAAGAACCCCATGCTGCCGATGCGGCTGTTCCGCTCCCGGGCCTTCTCCGGCATCAACGCGGCCAGCCTTCTGATGTTCCTCGGCATGTTCGGGTCGATCTTCCTGCTCAGCCAGTACATGCAGGGTGTGCTCGGCTACTCGCCCACCGAGGCGGGACTGCGGATGCTGCCCTGGACGGGTATGCCGATGCTGGCCGCGCCGATCGCGGGGATCCTCTCCGACCGCATCGGCGGCCGCCCGGTCGTCGCCACCGGCCTCTTCCTCCAAGCGGCAGGCCTCGCCTACCTGGCATCCGTCATCACCGTGGACGCCTCCTACTCGATCCAGCTCCCCGGCCTGATCATCAGCGGCATCGGCATGGGCCTCTTCTTCGCTCCCGCCTCCAACCTGGTCATGTCCAGCGTCCGTGGGTCCGAACAAGGCGTCGCGTCCGGTGCGAACAACGCCCTCCGAGAGGTCGGCGGTGCCCTCGGTATCGCGATCATGGGGTCGATCTTCTCCGCCCAGGGCGGCTACGAGACGGGCCAGACCTTCGTCGACGGCCTGCGGCCCGCGCTGGTGACGGGGGCGGGCGTGGTGGCACTCGCGGGCGTAGCGGCCCTCCTGATCCCGCGGAGGCCCTCCGCTCGGGTCGCGGCAGGCACGGCAACGGAGGAACGGACACCGGCCCTGGAAAACGCCGCCGTCTGACCTCCCACCACGAGACGGCCCCGCCCTTCGGGACGGGGCCGTCTCGTGCGCCCCCAGGCGGGACACCCCCCGGTGCGGCACCGACCCACAACGCAACCGCACCGCGCAACGCGAACCCCCACCACACCCGCGCAGGCCGCCGCAGGCATCCACCCACCCACCCGCACCCGCAATCCGCAGCGCACACCCCCACCGGCCTGCGACGGGCCGCCGCAGGCATCCACCCGCTCGGTGTCAGACGCGTCTCGTACCCTTGAGCGCGTGCAGGAACGACACGACGCCCCCCTCGCCCCGCTGACCACCTTCCGCCTGGGCGGTCCCGCCGCTCGGCTGATCACGGCGACCACCGACGCCGAGGTGATCGCGGCCGTGCGCGAGGCCGACGACAGCGGTACGCCTCTCCTGCTCATCGGCGGCGGCTCGAACCTCGTCATCGGGGACAAGGGCTTCGACGGCACCGCCCTGGTCATCGCCACCAAGGGCTTCGAGCTCACCGGCACCCGCCTCGAACTCGCCGCCGGCGAGGTCTGGACCGACGCCGTCGCCCGCACCGTAGAGGCAGGACTCGCCGGCATCGAGTGCCTCGCCGGCATCCCCGGCTCCGCGGGCGCGACCCCGATCCAGAACGTGGGTGCGTACGGCCAAGAGGTCTCCGCCACGATCACCGAGGTGATCGCCTACGACCGCCGGGCCCGCGAAACGGTCACCGTCGGCAACGCCGACTGCGGCTTCTCCTACCGTCACAGCCGCTTCAAGGCCGACCCCGAGCGCTACGTCGTCCTGCGCGTCGCCTTCGAGCTCGAAGACGCCGACGGCCTCTCCGCACCGATCAAGTACGCCGAGACCGCCCGCGCCCTCGGCGTGGAACCCGGCGACCGCGTCCCCCTCACCGCCGCCCGCGAGACCGTACTGAAGCTGCGCGCGGGCAAGGGCATGGTGCTGGACCCGGAGGACCACGACACCTGGTCGGCGGGCTCCTTCTTCACCAACCCGATCCTCACCGACGAGCAGTTCACCGCGTTCCACGCGCGCGTGAAGACCCACCTCGGCGACACGGCCGAGCCGCCCGCGTACCCGGCGGGAGAGGGCCACACCAAGACCTCCGCGGCCTGGCTCATCGACAAGGCGGGCTTCACCAAGGGCTACGGCACCGGCCCCGCCCGCATCTCCACGAAGCACACCCTCGCCCTCACCAACAGAGGCGAGGCCACCACCGAGGACCTCCTCACCCTGGCCCGCGAGGTCGTCGCCGGCGTCCGCGAGACCTTCGGCATCACGCTGGTCAACGAGCCGGTGACGGTCGGCGTCAGCCTCTGAAGGGCCCGGCCGAACGGGAATCTCCGTTGCGGCGCACCCCGCTCACCCCCGACCCTGATCCCATGAGGGATCCCGCATGCGGCTGAGGCTGCGCCAGTTCAGGCCCCGGACCGGACCGCACGAGTACCGGGTCGTCCAGCCCCGCCACCCCCTGCGTCACACCTCTCTCAGTGCCCCCGACCCCATCGGCCTGCTGCTCGGCGACCACGACGGGCTCAACCGGCTGGCCGGACTGTTCTCCTTCGCCGCCTACTCCCGCCACACCATCGTTCACGTCCCGCTGCGCGACGGAGTCCCGCCCGACGAGGGCTGGGGCGAGCGAGTCGACCTCGTCCTGGCCCACCACAGTCTCGGCCTGCGTGCCACCCAGTGGCCCGAGCTGCGCCGAAGGCTCACCCACGGCACCCCGCTGACCGTAGGCACGGACGAGGCCCGCACCGCGCGGGACGCGGAGTCCTGGCGTGCTCGCCACTCACGCGCGGACGCCCGGGACGAGCTGCGGCACGCCACCCACGCCCGGACGTTCTTCCTCTTCGGCAACAGAGACGTCTTCGCCCAGACGGCCACCGAGTTCGCCTACGCGGCCGGCTGGGGGCCGCGCCAGAAGCGTGTCGCCGAGGGGCACATGGCCCTCATGACGGCTCTCACCCTGGCTGAGCCGCCCAACACCGGCGGGCATCCCCTGGAGGTGGACATCTGCTACAAGCCGTATCCGCCCTACGCCCACTTCAGGCGGCCGGGCGAGCCAGCCACTCGTCCACCCCGGCCAGCATCCGCGCCTTGACGACCTCGGGCGCCGCGGAGGCCCGGACCGACTGCCGGGCCAGCTCCGCCAACTCCTGGTCGGTGAAACCGTGGTGCTGCCGCGCGATCTCGTACTGGGCGGCCAGCCGCGACCCGAAGAGCAACGGGTCGTCGGCGCCCAGCGCCAGCGGAACCCCCGCCTCGAACAGCGTCCGCAACGGCACGTCCTCCGGCTTCTCGTAGACGCCCAGCGCCACGTTCGACGCCGGGCAGACCTCGCAGGTCACACCCCGGTCGGCCAGCCGCTTCATCAGCCGCGGATCCTCCGCGGCCCGCACCCCGTGCCCGATCCGGGTGGCGTGCAGGTCGTCGAGACAGTCCCGTACCGACGCCGGACCGGCCAGCTCGCCGCCGTGCGGCGCCGACAGCAGCCCGCTCTCCCGCGCGATGGCGAAGGCACGGTCGAAGTCCCGTGCCATGCCCCGGCGTTCGTCGTTCGACAACCCGAAACCGACCACGCCCCGCTCCGCGTACCGCACGGCGAGCCGGGCCAGCGTGCGCGCGTCCAACGGGTGTTTCATCCGGTTCGCGGCGACCAGCACCCGCATCCCGAGCCCGGTCTCCCGCGAGGTCGTCTCCACCGCGTCGAGGATGACCTCCAGGGCGGGGATCAGACCGCCCAGACGAGGGGCGTACGACGTCGGGTCCACCTGGATCTCCAGCCACCCCGAGCCGTCGCGCACATCCTCCTCGGCGGCCTCCCGCACCAGCCGCTGGATGTCCTCGGGCTCTCTGAGGCACGAACGCGCCGCGTCGTACAGGCGCTGGAACCGGAACCAGCCCCGCTCGTCCGTGGCCCGCAGCTTCGGCGGCTCCCCGCTGGTCAGTGCTTCGGTCAGCGCCTCGGGCAGCCGTACGCCGTACTTGTCGGCCAGCTCCAGGACGGTGCCCGGACGCATCGAACCGGTGAAGTGCAGGTGCAGATGGGCTTTCGGCAGCTCAGAGACATCACGTACACGCTCCATTCCAGGATCCTGCCGTACGTCCCCGCCGTCCCGGTAGCGCTTTCCCCGAACGTGGTCTTGCTCGCACGCAAACACGAGCGGGCCGCCCCCCCCGAAGGAGACGGCCCGCGCGGCACTCAAGGTCAGTCCGTGGCCTCGGCCAGCAGCTTCTGGATCCGCGAGACACCCTCGACGAGATCCTCGTCACCGAGCGCGTACGACAGCCGCAGATAGCCCGGCGTACCGAACGCCTCACCCGGGACGACCGCGACCTCGGCCTCCTCCAGGATCAGCGCGGCCAGCTCGACCGTGTCCTGCGGACGCTTGCCGCGGATCTCCTTGCCGAGCAGGGCCTTGACCGACGGGTAGGCGTAGAAGGCGCCCTCGGGCTCCGGGCAGAGCACGCCGTCGATCTCGTTGAGCATCCGCACGATCGTCTTGCGGCGGCGGTCGAAGGCCTCCTTCATCTCCTCGACGGCCGACAGGTCGCCGGAGACCGCGGCCAGGGCCGCCACCTGGGCGACGTTGGAGACGTTCGACGTGGCGTGCGACTGGAGGTTCGTCGCGGCCTTGACCACGTCCTTGGGGCCGATGACCCAGCCCACGCGCCAGCCGGTCATCGCGTACGTCTTCGCGACACCGTTGACCACGATCGTCTTGTCGGCGAGCTCCGGCACCACCACCGGCAGGGAGTGGAACTCCGCGTCGCCGTAGACCAGGTGCTCGTAGATCTCGTCGGTCAGGACCCACAGGCCCTTCTCGGCGGCCCAGCGGCCGATCTCCTCGATCTGCGCGCGGGTGTAGACGGCGCCGGTCGGGTTGGAGGGGGAGACGAAGAGCAGGACCTTGGTGTTCTCCGTACGAGCCGCCTCCAGCTGCTCCACGGAGACGCGGTAGCCGGTGGTCTCGTCCGCGACGACCTCCACCGGGACACCGCCCGCGAGGCGGATCGACTCCGGGTACGTCGTCCAGTACGGGGCCGGGACGATGACCTCGTCGCCCGGGTCGAGGATCGCGGCGAAGGCCTCGTAGATGGCCTGCTTGCCGCCGTTGGTCACCAGGACCTGGGAGGCGTCGACCTCGTAGCCGGAGTCGCGCAGCGTCTTCGCGGCGATCGCGGCCTTCAGCTCGGGCAGACCGCCGGCCGGCGTGTAGCGGTGGTACTTCGGGTCCGAGCAGGCCTCGATGGCGGCCTGGACGATGTAGTCCGGGGTCGGGAAGTCGGGTTCACCGGCGCCGAAGCCGATCACCGGACGCCCGGCGGCCTTGAGGGCCTTGGCCTTGGCGTCCACGGCGAGGGTGGCGGACTCGGAGATCGCGCCGACTCGGGCGGAGACCCGGCGCTCGGTGGGAGGGGTTGCAGCGCTCATGGGCCCATCGTTCCAGACCGGAAACGCCAGCGGCACACGGGTTTCACAGACTGAACACGCGTGGAACAACCGTCCGGATTCGCGCGGTGGCCTGGGTGATCTTCGATCGCCGCGCAGTCGATCTTCCGTCCGCACAGCCCCTACGGGCGCTTTCTGTTCGACGGGGGCCTCCGGAGCACGTACACTCTCACCTCGTTGGCCTCACAACGGCCGCGCTCATCCGGTGCACACCGAGCACTCGGGCGGATGCGGTACGTTTGGGGAGAACCACAAAGGGTCGTAGCTCAATTGGTAGAGCACCGGTCTCCAAAACCGGCGGTTGGGGGTTCAAGTCCCTCCGGCCCTGCTACACACACCGCCAGGATGTGTGCGCATGTACGTACAGGTAATGCACCGCCGTGCGGCTCAGACCGGGCGCGGCACGGCCACGACCCGGGAACAGGTGAGGACGAATGGCGGACGCCGTGGGCTCCATCGACACGCCTGATGCCCAGGATGAGGCGTCGGAGTCGAAGAAGACCCGCAAGGGCGGTAAGCGTGCCAAGAAGGGCCCGCTGAAGCGCCTTGCCCTCTTCTACCGGCAGATCGTCGCGGAACTTCGCAAGGTCGTCTGGCCGTCGCGGAGTCAGCTGACCACCTACACGACCGTGGTGATCGTCTTCGTGATCGTCATGATCGGCCTGGTCACCGTGATTGACTATGGACTCGACCACGCCGCCAAGTACGTCTTCGGCTGAGCAATGTTGCGAAGGGCGCCGCGGTTACCGGCGCCCCTTTCGCATGTTCCACCCCTATGTATCCAGGAAGAAGCAGCCACCGTGTCTGACCAGAACCTGAACGACGCCATCGAGCCGGACGAGTCCGTGGAAGACGAGCTCGACATCCTCGAGGGCGCGGACGAGGACCTGGACGAGGTCGAGGCTGCCGACGCCGAGGCGGGCGAGCCCGCCGAGGAAGCCGCTCTCCACGTCGAGGACGAAGCCGACGAGGACGCCGAGACCGAGTCCGGCGGCGACGTCGAGGCCGTCGAGGACGAGGAAGAGGACGCCGAGGAGGAGCCGGCCGAGCCGGTGGACCCCGTCGTCGCCCTGCGCGAGGAACTGCGCACCCTCCCCGGCGAGTGGTACGTCATCCACACCTACGCCGGTTACGAGAACCGCGTGAAGACCAACCTCGAGCAGCGCGCCGTCTCGCTCAACGTCGAGGACTACATCTTCCAGGCCGAGGTGCCGCAGGAAGAGGTCGTCCAGATCAAGAACGGCGACCGCAAGACGATCCGTCAGAACAAGCTCCCCGGCTACGTCCTGGTGCGCATGGACCTGACGAACGAGTCCTGGGGCGTCGTCCGCAACACCCCCGGCGTCACCGGCTTCGTGGGCAACGCCTACGACCCGTACCCGCTGACCCTGGACGAGATCGTCAAGATGCTCGCCCCGGAGGCCGAGGAGAAGGCCGCCCGCGAGGCCGCCGAGGCCGAGGGCAAGCCGGCTCCGCAGCGTAAGGTCGAGGTCCAGGTGCTGGACTTCGAGGTCGGCGACTCGGTCACCGTCACCGACGGCCCGTTCGCCACGCTGCAGGCCACGATCAACGAGATCAACGCCGACTCGAAGAAGGTCAAGGGTCTCGTCGAGATCTTCGGCCGCGAGACGCCGGTCGAGCTCTCCTTCGACCAGATCCAGAAGAACTAGCTTCGTCTGGAGCACAAGCCTCCGATCAGGTCAGACAGGCTTTCGCAGCCGGTCTGACCTGCTCGGTTTTTGGCCGCGCAGGGATACCCGTTATCGTTGTGCGGTATGCCTCCATCCGGATCATCCGGACCGGACGGCTGAAAACTCTCACTAGGACCCGGAGAGAGCAATGCCTCCCAAGAAGAAGAAGGTCACGGGGCTCATCAAGCTCCAGATCAACGCCGGTGCGGCCAACCCCGCGCCGCCGGTCGGCCCCGCGCTCGGCCAGCACGGCGTCAACATCATGGAGTTCTGCAAGGCCTACAACGCCGCGACCGAGTCGCAGCGTGGCTGGGTGATCCCGGTGGAGATCACGGTCTACGAGGACCGCTCCTTCACCTTCATCACCAAGACGCCGCCGGCCGCGAAGATGATCCTCAAGGCCGCGGGTGTCGAGAAGGGCTCTGGCGAGCCGCACAAGACCAAGGTCGCCAAGATCACCGAGGCGCAGGTCCGCGAGATCGCCACGACCAAGCTTCCCGACCTGAACGCCAACGACCTGGACGCCGCGTCGAAGATCATCGCCGGCACCGCCCGCTCCATGGGCATCACGGTCGAGGGCTGAACCCCAGCCTCGTAGCACCTTCGTAGCACCGTGGCAGGGCCTGCTCGGCCCATACCACGACTCCTCAAGACACACAGGAGCAGTAGTGAGCAAGCGCAGCAAGTCCCTCCGCGCTGCGGACGCCAAGGTCGACCGGGAAAAGCTTTACGCCCCGCTCGAGGCCGTCCGTCTCGCCAAGGAGACCTCCACGACCAAGTTCGACGGCACCGTCGAGGTCGCCTTCCGTCTGGGTGTCGACCCGCGCAAGGCCGACCAGATGGTCCGTGGCACCGTGAACCTTCCGCACGGCACCGGTAAGACCGCCCGGGTCCTGGTCTTCGCGACCGGTGACCGTGCCGAGGCCGCGACCGCCGCGGGCGCCGACATCGTCGGCTCCGACGAACTGATCGCCGAGATCGCGGCGGGCAACCGCCTCAACGAGTTCGACGCCGTCGTCGCCACCCCGGACCTCATGGGCAAGGTCGGCCGCCTCGGCCGTGTGCTCGGTCCGCGTGGTCTGATGCCGAACCCGAAGACCGGAACCGTGACCCCGGACGTGGCCAAGGCCGTGACCGAGATCAAGGGCGGCAAGATCGAGTTCCGCGTCGACAAGCACTCGAACCTGCACTTCATCATCGGCAAGACGTCCTTCGAGGACGACAAGCTGGTGGAGAACTACGGCGCCGCGCTGGAGGAGATCCTCCGTCTGAAGCCGTCCGCCGCCAAGGGTCGCTACATCAAGAAGGCCGCGGTCTCCACCACCATGGGTCCCGGCATCCCGGTCGACCCGAACCGCACCCGCAACCTCCTCGTCGAGGAGGACCCGGCCGCCGTCTGATCCTGACGGCAGTCGCGTCGCGATACGCGTTCTTGACGCGGGCCCCGCAACCTTTCGAGGTGCGGGGCCCGTCTCATTTGCGGGTACCTGTGTCAGTGCTCCGCGCTAACGTGCGGGCACAGCAACCGCATTGGGGTGGGACGAATGAAGAGCACGACCATGCGCCGGACGGCCCTGGCGATCGCGACAGCGACCGCGCTGACCGGCCTGGCTGCCTGTACGTCCTCGGATGACTCGGCAGGCTCCGGCAAGGACGACAAGGCGTCCGGCAAGGACACGAGCAACCTCAGCCCCGTGGCGGCCCTGCGCTCCGCCGAGAAGTCCACCGACGCCGCCGACTCCGCCAAGGTCGAGTCCACGACCACCATGGGCACGATGATGTCCATGACCGCCGACGGAGCCCTCGGCTGGGGCGACGGCATCACCGGCACCATGACCATCGAGTACACCGGCGGGACCATGGCCGACACCATGCGCCAGCTGGGCACCACGTCGATGGAGGCCCGCTATCTGCCCGACGCCTACTACGCGCGGATGGGCGACAAGTTCGCCGAGCAGGCCGGCGGCAAGCACTGGATCCGGTACGACTACGACGACCTCGCGGACCTCGGCGGCAGCTCCGGCGCCTACCTCCGGGACCAGATGCAGAACACCACGCCCAACCAGTCGGTGAAGCTGCTGCTGGCCTCCGGGGACGTGAAGAAGGTCGGCGCGGAGAAGGTCCGCGGCCAGGAGACCACGCACTACTCGGGCACCGTCGACGTCGCCGACCTCGCCGGCAAGAACTCCAGCCTCACCGCGAGCCAGCTCGCCGGCCTCAAGAAGCAGCTCGAACAGGCGGGCGTGACCACACAGCAGGTCGACATCTGGGTCAACGACCAGGATCTGCTGGTCAAGAAGGTCGAGAAGGGCACGATGGCCACCGGAGACCTGACCCAGACCGCCTACTACAGCGACTACGGCGTGAAGATCTCCGCAGAGAAGCCCGCGGCCGGCGACACCCAGGACTTCAAGGAGCTGCTGGAGAAGCAGGGCGGCACCGTCGCCGGCACCACGTCCTGACATGGGCCGGAAACCCGAGGGACGGGGGAGCCCTGTGGGGGATATGGTCCTGGTCGAACTTTCAACAGGAATCACACAGTCCAGGGGGGACTCATGAGCATGTCCATACGCGGCTCGGTACGACGTAGAGGTGCGGGGGCCGCCGCGACGGCCATGCTGCTGGCGGGCGCGGTGGCCTGTAGCGGCGGGGGAGACAAGAACGACGCCGACGCCACGGACACGGGCGCGAAGACGGGCACGAAGCGCTCCGTCACGCAGGTCATCACCGCGGCGTACAAGAAGACGGCCGAGGCCAAGTCCGCCCGGGTCAACATGACCATGTCGGTGCCGGGCGCGGACGGCGGCAAGATGACCATGAGCGGGATCATGGGCTGGGACCCGACGCTCATGGACATGACGATGAAGGGCTCCGGGCTCGGCGCGGACGCGGACATGCCCAAGAACGCGCGCATCATCTGGCAGAACGACGTCGTCTACGTCGACGCGGGCGCGGCCGCCGCCGAGGAGATGGACGGCAAGCGCTGGATGAAGCTCGACCTCGGGGCGATGGCCGAGCAGGCCGAGAAGTCCGGGGACGGCGAGCTCACCAAGCAGCTCACCGGCGGCCTGGAGGACATGAACCAGGACCCCGCCCAGCAGCTGGCGATGCTCCTGGACTCGCCCAACCTCAAGCACGTGGGCAGCGAGAAGATCGACGGGGCCGACACCGAGCACTACAAGGGCACCCTCACCGTCGAGGAGATGATGGCGACCAACAAGTCGTTGGACGTCCTGGAGCCCAAGGAGCGCAAGGAGCTCCTGGCCGGCATGAAGAAGGCCGGCATCAAGGGCTACGACACCGAGGTCTGGGTCAACGAGGACGACCTCCCGGTCCGCATGGACGTCGGCATCGACAGCCCCGAGGGCAACATCGAGATGAGCATGAAGCTCTCCGACTACGGTGCGAAGGCCCAGGTCGAGGTGCCGCCGGCCGACGAGACCTTCGACCTGATGGAGATGTTCAAGGAGCTCGCGGGGAGCGGCGATCTCAGCGGGAGCTGAGCACCGTAGGACCCGATTTGCCTGACGGCGACGGGGTCACGTACTCTCCTACAGAAGCCAAAGACCGCTGGTCGTTGCCGTGCTCTCGCAAGAGGGTCCGGCGGCCGAAGGATCCGCTGAAAATCGCGGACGACCCGCGCAGGTGACTGTGGAAGTGCTCCCGGAGTTCGCTGCTCGACAGCGTGCGAGTCCCGGTCGAGCTACGCCCCGTGCACCTGTGCCGGGGCGTTTCGTTTTTCTGCAGCCCCTTCTGAGCGGTCCTCATCACCCGGAAGGAGGCCACGCTTATGGCAAGGCCCGACAAGGCTGCCGCGGTAGCCGAGCTCGCGGACCAGTTCCGCAGCTCGAACGCCGCTGTGCTGACCGAGTACCGGGGTCTCACCGTGGCGCAGCTCAAGACGCTGCGTCGTTCGCTCGGTGAAGACGCCCAGTACGCCGTGGTGAAGAACACGCTGACCAAGATCGCGGCCAACGAGGCCGGGATCTCGACGCTCGACGACCTGTTCAACGGTCCGACGGCGGTTGCCTTCATCTCCGGTGACCCGGTGACGTCGGCGAAGGGTCTTCGTGACTTCGCCAAGGACAACCCGAACCTCGTCATCAAGGGCGGTGTCCTTGACGGCAAGGCGCTGTCCGCCGACGAGATCAAGAAGCTTGCGGACCTCGAGTCCCGCGAGGTTCTGCTCGCCAAGCTGGCGGGTGCCTTCAAGGGCAAGCAGACTCAGGCTGCGCAGCTCTTCCAGGCGCTTCCCTCGAAGCTCGTCCGCACCGTGGACGCTCTTCGTGCCAAGCAGGACGAGCAGGGCGGTGCCGAGTAATTCGGCTCGCACATTGACCGCGGCCGCCTGAGGCGGAAGCGGTCGACGCGGGCCGAAAGTACGCCCGCCGACATGTACATCACGGCACCAGCCGATTAAGTGGAAGGATCGCCCAACATGGCGACGAAGCTGTCCCAGGAAGAGCTGCTCGAGCAGTTCGAGTCCCTCACCCTCATCGAGCTCTCCGAGTTCGTGAAGGCCTTCGAGGAGAAGTTCGACGTCACCGCCGCCGCCGCGGTCGCCGTTGCCGCTCCGGGTGCCCCGGGCGCCCCGGTCGAGGCCGCTGAGGAGAAGGACGAGTTCGACGTCATCCTCGCCGGCGCCGGTGACAAGAAGATCCAGGTCATCAAGGTCGTGCGTGAGCTGACCTCCCTCGGCCTGAAGGAGGCCAAGGACCTCGTGGACGGCGCCCCGAAGCCCGTCCTGGAGAAGGTCAACAAGGAGGCCGCGGACAAGGCTGCCGAGTCCCTCAAGGCCGCCGGCGCCTCCGTCGAGGTCAAGTAACACCTCACGGGTCCGCACGGACTCGCGCGTGCCGCAGGCCTCGTAAGAGGGCTGTAACGCTGACGCACCGAAGAGCGATCATCCATCCGGGTGGTCGCTCTTCGGCGTTCCCGGGGGCGTCGTGGCGGCTGCCTTGCGACCGTGGTCGTGGGGAGTATGGTGATCTTCGTCGTGCCCCTTGAGCGCCCCTGGTGGCAGGCCAGAGGCAGACCGCAAGTGACGAGCGCAGCACCCGGTTTGGGCAAGACAGGCCTTGACGAACCGCACGCAGCGCGCAATTCTCAGGACGCGTCGCCAGAACGGTCCGAATCCGAGGCATGGATCGGCGACGAAGAGGGCAGTATCAACGTGCGTTGAGGGCGAGCGTGCCGAAGGCGTTGAGGACAACGAGGGTCACAGAAAATCGGGGCTGGACATCAGTGCGCCAAGTGGCTACACTGACCCTTTGCGCTGCCTGTTAGCTGCCCCCTGCCCGTCACCAGGGGTCTGCCCTCGCCTCAGCATCGATGATCAGAACTTCTCTGACCTGGCAAAAAGCCAGATCAGGGAGGTACCTGTCTTCGGGTGCAGGAGTGGGACCGGTACGCGCGTAGTGAGTCCGAGCCCTCGGAAGGACCCCCTCTTGGCCGCCTCGCGCACTGCCTCGAACGCGAATACGAACAACGGCGCCAGCACTGCCCCGCTGCGCATCTCTTTTGCAAAGATCAAGGAGCCTCTCGAGGTTCCCAACCTGCTCGCGCTGCAGACCGAGAGCTTTGACTGGCTGCTCGGCAACACCGCTTGGCAGAGTCGGGTCGAGGAGGCTCTGGAGTCAGGTCAGGACGTCCCCACCAAGTCCGGTCTGGAGGAGATCTTCGAGGAGATCTCTCCGATCGAGGACTTCTCCGGGTCGATGTCTCTGACATTCCGCGACCACCGCTTCGAGCCGCCGAAGAACAGCATCGACGAGTGCAAGGACCGCGACTTCACGTACGCGGCCCCGCTCTTCGTGACGGCAGAGTTCACCAACAACGAGACCGGCGAGATCAAGTCCCAGACGGTCTTCATGGGCGACTTCCCGCTCATGACCCACAAGGGCACCTTCGTCATCAACGGCACCGAGCGTGTCGTGGTGTCCCAGCTGGTCCGTTCGCCGGGTGTCTACTTCGACTCCTCCATCGACAAGACGTCCGACAAGGACATCTTCTCGGCCAAGATCATCCCGTCCCGGGGTGCCTGGCTGGAGATGGAGATCGACAAGCGCGACATGGTCGGTGTCCGCATCGACCGCAAGCGCAAGCAGTCCGTGACCGTCCTCCTCAAGGCTCTCGGTTGGACCACCGAGCAGATCCTCGAGGAGTTCGGCGAGTACGAGTCCATGCGCGCCACCCTGGAGAAGGACCACACCCAGGGCCAGGACGACGCGCTGCTGGACATCTACCGCAAGCTGCGTCCGGGCGAGCCGCCCACGCGCGAGGCCGCGCAGACGCTTCTGGAGAACCTGTACTTCAACCCGAAGCGCTACGACCTCGCCAAGGTCGGCCGTTACAAGGTCAACAAGAAGCTGGGCGCGGACGCCCCGCTCGACGCCGGCATCCTGACCGTCGAGGACATCATCTCGACGATCAAGTACCTGGTGAAGCTGCACGCGGGCGAGACCGAGACGGTCGGCGACCGGGGTACGAGCATCGTCGTCGAGACCGACGACATCGACCACTTCGGCAACCGTCGTCTGCGCAGCGTCGGCGAGCTCATCCAGAACCAGGTCCGCACGGGTCTGGCTCGTATGGAGCGCGTCGTCCGTGAGCGCATGACGACCCAGGACGTCGAGGCGATCACGCCGCAGACCCTGATCAACATCCGGCCGGTCGTCGCCTCCATCAAGGAGTTCTTCGGCACCAGCCAGCTGTCGCAGTTCATGGACCAGAACAACCCGCTGTCGGGTCTCACCCACAAGCGCCGTCTGTCGGCTCTTGGCCCGGGTGGTCTCTCCCGTGAGCGGGCCGGCTTCGAGGTCCGTGACGTGCACCCGTCCCACTACGGACGTATGTGCCCGATCGAGACGCCCGAAGGCCCGAACATCGGTCTGATCGGTTCGCTCGCCTCCTACGGCCGCGTCAACGCGTTCGGTTTCGTGGAGACGCCGTACCGCAGGGTCGACGGCGACGTCGTCACCGACGAGGTCGACTACCTCACGGCCGACGAAGAGGACCGATTCGTCATCGCGCAGGCCAACGCCACGCTCGACGACAACATGCGTTTCACCGAGAACCGCGTCCTGGTCCGCCGTCGTGGCGGCGAGGTCGACTACGTCCCCGGTGACGACGTGGACTACATGGACGTCTCGCCGCGCCAGATGGTGTCGGTCGCGACCGCCATGATCCCGTTCCTCGAGCACGACGACGCCAACCGTGCCCTCATGGGCGCGAACATGATGCGTCAGGCCGTGCCGCTCATCAAGAGCGAGGCCCCGCTCGTCGGCACCGGCATGGAGTACCGCTCCGCGGTCGACGCCGGCGACGTGGTCAAGGCCGAGAAGGACGGTGTGGTCCAGGAGGTCTCCGCGGACTACATCACCACCGCCAACGACGACGGCACGTACATCACGTACCGCCTGGCCAAGTTCGCCCGCTCCAACCAGGGCACCTCGGTCAACCAGAAGGTCATCGTCAACGAGGGCGACCGCATCATCACGGGCCAGGTGCTCGCCGATGGTCCGGCCACCGAGAACGGCGAGATGGCCCTGGGCAAGAACCTGCTCGTGGCGTTCATGCCGTGGGAGGGTCACAACTACGAGGACGCGATCATCCTGTCGCAGCGCCTCGTGCAGGACGACGTCCTCTCCTCGATCCACATCGAGGAGCACGAGGTCGACGCCCGTGACACCAAGCTCGGCCCCGAGGAGATCACCCGGGACATCCCGAACGTCTCCGAGGAGGTCCTCGCCGACCTCGACGAGCGCGGCATCATCCGTATCGGTGCCGAGGTCGTCGCCGGCGACATCCTCGTCGGCAAGGTCACGCCCAAGGGCGAGACCGAGCTGACCCCGGAGGAGCGCCTGCTCCGTGCGATCTTCGGTGAGAAGGCCCGCGAGGTCCGTGACACCTCGCTGAAGGTCCCGCACGGCGAGATCGGCAAGGTCATCGGCGTCCGCGTCTTCGACCGTGAAGAGGGCGACGAGCTGCCGCCGGGCGTGAACCAGCTGGTTCGTGTCTACGTGGCGCAGAAGCGCAAGATCACGGACGGTGACAAGCTCGCCGGCCGCCACGGCAACAAGGGCGTCATCTCGAAGATCCTGCCCATCGAGGACATGCCGTTCCTCGAGGACGGGACGCCGGTCGACATCATCCTCAACCCGCTGGGTGTGCCGTCCCGAATGAACCCGGGACAGGTCCTGGAGATCCACCTCGGCTGGCTCGCCAGCCGCGGCTGGGACGTCTCCGGGCTCGGCGAGGAGTGGGCGCAGCGCCTCCAGGCGATCGGCGCCGACCAGGTCGCCGCCGGCACCAACGTCGCCACCCCGGTGTTCGACGGTGCGCGTGAGGACGAGCTCGCCGGTCTGCTGAACCACACCATCCCGAACCGCGACGGCGACCGCATGGTGCAGCCGACCGGTAAGGCGAGGCTGTTCGACGGCCGCTCCGGCGAGCCGTTCCCGGACCCGATCTCCATCGGGTACATGTACATCCTCAAGCTGCACCACCTGGTCGACGACAAGCTGCACGCCCGGTCGACCGGTCCGTACTCGATGATCACCCAGCAGCCGCTGGGTGGTAAGGCCCAGTTCGGTGGCCAGCGCTTCGGTGAGATGGAGGTGTGGGCGCTGGAGGCTTATGGCGCCGCGTACGCCCTCCAGGAGCTGCTGACCATCAAGTCCGACGACGTCACCGGCCGCGTGAAGGTCTACGAGGCCATCGTCAAGGGCGAGAACATCCCCGAGCCCGGCATCCCCGAGTCCTTCAAGGTGCTCATCAAGGAGATGCAGTCCCTGTGCCTCAACGTGGAGGTGCTGTCCTCGGACGGCATGTCCATCGAGATGCGCGACACCGACGAGGATGTCTTCCGCGCTGCGGAGGAGCTTGGCATCGACCTGTCCCGGCGCGAGCCGAGCAGCGTCGAAGAGGTCTGACGGGAGTCCGGAGGCCTTCACCATGAAGGCCTCCGGCCCCAGGACCCCCGTATCAGACCCCATGACTTACAACCCTGAGAGGGATTGACGCATAGTGCTCGACGTCAACTTCTTCGACGAGCTCCGGATCGGTCTGGCCACCGCTGACGACATCCGTCAGTGGAGCCACGGCGAGGTCAAGAAGCCCGAGACCATCAACTACCGCACCCTCAAGCCCGAAAAGGACGGACTCTTCTGCGAGAAGATCTTCGGTCCGACCCGGGACTGGGAGTGCTACTGCGGCAAGTACAAGCGCGTCCGCTTCAAGGGCATCATCTGTGAGCGCTGCGGCGTCGAGGTCACTCGCGCCAAGGTGCGTCGTGAGCGGATGGGCCACATCGAGCTGGCCGCCCCCGTCACGCACATCTGGTACTTCAAGGGCGTCCCGTCGCGTCTGGGCTACCTGCTCGACCTGGCCCCCAAGGACCTCGAGAAGGTCATCTACTTCGCGGCGTACATGATCACGTACGTCGACGAGGAGCGCCGCACCCGCGACCTGCCCTCCCTGGAGGCGCACGTCTCCGTGGAGCGTCAGCAGATCGAGAACCGTCGCGACGCCGACCTCGAGGCCCGCGCCAAGAAGCTCGAGACCGACCTGGCCGAGCTCGAGGCCGAGGGTGCCAAGGCCGACGTGCGCCGCAAGGTGCGCGAGGGTGCCGAGCGTGAGATGAAGCAGCTGCGCGACCGTTCGCAGCGCGAGATCGACCGTCTCGACGAGGTGTGGACCCGGTTCAAGAACCTCAAGGTCCAGGACCTCGAGGGCGACGAGCTGCTCTACCGCGAGCTGCGCGACCGCTTCGGCACGTACTTCGACGGTTCGATGGGTGCCGCGGCGCTGCAGAAGCGCCTGGAGTCCTTCGACCTCGACGAGGAGGCCGAGAAGCTCCGCGAGATCATCCGCACCGGCAAGGGCCAGAAGAAGACCCGTGCGCTGAAGCGGCTGAAGGTCGTGTCTGCCTTCCTGCAGACCTCCAACAGCCCCAAGGGCATGGTCCTCGACTGCGTCCCGGTCATCCCGCCGGACCTTCGCCCGATGGTGCAGCTGGACGGTGGCCGCTTCGCGACCTCCGACCTGAACGACCTGTACCGCCGTGTGATCAACCGCAACAACCGTCTGAAGCGACTCCTTGACCTCGGCGCGCCCGAGATCATCGTGAACAACGAGAAGCGCATGCTTCAGGAGGCCGTCGACGCGCTCTTCGACAACGGCCGTCGTGGTCGCCCAGTCACGGGCCCCGGCAACCGTCCGCTGAAGTCGCTGTCCGACATGCTCAAGGGCAAGCAGGGTCGATTCCGTCAGAACCTGCTCGGCAAGCGTGTGGACTACTCCGCGCGTTCCGTGATCGTCGTCGGTCCGCAGCTGAAGCTGCACCAGTGCGGTCTGCCGAAGGCCATGGCGCTGGAGCTCTTCAAGCCGTTCGTGATGAAGCGCCTGGTCGACCTGAACCACGCGCAGAACATCAAGAGCGCCAAGCGCATGGTGGAGCGCGGCCGCACGGTCGTGTACGACGTCCTCGAAGAGGTCATCGCCGAGCACCCGGTTCTGCTGAACCGTGCTCCCACCCTGCACCGCCTCGGCATCCAGGCCTTCGAGCCGCAGCTTGTCGAGGGCAAGGCCATCCAGATCCACCCGCTCGTCTGCACCGCGTTCAACGCGGACTTCGACGGTGACCAGATGGCCGTCCACCTGCCCCTGTCCGCAGAGGCGCAGGCCGAGGCCCGCATCCTGATGCTGTCCTCGAACAACATCCTCAAGCCCGCCGACGGCCGTCCGGTGACGATGCCGACCCAGGACATGGTCCTCGGTCTGTTCTTCCTCACCACCGACGGTGAGCTCCGTGACACCAAGGGCGAGGGCCGTTCGTTCGGCTCCACGGCCGAGGCGATCATGGCGTTCGATGCCGGCGAGCTCGCGCTCCAGTCGCAGGTCGACATCCGCTTCCCGGTGGGCACCATCCCGCCGCGCGGCTGGACCCCGCCGGTGCGCGAGGAGGGTGAGCCGGAGTGGCAGAACGGTGACTCGTTCCGTCTGAACACCACTCTGGGCCGCGCGCTCTTCAACGAGCTGCTGCCCGAGGACTACCCGTTCGTCGACTACTCGGTGGGCAAGAAGCAGCTCTCCGAGATCGTCAACGACCTCGCCGAGCGCTACCCCAAGGTCATCGTGGCGGCGACGCTCGACAACCTGAAGGCGGCAGGCTTCTACTGGGCGACCCGTTCCGGTGTCACCGTCGCCATCTCCGACGTCGTCGTTCCCGAGGCGAAGAAGGAGATCGTCCGCGGGTACGAGGCGCAGGACGAGAAGGTCCAGAAGCAGTACGAGCGCGGTCTGATCACCAAGGAAGAGCGCACTCAGGAGCTCATCGCGATCTGGACCAAGGCGACCAACGAGGTCGCCGAGGCGATGAACGAGAACTTCCCCAAGACGAACCCCATCTTCATGATGGTTGACTCGGGTGCCCGAGGAAACATGATGCAGATGCGGCAGATCGCCGGTATGCGTGGTCTGGTGTCGAACGCCAAGAACGAGACCATCCCGCGTCCCATCAAGGCGTCCTTCCGTGAGGGCCTGTCCGTGCTGGAGTACTTCATCTCCACGCACGGTGCCCGTAAGGGTCTGGCGGACACCGCCCTGCGTACCGCCGACTCGGGTTACCTGACCCGTCGTCTGGTGGACGTCTCGCAGGACGTCATCATCCGCGAGGAGGACTGCGGCACCGAGCGCGGTCTGAAGCTGCGGATCGCCTCGAAGAACGCCGCCGGCGTCCTGATCAAGGCGGACGACGTCGAGACCAGCGTCTACGCCCGCATGCTCGCCGAGGACGTCGTCATCGACGGCAAGGTGATCGCGCCGGCCAACGTGGACCTCGGCGACGTGCTGATCGACCAGCTCGTGCACCACGGTGTCGAGGAGGTCAAGACCCGCTCGATCCTGACGTGCGAGTCCCAGGTCGGCACCTGCGCGATGTGCTACGGCCGTTCGCTGGCCACCGGCAAGCTGGTCGACATCGGTGAGGCGGTCGGCATCATCGCCGCCCAGTCCATCGGTGAGCCCGGTACCCAGCTGACGATGCGTACCTTCCACACCGGTGGTGTGGCCGGTGACGACATCACCCAGGGTCTGCCCCGTGTCGTCGAGCTCTTCGAGGCTCGTACGCCCAAGGGTGTCGCCCCGATCTCCGAGGCCCAGGGCCGCGTGCGGATCGAGGAGACCGAGAAGACCAAGAAGATCGTCGTCACCCCGGACGACGGCAGCGACGAGACGGCGTTCCCGATCTCCAAGCGTGCCCGTCTCCTGGTCAGCGAGGGCGAGCACGTCGAGGTGGGCCAGAAGCTCACCGTGGGTGCCACCAACCCGCACGACGTGCTGCGCATTCTGGGCCAGCGTGCCGTCCAGGTCCACCTGGTCGGCGAGGTCCAGAAGGTCTACAACTCGCAGGGTGTGTCGATCCACGACAAGCACATCGAGATCATCATCCGGCAGATGCTCCGCCGGGTGACGATCATCGAGTCCGGCGACGCCGAGCTGCTGCCCGGCGAGCTGGTCGAGCGCTCGAAGTTCGAGACCGAGAACCGTCGTGTGGTCCAGGAGGGCGGTCACCCGGCCTCCGGTCGTCCGCAGCTGATGGGTATCACCAAGGCCTCGCTGGCGACGGAATCCTGGCTGTCGGCCGCCTCCTTCCAGGAGACGACCCGAGTCCTGACGGACGCGGCGATCAACGCCAAGTCCGACAGCCTCATCGGCCTCAAGGAGAACGTCATCATCGGTAAGCTCATCCCGGCCGGTACGGGTCTGTCCCGTTACCGCAACATCCGGGTGGAGCCGACCGAGGAGGCCAAGGCCGCGATGTACTCGGCCGTCGGCTACGACGACATCGACTACTCTCCGTTCGGCACCGGCTCCGGCCAGGCCGTTCCGCTGGAGGACTACGACTACGGTCCGTACAACCAGTAGCAGTCGGCTCTGAAGCACTGAAGGGCGGTCACCCCGTTTCGTACGGGGTGACCGCCCTTCGGCATGTCCGGGTGGCGTCGCCGTCTGTCCCGGATTGCCGGTTCGGCGCATCATGGAGGGAGTTCGGGGGGTTGGGGAGGTACTCCGTGTCGAATCCTTCGTGGCAGCCCGGGCCGGGCGGCGTCCCACAGCCCTGGCAGCCCTATACCGCCGCGTCGCCCATGCTCGCCTCCCACGCGGACCGGGAGCGGGCCGTGGACGTGCTCAGGGCGGGGTACGGGGAGGGGCGGCTGGAGAAGGCGGAGTTCGACAAGCGGGTCGCCCGCGCGTACGCGGCCCGGACCGTCGGGGAGCTGGCCCTGCTCGTCGGGGATCTGCCTCAGGGGCCCCTGACGCACCCCGTGGCCGTGCCGCGGACGTTCGTGGCCCTGCCCAGGCCGCGGACCAACGGGAAGGCCGTAGGAGCCGCCGTGTGCGGGGTGCTGTGTCTGCCGACCTTCGGGTTCACCGGGATCCCGGCGGTCGTGCTCGGACAGGCGGCGCGCTCGGAGATCCAGCGCACCGGGGAGGGCGGCGACGGGCTCGCGCTGATCGGGCTGGTCATGGGGTGGATGTCGGTCGCGGCCTGGACGGTGATCCTGACGCTGATGCTCGCGGTGGCCATCGGGAGCGGGTGAGCGGACATGTGCCGCAGGGCGGTCCCTCTCGGGGTGGCCGCCCTCTGGGCGTGCCCGGGCGTCCGGGCTCAGTACGGCTGGAGGTACGGCTGGAGATGGTGCAGCCGGGTGTGGTGGTCCGGGTGCGAGGACAGGAGCCGGCTCAGGGCGCCCTCCTCGATGGGGATGCCGCCGTTGCGGGCGGTGACCTCGGCCTTCTCGTACTGCTCCTGCCGGTGCAGCTTGTCGAGGACGGCGGCCAGCATCGGGGCGAAGCCGAGAGCGGCCGCGTGCTCGTCCGCGCGGAGTTCGGAACGGCGGCCGACGGCGGCGAGGGCGTAGGGCACACCGAGGATCAGCAGCGGAAGCCCGTACAGGGTGCTGACTGTCGCGAAGGCCAGACCGCCCACGAGCAGGACGACGAAGGCGACGCCGAAGCAGCCGAAGGCCTTCGAGACGTGGAAGGCGACGGTGGAGACCGCCTTGAGGACGCGCCAGGCGATACGGCCCGGCAGGGCGTACCAGTAGCCGAGGAGACCGGACCACGCGTGGCCGCCGACGTGATGGCCCAGCTCATGGGCCATGACGGCGGCGAGTTCGCCGTTGGGGAGCTGGTTCATGGCGAAGCGGGTGACGCCGACGATGTGGCCGGCGGCGGCGACCGCGTTCAGGCTGTCGCTGTCCTCGACCCACAGCTCGTAGGTACGGCCCTCGACGCCGGCGCGGGCCGTCACCTCGCGCCAGACCGGTTCGAGTTTGGCTCGTTCTTGCGGCGTGGGGTAGCGCAGACGGAGCAGATGGCGCGCGAGGGCGCTTTCGGTGGGGCGGTGGAAGACGAGTGCGCCGCTGGCGATCCAGAGCAGGATCACGACGAGAGCGAAGTCGCCGAAGAGCGCGGAGACCAGGCCGACGACGAAGAGGCTGCACAGGAAGTTCGGCAGATGGAGAAGGAGACTGCCGACGGCTGTGGCGTCGGTGCGGCGCTGCTGGTTGGAGAGGTGGATCCGGCGGGGGTCGGTGCTGATGTGGTGGGGGTGGGACGGGTCGGTGGGGGCGGGTGGGGTGTTGGGCGGCAGGGGGGTGGTGTGGGTGGTGGGAGGAGTCGCGGGCTGGGTGTATTGCGGGGGTATGGGGGCGGAGGGGTACTGGGGCGGGACTTGAGGTGGGGACTGCTGGGGGTACTGGGGCGGGGACGGTTGTGGGTACTGCGGTGGGACGTGTTGTTGGGGATACGGCGGTGAGGGCTGGGGATATGGGGGCGGCGACTGCTGCTGGGGGTACTGGGGCGGCTGTTCCGGATATTGGGGTGGCTGGGTCATGGCGGTTCCTTCATGGGAGCGGTGGCCGGTCGGCCGGGTGTTCAGCCGAGCAGCAGTGAGGTGGGGAGCAGGACCGTGCCGACGCAGAAGGCGATCAGGCCGGCTCGGATCCACTGGTGTTTGCGTACGGCGATGCGGCTCATCTCGGTGAGCGCGAGGGTCAGCGCGGTGACGGGGGCGCGCCGGGTGTCCGTCAGCGCCGTTTCCAACTGCCCCTGGCGGACGGCCTCTTGGATGTCGCCGAAGTAGGACAGCGGGCGGCCGGGGGCCCAGTGCGGGGAGCGGTAGCGGGGCAGTACCGCCAGCAGCAGGGCGAAGAGCGACAGGACGAGCGCGGCCGCTCCCGTCCACCACAGCACGGTGCCCACGGCGGACAGCGCGGCCGGGGTCCAGTCCCGGCCGACCAGCAGCCCGCTGAGGACACCGGCGGTCATACCGAGGGCGGCGACCAGCACGGACGCCTTGGTGTCGGCCCGGGCGACCTCCGTACGCAGGTCGGCGAGGAGGCGTTCGCAGAGGGGGACGAGGGTGTCGGGGGGCGCGGGTGCGGGCGCCGGTGTCGGGTCGAGCGTCGTCATGTGCCGCTCGCCTCCGGGCCGTTGGGCCGAGCGTCGGCTTCGGTGGCGGGGGCGCTGTCCGGTACGTCGGTGGCGGGCAGGGTGGGTGTACGGCCGTAGCCGGGCGGGGGTTGCCAGGGCGGGGTGGCGGGCGGTGCCGGGGCGGGCGGGGTGGTGGGGCCGGATGTCGGTGCCTGCGGGGGCCAGGGCGAGGTGCCCGGGGTGGCCGGGGGTGCGGGCTGGGGGCCCGGGTAGCCGGGATACGGGGTCTGTGCGCCCGGCGGCGGCGTGAGGGGCGTCGGGGGCTGCCAGGCAGGGGCGCCCTGGGTGCCGTAGGGGCCGGGCGGGCTGTAGGGGGCGCCGGGTGGGGGCATGGGCGACCCGGGGTACGGGGATGCCGGTCCGGGCGGGTGGGGGACGGCGGACTGGGCGGGCCCGGGGACCGGTCCTGTCGTGGCTGTGGGTGTGGGTGTGGCGGGCTGTCCTGCCGTGGTCCCGGGGTATGGCTGTCCCGGTGTGGGGCTGGGCGCGGCGTATGGCTGGCCGGGCATGCCGGCGGGTCCGGCGTACGGCTGGCCCGGTACCAGCTGGCCCTCGACGGTTGTCGGCATCCCCTGTCCCGGGGCGGCCTCAGGCGTCTGCGGCATTCCCTGCCCAGGGACGCCCCCCGGAGACCCGTCCCCCTCCGGCAGCGCCTGCTGGGCCACCCCCGGCATGCGTTGGTTGAGGATGTCGTGGACCGTGCGGAGGGCGAGTTGTTTGGGGCCCTCCAGTTCCCAGTTCTCCGCGGCCTCGCTGCTGAGGAGTTGTTTCACCAGGTCCATCTGGGCCTGGATCATGCGGAGTTGGTCGTCGCGCATGCTCTGCATGACCAGGCGGGAGTCCTCGGGGTGCTGGGCGAGGTGGAGGGCCCATTGGTGGACGCCGCCCTGTTGGAGGTGCCACTGGTAGAAGGCGATCTTCTCGGCCTCGATCTGTTGCAGCTCCAGCATCTGCCGGCCTTGCAGCAACGCCTGTTCGTGCTGCCAGCGCTGCTGCTGGAGCAGGAGTTCCTGCTGCTGGACGCCGTAGGCCATGGCCCGGTCCAGCTGGAGCGCGTCCTGCCGGCGTCCCCGGCGGTCCGCCTCGATGTCGATGTCCATGCCCCGCTGGGCCACCCGGATCTGTTCCTCGGCGGAGTGGTCGATGGCCTGGAGCCGGCGCTGGTGGTCGATGTTCTCCTGGTCGCGGCGGAGCCGGACGGTCCAGGTGACCTGGAGGCCCGCCGGGGCGCCCAGCGGGCCCAGCAGGTTCATCGCGTCCAGCATCTCCCGCTCGGCGGCCGCGCTGTCGGCGATCGCGAAGCGCCGGGTCACGGGACGGGCCGCCTGCTGGAGCTCGCCGAGGAGCAGCCCCGGTACGTCCCGATGGCCGGAGGAGACGAACCGGGCCGGGTCCAGGACCTGCCAGGACAGGTCCACCTGTGCCGTGAACTCGAACGCGTCGTTGTCGCTGGGCAACGGCAGTTCGGCGGTGTGCGGATGCACGCCCATGTCCACCTCGTACACCGCCGTGTACCGGTTGGTTGCTATCTCGCCGCGGGTCGGCCGGCGCGGCGGCAGATAGGCCTCGTAGCCGCCCTTCGCCGTGGCGAAGACCAGGGCGTGGTCGATACGGACGTACGACTTGAGGTTGAACTCGAAGCGCGAGAGCTGACGCACGGTGAGGACCGGGTCGATCAGCTCGGTGTGCCGGTCGGCGTTCTGCTGCCACTCGGGCTGGCGGAAGGTGGGCATGGGGCGGGTCTCCTCGGGCGTACCGACTCGGTGCGGGTCAGCGGTTGGGCAGCGTGGTCAGCAGGCGGGCCGCGACCGGGGGCGGTGGATTGCCGTCCTCGCCGGACATGGTGCGCAGCAGATGGCTCAGGCGCTGGTGCTCGGTGGGCGTGGTGACGAGAGTGGGCAGGAGGGCGGCCAGCGCCCACTCCACGGTGGTGGACCGGTCGGCGATCAGGACCCATTCGTGGAGCACCTTGAGGGCGTCCCGGGTGGTGCGGGGGTCGCTGAGCGCGGTCCGCCACAGGAACGGCACGCCCTGGGCCGCCGTACCGCCCTGGCCGGCGGCGCGGGCGTACCAGCTGAGGACGAGTGGAGCGCCGTAGGGCTCGTCGTCCTCCCTGCGGTCGCAGGCCGACACGAAGCCGCCGAGGGTGAGATCGCGTACCGCCCGGTCGTCGTCGATGTGGGCGCGCAGTTCGGCCAGGACCTGGTCGCTCGCCGAGGACAGCAGCAACAGGCCGACGGACTGGGCGAGTTCCACGACCAGTTCCTCGTCGGTGCTGTCGGGCGCGTCGGCGTAGAGCCGCCGTACGGCGCCGCGCAGCGCGGCGAGGGCCTGCTCGGGGCGTTCCGGTCCGAGCAGGCCGTACGCCCGGACCGCCACCCAGCGCAGCCGCGGGTCGTCGCCGGAGCACCAGGCGTCGAGGATGCGGGGGATGTTGGGGGTGGCGATGAAGTGGGCGAGGGTGAGCGCGTTGACGGCCACGAGCCGGTGCTTGAACCGCTTGGACATGCCCCAGGGCTGGATGACCAGCGCCATCGCCGACGGCAGGTCGGTCCGGGCCAGGACGGCCGCGGTGGACGCGGCGCGGGTGCGCACCAGGGGGCGGCCGTCGTCGGCGAGGCGGCGCAGCCAGCGGATCAGCGCGGGGCGGGCGGAGGGGTGCCCCGTCCAGACCTCGCGCAGCAGGACCCCGGAGGCGCGCTCGTCCAGGAACTCGGCCTTCTTCTGGGTCACCGGCCCCCATTCCGTGTGCTCCTCCGCCAAGTAGGCCTTCGCGCGGGCGACTTGGAGGCGTTTGCGGACATGGGTGCCGAAGACGGGGACCTCGGGGACCCGGGCCGGGTTCTCGGTCTCCTGGAGGAACCGGTAGAGCAGGTCGCTCAGTTCGGCGGTGAGCGGGTAGGGGCCGCCGTCGAACGCGGCGAGCGCGACGAGGAACGCCTTGTCGCGCAGGTGCAGCGAGGTCTCGTCCTCCGCGAACCACTCCTGCACCTGGTTCTCCAGCGCCACCCACGAGAAGCCGGCCACGGCCTCCTCGCTCGCCTCCCCGGTCGCGTACCGGCCGAGCAGTTCGGCGAAGCGGGCGACCTCGCGGGGCTGGTGGCTGCGGCCGAGGAAGTCGGCGACCTGAGGGTGGGCGAGGAGGCCGGGGGTGGCGCGGGTGCCCAGATGGGCGGCGAGGACGTCGGCCGCCGCCGGGGGCGGCCACTCCTCGGGGGTGACGTCCTCGACGGGCGTGGTGGGTCCGATGGTGACGACCAGATAGGCGTCCTGGACGGTGAGCCGGTCACGCACGGCCAGCAGGTGGTGTTCGCGCAGCGGGTTGTCGCGGCGGGCGGTGAGGTCGTACAGGACGTAGCCGCAGGTGAGAGGCGGCTCTTCGGACGGGTCCGCGTCCTCGGTGGGGAGGCTGTCGGCCAGTTCACCCGGTCGTGTGTCGCGGTCCAGTACGCGTACGGGGGAGGCGCCGAGCCGGTGCAGCAGCATCAGGGCCGCCGTGCGTCTGCCGGTGAAGCGGCCGCCGGACAGCACCAGGACCCGCTCCCGCCGTAACCGCTCCGCCAGCCGGTCCATGAGGTCCTCGTCGGCGGCGAAGTGCGCGGCGAGTTCCTCCAGCGTGGCGCTCGGGACCTCTCCGGAGGCGCCGGACGCGGGGGAGGGGAACGCCGGGAGGGTGACCTGGAAGACCTCCGTCTTGCTGCCCAGGAAGACGTCGCCGGAGAAGTTCCCGCCGCTGATGCCGCCGTGCTGGGTGCCGCCGTGCAGCCCGCCGTTGAACGCGGCCCGCGCGCCCACGTTCATGATCCGGGGGCTGTGGTCGACCAGGTCGCGCCGGGCCGACCAGGCGTTCTGCGGCTGGTCCAGCTCCTCCGGCTCGCCCTCCGCCTCGGGCCGAGCGCCGTCCGCGGCCTCGGCGTCGCCGCCGGACTGCTGCGGTACGGCGTTGGCGGCCCCGGGGCGTTCGGCGGCCGGCGCCTCCGGTGCGCTCACGCGCCCTCACCCCGCTCGCCGCCCAGGGTGACGTTGCCGTGGAAGTTGCCGCCGCTGATGCCGCCGTGCTGGGTGCCGCCGAAGACACCGCCGTTGAACGTGCCCCCGTGCACGTTGACGGCGGAGCCCGGCGCCGGGGCTCCCCTGTTTCCGTCCGGCGCCGGGCCGTCCTCGTGGGAGCCGCCCTGTTCGGGCACCCGCGGCGCCGGGCGGTCCCCCGATCCGCCCGGCGCCTCCCCCTTCTCACGGTGGTCCTGGCCGGTCGCCGCCGCGGGCACCGGTCCGTGCAGCCACGCCGTCAGCGGGCCGTTCTTGCTGTCCACGGTGACCTCGTGGAAGCCGTCGGCGGGGATTCCCGGGTGGTCGTGCCGTACGACACCGCCGTACAGCGGGTCCGAGACGCACAGCGCGAAGTCGTCGGCGCGCTCGCACAGGGCGGCGCGCAGGATGTCGGCGTCCAGCAGCCGGCAGGCGTGGTTCAGGTCGGAGCCGACCCAGCCGTCGTGCTCGTCCACGGCGACGTAGCCGGTGGCCAGGACGGCCCGCAGGCGGATCTGCGCCGAGCGGGAGGCCATGCGGTTGACCGCCCTGAGCTGTGCCGGAACCTCGCTGAGCAGGGCTCGCAGCAGCGCTGTGACCGGGGCGTTCGCGTCGATGAGCTCCATGACCGAGTCCCCGCGGTCGGCGCGCAGCCGGAGGGTCTCGTCGATGCCGGCGCGCTGGAGGGTGCGGTCGGTGATGTCGTAGAGCATGCGGCGCAGGTAGGCCTGCTCGACGTCGTCCCGGTCGCTGTACCTCTCGATGTCCACCAGCAGGATCGTCCGGGTCACGGGGTCGCTCATGGTCGCCTCTCGAGGGGGGTGGGGCGGTGCAGACGAGAAGCGTGCGGGAGGGAAGGGTGTTGTCTGGAGGGCGGATGACGCAGTTGGAATGTGACCGTGTGCACAGAGCAGGGGCGGGGCAGGGGGTGCCGCTTGGTGTTTCGTTGCCGTGTGCGGGTGCGTTGTGGCTGGTCGCGCCCCGCGGCGGAGCCGCTGTTGACACAGCCCCGCGCCCCTGAAGGCGGCTGCGCCGCCTCAGGGCCACGCGCGCCCGGGGATCCTGAAGGCGGCTGCGCCGCCTCAGGGGCACGCGTGCCTGGGGATCAGTTCTCGCGTGGCTGTTGTGGGGACGGGATTCCCGTCGCGGGCCCCGTCGCCGCGATGCGGCGCAGTACGTCCGGGCGCATGATCAGCATCGCCCGCCTTCCCGTGGCGACCACGCCCTTGTCCCGTAGCTCCTTCAGGAGGCGCTGGACCATTTCCCGGGAGGCGCCGACCGAGCCCGCCAGTTCCTGCTTGCTCAGGGGGACGGCGAGTTCGATGCCCTCCGGGGTGCGGCGGCCGTGGGTGCGGGCCAGGTCCAGGAGCAGGACGGCGAAGCGTTCGCGCACGCTCATCGACGCGAACTCCAGCCGGCGCCGGTCGGCCGCGCGGGTGCGGTCCACGGTGAGCCCGAGCAGGGCGAAGGAGGCCGCGGGGGAGCGGTGCAGGAAGCCCCGGAACCGCTCCCGGTCGACGGCCACCGCCCTGACCTGCTCCAACGCGGTCACCGTCGCTCCGCGCGGCCGGCCCGTCAGCGCCGCCGACTCGCCGACGACGTCACCGGGTCCGCGCAGGGCGAGCAGTGCCTCGTAGCCGCTGGCGGCGGACGCGGTGACCTTGGTCCAGCCCTGGACGAGGAACAGGACGTGCGCGGACGGCTCCTCCTGGCGGAGCAGGACCGTGCGCGGCGGGAAGTCCAGGCCGCGGCCGAGCGCCAGCAGCGCCGAGCGGTCCTCGCTCTCCAGCCGCGCCAGGAACGGCACCCGGTCGTCCAGGCCACCGTCGTCCGGCGAGTACGCCGGCGTCCACGTCGTCATGCCTCATCCCCCGAATCCCGTACGGGCCCCGTCGTGAAGACGGGTCAACGTACTGAACGCCCAAGATCGCGTGGGGCGGAAGAGCGCGAATCGGCCACTGGCGCCGGCCGTGCCCCTTGACAGTCGAAAGCGCGGCGTGTCGGGGCCCGCTCCATTTGTTTTGACCGAAGTCCGTGAGGTAGGTACGCTCAGACCTTGTGCCTGGGGTGTGCCCTGGCTCTCGTGCGTGCCATCAACCGCATGGCGAGCCTCCATCGGCCACCGTGAATCCGCGCCCTTTCCGCCTCCGGGTGGAAGTCTGCGGGATCCGACACACCCGACCGCGTGGGTCGGCGATGTTCCAGGTTAGCTTCACCATTCGGCACACAGAAACCGGAGAAGTAGTGCCTACGATCCAGCAGCTGGTCCGGAAGGGCCGGCAGGACAAGGTCGAGAAGAACAAGACGCCCGCACTCGAGGGTTCGCCCCAGCGTCGCGGCGTCTGCACGCGTGTGTTCACGACCACCCCGAAGAAGCCGAACTCGGCCCTGCGTAAGGTCGCGCGTGTGCGTCTGACCAGCGGGATCGAGGTCACCGCTTACATTCCGGGTGAGGGACACAACCTGCAGGAGCACTCCATCGTGCTCGTGCGTGGTGGCCGTGTGAAGGACCTGCCGGGTGTTCGCTACAAGATCATCCGCGGTTCCCTTGACACCCAGGGTGTGAAGAACCGCAAGCAGGCCCGCAGCCGCTACGGCGCCAAGAAGGAGAAGTAGAAAATGCCTCGTAAGGGCCCCGCCCCGAAGCGCCCGGTCATCATCGACCCGGTCTACGGCTCTCCTCTTGTCACGTCGCTCATCAACAAGGTGCTGCTGAACGGCAAGCGCTCTACCGCCGAGCGCATCGTCTACGGCGCCATGGAGGGCCTGCGTGAGAAGACGGGCAACGACCCGGTCATCACGCTGAAGCGCGCTCTGGAGAACATCAAGCCGACCCTCGAGGTCAAGTCCCGCCGTGTCGGTGGTGCGACGTACCAGGTTCCGATCGAGGTCAAGCCCGGTCGTGCCAACACGCTCGCGCTGCGCTGGCTGGTCGGTTACTCCCGCGCCCGTCGCGAGAAGACCATGACCGAGCGTCTGCTCAACGAGCTTCTCGACGCCTCCAACGGCCTGGGTGCCGCTGTGAAGAAGCGCGAGGACACCCACAAGATGGCCGAGTCCAACAAGGCCTTCGCGCACTACCGCTGGTAGTCGCAACCCCCATCGAGACCGAGAGAAGACCGAAGCCTTATGGCTACCACTTCACTTGACCTGGCCAGGGTCCGCAACATCGGGATCATGGCCCACATCGACGCGGGCAAGACGACCACCACCGAGCGGATCCTCTTCTACACCGGCGTCAGCTACAAGATCGGTGAGGTCCACGACGGCGCTGCCACCATGGACTGGATGGAGCAGGAGCAGGAGCGTGGCATCACGATCACCTCTGCTGCCACCACCTGTCACTGGCCGCTCGAGGACAACGACTACACGATCAACATCATCGACACCCCGGGGCACGTCGACTTCACGGTCGAGGTGGAGCGTTCGCTCCGCGTCCTCGACGGTGCCGTCACGGTGTTCGACGGTGTCGCGGGTGTCGAGCCGCAGTCCGAGACGGTGTGGCGTCAGGCCGACCGCTACGGCGTGCCGCGCATCTGCTTCGTGAACAAGCTGGACCGCACCGGCGCCGAGTTCCACCGCTGCGTGGACATGATCAAGGACCGGCTCGGTGCCGTTCCGATCATCATGCAGCTGCCGATCGGTGCCGAGATGGACTTCAAGGGCGTTGTGGACCTGGTCCGCATGAAGGCGCTCGTGTGGTCCGCCGAGGCGGCGAAGGGCGAGATGTACGACGTCGTCGACATCCCCGCCACGCACGCCGAGGCCGCCGAGGAGTACCGCGGCAAGCTGGTCGAGACCGTCGCCGAGAACGACGACGAGATCATGGAGCTGTTCCTGGAGGGCCAGGAGCCCACCGAGGAGCAGCTGTACGCCGCGATCCGTCGTATCACCATTGCCTCCGGCAAGGGTGGCGGCGTCACGGTCACCCCGGTGTTCTGTGGCACCGCGTTCAAGAACAAGGGCGTCCAGCCCCTGCTCGACGCGGTCGTGCGCTACCTGCCGACTCCCCTGGACGTCGAGGCCATCGAGGGCCACGACGTGAAGGACCCGGAGCTGGTCGTCAAGCGCAAGCCCTCCGACGAGGAGCCGCTGTCCGCCCTCGCGTTCAAGATCATGAGCGACCCGCACCTGGGCAAGCTCACCTTCGTCCGGGTCTACTCGGGCCGCCTGGAGTCCGGCACCGCCGTGCTGAACTCCGTCAAGGGCAAGAAGGAGCGCATCGGCAAGATCTACCGCATGCACGCGAACAAGCGTGAGGAGATCGAGTCGGTGGGCGCCGGCGACATCGTCGCCGTGATGGGCCTGAAGCAGACCACCACCGGTGAGACGCTTTCGGACGACAAGAACCCGGTCATCCTGGAGTCCATGGACTTCCCGGCGCCGGTCATCCAGGTCGCCATCGAGCCCAAGTCCAAGGGTGACCAGGAGAAGCTGGGTGTCGCCATCCAGCGTCTCGCGGAGGAGGACCCCTCCTTCCAGGTTCACTCGGACGAGGAGACCGGCCAGACCATCATCGGTGGTATGGGCGAGCTGCACCTTGAGGTGCTGGTCGACCGTATGCGCCGTGAGTTCAAGGTCGAGGCCAACGTCGGTAAGCCGCAGGTCGCCTACCGTGAGACGATCCGTCAGGCCGTCGAGCGCGTGGACTACACCCACAAGAAGCAGACCGGTGGTACCGGTCAGTTCGCCAAGGTGCAGATCGCGATCGAGCCGATCACCGAGTCGGACGGCCCGGCGTACGAGTTCGTGAACAAGGTCACCGGTGGCCGTATCCCGCGGGAGTACATCCCCTCGGTGGACGCCGGTGCGCAGGAGGCCATGCAGTTCGGCATCCTCGCGGGCTACGAGATGACGGGCGTCCGCGTCACGCTTCTCGACGGTGCCTACCACGAGGTCGACTCCTCCGAGCTCGCGTTCAAGATCGCCGGTTCGCAGGCGTTCAAGGAGGCCGCGCGCAAGGCCAAGCCCGTGCTGCTCGAGCCGATGATGGCCGTCGAGGTCACCACGCCCGAGGAGTCGATGGGTGATGTCATCGGCGACCTCAACTCCCGCCGTGGCCAGATCCAGGCCATGGAGGAGCGCAGCGGCGCCCGCGTCGTGAAGGGCCTCGTGCCCCTTTCGGAGATGTTCGGCTACGTCGGAGACCTCCGCAGCAAGACCTCGGGTCGCGCAAGCTACTCGATGCAGTTCGACTCCTACGCCGAGGTTCCCCGGAACGTCGCCGAGGAGATCATCGCGAAGGCCAAGGGCGAGTAACACACTCCGTTTACACGCCTTAGGCTTGACACCGACCGCCGGGATTCAACCGGAAACGGAAATCCCGGCGGGCGGCATCCCAGCAAAGATCACCCTGGCGCCGATGAGCAAGGCGTACCAGAACCACTCCACAGGAGGACCCAGTGGCGAAGGCGAAGTTCGAGCGGACTAAGCCGCACGTCAACATCGGCACCATCGGTCACATCGACCACGGTAAGACGACCCTCACGGCCGCCATTACCAAGGTGCTGCACGACGCGTACCCGGACCTGAACGAGGCCTCGGCCTTCGACCAGATCGACAAGGCTCCCGAGGAGCGCCAGCGCGGTATCACGATCTCGATCGCGCACGTCGAGTACCAGACCGAGACGCGTCACTACGCCCACGTCGACTGCCCCGGTCACGCGGACTACATCAAGAACATGATCACGGGTGCCGCGCAGATGGACGGCGCGATCCTCGTGGTTGCCGCCACCGACGGCCCGATGCCGCAGACCAAGGAGCACGTGCTCCTGGCCCGCCAGGTCGGCGTTCCGTACATCGTCGTCGCCCTGAACAAGGCCGACATGGTGGACGACGAGGAGATCCTGGAGCTCGTCGAGCTCGAGGTCCGTGAGCTCCTCTCCGAGTACGAGTTCCCGGGCGACGACCTGCCGGTCGTCAAGGTCTCGGCGCTCAAGGCGCTCGAGGGCGACAAGGAGTGGGGCCAGACGGTCCTCGACCTGATGTCCGCCGTCGACGAGTCGATCCCGACCCCCGAGCGTGACGTCGACAAGCCGTTCCTCATGCCCGTCGAGGACGTCTTCACGATCACCGGTCGCGGTACGGTCGTCACCGGCCGTATCGAGCGTGGTGTCCTGAAGGTCAACGAGACCGTTGACATCATCGGCATCAAGCAGGAGAAGACCACCACCACGGTCACCGGCATCGAGATGTTCCGCAAGCTGCTCGACGAGGGCCAGGCCGGTGAGAACGTCGGTCTGCTCCTCCGTGGCATCAAGCGCGAGGACGTCGAGCGCGGCCAGGTCATCATCAAGCCCGGTTCGGTCACGCCGCACACCGAGTTCGAGGCCCAGGCCTACATCCTGTCCAAGGACGAGGGTGGCCGCCACACGCCGTTCTTCAACAACTACCGTCCGCAGTTCTACTTCCGTACGACTGACGTGACCGGTGTTGTGACCCTCCCCGAGGGCACGGAGATGGTCATGCCGGGCGACAACACTGAGATGAAGGTCGAGCTCATCCAGCCCGTCGCCATGGAAGAGGGCCTGAAGTTCGCCATCCGTGAGGGTGGCCGGACCGTGGGCGCCGGCCAGGTCACCAAGATCAACAAGTAAGTCTTGTTGGCTTGACAGCCTGGTAGCTCTCAGAGCTCCCTGAAGGGGCCCGTACGACTTCGGTCGTGCGGGCCCTTTCGCGTGCGGCGCCGAGATGGCTGCCGCCGGGCCTGCGTCTTCGCTTGTATGCACGTGATCATCGGGGTGTCGTACGGCAGCTGGCGAGACGCCGGTCACTGGATGTTGCGCAGCGGGGGATGGTCGTACGACATCTCGCAGACGTAGAGCTGGAGGGCGTGGTCCCGGCCGATGCTCAGGTGGGTGGGCCGGGCCGAGCCGGTGTCGTCGAGCGGGAACCAGCTGCGGCTGCCGCCGTCGCACTCCCAGCCGTCGACGGTGAGCAGCGGCCGTACCGCCGAGCCGCACTCCGCGCAGGACATGGGGAAGGGGTCGGTGTAGCTCCACGGGGCGTGACCGCCGACCTTGCAGCCCGGGGCGACGGCGAGGTCGTACTGGTAGTCGGCGCCGTGTTCCTCTGCCCACTCCTCGACCCGGTCCGCCAGCTCCTCGGGCAGCTCGTGCGGGGCCGGGTATTCGGTGACGGGCTCCGGGTGCAGGACGCAGGGCTCGGGGAAGAAGTGGCTTCTGCCGATCACCGACGGGTACGGGGCCGCTCCTTCGGCCAGGGGTTCGACGACCTCGGAGGTCGTCCGCCAGCGCAGCTCCGTGCGGGGCATCCAGCCCTCGTGGTCGAAGGGGCACCAGAGGAGTTGCATCAGGTCGGTGCCGGGCGGGCCGGGAAGTCCGGGGACCTCGCGGGCGTAGAGCTGGGCGACGGGGATCAGGGGGACGGGGCCGTCCTGAGGTATCCGGCGCGCGGTCGTGGCCCGGTCGACGACGGTCCGCTCCTCCGGGGTGAGGAAGTCGGCGCCCTCGGCACGCGGCCGGCTGTGCGCCTCGGCGAGCACGCGGCGGCTTGCGCGCAGGTCGTCGGGGGTGTGGCCGAGGTGGGCGGGGCCGTCGTGTTCGGGGCAGGTGGGCCAGGGCTCGTCCGCGGGCCAGAGCAGGGGGCCGCCGACGGAGCTGCCCGTGGTGGTGGGGGCGCCGGGGCGCGGGTGCAGGCGGACGGTCGTGCGGGCCAGGGGGGTCAGCTCGGGGAAGGCGGCCGTCACGTCGAGGGGGCGGGGCGGGGTGGTGCGGGTCATGGGGGCGAGGTTATGGCTGAACGGTGGTCAGTGGCGCGGGAGTTTTCGGTGGGTGGCGGTCGGACCCGAGGCGGGTGGTGCGGGCCATGGGGCCGGGGTTATGGCTGAACGGCGGTCAGTGGCGCGGGAGTTGTCGGTGGCCGGCGGTCGAGTCGGAACAGGGGCGGGGTGGTGCGGGTCATGGGGTCGAGGTTGTGGCCGAACAGGGCCCGGTAGCACGGGAGTTGTCGGTGGGCGGCGGTCGAGTCGGACCCGAGGCGGGGTGCGTACCGTACAAGTCGCTCATGGCGGTGGATCCGGGCCGGGCTGCCCGGAGGGGAGAGGGAAGGACTCGCTCGATGATCCTGACGATCAACGTGGCGGTTCTGCTGGCCGTCGTCATCGTCCTGCGATTGCGCCGGCGCACCCAGGCCCGGAGCCGGGCCGACGAGAGACTGACCGTGGCCCTTGTGCTGGTGTTCGGGGTGCTCATCGCTCCGACGGCGTTCGGGCAGGGGATCCTGGATGTCGTGGGGCAGGTCGTGGAGGGGGCCTCGGGGGTGGGGGAACCGTGAGGCGGCCTGTCCACGGTGGCCGCCTCTGGGTGGCACTGCCGAGGAGGCCGTAGACGCCGATCCCATGCCGTCGCAGCCGATGACGGCGAGCAGGGCGGCGCCGATGCCGACCGGGCGCCCGCCTAGGGTGGCCGCATGAGGCGCGCCCGAGGGATCTTCGCACCGCTCGGCGGGGTCGTGCTGGCCGGGGCCGTGAACGCCACCGGTACCTGGGAGCTCGCCGAGGGCTCGCCGGGGGAGTTCCTGACGCGGCGGCGGGACGACTTCGATCGGCTCATGGACGGGATCCGGTCGGTCTGCCGGCTCGACGACGCGGCCATGGGGATCGCCGACGAGATGGGCTGGTTCCAGGAGTACGAGGTGGCCGGGGCGCATCTGGCGCTGTACTCCGGGTATCTCGCGGCCACCCCGGAGCTCCTGGACCGGCTCGACCAGCCGCCCGTCGTCCGGCGTATGTGCCGGATGGCGGCGGATCTCCAGCTGACCGAGTTCCTCGGGGCCCTGATCGGCGGCACCGTCGAGGCGGAGACGGCGGCCGGGCAGGGCGCGGCACGGATCGTCGACGTACTCACGATCGCGTGCGACCTCGCGGACGCGACGGGCGGCACCGCCCCGGCACAGGTCTTCCGGACGTGGCGGGTCGCTCGGCTGCCGGGGATCCTCGACCCGCGGTCGGACGCGCCGGCGTACGGCAGGGCCGGGTTCCGGGCGTACGACGAGGCGCTGGAGGCGCTGCTCCTCGGGGGCGCGTGACCTATGGGGGTTCCGTGAAGGCCGGACCAACGCCGTGCGGCGCGCCGGCGAGGGTTCGGGCAACTCCCTGTCCGGGTGGGGAGAAATGTTCTTGTCCGCGTGTTATGCGGCGGTTGTGACGTCGTAGCGTGAGCCGTCCTTCGGCCGCCCCCGGGGCGGGTTCCCCGACGACGATGGGCAGAGTGCGGATGCGCGGCGCGGACAGCCGACCGACGGTTCCGATGCGTACGGCGGTGCGCGGGGTGCAGCAGCCGCTCCCGCCGCTCGTCGTGACCGAGGCGCCGCGGAGACCCGCCCCCGGGGCCCGGAAACGTCCCGACCGCCGCCTCCACGCCATCGACGGCCTGCGCCTCGTCGCCGCCCTGATGGTGGTCGTGCACCACTACGCCGGTACGTACCGCGTGAACCAGCCGGACAACGCGATCTGGGGCCGGCCGGTGTCGGAGATCATGCCGACGGTGTTCCGGTTCGCCTCCTACGGCTGGATCGGCGTCGAGATCTTCTTCGTGATCAGCGGCTTCGTGATCTGCATGTCGTGCTGGGGGCGCACCCCGAGGCAGTTCTTCGTCTCGCGCGTGATCCGGCTCTACCCGGCGTACTGGTTCGGCATCCTCTTCACCACGGGCGTCCTGGCGGCCCTGCCCGGGGTGTGGCCCCGCCAGCCGTGGCGCGAGGTCCTGCTCAACTTCACGATGCTGCAAGCCGGTTCGGGCGTGGAGAACGTCGACCGCGTGTACTGGACCCTCTGGTCCGAGCTCCGCTTCTACCTGCTCTTCCTGGTCGTGGTCGCCACCGGCCTGACGTACCGCAAGGTCGTCGTCTTCTGCTGTGTCTGGGGCGCCGCGGCGATGCTCACGCCGGTCGCCGACTTCCCGCTGCTGGACCTGCTCGCCAACCCGGAGGGCGCCTGGTACTTCATCGCGGGCCTGGCCCTGTACCTCATGCACCGCTTCGGCCAGGACCTGCTGCTGTGGGGCATCCTCGGGATGGCCTGGCTGATGGGGCAGCTGGAGCTGGGGCAGCGGATCGACGAGGTCGAGCATGTCTCCGGATGGCGGGGGAGCGTGCTGATCTTCACCGTGTTCCTGCTGGCGATGGTCGCGATCGCGCTCGGGGCGACGGACCGGGTGCGGGGGAAGTGGCTGGTGACGGCGGGGGCCCTGACGTATCCGCTCTATCTCACCCACTACGTCGCCGGTACGACGGTGATCAACCGCCTGCGGGACGCCATGGACGCCCGGCTGCTGGTCGCGGTGGTGATCTGCGGGTTCCTGCTGCTGAGTTGGGGCGTCCATCGGTTCGTGGAGCGGCCGGTGGCGGGGGTGCTGAAGCGGGGGTTGGACACGTCGTTCGCGCGGTTGCGGAACGCGGGGCAAGGTTAGGACCGAACGGGTGGTAGCGATCTACCGCTCGTGTGGGGTGCCATTGGCCGACTCTTGTCAGGTCGTAGCGATCGAGAGAGGTGTCCGGTGAAGACTCCCCGTCTGGAGGAGGTGCGCCTGACCCCTTTCAAGAGCTTCACCGAGCAGCGTCTGCCCCCTCAGGACCTCATGGTGCTGATCGGCCGTTACGGCAGCGGCAAGTCCAGCCTGTATCCCACTCAGGCGGCGCGTGTGCTGCGCCTGATGAAGGAGCAGTCCCAGCGACGTCGCATCGACGTGCTGTTCACCAGGCATAGCCCGGCCCTGCTCAACTCCCTCACCGCACAGACCATTCGGGCGTTGTCGTCTGCAGCAGGCACCCGGACTCCGGTGAGAGCCTCCTGACCCGTCTCACCGAGCTGCCCGGATATGTGGACCTGCTCGCGGCCGGCGACCTCGGGGGTGCGGTGGCCAAGGGGCGTCTACCCGATGCCGTACGTCCCCGCGACACCGATGTGACCAGCGTCGAGGATTTCCTGAGGAGTCTGTGAGTCCGTGAGCAGGCAGCGTGAGTCCGGGCTCCAGCTCCCCGTGGTCGATTTTCTCGACACCTCGGTCTTCGGCGAGGTTCTTGGCGTGCCGTACATGAACGACCGTCGCGCGGATGTCCTCGCGGAGATGGACGCCCGGTTGAAAGCCAAGGTGCGCTTCGTGCTGCCGACGGCGACGGTGGTGGAGACCGGAAACCACGTCTTCCAGATCAAGGGCGGTGTGGCCCGCCGCAGCTGTGCCACGGCATTCATGAGCATGCTGCGCAAGACCACCCTGGGCGAGGCGCCAGAGGTCCTGCACGAGCGCACTGGGACGACGCCTTCCTGAGCGCACTGTGCGATGGCGGCACCACCGGCATGGACATGGCCGAGCACGCGGTGCGGCAGCAGCTAGGCACGGGCGACCTGAGCGTCGTCGCCGAGCAGGATCTGTACGCCACCCGCGCGCAGGCCGAGGTCCGCATCTGGACGCTGGAGGCGACGATGGGGACTTGGGCCGAGCTGCCTTGATTCGAGCTCTGTCGCCTGGTGCTCAATGGGACTGCGGGACCTTCGTTTCCTCCACCGAAGGGTCGCCAACCTCCGCCTTCGTACTCATACAAAGAGTCGTCCAACAGTCAGGGGAGTCTCTCCTCAAGTGCGCTGAGGAGAGTCGCTGGCATCCTGTGCCGCCCGCTCAACAGCCGCACATTCAGCATCGCTTGCGGCCTCGTCGCCGTCAGGCGTCGGAACTCGCCGCCCGGTTGCGCTGCGCGGCCGGATCTTGACGTCGGTGTCCCGATCCGGGCTCCTGGGTCCTGTGTTCAGCGCCGGTGCGGCCATGTTCACAGACTTCGTTGCACTATGAAACGGTGACCGCGTGACCGCGCTGCGTATAGCGGCATCTTTTGAGATTTGCCCAGTTGGAAGATCGCGTTTGACGTAAACCCAACTGGCGTCGCCCCAAGTCCCATAGATAGCGTTGGCACACTCGTGAGAATCCTCGCCCCACCGGGAGCCATCCGTGAACCGCCGTCCCACACTGCTCGCAGCCGCCGCGCTGACCGCTGTCGCGGCCCTGTCGCTGTCCGCCTGCGGGGGTGGCGATGACAGCGCCAAGGGCAACGACAAGATCGCGGGGGCGGACACGGGAGCCGACTCGTCGGCCTCGGCTTCACCGAGTGCGAGCGCATCGGGTTCCGCCGAGCGCCCGACTGTCAAGCTGCCGTCAGACGTCAAAGAGGTCTTCACTCCGGAAGAAACCGGTGACCCTGTCAAGGACGCAGTCCTGAAGGACAACGCCGAACTCATCCGCGCGCTCGACGCGGCAATCATCGCCCAGAATCCGCGACTTCCTGCCCTGGAGTTCTACACGGAGGGCGAGGGTGCTGCGTCCGCTGAACAGTGGGTCAAGGGGTTCAAGGACGCGGGCTGGACGGTAACGGGCACCACGCGGTACTTCAACCGCGCCGTGAAGGTGAAGTCCGAAACCAGCGCCGCTATCGGCTACTGCGCCGACGAGAGCAAGGCGTACAGCAAGGTCATCAAGACCGGCGAGCTCAAGGGCACTGAGGTGACCAAGGACAGCTACGTCGCCTACAACGCGCAGGTCATCAAGAACAAGCAGGGGATCTGGGAGCTGGTGAAGATCACGTCGGTCCGCGGTGCTGCGGGGTGCCAGCCGTGACCAACTGGCTCCGTCTCGCCACGGCGGCCACTGCCGCAGCGGCAATCCTGATGTCCGCGGCTCCCAGCGCCTTCGCTTCGAAGACCAACCCTGGAGAGGGCTCGTTCGGCGGCGGATCCGACTCCGAGTCGGGCACCAGTGCCTCGGGCGGTGCCGACGGTGACAAGGTCACCTCGACCGTCTCCGCCGGGATCGTCTACGACCGTTCGAGGAACGGCAGCGGCACCTCGGCCGGCGCTGTCACATCGACCTCGACGTCCTGGACTCCCCCTGCCTGCTACTACGCGCCGAAGTACACGCCCAAGGAACTTGAGGCGCAGATGCGGCAGGTCTGGCAGAGCAGCGCGCCCAGCCACGAGTGGGCCCTGATGACGCAGAACTACTTCGTCAACGGCGACCCGTACAAGGACTTCAACCAGGACAAGGCTGACGACGGCTACTGGTGGGATTCGTACGTCACCGAGGGCCGGGAGGCCGACCCGGCGTCCAATGACTGCGATGAGATGCCGTTCTGGGTCGACAAGGGCGACGCGCCGCCGGCCAACCGTCCGCAGGCCATCACCGCCGAGACCCTCGCCCAGCTCGCCTACGGCGAGATCCGCGTCCCCTCCACCAAGGTCGATCTCGCCCCGGAGAACACCACGAAGGTGAACCTGCCGACCTGGGCCTGGCTGGACACCGCGGAGTTCAAGCCGGTCTCCGTCACCGCTTCCGTCCCGCTGCTCGGCCTCAGCGCGACGACCACCGCCGAGCCGATCTCGCTGAAGATCACCCCGGGCACGGACGACGCGGTCACCTACCCCGCGTCCGGCGAGTGCGAGATCCGAAACGGGAAGATCGGCGAGCCGTATGCCAAAGGCAAGGCCAGCGAAACACCGCCGTGCGGCGTGAAGTACCTGCGGTCCTCCGGCGACGGTTCCTACAAGCTGCAGGCGACCATCACCTGGAAGATCAGCTGGACGAGCACCACCGGCCAGGGCGGGGACCTGCCGAACGGCACGTTCGGCGCCGACCGGGACGTCGTCGTCCAGGAGATCCAGGCCGTCAACCGCTGACCACCACGAGGAGTAAAGGTGTCCAAGGGGTCCGATCTGCAGGTCGACTATGACCTGCTGAACACCAGCGCGACGCAACTCGACGACATCCGCAAGGAGTTCAAGGGCCTGGGTGCGTGGAAAGCGGAGGTCACCGCAGTCGTCGGCGACTCGCGCGTCAGGAAGGCTATGGGCGAGTTCGTGGACAACTGGGACAAGAACCGCAAGCGCCTGATCAAGGAGATCGGGGAGGTCGGGGACATGGTCGAAGCAACCCGGGACGCCTTCCAGGGCCTCGACGGCGAACTGGCCAAGGCCACCCAGGGAAAGAAGGAGTAGCGCCCGGGCGCGTACGAATCGATGACGCCAGCAACTCGCCACGGGGGGACTTTCCATGGTGCGGCCGACTGACTGGTCACCTCTTGCCGAAGCGGATCCCGTTCCGGGTGACCCGGAGGGGATCCGTGACGAAGTCACGCACATGAAGAAGATCGCCAAGAAGCTCCGCGACCAGGCCGCGACCCTGCAGGCGATCGCCGACGCCGACGGCCTCAAGGGCAAGTACGCGGACAAGATCGGAGAGAAGGCCGGCGGCCTGTCCAAGAGGCTTGATCTGGCCGAGGACCGCTACCGGGAAGTGAAGGGACACCTCAACGGCTGGGCGGATGACGTGGAGGAAGCCCAGAAAAAGGCGGACCGCGCGCTGCAGGACGCGAAGGACGCTCAGCGGATCCTGGACAGCCACAAGCCCGACGACAAGGGGCAGGGCTCCGACAAGGGTCGTTCTGGTTCGGAAGCCGACGACCCTGCCGTTAAGCAGGCCAAGGAGGATCTGGAGAACGCCCGCACGAAACTGAACTCAGCGGTGTCCTTCTATGACGAACGGGCAGGGCACTACGCCCGCGAGATCGGGAAGTCGATCGACGACGACATGGAGGACAGCTGGTGGAACGACGTCAAGGCGTGGGTTGGCGACGCCGAGTGGCTCGGCAAGCTGGCCGAGACGTTGAGCTGGATCGCAACGGGTATCTCCGTTCTGGCCATCTTCTTCCCGGCGCTCGGCGTCGTGGCCCTGGCACTGACTGGCGTGGTCGCCTTGATCCATTTGACCCAGGCACTGACCGGAAATGGCTCTTGGTTCGACGTTCTGATGGATGTCGGAGCCTTGAAGATGGCACGTAACGGAATTAAAGCCGCTAAAGCCATCAAAGGGCTACAAAAGGGCGCCCGAGAAGTCGCGGAGGGACTCGCCAAGCAGAAGGCCAAGCAGGAAGCACGGCGCGCGAGCGCAGGCGCGCGACGCGTTGGGGGTAAGGCTGGCCGCCTCCACAGAACTGCGGACTTCCAGAAGGGTAAGAGTGCCGCTCACGCCGTAAAGACAGCTGAGCTGCCGCGACCGACCCTCCGTGAGGCGGCAAGCGTGTTCGGCGACAAGTCGATCATCAAACAGGTGAACGACATCAAGCTCTGGCGCGACCAGTTCCCGGGCAGTGCAGCGTTGAACCAGAGTGCGGAAGCGGCCGGCAAGCACCTCAGCGCCTACCGGGGTTCGTGGATCACCGGGACCAGCCTTGACGCCGGCGACAAGCTGGCGAGCGAGCTCGATTACACGTCCGACGAATACGATCGCATGAAGGCGCGGATCTCCGCGCCCGTCGGTTCGCAGTGGTGAGGGGCAGGCTGGTGGCGGACGAGTCGGACGCGGCATCACCGCGTCAGCCGCGTAACGTGCGTCCAGCACGTGTGCGAACCCGTGGTCAGCGGCCCCCGCGGCTCTCTCCCAAGGCCGTTCGTTCCGCCCGGGCCGCGCAGGAAGCGGCTCAAGGCGCGCCACAGGTCAGCTTCTCCCACGCCAGCGACGGCCAGCAGTTGCGTGGTGATCGATACCGATATCTGCTTCTGGCCGTCTGCATGCTGGCGTTCGTACGGGTCGCTCTGTCGATGGCCACGAGGAGGATCCAGGGCGAGGCGCTTCTCCCACTTCCGACCTGGGAGTGGGATGTGGCCGCTGTCACCCCACTGCTGGTGCTGTTCCGATACCGGAACCCGGCTTTGCGAGAGCAGGTTTTTCAGCTGGAGTCTCACCTACGGTTCTTCAGCGGCTTCTACCTCTTCTACGCCCTGCCCTTTGCCGTGTTCGACGGTCGCTGGCAGCTCTGGCCTGCGGTAATTTTCAGTGTCTCGGTGTTCGCCGGTATCTGGCACACGAACAAACAGAGCGGCAACCATGACTGAGGTGACTTCTCCGCCCACCGGTTATCGTCTGTTGCTTCCTTCGGACTGGGTGCAGATTCCGGTGCGCCAAGGAAGAGCGGAAGAGACCGCGCACAGGATTGCTGCTGAGGCGTTCGCGCGCGTACCCAGTGACGTACCACGCGACAAGCTGACACCTCTCCGGCTCGAGGTGGAGCGCAGGCTCCGTGCAGCCATCGCTGATGCCCAGAGGGCCAAGGCGCTGGAAATCTACCTGCCGATGCGGTTGTCGGGCGATATCAACCTTGGTGCCTCGATCGTCATCTCCAAGGCTCTGTTGCCCTCACGATCTGCTCCCGACGGTTCTTCCGTAGCCACCTCCGATCCCGCCGAGGTCGCTGTGCAACTGCTCGCCCGGAGCAATGGGACGGACTGGGATCTGAGAAGCGGAGAGATCGACGGTGCCCTCGCGGTGCGTCAGGAGGGTGTGACGCCCGCCGACCCGGGTCGCGGAGCCGACTTGGCCGGTCGAAGCGTGCGCTACACGGTGTCCGTGCCGGGCAATCCCAGTCAGTGGTTCTTGGCCGTCTTCTCCACCACCGGTGCCGGAGACCCGAGGGACGATCTGGCTGACGCGCTCGTCGAGTGGTTCGATGCGTTGATGGCGACCTTTCGGTGGAGCTGGGCATGACTGAGAACTGGGTTGATCTGGACCACGAGTTCGATCTTGTCATCGACTACGACCCGAGCCTTTGGCTCGAGCTTCCACCCCGATGGGACGAGGAGTCGTGGCAGGACATCGACGCCTGGGCGAGCGAGTCCGCCGAATTGTTGTGGCAATCGCACGCCCAGGACCCAGGAGAGTTCGGGATTCCGTTCCTCGCGGGCACGCTGCGGCGATGCGCGGACGCCTTCGCACCGGAACGGTTCGACACGCGAGCCTTGCTGCACATCACATCGCCGACGAGCGTGCCACTGCCCGTCTTCGCCGCAGTGCACCCCGCAGAGGGCAATCGCGCGGAGACACTGCGCGCACTGATCCAAGCGGGCGATCCTGACGCGGTCGAGCCCCCGGTCGTCGAGGCATACCGGACTGAGGACCTTGGAGAGGGCTTGCGCGCACTTCGCTACGTGCGCCAGGACGACGCCCCGGAAGTGCTAGCCGGACTGAGGTATGCCTGGCGCAATGATGACATCGAAGCGGATACCGTCCTGTGGACGGCCACCGACGACATCGCCCAGGTCATTCAGGCTGCCAAGGACATCGAGAAGCTGACGCACAAGATCCTCGTCCGTATCTGGGACCTAGAGCCGGAGGACGAGAGCCCAGCAGACACGGAGTCCTGAACCGCACGCGCGGGCGCCCTGGCGGTCGACGCCGGGACGCTTCACCTGCGCGGAGTGGACGGCAGCGCCCTTGATCTGCCTCTGTCAGAGCTCGTCGGCGCGGCGCTGATCCCCAACACCGTCGCCTGGCTCGATCCGACCGTCGATCTGCTTCTCGCCTCAGGAGAGGCCATCGAGGTCCGCTCGCCCGACGCCAGGGTGATCACCGAGGCACTCGCCGGTGCCGGTGTGCATGTGGTGTCGGCGTAGGCCCGGCCTGCGGGTGCCGGCGGCACAGAGGTTGGTGGGCAAGCCCTTGCTCCCTGGCCCTGGAGTGGAGAGCTACGAGGGCGATGCCGTGTCGCTGACGATTCGCAGGTCGGGATGCGGCGGGGCGAACTCGCCGAGTTCGAGTGCTGCCTCGCGCCAGTGTGCGGTGAGGTCGAGCAGGCGCTCGCTGTCGTGGCGGTAGCCGGGCCGTGGGATGTGCGGGACGGTCGGCCACAGCGGACGTCGGGATATTTCTCCAGGTACGTGGCGAAGGCCGCGGTCAGAGATGACCTGGTGCGGTCCTCCGCGAGCACGTCGAGACCCCTGCTGCCGAACGCCTCGAAGAGCGTGCCGGCCGCGGCTGTCGTGGGCTCGGGTTCGCTGATGTCGAACTCGTCCATGGAGTGCCGGTCGGACTCGATCACCAGCCGCTGCCTGCCCTCAGGGTTGTCACTCACACTGGTCCAGCACACCTGGACACCGAGCGCGAAGGCGCGGACCCGGCCCCGTCCGTTCTTGCCGTGCAGAGCCCGCTTTTTCACCGGAGTGCCCTGCGCGCGCTTCTTCCACGACGTGCCGATGGGCCGGAAGTACTCCTCGCAGTGATCGGAGGACAATCCGGTGCCGTCGTCCTCGATGCGCATCCGGTCCACTCCACCGAGATCGTTGCGCTCCAGCGTGACGACGACTACTCGGCGTCGGCGTCGAGAGCGTTCCAGATCAGCTCCTCGACAGCGCCTACGGGATCACTCAGCCGAGCCAGCTCGGCGACATGCTCCCGGCTGGTCTCCAGCCGTACCTTGACCACGACTCGCGACCTCCCGACCTCGTACACCCTTGATCAGAACGGCAAAATAGCCTGCCGTGAGACGCGTGAGGTGCCAAACCATGGGGAATCGCCCGACCGGGCTGCCACCCGCGTTTGACCTGCGTCACTCCCGGGGTATTCTCTCCGGCTCGATTGGCCAGCCGCCCGCCCCATATGGCAGACTGTCCGAGTTGCTCGGTCGAGTGTTGATGCTGCGCGCCTCCCGCCGGGAGGACCGGAAGCGAGTCCCACAGTACTCGTCGCCCTAACTGCCACATGGCAGCGCTGGGGCGGACGTACGGGAATCTTTCGGGAAGCAAGGTACGGCACAGACCAGGCACCCGGTGGGCCTTCCGCCCCCGGCTTGCGGTTCCGGAAGGGCCGTGCTCCCAGACAAGGGGTGCTCGAACAAGGGGCATCTGTGTCAGTACGAGCGCGACACACCCGACCGCGTGGGTCGGAGAGCGGAAGACAGGAACACCGGGTTCCAGAGCGTTAAACGAGACAAAGGACTACTGAGTAGCCATGGCGGGACAGAAGATCCGCATCCGGCTCAAGGCCTACGACCACGAGGTCATCGACAGCTCGGCGAAGAAGATCGTCGAGACGGTGACGCGTACTGGTGCGTCGGTCGCGGGCCCGGTGCCGCTGCCCACTGAGAAGAACGTGTACTGCGTCATCAAGTCGCCGCACAAGTACAAGGACTCGCGCGAGCACTTCGAGATGCGCACGCACAAGCGCCTGATCGACATTCTCGACCCCACGCCCAAGACCGTTGACTCTCTGATGCGACTCGACCTTCCGGCCGGTGTCGACATCGAGATCAAGCTCTAGGGATCGGTGATCTGAGAATGGCTAAGCAGATCAAGGGCATCCTGGGCGAGAAGCTCGGCATGACGCAGGTGTGGGACGAGAACAACCGTGTTGTTCCGGTCACCGTCGTCAAGGCCGGCCCCAACGTCGTCACCCAGGTCCGTACGAACGACGTCGACGGCTACGAGTCCGTCCAGATCGCGTTCGGCGAGATCGACCCGCGCAAGGTGAACAAGCCCCTCAAGGGCCACTTCGCCAAGGCCGACGTCACTCCCCGCCGCCACCTCGTCGAGATCCGTACCGCTGACGCCAGCGAGTACACCCTCGGCCAGGAGATCACCGCTGAGGTGTTCGAGGCCGGCATCAAGGTCGACGTGACCGGCAAGAGCAAGGGCAAGGGCTTCGCCGGTGTCATGAAGCGTCACAACTTCAAGGGCCTCGGCGCCGGACACGGCACCCAGCGCAAGCACCGCTCTCCCGGTTCCATCGGTGGCTGCGCCACCCCGGGCCGCGTGTTCAAGGGCCTCCGCATGGCGGGTCGCATGGGCAACGAGCGGGTCACCACCCAGAACCTGACCGTCCACGCCGTTGACGCGGAGAAGGGTCTGCTGCTCATCAAGGGCGCTGTCCCCGGTCCGAACGGCGGCCTCGTCCTGGTCCGCACCGCGGCCAAGGGGGCCTGAGGTACCGATGAGCACTGTTGACATCCTTTCGCCTGCCGGCGAGAAGACCGGAAGCGTCGAACTCCCCGCGGAGATCTTCGGCGTGGAGAAGGTCAGCATCCCGCTGATCCACCAGGTCGTCGTCGCGCAGAACGCGGCTGCCCGTCAGGGCACGCACAAGACCAAGACCCGTGGCGAAGTCCGTGGTGGTGGCAAGAAGCCTTACCGCCAGAAGGGCACCGGCCGCGCCCGTCAGGGCTCGACCCGCGCGCCGCAGTTCGCCGGTGGTGGCGTCGTGCACGGTCCCGTGCCGCGTGACTACTCGCAGCGGACCCCGAAGAAGATGAAGGCTGCCGCGCTGCGTCACGCCCTCACCGACCGGGCCCGCAACAACCGCATCCACGTCGTCACCGGCGTGATCGAGGGCGACTCCCCGTCCACGAAGGCCGCTCGCACGCTGTTCGGCAAGATCTCGGAGCGCAAGAACCTGCTCCTGGTCGTCGACCGCGCCGACGAGGCCGCGTGGCTGTCCGCCCGCAACCTGCCCCAGGTCCACATCCTGGAGCCGGGCCAGCTGAACACGTACGACGTGATCGTCTCGGACGACGTGGTCTTCACCCAGGCCGCTCTCGAGTCCTTCGTCGCCGGCCCGAAGGCCAACGACACCGAAGGGACTGAGGTCTGATGGCCGTCCGTCACCCGAGCATTGCCTCGAAGGCGGCCAAGGCCGCCAAGGCCGCGCGCGTCGCCAAGGCGCGTCGTCACGAGGCCGAGGGCAAGAACACCGTCGTCACCGCGCCCAGCAAGGCGTACACGGACCCCCGTGACGTGCTGCTGAAGCCGGTCGTGTCGGAGAAGAGCTACGCGCTCCTCGACGAGAACAAGTACACGTTCATCGTCGACCCCAACGCCAACAAGACCCAGATCAAGCAGGCCGTCCAGGCGGTCTTCTCGGTCAAGGTCACCGGGGTCAACACGATCAACCGCCAGGGCAAGCGCAAGCGGACCCGCACCGGTTTCGGCCAGCGTGCCGGCACCAAGCGCGCGATCGTGACCCTTGCTGAGGGCGACCGTATCGACATCTTCGGCGGTCCGACCGCGTAAGCGGGTCGGATCGTCCGATATCGGACGAGGACTGAGAAATGGGAATCCGCAAGTACAAGCCGACTACGCCGGGCCGTCGTGGCTCCAGCGTCGCCGACTTCGTCGAGGTCACGCGGTCCACGCCGGAGAAGTCGCTGGTCCGCCCCCTGCACAGCAAGGGCGGCCGTAACAACGCCGGTCGTGTGACCGTTCGCCACCAGGGTGGCGGACACAAGCGCGCCTACCGTGTGATCGACTTCCGTCGTCACGACAAGGACGGCGTGCCGGCGAAGGTCGCGCACATCGAGTACGACCCCAACCGCACCGCGCGCATCGCGCTGCTGCACTACGCGGACGGCGAGAAGCGCTACATCCTCGCCCCCCGCAACCTGTCGCAGGGCGACCGCGTCGAGAACGGTCCCGGGGCCGACATCAAGCCGGGCAACAACCTGGCGCTCCGCAACATCCCGGTCGGTACCACGATCCACGCGATCGAGCTCCGTCCCGGTGGCGGCGCCAAGTTCGCCCGCTCCGCCGGTGCCTCCGTGCAGCTGCTCGCGAAGGAGGGCCAGATGGCCCACCTCCGCATGCCTTCCGGTGAGATCCGCCTGGTCGACGTGCGCTGCCGCGCCACCGTCGGCGAGGTCGGCAACGCCGAGCAGAGCAACATCAACTGGGGCAAGGCCGGCCGTAAGCGCTGGCTGGGCGTTCGCCCGACCGTCCGCGGTGTGGCGATGAACCCGGTCGACCACCCGCACGGTGGTGGTGAGGGCAAGACCTCCGGTGGTCGCCACCCGGTCTCCCCGTGGGGTCAGAAGGAGGGTCGTACTCGTTCGCCGAAGAAGGCTTCGAACAAGTACATCGTCCGCCGCCGCAAGACGAACAAGAAGCGCTAGGAGCGGGTTTAGATGCCGCGCAGTCTCAAGAAGGGGCCCTTCGTCGACGACCACCTGATCAAGAAGGTGGACGCCCAGAACGAAGCAGGCACCAAGAACGTCATCAAGACCTGGTCCCGTCGCTCCATGATCGTGCCGGCCATGCTCGGCCACACGCTCGCGGTGCACAACGGCAAGACCCACATCCCGGTGTTCGTCACCGAGTCGATGGTCGGTCACAAGCTCGGCGAGTTCTCGCCGACTCGTACCTTCCGGGGTCACGTCAAGGACGACCGGAAGTCGAAGCGCCGCTAGTAGCGGATCGCATTCAGACACGTAAGTAACTGAGAGGGACAACCATGGAAGCCAGGGCCCAGGCGCGGTACATCCGCGTTACGCCCATGAAGGCCCGCCGCGTGGTGGACCTTATCCGTGGCATGGATGCCACGGAGGCTCAGGCTGTTCTGCGATTCGCTCCGCAGGCAGCCTCCGTGCCGGTCGGCAAGGTGCTCGACAGCGCCATTGCCAACGCCGCGCACAACTACGACCACACCGACGCCGACAGCCTCTTCATCTCCGAGGCGTACGTCGACGAGGGCCCGACCCTGAAGCGGTTCCGTCCGCGCGCCCAGGGCCGTGCCTACCGGATCCGCAAGCGGACCAGCCACATCACCGTGGTCGTCAGCAGCAAGGAAGGAACCCGGTAATGGGCCAGAAGGTTAACCCGCATGGGTTCCGGCTCGGTGTCACCACGGACTTCAAGTCCCGGTGGTACGCCGACAAGCTGTACAAGGACTACGTCAAGGAAGACGTCGCCATCCGTCGGATGATGACGTCCGGTATGGAGCGCGCCGGCATCTCGAAGGTGGAGATCGAGCGCACCCGTGACCGCGTCCGCGTGGACATCCACACCGCGCGTCCGGGCATCGTCATCGGCCGCCGTGGCGCCGAGGCCGACCGCATCCGCGGTGACCTCGAGAAGCTCACGGGCAAGCAGGTCCAGCTGAACATCCTCGAGGTCAAGAACCCCGAGACGGACGCTCAGCTGGTTGCTCAGGCCGTCGCCGAGCAGCTCTCCTCCCGCGTCTCCTTCCGTCGCGCCATGCGTAAGAGCATGCAGTCGGCGATGAAGGCCGGCGCCAAGGGCATCAAGATCCAGTGCGGCGGCCGCCTCGGCGGCGCCGAGATGTCCCGCTCGGAGTTCTACCGCGAGGGCCGCGTGCCCCTGCACACGCTCCGCGCGAACGTGGACTACGGCTTCTTCGAGGCCAAGACGACCTTCGGCCGCATCGGTGTGAAGGTCTGGATCTACAAGGGCGATGTCAAGAACATCGCCGAGGTCCGCGCCGAGAACGCCGCGGCCCGTGCGGGTAACCGCCCGGCCCGTGGTGGCGGCTCCGACCGCCCGGCCCGTGGTGGCCGTGGTGGCGAGCGCGGCGGGCGCGGTCGTAAGCCGCAGCAGGCTGCCGGCGCCGAGGCCCCCAAGGCCGAGGCTCCCGCTGCCGCCGCTCCGGCTGAGAGCACCGGAACGGAGGCCTGACCGACATGCTGATCCCCCGTAGGGTCAAGCACCGCAAGCAGCACCACCCGAAGCGCCGTGGTCAGGCCAAGGGCGGTACGACGGTCGCGTTCGGCGAGTACGGCATTCAGGCCCTCACGCCGGCGTACGTGACCAACCGCCAGATCGAGGCGGCCCGTATCGCGATGACCCGCCACATCAAGCGTGGCGGCAAGGTCTGGATCAACATCTACCCGGACCGCCCGCTCACGAAGAAGCCTGCCGAGACCCGCATGGGTTCCGGTAAGGGTTCTCCGGAGTGGTGGATCGCGAACGTGCACCCGGGCCGGGTCATGTTCGAGCTGTCCTACCCCAACGAGAAGATCGCCCGTGAGGCCCTGACTCGCGCAGCCCACAAGCTGCCGATGAAGTGCCGGATCGTCAAGCGCGAGGCAGGTGAAGCGTGATGTCGGCCGGTACCAAGGCGTCCGAGCTGCGCGAACTGGGTGACGAGGAGCTTCTGGCGAAGCTCCGCGAAGCCAAGGAAGAGCTGTTCAACCTCCGCTTCCAGGCGGCGACGGGTCAGCTCGAGAACCACGGTCGGCTCAAGGCCGTCCGTAAGGACATCGCGCGGATCTACACCCTGATGCGTGAGCGCGAGCTGGGCATCGAGACGGTGGAGAGCGCCTGATGAGTGAGAGCAACGTGACTGAGCAGACTGCAGAGGCCCGCGGCTTCCGCAAGACCCGTGAGGGTCTCGTCGTCAGCGACAAGATGGACAAGACCGTCGTCGTCGCCGTCGAGGACCGCGTCAAGCACGCGCTGTACGGCAAGGTCATCCGCCGTACGAACAAGCTCAAGGCGCACGACGAGCAGAACGCCGCCGGCGTCGGCGACCGTGTCCTCCTCGCGGAGACCCGGCCGCTGTCCGCCACGAAGCGGTGGCGCATCGTCGAGATCCTCGAGAAGGCCAAGTAATTTCCTGCGGGGTAAATCCGCAGGTCAGTTCCGCCAGGCTCCGGGAGCCGCTCGCTGAGCGGCTCCCGGGGAACCGGCAGACAAACAGGAGATAGACGTGATCCAGCAGGAGTCGCGACTGCGTGTCGCCGACAACACTGGTGCGAAGGAAATCCTTTGCATCCGTGTGCTCGGTGGCTCCGGTCGCCGCTACGCGGGCATCGGTGACGTCATCGTCGCCACCGTCAAGGACGCGATCCCCGGCGGCAACGTGAAGAAGGGTGACGTCATCAAGGCGGTCATCGTTCGCACCGTCAAGGAGCGCCGCCGTCCCGACGGCTCGTACATCCGCTTCGACGAGAACGCCGCTGTCATTCTCAAGAACGACGGCGACCCTCGTGGCACCCGTATCTTCGGCCCGGTCGGCCGTGAGCTGCGCGAGAAGAAGTTCATGAAGATCATCTCGCTCGCGCCGGAGGTGCTGTAAGCATGAAGATCAAGAAGGGCGACCTGGTTCAGGTCATCACCGGTAAGGACAAGGGCAAGCAGGGCAAGGTCATCGCGGCCTACCCCCGCGAGGACCGCGTCCTGGTCGAGGGTGTCAACCGGGTCAAGAAGCACACCAAGGCCGGCCCGACCGCCAAGGGTTCGCAGGCCGGTGGCATCGTCACGACCGAGGCGCCCGTCCACGTCTCCAACGTCCAGCTGGTCGTTGAGAAGGACGGCAACAAGGTCGTCACGCGTGTCGGTTACCGCTTCGACGACGAGGGCAACAAGATCCGCGTTGCCAAGCGGACGGGTGAGGACATCTGATGGCTACCACCACCACTCCGCGTCTCAAGACGAAGTACCGCGAGGAGATCGCGGGCAAGCTGCGTGAGGAGTTCTCCTACGAGAACGTCATGCAGATCCCCGGCCTCGTCAAGATCGTGGTCAACATGGGTGTGGGCGACGCCGCCCGCGACTCCAAGCTGATCGACGGCGCGATTCGCGACCTCACCACGATCACCGGTCAGAAGCCGGCCGTCACCAAGGCCCGCAAGTCCATCGCGCAGTTCAAGCTGCGTGAGGGTCAGCCGATCGGTGCCCACGTCACGCTCCGTGGCGACCGCATGTGGGAGTTCCTGGACCGCACCCTGTCGCTCGCGCTTCCGCGCATCCGCGACTTCCGTGGTCTGTCCCCCAAGCAGTTCGACGGCCGTGGCAACTACACCTTCGGTCTCACGGAGCAGGTCATGTTCCACGAGATCGACCAGGACAAGATCGACCGTACCCGGGGTATGGACATCACCGTGGTGACCACGGCGACCAACGACGCTGAGGGCCGTGCCCTCCTTCGTCACCTCGGCTTCCCCTTCAAGGAGGCGTGAGCGAGATGGCGAAGAAGGCTCTGATTGCCAAGGCTGCTCGCAAGCCCAAGTTCGGTGTGCGTGCGTACACCCGCTGCCAGCGCTGCGGCCGTCCGCACTCCGTGTACCGCAAGTTCGGCCTGTGCCGCGTGTGCCTTCGTGAGATGGCTCACCGTGGCGAGCTGCCGGGCGTGACCAAGAGCTCCTGGTAGTCCCCGCTTTTAGGGACTCCAAGGGCTCTCGGTAAGCACTGGGCGTGTCAGGCGCCCTCCTCTCCATGGCTTAGGCTAGGAGGGTTGGGCGCCTGATGGTCGCCCGTACGACTTACTACGCCGTAGGTCCACCGCACCGCACCCGCCTCGTCTCGGATCGAGGAGAGGGATGGCGCACCAGGAAACCCCGGCGAGAGAGGCCGAAGGCCAATTCATGACCATGACTGATCCGATCGCAGACATGCTTACGCGTCTGCGGAACGCGAACTCGGCGTACCACGACTCCGTGACGATGCCGGCGTCCAAGATCAAGTCTCACATCGCGGAGATCCTCCAGCAGGAGGGCTTCATCACGGGCTGGAAGGTCGAGGACGCCGAGGTCGGCAAGAACCTCGTCCTCGAGCTGAAGTTCGGCCCGAACCGTGAGCGCTCCATCGCGGGCATCAAGCGGATCTCCAAGCCCGGTCTCCGGGTTTACGCGAAGTCCACCTCCCTGCCCAAGGTGCTGGGCGGCCTCGGCGTGGCGATCATCTCCACGTCGCACGGGCTCCTCACCGACAAGCAGGCCGGCAAGAAGGGCGTAGGCGGAGAAGTCCTCGCCTACGTCTGGTAGCGGAAGGGAACGGAGGAAACAGCTATGTCGCGCATTGGCAAGCTCCCCATCACGGTTCCCGCCGGCGTGGACGTCACCATCGACGGCCAGACGGTCTCGGTCAAGGGCCCCAAGGGCTCGCTGACCCACACCGTCGCCGCGCCGATCGAGATCGCCAAGGGTGAGGACGGCGTGCTCAGCGTCACCCGCCCCAACGACGAGCGTCAGAGCAAGGCCCTGCACGGCCTGTCCCGCACGCTGGTGGCGAACATGATCACCGGCGTGACCCAGGGTTACGTGAAGAAGCTCGAGATCAGCGGTGTCGGTTACCGCGTCACGGCCAAGGGATCGAACCTCGAGTTCGCTCTGGGCTACAGCCACCCGATCACCGTCGAAGCCCCCGAGGGCATCACCTTCAAGGTTGAGAACCCGACCCGTTTCTCGGTCGAGGGCATCGACAAGCAGAAGGTCGGCGAGGTTGCGGCCAACATCCGCAAGCTGCGCAAGCCCGACCCGTACAAGGCCAAGGGCGTCAAGTACGAGGGCGAAGTCATCCGCCGCAAGGTCGGAAAGGCGGGTAAGTAAGCCATGGCATACGGACAGAAGATCCTCAAGGGCGACGCCTACAAGCGCGCCGCGATCAAGCGCCGTCACATTCGTATCCGTAAGCACATCTCGGGTACGGCTGAGCGTCCGCGTCTCGTAGTCACGCGCTCGAACCGCCACATCGTGGCCCAGGTCATCGACGACATCAAGGGTCACACCCTGGCGTCGGCGTCGACCCTGGACACCTCGATCCGCGGCAACGAGGGCGACAAGTCCGCGCAGGCCAAGTCGGTCGGCGCCCTGGTCGCCGAGCGCGCCAAGGCCGCCGGCGTCGAGGCCGTCGTATTCGACCGTGGTGGCAACCAGTACGCCGGGCGCATCGCCGCCCTGGCGGACGCCGCCCGCGAAGCCGGGCTCAAGTTCTGAGCCGCTCGTAGCTAGCGGAAAGAGAGAGGTAATCCAATGGCTGGACCCCAGCGCCGCGGAAGCGGTGCCGGTGGCGGCGAGCGGCGGGACCGTAAGGGTCGTGACGGTGGCGCTGCTGCCGCCGAGAAGACCGCTTACGTTGAGCGTGTCGTCGCGATCAACCGTGTCGCCAAGGTTGTGAAGGGTGGTCGTCGCTTCAGCTTCACCGCGCTGGTCGTGGTGGGCGACGGTGACGGCACCGTGGGTGTCGGTTACGGCAAGGCCAAGGAGGTGCCGGCCGCCATCGCCAAGGGTGTTGAGGAGGCCAAGAAGCACTTCTTCAAGGTCCCCCGTATCCAGGGCACCATCCCGCACCCCATCCAGGGTGAGAAGGCTGCCGGCGTCGTTCTGCTCAAGCCCGCGTCCCCCGGTACCGGTGTTATCGCCGGTGGCCCGGTGCGTGCCGTGCTCGAGTGCGCCGGTATCCACGACGTGCTGTCGAAGTCGCTCGGCTCCGACAACGCCATCAACATCGTGCACGCGACCGTGGAGGCCCTCAAGGGTCTGCAGCGTCCCGAGGAGATCGCGGCCCGCCGTGGTCTGCCCCTCGAGGACGTCGCTCCCGCGGCTCTTCTCCGTGCGCGTGCCGGGGCGGGTGCGTAATCATGGCGCAGCTCAAGATTACGCAGGTCAAGTCCTACATCGGCAGCAAGCAGAACCACCGTGACACCCTGCGCTCCCTTGGTCTCAAGGGCATCAACACGCAGGTCGTCAAGGAGGATCGTCCCGAGTTCCGCGGCATGGTGCACACCGTCCGCCACCTCGTGACGGTCGAGGAGGTCGACTGATCATGGCGGAGAACAACCCGCTCAAGATCCACAACCTCCGTCCCGCCCCGGGCGCCAAGACCGCCAAGACCCGTGTGGGTCGTGGTGAGGCGTCGAAGGGTAAGACGGCCGGTCGTGGTACCAAGGGCACGAAGGCCCGTTACCAGGTTCCGGAGCGCTTCGAGGGTGGGCAGATGCCCCTCCACATGCGTCTTCCGAAGCTGAAGGGCTTCAAGAACCCGTTCAAGACCGAGTTCCAGGTCGTGAACCTCGACAAGCTGGCCGCGCTCTACCCCGAGGGTGGCGAGGTCACGGTCGAGGGTCTGGTGGCCAAGGGTGCCGTTCGCAAGAACAGCCTCGTCAAGGTCCTCGGCCAGGGTGAGATCTCCGTGGCGCTGCAGGTGACGGTCGACGCCGTCTCCGGCTCCGCCAAGGAGAAGATCACCGCGGCCGGCGGCACCGTCACCGAGCTCGTCTGAACACCTCAGGCGTCTCGATGACTTGAGCGATCCCGACCGGGGATACCCCACAAATGGGGTATCCCCGGTTGGTCGTTCCTAGGGTGGCAGTCTCGCCGGTAAGGTGGCCTGCACTGCCAACTTTCACAGGGTGCTGCACCTGGGGCACCTTGAGCGGCAGTTGGCCGTTACGTATTCGTCTGTATCCGTCGAACCTCAAGACCGTCACCCTTGACGCAGTAGCGCGGGGGTCGCAGGAGGCACCGTGCTCACCGCGTTCGCCCGGGCGTTCAAGACGCCCGACCTGCGCAAGAAGCTGCTCTTCACGCTGGGCATCATCGTGGTGTACCGAGTCGGTACGCACGTCCCGATCCCCGGCGTCGACTACAAGTCCGTTCAGCAGTGCGTCGACGAGGCGTCCGCGAACCAGGGCCTCTTCGGTCTGGTCAACATGTTCAGCGGCGGAGCGCTGCTGCAGATCACCATCTTCGCGCTCGGGATCATGCCGTACATCACGGCGAGCATCATCCTGCAGCTGCTGACCGTGGTCATCCCGCGCCTGGAAGCCCTCAAGAAGGAGGGCCAGGCCGGTACCGCGAAGATCACGCAGTACACCCGCTACCTGACCGTGGCGCTCGCCATCCTCCAGGGCACCGGCCTTGTCGCCACCGCCCGCAGCGGCGCCCTGTTCTCCGGCTGCACCGCGGCGTCGTCCATCGTCCCGGACCGCTCGATCTTCACCACGATCGTCATGGTCATCACCATGACCGCCGGTACGGCCGTCGTGATGTGGCTCGGTGAGCTCATCACCGACCGCGGCATCGGCAACGGCATGTCGATCCTGATGTTCATCTCGATCGCCGCCACCTTCCCGTCGGCTCTGTGGGCCATCAAGAAGCAGGGCACCCTGGCGGACGGCTGGATCGAGTTCGGCACCGTCGTCGCGGTCGGCCTGGTCATGGTCGGACTGGTGGTCTTCGTCGAGCAGGCTCAGCGCCGTATCCCGGTTCAGTACGCGAAGCGGATGATCGGCCGCCGCGCCTACGGCGGTACGTCCACGTACATCCCGCTGAAGGTGAACCAGGCGGGTGTGATTCCCGTCATCTTCGCGTCGTCGCTGCTGTACATCCCGGCTCTCATCGCGCAGTTCTCGAGCAGCAACTCCGGCTGGAAAACCTGGGTCGAGCAGAATCTCACCAAGGGCGACCACCCGATTTACATCACCATGTACTTCTTGCTGATCGTTTTCTTCGCCTTCTTCTACGTCGCGATCTCCTTCAACCCCGAGGAAGTCGCCGACAACATGAAGAAGTATGGTGGCTTCATCCCGGGCATCCGGGCTGGCCGACCGACCGCTGAGTACCTCTCCTACGTACTCAACCGGATCACCTGGCCGGGTTCGCTGTACTTGGGTCTGATCGCTCTCGTCCCGACGATGGCGTTGGTTGGTTTCGGGGCAAACCAGAACTTCCCGTTCGGCGGGACCAGCATCCTGATCATCGTGGGTGTGGGTCTTGAGACGGTGAAGCAGATCGAGAGCCAGCTCCAGCAGCGCAATTACGAAGGGTTCCTCCGCTGATGCGAATCGTCCTCGTCGGGCCGCCTGGCGCCGGAAAGGGAACGCAGGCCACGCGCCTCGCCGAGAAACTGCGTGTCCCGCACATCTCCACGGGCGACCTGTTCCGCGCCAACATCAGCCAGCAGACGGACCTTGGCAAACTCGCGAAGTCCTACATGGACGCCGGCAACCTCGTCCCCGACGAGGTCACCATCGCGATGGCGAAGGACCGTATGGAACAGCCGGACGCCGTCAACGGCTTCCTGCTGGACGGCTTCCCGCGGAACGTCTCACAGGCCGAGGCGCTGGACGAGCTGCTGAACACCGAGGGCATCAAGCTGGACGCGGTACTGGACCTGGAGGCCCCCGAGGAGGAGGTCGTCAAGCGGATCGCCGGTCGGCGCATCTGCCGTAACGACTCCTCGCACGTCTTCCACGTGACGTACAAGAAGCCGGCCAAGGAAGACGTCTGCGACGTCTGCGGCGGCGAGCTGTACCAGCGGGACGACGACTCCGAGGCCACCGTCCGCACGCGGCTCGAGGTCTACCACACGCAGACCGAGCCGATCATCGACTACTACAAGTCGCAGGGCCTGGTCGTCACGATCGAGGCCATGGGTCCGGTGGACGAGGTCACCACTCGTGCGCTGGCCGGACTGAAGCGTGAGGGCGACGACCAGTAGTCGTCGTCCTGGTACGGCCGTGGAGTCCCCAGGGACTGCACGGCCGTACTGTTGTGTAGGTAACCGACCCAGCGAGTGACGGAGAGCGCAGGCCCCCCATGGTGCAGATCAAGACCCCCGAGCAGATCGCCAAGATGCGTGAGGCGGGGCTGGTCGTCGCCGCCATCCACGCGGCCACGCGGGAAGCGGCCGTGCCGGGGGCGTCCACGAAGGACCTGGACGAGGTCGCGCGCAAGGTGCTCGCCGAGCACGGGGCGAAGTCGAACTTCCTGGGGTACGGCGGATTCCCGGCGACGATCTGCACCTCGGTGAACGAGGTCGTGGTCCACGGCATCCCGTCCGAGGACGTGGTCCTCAAGGACGGCGACATCATCTCCATCGACTGCGGCGCGATCGTCGACGGCTGGCACGGTGACGCGGCCTACACGGCCTTCGTGGGGTCCGGTCACGCTCCGGAGCTCCTTGAGCTGTCCCGGGTGACGGAAGAGTCCATGTGGGCCGGGATCGCCGCGATGAAGCAGGGCAACCGGCTGGTGGACGTCTCCAAGGCCATCGAGACGTACATCCGCCGGCAGCCGAAGGCCGGCGGCGGGCGCTACGGGATCATCGAGGACTACGGCGGCCATGGCATCGGCACCGAGATGCACATGGATCCGCATCTGCTGAACTACGTCGACCGGCGTCGGGGGAAGGGGCCGAAGCTGGTTCCCGGCTTCTGCCTCGCGATCGAGCCGATGGTGTCGCTGGGTACGCCGCGGACGGAGGTCCTGTCGGACGACTGGACCGTCATCACGACGGACGGTACGTGGTCTTCGCACTGGGAGCACTCTGTGGCGTTGACCGTGGACGGGCCGCTGGTGCTCACGGCTCCCGACGGGGGCAAGGCGAAGCTGGCCGAGTACGGGGTTGTCGCCGCCCCCGACCCGCTGGCTTGAGTCGTATGCGGTCTGCGGGCGCGTCGTGGCTGGTCGCGCAGTTCCCCGCGCCCTTGAAGGGGCGCGTCCCTGACCCCTGCGTGCTTAAAGATCTCCCTCCCCGGGCATTCTTCCTCGATTCGTCTTTCCGGGTGTGCTGACGTAGACTGACTCGTCGGCTCTCGTGCACCCGCATGTCTGCATGCGCTCGTACAGAGTCGATCAAGGTAGTCGATTCGAAGGGCGAAGCGTGGCCAAGAAGCAAGGTGCCATCGAGATCGAGGGCACTGTCGTCGAGTCTCTTCCGAACGCCATGTTCAAGGTCGAGCTCCAGAACGGCCACCAGGTCCTGGCACACATCAGCGGCAAGATGCGTATGCACTACATCCGCATCCTCCCTGACGACCGGGTCGTGGTGGAGCTCTCTCCGTACGACCTGACGCGTGGCCGGATCGTCTACCGCTACAAGTAGATCTTGCCCGCATCCCGTCTCCGGACGGGGTGGTGGCACTGACCCGGAGAACCTCACCAATGAAGGTCAAGCCGAGCGTCAAGAAGATCTGCGACAAGTGCAGGGTGATCCGCCGTCACGGTCGGGTCATGGTCATCTGCGAGAACCCGCGCCACAAGCAGCGCCAGGGCTGACGCACGACCTATCCCTCTGCATCGACATCGCAGAGATTCGCGCGACGCGAGCTGAATTTGTTCATACGCAGGACCCAGGCACCACGGTGCCTGATACCCCCGGTTCGGAGGCCGGGGACCCAGTTCGTACCTGGTACGGCGGCTGGGAACCGGTTCTGTGGAAGACCTCCGAAGATCACCAGGAGCCATTGAATGGCACGCGTTTCCGGTGTTGACATCCCGCGCGAAAAGCGCGTGGAGGTCGCCCTGACCTACGTGTTCGGTATCGGCCGCACTCTCTCCCAGCTGACGCTGGCCGAGACCGGCGTCGACCCGAACACCCGCGTTCGCGACCTCTCCGAGGAGCAGCTCGTCGCGATTCGTGAGTACGTCGACAACAACATCAAGACCGAGGGTGACCTCCGTCGCGAGATCCAGGCCGACATCCGCCGCAAGGTCGAGATCGGTTGCTACCAGGGTCTCCGTCACCGTCGTGGTCTGCCCGTCCGCGGTCAGCGCACCAGCACGAACGCTCGTACCCGCAAGGGCCCGCGTCGCGCCATCGCCGGCAAGAAGAAGCCGGGCAAGAAGTAGTCCACAGCGGACAACGCTTCATCAGCGGTCTTCGCTGTAGGACCGACCACCTCCCCGTAGGAGTTACTAGATGCCCCCCAAGGGTCGTCAGGGCGCTGCCAAGAAGGTGCGCCGCAAGGAAAAGAAGAACGTCGCTCACGGCCACGCGCACATCAAGAGCACGTTCAACAACACGATCGTCTCGATCACGGACCCCTCGGGCAACGTGATCTCCTGGGCCTCCGCCGGCCACGTCGGCTTCAAGGGCTCGCGCAAGTCCACCCCCTTCGCCGCGCAGATGGCCGCCGAGTCGGCCGCCCGCCGCGCGCAGGAGCACGGCATGCGCAAGGTTGACGTCTTCGTGAAGGGCCCGGGCTCCGGTCGCGAGACCGCGATCCGCTCCCTCCAGGCCACCGGTCTCGAGGTCGGCTCCATCCAGGACGTCACCCCCACCCCGCACAACGGCTGCCGTCCGCCGAAGCGCCGCCGCGTCTGACGCACGGTTGTCTTGAGGATTCGGGCGGTACGGCACTTCGGTGTCGTATCGCCCGTACCCTTGTAGCTGTATCAACATCGGGCTACCGCCCGGTGGCAAGGACGTCAAATAGCGGGCGTCCCTGACTGAAGGATTCATCACATGCTGATCGCTCAGCGTCCGTCTCTGACCGAAGAGGTCGTTGACGAGTTCCGCTCCCGGTTCGTGATCGAGCCGCTGGAGCCGGGCTTCGGCTACACCCTCGG
>NZ_JBIAVQ010000020.1:0-125418 GCF_042894505.1 Streptomyces sp. NPDC001536
TCCGTGACGATAGCCGGATTGCTCCGCAATCCGGCCCAGGAATTCGCTCCGCGAATTCCTGAAAAGCGCACCTAGGCGACGGGGTCGCCTGCCCTGGGTTCCGGTCAATTCCCTTGATTGACTCCGCCATTCCAGAATTACCCTCCTTGAGATCACGTAATCTCAACTCCCCTCTAAAATACCGAAACTGATTCCCTCTCAATCCTCCCTGTTTCCCATTGAATTACGTGTGCCGAGAATATACCTGGGTTACTCCCCCGACAGCTATTGACCAGAGGCCGCGCCGAGCGCGGACCACCTACCGCCTCAGAGCACCAGGCCACGCCAGCCACGCCGCCCAGCGCGGAGGCCCCGCCGACGCGCAACACAGGAGACTCCGCCCCGATCCCCGATGCCGCCGCGCCCACCCGCCCCCCATCCTTCTTCTTCACTTGGGCAGGGAGCAGCGGCAGTAGAGGGGATGTCAGACCCCCGACCACGCGCGGGAAACCGGTTTGACCTGTGGATACATCGGTTCTGTCGGAGAGGTTCGTGCAAGAGATGTTGCAAGAGAAGACGCAGGAGTAGTCGCAGGAGAAGGCGGAAGAGTTGTTGCAGGGTTCGGTGTTTGGGTCCCCTCCTCGCACGCGTGAGTGCTCGGCTGGTGGATCGCGCACACCCCACCGGGCGGTGGATCAGGTGCCGATGAGGCGGCTGTCGAAGCCGGCCCGTAGAAGGCGTTCGTAAGCGTCATGCACATCCCCCGGTACGTCCTGCTCGACGGCGAAGCCGAGCTTCGGGTACTCGATCACCCGTTGCAGGTCGCCGACGAGCATGTCGACGACGAGCTTCTCGTCCCCGATGGACTTGATGTAGTCGTCCAACTCCAGCGGCTCGGAGGCGCACACGACCTGGGCGTCGGGCCACAGCTTGCGGCAGGTCGCGTAACTGCGACGCTCCATGTACGGCTTGGAGATCAGCAGCAGCGAGTCCACCTGGACGCCGACCTGGGCCAGCAACTCCCGCGAGAACGTGATGTTCTGGCCGGTGTTCGCTGCCTTCGGCTCCACCAGGATCACCTCGTCCGGCACCCCCAGGCCGAGCGCGTGCTCCCGGTAGTGGACCGCCTCGCCGCGCGGAAAGCGGGCCCGAGTGGTGGGGCTGTTGCCGCCGCTGAACACCAGGACGGGGAACAGGTCGGCGCGGTAGAGATCAGCGGCCGCACTCGCCACGCCGAGGTCGTGGCTGCCCAGGCCGATTGCCGCCGAGCAGGGGCGCAGTTCGTGTCCCATCTGGTGGTAGTTCCAGATCAGCGTCGCGTCGTGGAACTGCTCGTCGGTGATCTGGCGCTGCTGGTGCTGCGGCACTGGCACTCCCTGGCTCCTCCTTGCCGACCGTTTCGGATGCCCTCGATGCTGCGCAGCTGGTGGATCAGCCCGAACTGTTGGGCCACCTGTGCCGCCTGGTCGAGGACGGACAGCCCATCATTGCGGGTCGCCGCATCCGACAGAAGGATGTGCCCGTAGGCGGTGTCCAATCGCACGCGCTGCATGGGGGAGTCGACCGTGCTGGTGGTGCGTGCGATGTCGATGTAGTGCAGGGCCTGATCCAGGTGGCCGGCGCCGCGGTGGGCCAGGGCCAGCTTCTGGTGCGCCACGGACCAGTCCTCCGGCTCACCGAGTACCTCGAACTCACAGGTAGCGGCTGTCATGACCTCGGTGGCGTAGTCGTTGTCGCCCTCCTTCGGCATCCGCACCGAGGTCCTCTTCAGCGCCCTCGACAACACCCCGTACCAGCTGGCCACCGACCCGCTCAGCGGGTACCACTACCAACGGGCCTACGCCCAGGCCGTCGATGCACAGGCCCTCACCGACCTCGTCGACGCCCTCTACCTGCCCCTGTTCACCACCCTGTCCCGGCGCCTGGGCATCGCGTACCGCATCGAGACCTACAGCCGACAACAGGCCGACGAGCACTTCCGCCGTACCTGGCTGCGGCTCCTCCCCCGCCTCGACGCCGCCCGCTGGTGGCTCGCCCCTCCACCGGCACCCCGCACCTCCGGATTCCCTGCCCGCACGCGGGATGCGGCTGGGCCGAGAAACACGCCGAACGCACTCGCGTACGCCTCACCGACCGCGACAGCGCCACCGTCGCCGCGGTCTGCCTGCACCACGGCCCCTACCAGGCCACGATCACACTCACGTCCGGCGCCTACCTCGACCTGGCCACCCTGTATCGGAACCTGGTCAAGGAACTCGCCCTGACCAACCCGACAGCAGGCGGCACCCTGCACGTCATGGTCAAGGGCGGCGACTGGGTCTTCGGCTCCCTCCTCATCGACGAGGCCCTCCAAGCCGTCGGCCTCACCCACACCCAGCTCCCCACCCGCCTGTTCTGCCCCCAGATCGTCACCGACACCGGCGCGAAACTCTCCAGATCCCTCATCCGCGAAGGCCGCGCCACCTTGCCGACCGGCGCGGCGCCCTGGATGCTCGACACCCGGCAATGGCCCGGCAGCATCACCGAATACACCGACCAGCTGCTGGCCGTGACCGCGATCCTGCTGTCCGACCCCCGACACTTCTTCCGCTCGTACTCGGCCACCGAGATCAGCCGCATCATGACCGCACCAGCCACCAGGAGCGTTCCCTCCCCATGACCGACGCCACCACCCGCGTCCGCGAACTCAACCTGTACCGCCAGTACTTCGACCTCGTCGCCGCCGGCACCAAGACCATCGAAGTCCGGGTGAAATACCCGCACCTCGCCGACCTCACAGCCGGCGACACCCTCCGCTTCCGCATCAAAGACACCGACGAAACCTGCGACGTCACCGTCCTCCGGGTCACCGAATACACCGACTTCGAGACCCTCCTCGACAGCGAAGGAGCCGCCAACATCAATTCCGAACCGACCACAGACCCAACCACACGGCCGACCACGGCCCGCCCATCCCCGACCACAGACCCGACCATGCAGGTCAGCGACCTGCGCATGCGATGCGCAAGGGCTGCACAACCGGCCGATCGTTGCGCATCAACCGCAGCCAGCTACCGCCGGGCGGTTGCGCAGCCTGCGCACCGCCCTGACCGGCACGAAGGATCGGGAGGGCCTGCGCGGTGGTCGCACCACCGAATGCGCAGCCGCCACAGCCGGGCCGCAGCCAGTTCTGGCCACTCGTCGTCGGCGACGGTCCCGGAGACCGTCTTCTCGACGAACAGCTTCACAAGGCGGTGGCCGTGTTTCGCCTGTCCAGCGGCGCACGATGTGCTCCTGGTCCTCCAGCCCAAACCCGTCCAGCCGACCGCCCGTCGACACCCTGATGTAGCCCGCCAACCGCACCTTGGAGGCGGGGCCCATCCGCACTGCTTGGCGATGACGATCTGGTCGTGGCCCTTCAAGCGGGACGAAGTGGCGAGACCGCGGCGGGGGCTGTGGCCAGTGAAGCGGATCTCGATCCCGGCGCGCTCGCCGGCGCGGGTGATGATGTCCCCGATAGGCTCGGGTTGTAGTCCGTTTTGTGCAGGCGCCATGCGTACCCGTCGGGCCAATTTCGCTCGGGAGATCAAGCGAATAGAGGGGTGGTGTGAAGGGCAGGTTCACCGAACGCGGAAGGGATCGGGAACATTCAACGACGCTTGAATGATCTCGGATGGACATCCGCTCTTGTTGTCGATGGAATATTCGGCCCCAAGACCGAAGCGGCTGTGGGTTCCCAGCGGGAAACGGTCTCTCTGCGGATGGCGTCGTGGGAAACAATAGCTGGAAAAGTTTGTTCAAACCTGACCAGCATTCGCAACGTGCAGACGCCCCACCTGGCGTAGAGAAACGGCCTAGCGCCGTGGCCACAGTCAGGTTCCCGACGGTCGCGGTTGTTCCGGTGGTACCGAGCTCTCGGCGGCCGCCATCCACTGGTCCAGGTCGGCCTGGGTGAACTCTGTCCACGGGGGGATGTCGGGGAGCTGGCGCAGGAGGTCGTAGCCCTCGGAGATCCTCGGGCCGCGCAGGATCGGGACGTGGCAGCCGGCGATGACCTCGGCGTCCAGGCGTTGGAAGGCGTCCACGACCGTCCAGAACTTCCCGGTGTCCAGCAGCGCGACCCAGGGAGAGACCAGCCGTCCGCCGAAGAACTGGCCGTCGCGGAATTCGTCCGCGGACAGCTCCGCTACGTCCGGCACCGGGGTGGGGACGTTTGTGGCGAAGGTGTCGACGGACCACAGGACGCTGGTCCTCGAGTCGAAGAGGGCGCGGGTCGTGGGGTTGTCGAACAGCGGTGGTCGTTTGGCGACCAGCGTGCGGTCGCCCGCGTCGATCGTGTCGCCGTCGTTCATGAAGCGGCACCGGTTGATGGGGGTCTCCCACTCCTCGGCCATGCGGCCGATGGAGAACCATGTCGTCAGCAGGGTCGCGTTCGGGCATTCGGCGAGGACCGCCAGGAGGTTGCCCGCGTGGTCGCGGTCGTCGTGGGTGAGGAAGATCCACCGTACGTCCAGGGGATCCACGACGGACCAGGCCGCCTCCAGCCACTGGGAGCGCACTGCGGGAGCCCCGGTGTCCACGAGGACCGGTTCGGCTCCCCGGATCACCAGCGAGTTCATCGGAAAGTGACCGACCGGCGGGGCCTCGAGGGCCCACGGGATGACGAACGTATCGTCGGCGATCTTGTACGGCTGTAGAAGGTTGAACGTTTCCATGGTTGGCATCGCTGCTCTCCCTAGAACGGAGTCCCCGCAGCATCCATAAATCCAGTGCAGCCCCGCGGCGGGCCATCGTCAAACGCACCACGTGAACAGCCGCCCAGCCTGGACACCGACGACACCCTCCTGGCCGGCCGGCCCGCCGGGGAGAACACCTGCGACCCGCCCGTACTGCTGGTCAACGGCGGCATCGGCATCACGCCGCCGCCGTCCGCACCCGACCACATCGCTCACGCTCGGCCCGCCCGGCGCGCGCGCCGACAAGCCCTGACAGGGGCGAAAGCCAGTCCATCCCGCAAGTGTCCCAGCTAATCCGGGCCGGCCTCCCCGAGCGAATCGCTCGGCCCGGTCAGCACGGCGACGCAGCCGCATCGCCCGAAATGGCCTTGCCGGCACCTCGTCCCCAGGCGGGTCGGGCAGGTGCAGGGCGCAGGATGCGGGTGGTGGCGGGCTGGGGGATCTGGGCGGCGCGGCGGGCCAACCTTCAGCTTGCGGGTCTCACAGGGAAGCCTGTGGTGCGAGGGAAGTTCCGCACGACGCACGTTTACCCGGGTGCGGGATACGGCGGGTGGGTGGGGCTCTGCCCTCATCGATTCACGAGTGTCACAGGGCTGTCCGGATTGTTTCTGTCCGGCCCTCACGCTGCGCATTCAGTGGTCATCGACGTATTCATCATACTGATCCCGGCAGTTGGCGGAACAAGGGAGTTGGCCCTCATGCAGAACCAGGACGAGGCCTCGTCGGAGGCCGGCGGTGGGCGGCTGGTCGCCGGCCGGTACCAACTGCTGTCCGTGCTCGGCGAGGGCGGTATGGGCACTGTGTGGCGGGCCCGCGACCAGGTGCTCCATCGCGACGTCGCGGTGAAGGAGGTCCGTGCCTCCGTCGACCTGCCTGCCGAGCGCAGCAGGCAGATGCACGTCCGGCTGGAGCGGGAGGCGTGGGCGGCGGCACGGGTCAACGCCCGTGGAGTCGTGACCGTGTACGACGTGGTGAACTTCGACGACCGGCCGTGGATCGTCATGGAACTCGTCCGCGGCCGCTCCCTCGCCGACGCGATCAGTGCCGAGGGCGCCCTGGCGCCGAAGGAGGTCGCGCGCATCGGCGTCGAGGTGCTCGCGGCTCTGCGCGCAGCCCACAGTGCCGGCGTACTGCACCGCGATGTGAAGCCCGCCAACGTGCTGCTCGGCGACGAAGGCCGCGTCGTCCTGACCGACTTCGGCATAGCCAGCGTGGAGGGCAGCAGCGCGCTGACGATGACGGGTGAGGTCGTCGGATCGCCCGAGTACCTGGCTCCCGAGCGGGCATTGGGCCGGACACCGGGCGCCGCTTCCGACCTCTGGTCGCTAGGGGCCCTGCTCTACGCGGCCGTACAGGGACGTTCGCCGTTCCGCCGGACGAGTGCCCTGTCGACACTGCGCGCCGTCGTGGACGACGAGTTGCCGCCGCCGCACCGGGCCGGGCCGCTGACGGCGGTCATCGAGGGGCTCATGCGCAAGGATCCCGAGGAGCGGATGGGTCCTGAGGAGGCCATGGGTGAACTCACCCGGGCCACGCAGGCATTGGCGGCGCCGCCCGAGGCGGGGGCTGCCGCGGCGGCGGTGACGACGGATTCCGTGACGGGCGGCATCACGGCCGCGGTCACCGCGGCAGTCACGGCCTCGGAGCGGACCCCGACCGACGCGACCGCGGCTGCGAGCGACGCGACGGAGGTGCCCGAGGCCCAGACCGCGCCCGCGCCGCTGGGTATGTTCGGGCCTCCCCCGAACAGCGCGGCATTCGGGCCCAGCGCGGCAGCGGCAGCTCCGGCGGCGGGCTTCGGGCACGATGCCGGTTCCGCGCCCGCCCCCGCCCCGCGCAGCCGTCGTAACGCATATCTGGTGTGGGCGGCGGCGATCGTACTGGTCCTGTCCGGCGCGGGCCTCGCGTACACGTTCATGAACCAGGACGACGACAAAGCCACCAAGGACGCCGAAACCGCCGGTGGCGGCAGCGCGTCCAAGCCGGTGGCGGTGGCCGTCACGGGCAACGCCACCACGTACGACGGGAGTTGCCCGGGCGCAGACGGCCAGGCGCCCTGGTTCACCGCGACGTTCAAGACGGACCGGGCCCCGGTCCAGTTCTCGTACCGGTGGGTGTCCGACAACGGAGCTGTGGTGGACCGGGAGTGGCGGACTCTGTCATTCCGTGAAGGTGACCCGACGAGCAAGACAGAGACGGTGCGCCTGTCGACGTGGTCGCAGGAGGGAACGTTGAAGAGCGCGATGGCCGTCGAGATCAAGTCGCCGTTCGACACGAAGTCCAACTCTGTGCCGTTTTCCATCACTTGCCGACCGAACGGCGAGTGACAAGGCACCATATCGTTCATAACTGGACCAAGCCGTTTTCCCTAAGGAGTTTCCGTGCTGTCGGTCATCGTGGGACGCACCGGTCCATTCACCGGTCAGAGCGTGGTCCTCGGAGAAGCTCCACTGACGTTCGGGCGCAAGAGTGACAACGACGTCATCATCGTCAGCGTCAGCGCTTCCCGCTTCCACGCCGAGATCGTCACCGAGAACGGCACGTACGTCCTCCGCGACCGTGGCAGCAGGAACGGCACCTTCGTCAACGAACAGCGCGTCGAGCGCCATGAGTTGACACCCGGCGACACCATACGCATTGGCGACGAGACGTTCCTGTTCGAGACGCAGGAAGCCGTGGAGACGGTCATGGACCTCTCCCAGATGGACCTGCCGCGCGCCAATGCCGTCGTTGCCCCGGGGGTCCTCCGGGTCACGGTGACCGGCGGTGGCCCGGTCGGCCTCGCCTTCGCACTGCTGCTGGAGGAGGCGCTGACCGGACGGGTCGCGATTACCGTCTACGACGGCCGGTGGGTCCGCAGCGGCACCTCCGTCATCTGGAAGGACGCCACCCAGGGCAACGTCCGCCGCCAGCAGGTCGTCACCGTCCAGAGCCGGCAGTACCTGGCGCTGACGGAGGAAATGCAGGCAGCGATGTTCGGCGACAGCCGTCAGTTCTCCGAGATGTGGCCGCTGGGCCCCGACTCCGTGGACGGACAGCCGCCCCGCAACATACGCATCGCGTATATCGAGGACCAGCTGCTCGAACTGGCCAACCGCAAGTCCGCCATCCGGCTCGTGCCCAAGCGGTTCGATCCGACCGAGCAGGAACACCTCATCGCCCGTGACCACGTGCTGGTCATCAGCGAGGGCGGCCGCTCCCGCACCCGCGAGCACTTCGCCGACCGCTTCGGCATGGCCGACGCCTCGATCTACTCCCTCGACGGCGAGCACATCCAGGACGTGGTGCTCGGGCTCAAGGTCAAGTCCCGGCTGTCGGACCCGATGAGTGTGCTGCTGACCGTGGCGCAGAACCGGTTCCTGCTCAACTCGCTGCGCGGCGAGGGCTTCTTGAACATGCGACTCACCCGCGAGGAGGCACGCAATGTCATCGGCATCGACCCGGTGCGGCAGGTGTTCGAGGAGTGCATCGCGGCCCGGCCGTGCCTGATGAGCCGCCACGAGGACAACGAATTCGCCTGCCCGACCCACGGCACGCTGTTCCTCCCGGCACTGCTGCGCAGCTCACCGCTGTGGAAGCGGATCCTGGAAGGGCTGCGGCTGTTCGACGTTCCCGAGGAGGACCTCAGCGCGATCACTTCGTTCCGCCTCGACATGGTGCAGCGCCCGCGGTTCACCGCCCAGCTCACCCGGCCGGCCGCAGACCGTCCGGGAACGTACGGGTTCCTCCTGGGGGATGCGGCCAACGCCATCCACTTCTGGCCCGGACGAGGCCTCAACAGCGGTCTGGCCTCGGCCGTCTCTCTGGCCCGCTCCCTCAGCCGGGTCTGGCGCGGGCGGCCGCTGCGTGACGCGGACTTCATCCGGCACGAGGCGGCGATGTCGATGCTCCAGTACCGGCACAAGAGCCGCGCCTGGAATGCCATGGTCACGACGGACGAGCGGGGCGCGACCCGCGCGATCAAGGACATCATCGACGGCAGCATGGACGGTACGACGAAGCCGGCGGGAGCAGGTGCAGCACGGCAGAAGCCTTTTGGTCCGGCTGCGGCCCCGGGCTCGGCACCTTCGGCATCCTCGGCGTCTTCGGCATCGGCGGAAGCCGATCTGGAAGTCCTTCTGGACCGCATGCGGGCCATCCGCGAACGGCTGGCACCCCGCCTGCCTGGCCTGCCCGACGACGACGTGCTCCGGGCCCACCTGTCCACACTGGCGCCCGCGACACTGCGAACGCTCCAGGAGAGCGGTGCGTGGGACACGCTGATCGTCAGCGGCGAGGAGGCCGACATCGACATCTTCTACCAACAGGACGCACCGGTCTTCGTCCCGGCCGCTCCGCATCCGGCCCAGCCGCTTCCCGACCCTCGCACCTCGGTGCTGCTGGATCCGGCCTGACGGTCCGTTGCCTCGGCTGCCTCTGGTTCCCGCTTCGCCCGGCGCGGGAACCAGAGAGCGAGGCTGCCGTTCCGGTGATGCCCCCTTCAGGCACACCCGTCTTGACCAGTAGCCATCACCGGCCCCGGGTTGCGCCGTCGCACCAGTCGACCTCGTCTGTCAGCGGATGGATTGCCTACGCTGCCCGCGCCAACGGCCTGAGGCCGGACACGTTCGTCGCCGCTGTCAGGGTGTCTACCCGATCCAGATGACGTCCAGGACAGACAGGTGCCGGGTGAGCCGGTTGATCACGTAGACGACAAGGACGCGCTGCTTGAGCAGCTCGACCAGCTGTCCACACGGGCTTACTTCCCTTGGCCACGCCGGGTCTCGCCGGGTGAAGTGCACCCGCCAACCTGTGATCGACATGACTCTGGACGTTAGCCGCGGACAGCTCAATAGTGCATACCCGAAGTGGGACGGCTACCGTGCGGAGGCTGGCCGGTGGGCAGATGGCCGTGTCACCGTGCGCAGCCCCAACGGCAGCGATCTGAGCGGGGCGTTCCCGGAGATCGAGGAGGCCGTGCGGCGGCTGCCGGACGATACGGCCCTCGACTGCGAGCTGATCGTGTGGGAGGCGGGCCGGCTCGCGTTCGAGCGTCTCCAACAACGCATGCACCGCCGCAGTGCGGCCGCAGCCCGCGCGGCCGTGGAGTTCCCGGCGCACCTGGTCGCGTTCGACCTGCTGCGCGTGCACAGCGCGGATCTGACCGGCGGCGTCACCACACCACGTGTGAGCACCAGCGCCTCTATCCGGCGCCCGACCAGCGGCAATTCGCCCTCACTGCTTGATCACAAGACTGTCTTGCGAACACACTGCACCGGTGAGCTCAGAACTTCCCGCCTTCCGCTATCACCCCGATCCGCTCGCCAGCGGATCCGTCCGTGAAAGCACCGAGACTTGCGTGTGCTGCAACCGCGCCACAGGGTGGATCTACACCGCGACCTTCTACACCGCCCAAGAGGTCAGCGGACGCTTCTGCCCCTGGTGCATCGCCGACGGCAGCGCGGCCGAACGGTTCACCGGCGAGTTCACGGACTCCTACGGACTCGACGGCGTCAGCGAGGAGATCCTGCACGAGGTCACCCGCCGCACCCCCGGCTTCCACGCCTGGCAGGATCCGCACTGGCTCGTCCACTGCCACGACGCGGCCGCCTTCATCGGCGAGGTCGGCTACAGCGAGCTGGCAGCCCACCCCGAGGCCCTCGACCAGCTGAGGCAAGACCTGCGCATCGGCGGCTGGCACGACGCAGCCCAACTCGAGCAGTTCCTCACCCACCTTGGCGAAGGTGCCACCGCAATGCTCTTCCGCTGCACCGTCTGCGACACCCACCTCGCTTACGCCGACGCCTCATAACGGGCACTGAACTCGGCGGCACGCGAGATCGAACTGATCATCCCTTCAAAGGAACCGCACCCAAAGGACATAGGGCACCCCAGCACAGCAGTCCACGACCGACCCTATCGATCCGGAACGCACGCCAAGCTTCTCTGCCGAATGGCGGGCCGGCTCCCAACTGCCGTGCATACGACGTGCGATGGTGGGTTTCTGTACGACGCGAAGTTTTGCGCCCCCTTGCAGCCGGGGCAGGTCGGCCGGGCCGGGCTGGCGAGCGACGCAGCAGCCGCCTACGGGCGGAGGATCGGCAAGTGATGCGTCGTATCACTAAACTGCCGGGACAGTTCAGGGGGCATGCATGATCAAGACGTTCGCCATGACACAGGACTTTGCAGCCATCAGCTCGGCCACAATGGCAGCACTGCTCATCCTTGTGGCAACAGAGCTCGCCGCGTCGAGCAACCAACTACACGTCGTACGGCGACAGCTATTGATCGAGTACGGCCCCGCGATCCGCGCCAGCTTCGACGAGTTCTACAGCGGCACCCCCCTCACTCCGGACCAGAAGAGGAACGTCGAGCGAGAACTTCACCGGTACCGCAGCCGCAGCTACTCGCACGCATTCGAGTTGTACTGGCGTGTCAACTACGGGCTGGCTGCTTTCATGTGCCTGGCTGGGCTCGCCCTCGTGCTGCGCTGGTCAGCCCTCACCCAACACCCGAAGGGCTATACCACCGCCACCTTGACCCTCGTGGCGATCGCTGGCAGCACGTCGTTGCTCCTCATGGGTTTCTTGTTCCGACAAGAGGTCCGGGCCAGGCAGCGGCGGTACGAGGGCATGCTCAGCCTGTGTGCGGTTCTCCAAGTGCCGGACGCACAGGACGCCAACCGCATGATGACCCAGTGGATGAAGGCCATTGACGGGGGCGGCTTCTACGATATTGGTCAGGGGAATCCCCTTCTGATGACGGAGCGAATGCTGCGGTACCTGAGACGACATGGGCCGATGAACTTTCGGTAGAGCTCGCGTCCGGCTAGATGAATGAGCGTTTTCAGCGTTGCTTCTCCAGGCTGAGGACGGCCTTGGTGATGACGCTCACGCGGTTGGGACTGATGCGCGATCTGCGGAAGATCTGCCAGGACTTCAAGTGTGCCATGCCTCGTTCGGCAGGTGCCCGGGCCGCGGACAGGGTGACGGTGCAGGTCCTGCCCGCTGTTGGCGATGGACCGCCACTCGCCGTCCTCACACAGCGCCACGATCGCGATCGTGGTGTGCAGGTGAAAGTGCGGGTCGCCGGACTCCCCGGCCCGGACCGGGCGCGCGCTCTGGTGCTCGACACTCCAGGCGAGCGACCCGCCGGTAGCCAGCCGGACCGGCTCCCCATCCTCGCTGCCGACCGCGTACCCGGCCCACCGCTCCATCTGCCGGAAGGCGTCGCGCTTGGCCTCGTGGAACAGGAGGCAAGCGGCCTTCTCCCACATCGGCCGCGATCCTCAAGCCGTTGACGATCAAATGGTGTACGACCGGCTGCTGAACGAGATCCCGACGTGGCTGACCGACGCCCGCGCTGCCGGAGTAATTTCCTGACACTCCTCGGCTCAAGCCCTCCAAAGCCCGTGCGAGTCAACCACAGTTGAGGGACCGAAGGGACCGGCATCTCGGGTACAGGGTGCGCATCTCTCGAAGATCCATCAGGCGCGGTCTGCTGAGGCAGACCGCCCATGAACTCTGGGTGCTACCGTCCGAGCTGCTGCCGCAGGCGCCGCACCTGCTGGTGGTCACCCACCGAGTCGAGGAATCGGCGGCCACCGCCGGCCTCGTATGCCGGGCCCTCCAACCTCAGCACATCACCGTCGCGTACGACGGCGTACGCGAGCGGGTTCTCCGCCTTCAGAAGAGTGACAGGGTGGCGCCCGTCTGGGAGTTTCTTGAGACGGGTGGGCAGGCGCAGTCGTGCGGTGCCGTCGGCTCCCGGGGCGAGCTTGGCCTCGATCGTCAGGGTGGAGACGGTGACCTCGACCGGTACCGGAGCGCTGTCCGGTGAGGCCGCCATGTAGGGAAGTCCCAGCGATCGCCTCGCACGTGCGGGATTCGCCGCTACAAGACCGTCCGTGTCGGGTCCGAGTTCGCGCTGACGCTGGTCCACGTCCAGGGCGAGCTGGCCCTTGTTCGTCCAGTACGGGAGGGCGAGGCGGCCACCGGTCAGTGCAGGGCACGCGGCCGGGACGCTGTCCTCGTCGCCTCCGGTGACACGGAGCATGCGCTCAACGCCCAGCAGCTGAACATACGCCCACACGTCGTGGACCCCACGCTTCAGCGGCTGTCCACCGGCCAATCGTTCCGGGTCAAGGCGGAGCCGCCCGGACGCGACGAGCTGGGATCGCCCTTCCCCGAGGGGCTTCAGCCGCACCTCCATGTCGCCCTCTGGATACCACCAGTCCTCCCGGTCCCGGTCTTTCACCACGAGTTCCGCGTACGCCAGGCGGAAGGGGTCGCCGACCTCCCAGCCGTTCTCCGCTCCCGGGACGCCGTCCAGCAGATCCGGGTCCAACCACCGTTTCCCGTCGCGCTCGACAATGGCCAGGGGTTCGCCGTCCCCGCGCAGTAGATCCAGCGTGATGTCGGCGACCAGACAACCGTCTTCCCAACGCAGCCCGCCGACCTCACTGCGGGCCTTTACCTGACGGACGTGCTCGGCGAGCGTGACGGCTCCGTCGAAGTCTCCGCGCTCAAGCAGTTCGGCACGGAGCCGGGATACCGCGGGCAGCCCTTCACGTACGGGGGCCGGAAACTCCTCAAGGGCCAGTTCCCGGGCCGCCTCGAACCGCTGCCGCTGCTCGGCCGGGTCCTCGCGCAGGATCTCGGGCTCACGGGCGCGGGAGAGGATCTCGATGTGGTAGAGGCGGTGGAGCAGCCGGTTCTGGAGTCCGTCGATGTCGTCGGAGGGAGTGGTGCCGTCCTTGATCTGGCGGACGATGGTGCGGCAGTTGGGCCAGAATCCGTGCCGGGGGTTGAACCGGTGCTGGGTGTTGTTGCCGCCGTCGTCCCGCTTCATCCAGTAGTAGCAGGGGTAGTCGGCGAGGATCGAGATCCGTTCCGCCTTCAGATAGGCGGCACTGACGAAGAGGAGATCCTCCAGGATCCAGGGTCCCTCAGGGAACTGCAGGCCATGCTCCTCGACGAAGGCCCGCCGGAACATCTTGTGCGGCGACATGCTCTGCATGAGCTCGTCGTTCTCGATCGTGCAGGCGTCCACCGTGTGCCGGAACAGCCGACGGGGCCGCACCATCGTGCTGGACATCTTCCCGATCACAACATCGGCATCGTTCCGCTTCGCATGCTCATACAGCCGCTCCAGGGCCTCGGGCCCGAGCGTGTCGTCGTGGTCGACGAACTGAATGTACTCACCAATGGCGTACCGCATGCCGTGGTTGCGCGGGGCGCCCGGCCAGCCCGAGTTCGGCCGGGTGTGCACCTGAACGTTCGGGTATGCGGCCGCAATCTTCTCCAGCCGGCCCGGGGTGTCGTCCGTCGAACCGTCGTCGACGTAGATGACCTCGTACTCATCGACAGGGAGGCTCTGGCCCAACAGCGAAGGCGCACACTCGTCGATGTACTTCCCGGTGTTGTAGACGGGGACGATGACGCTGACCTTGGTTCTCGGCATTCCTCGAACTCTACCTGGGCGTCCTGTGTGTCAAGTGCTCGCGACTGGCGTCAACTACGTGAACCGAGGCGCCACCCTCTCACTCGCGCACACTGCACAGTCGCAATCACCCGACCACCCTGCGAAGCCATCAGTACGCTTTGGATATGGACTACGCGAAATGCGCGCGATCGCCGAGGACCTCGGGGCTCATGCTGAGCGTCTTGAGGGCGCCTGGAGCGTCGAGATCGGCCCGTCAGGTCCGACACTGGCCATGATGTGCCCGTCAAGGCGCCACGAGGGCACGGTGCACCGCATCTGCAAGCAGCTGGACAAGCAGCTTCTCACCACTCACCCCGGCTACATCTGCGCGAACGGCCCCGAGATCGAACACTCGGCGATCGGCCGCATGCGCCGTCCCGACGCGGTCGTCATCCCAGAGCACGTACTCGACAAAGAATGCCTCGCCGTCGACGCCACGGAAGTCCTGGCATTCGCATAGATCGTCTCGCCGTCCAATCCGAACAACGACTACGGCGACAAACTCACCGAGTATCCGGCCATGGGCATCGCGCACTACATGATCGTCGACCCTCGGACCGGGACCATCGAGGTGCACTCGGACCCGTGCAAGGATCGCTACAGCAGCAAGGAGCCGTACATCTTCGGAGACTCGGTGCCATTCGGCCCATGGGTGGTGCGGACAGTGGATTTTGGCCGTTATGGCAAAACGGAGAGCAGCGGCGCCTGACGCCCCAGCGGCCGCGTCCCGGGCGTCGCAGGCCATCAGCGAGCGAGGGCCGAAGACGGGTACTCCGTGCCCCTCGTAGGCCTTCGGTGTGACAGTGGCGGCCAGCGCGTCCGCCCCCTCGGGGAGGTTGCGTGCGGCGTGGACGGATGCTGCGATGCCTGGCGGAACTCCGCGCCTGCACAGCTGTGCTACGGCGAGCTTCGCCGAATATTCGAGGTCGACCGTCGCGCACACGTTCGCCCAGATCCCAGAACCGGATGATGCGGCGTCTTGAATGATCACGAGGCAACTGAAGTTGAGCGCTCGACAGAATTAGGGTCTTGCGGGAGGTAGCCTACCCAAAGGATTTAGTTGTTAATTCTTCAACATGTCATCTACTATTTTACATACCAGTGAGAGATATCGGGAGGATGGGCCATGGCACTGACCTTGGAAGACGCGCTCAACCAGCTGAGCGACAGGTCATCAGCCAAGCGTCGCTCAGCTGCGAAGCGGCTTCGTAAATTGGCGGACAGCACTTCGGGGCCAGCATTGCTCCAAGCACTCCAACTTGAAATCGCCGACTCTCGCACTTGGGAAACTCAATACGAAATGATCCAAGCCATCGGAGCCTGCGGTTACCGACCCGCCCTTGAGTTCCTTAGCGAACTAGCTCACCAACCCACAGAATTTTCTGCGCTACATTTGGCTCTGGGTGACTCAATTGTGCGACTACGAAGCCCCGAAGAAGGTTTCGCAGCCCCTCTGGGATGGTGTCTGGACAGAGGGTATCCATTGCTGATCGACGGCTCCCTGCGCGCCGTCGCTGTTTTGCACGCAGCCTTGGACATCGATACCGTCAACCGCGTCCTGGAATTCCTCGATCCGCTTGACCCATATGACGGACTACGCTACTGGGCTGCAGTCGCGGCTGCCGAATGGCCTGGCGACCGGGTCGGTGCGTTCCTGGAGTCCTGCATGGCAGGCCCCAGAGCGGACGTGGCCGACGCCGCAGCCACGTCCCTGAGAATCAGGAATCAGGTCTAAAGGGGCGACCCACCCCCTCCGGGAAAACATGAGTCAAGTCGTGTCTTCCCACCAAGCAAGGGGCCGCCCCTGCTCGTCGAATACATTACCGTATTCCCACTCCACCCCATCTTCGGGAAGTGCGTTCAAGATTTCCTCGATCGCCGGAAACCCGATCCTGACCGGAAAGGTCAGAACTACCAATGACTCGAGCTCGCCGTCGACCCGCCCGCCAATCTTGATCGCTGCCCGTTTGAGAGATTCAACAACGTCACCAGCAATCCCCGCATGAAAAACTTGGACGGCGACGTTCCCACCTCGTTCAACGACCTGCGCACTCTTATTGCACTCGTCGTACGCGATCACGTCGCCAGCTGCCACACCCCTGAAAAATCCAGGTGATAGGCAAACAAGATAATGACCGTCCCCTACCGACTTAACGGCGACCACTTCATCAGCAGTAGCCCCGTACTGGGACCTTACTTTCAGTCGCAGTCCAGCGAATCCGCTACAGCTAGTCCCATCTTCCGAAGCCAGCACCGCACCCTCCCCTCTCAGCACATGACATCCCCACAGAAGGCGCACCTCGGTTCTGAGCACTGCTATTGCATGCTGCACCTTCTATGCAAAGGTTCGCCGAATCCAGGTTGCCGCCGTTGGCCCTCGCCTCGTTGACATGGCCTATCTGGACGTTGTCAGGATTGGCGGTTTTCATTCCACAACGCCAACACTGCAGAGTACCGTCACCCGCTGCCTGAGCATCAGCAATCATCTTGCTCCGAATCGAGCTCGTGACACTCTTTTTCGCCGTCGGTCCGCCACGACTCGCGGCCATCTGCCCCGGCGAAGCAACTTCTCCGTCTCGCAGTACGAAGAGCGGAAGCTGGCAGGCTTGCGGTGCTCCTGCGTTGGTGTTGTGAACCAGGACAGGGGTTGACCCCGCCAGCACATAGTACGTGTGCAGGTCACTAACCGTAAGGTTGTAAACCGTCGCCGTCAGCGCCGTCCAGCGCTCCACCGCGGTGACCTGAACTCGGACGCCACTGCTCGTACGCAGCCACTGCCCGCTGTTGAGGTCGGTGGCGTCGATCCACTCGCCGAGTTCGGGTACCCAGAAGGGGTGCCCGTCAGTAGCGGTAACCGAGGCGGTCTTCGTACCACCCTTGCCATCGGCGTCGATAGTGATCTTGACAAGGTGCTTCAGACCAGAGCCCTTGATCTCGGCTGTCACGGTCTCGACGCGGGACTCGCCGGTCTCTGGGTCAGTGGCTAGGACCCTGTCGCCAATATCGACATCCTTGATGGCCTTGGTAGTGCCGTCGGCCATCAACACCCTGGTGGAGGGAGTGAAGCTGTTGCAGCCTTCGACCTCTTCGGCCGCCTTCTTGGTCTTTTTCCAGTCCTTGAATCCAGCCCAGAGTTTCTTGCCCAGCCCGTAGATCCGCTTGCCGAGCGCGTACGCCTTGTCGAGGCGATACCAGTACTTCGAGGCCAGCCGGCCAATCGGGCCGCCGCTGATGAGTGAGGAGATGATGTTGACGGCGGTCGCGCCGCACGAACCCAAACTGCCGGTCGTGAAGCAGTCCAACGCATCCGTGATGCCCAACTCGTCCGCGACGATCTGGGCTAGCTCTTTAGCTATCGCTATCGCACGCTGCTTGGCCGCATACACCGCGGCCTCAGCCTCACGCTTCTTGACCGCGGCCGCGGAGTCGGATCCCAGGGCCTCCTCCAGAGTCACGCCGGCAGCCGCCGCGTTCTGGGACACCGTTGTTGCGCCCGGCTCGTGCCCGGGGGTCGTGTTGTTGCAGAGAGCGCACGGTCGCGTCGGGCAGTCGATGTCGGCGCACGTGCCACTGGGGTCGGCGTTGACGACGGGATTGTTGTTACCGTACGCGTAGCCGTTGATCTGCTGTGGGTTGTCGTAGTTGATGACCGGGTCCGCCGAGATGAAGCGGCCGATGCCGGAGTCGTACTCGCGTGCCCCCAGGGTGGTCAGTCCCGTGGACTCCTGGATCGTCCCGCCCACGAAGCCCTTGTCGTTGACCCAGCCCGAGGACGATGACGTGGAGTCGTCCCTGGCGTTGCCGAACGGGTCGGTTCGGCGTCGGGTCGTCTCGCCCGTCTTCGCGTCGATCGCCAGCTGAGCCGTGCCCTGGTGGTCCGCCGCCAGGAAGTGGACGCCGTCCGCCTCCCGCATCGCGATGGTCTGGCCGGCGAAGGAGTAGTACCGGGTCGCCGTGACCTTGGAGGTGGTTTTGTCCAGGTGGAGCTCGGTACCTGGGAGGTAGAGCGTCTTCTCCTTCGGGGCGTCTTGAAGGATTCGCTCACCTCCCCCGTCGTACTTGTACGACGTCACCGAACCGTCGGCGTTCGTGACCGTAGTCAGTTCACCTTGCTTGTCCCAGCCCAGCGACTGGGTGTCGCCGTTCAGGACACGCGTCTTGGTATTGCCCGACACGTCGTAGGTGTACGAGTCCTTCGAGACGACCTGCGGGGTCGTGCTGGTCGCCGCTGTTGTCTCCACCACCGAAGACAGTGTGTGCGGGCCGGAGTCCGTGCCGTTCGGGCCGGAACCTTCGCTGTAGGTGTACGCCCGCGACGAGGTCGCCGCCCCGTTCAGGCCGTGGCGCACCTCGCTCGTACGGTTGTTGAGGGAGTCGTAGCCGTACTCGGTCCAGTACGGGGACGCCCCGCCGACCGTCGAGGACGACGCAGCAGAAGCACAGGCCGTGTCCGCCGTTCCCGTGCCGGACGCATCGTTGGAGGTCCCGGAGGACGTCCAGGCCTCGGTCAGGCGGCGCAGTCCGTCGTACGTGAAGCACTGAACATCGCTCGTGCCCGTGCCCGGGGTGTCCGAGATCGAGAGAACGTTGCCGGCGTCGTCGTAGGTGTAGCGCGCGTCGTAGCCCAGCGTCGTGGCCCCACCGGCCTTCACTGTGGCGTGCGTCAGACGGTTGGTGCCCACCTCGTACTCGTAGCCGAGTGTCGACTTCAGGGCATCGGTGCCACCCGTCGTCAGCTGCAGCGTCTTCAGTAGAGACGTCGCCGAGTACGTTGCGTCGGAGACATAGCTCAGGCCGCCCAGCGAGGTGGTCAGCCCGACGGACCGTTGCAGGCTGTCGTACTGGGTGGAGAGCGTCTCGGCCGGCAGGTCACCGGCCGCGGACATGCTCTGGGCCAGCACCGTTCCGTCGTCGTTGTACTGAGTCGTGTAGTCGTAGGTACCGCCCAGCTCTGGCTCGGCGGTCTTCGAGATCGCGTAGCGAGTGAGCGTCGGCTTGTAGTCGTTCTCCAAGTCGAGGGTCGGATATGTCACCGCGGAGTAGACCGCGCCGTTCTTGTAGGTGTACGCGCCGAACAGTTCGCCCTTGTAGACCGAGTCGTACTTGTTCAGCGACAGCCTGGTGCCGGTGTCCGCCTCGCCCTGCCAGGTCGAGACCACTCGGCCCAGTTCGTCGTACTTAGTCGAGGTCTTGTCGCCGTTGACCGTGACCGAGGTCTGGCGGTCCAGGACGTCGTACCCGAACGTGGAGGTGCCCGCGTCGGGATCGACAGCCGTCTTCCTGCGGCCCAACTGGTCGTACTCGTACGTCCACACGTTCCCGGCGTCGTCCGTCACCTTCGACAGCTGGCCGGCGTTCGTGTAGTCGTACAGCGTGGTGACCGCGTCGCCGTCCTTGGGGTACTGGATCCGGGTCGTGGTGCGGCCCTGGGCATCCGTGACGGCCGTCGTCTTCGTGTCGCCCGTCGGCGGAGTGGTGGTGACCCGGTCGCCGCCGTAGACGTTCGTGGTGCGGTACTCCTCGACACCCTTGGACTTGAAGATCGTGGCCGTGGCGCGGCCGGCACCGTCGAACTCGGTCACTGTCTGGGATTCGAGGTCGGAGTTGACGGGCTCGAAGAGCGTCGAGGAAGGGGCGCCCGTCGTGTAGTAGGTGCTGTTGGCTTTGAACATGCGGCCTGAGCCGTCGTAGAACGAGTCCGCCACCAGACGATTGCCGTTCGGCCCCTCGGTCTGTTCCTGGCGCGGGCGCAGCAGGCCGTCGTACAGCGACCATTCGCTGCCGTAGGACGTGCCGTCGTTCTCGATCTTCTGCGTGTGGATGGCCACCGGACCGCTGTCGGAGCGGACCAGGTACGTGTACTTGATCGACGGGGTCAGGCCGATACGGTCGGGCAGCCAGACGGAGGTCAGGCGGCCGAGGCCGTCGTAGGCCAGTTCGGTGCGCTGGCCGTTTTGGTCGATCTTCGCCTTCGGCAGTCCCCACTGGGGTGCGTACTCGGTGGAGGTGGTCCAGCCGTTGGTGTTCGTGACCGTCGACTTGGTCGCCAGGCCGTAGGTGTCGGTGTACGCGGTCGACGAGGTGTAGGTGGTGGTGGACGTGTAGGTCTGGGCGTCCTTCACCACCAGTGGGCGGCCGTAGTCGTCGTACGTGGTCACCGCGGTCGTCTGGTACGTCGCTGTTGTGCCGTTGTGCGAGGACAACCGCTTGGTCGTGGTGACGTCGCCCTTGGTCGGTGCCGCGCCGAGCGTCGTAGAACTGTCGTAGTAGGTCAGGTCGTCGGAGATGACGTCCTTGGAGCGGTTCGGGATGGTGGCGCAGTCGACGCCGACCTTCTCCACCCTCGACACGTACGCGTACAGGTGCAGGCTCGCGTTGTCCGCGTACTCGGTGCGGGTGCACTGGTTGTCGGCTACGCCGACCTCACCGTCGTCGTCGACCTGCTTCGCGCGGCCGGTCGTTTCGTCGTAGGTGGTGGTCGACTTGGTGTGCTGCCAGCCGCCCACGGCGAGGGCGGTGTACGTGTCCGTCGATGCCGCCGCGATGTAGCGGGCCTTGCGGGTGCCGAAGTCCTCCGTCTGGGTTGCCGTGACCGCGGTCCAGGGCACGGTCACCGACTTCTGGGTGATGTCGGAACCGTTGTAGGTGATCGTCTCCAGTTCCTGCCCGGCCTTCCAGTCGGAGTCGTCGTAGGAGACGCCGTTGGAGTCGGTGGCCGTTGCCGAGCGGGTCTTGCCGTCCTTGTCGACGTCTCCGTCGAGGCCGCGGAAGAAGGTCTGCTCGGTTCTGGTGTTGGAGGCTGAGTTGGTGCCATCCGAAGTGACGACTCGCACCTTGCCATAGCCGCGCCAGTCGCTCCAGGTGCGGCGCTCGGACGTGGAGATGCCGTCCGCCAGGGTCTTACGCCAGCCGGCGTTGCCGAGGTAGGTGTAGGACGTGACCTTGTCCGCGTTGCCGCCAGTCAGGTCCTGCTCAATGACGGACTCGACGACGTATTTGTGGAACCAGTCGACGATCGGGTCCTCCACGCCCGGCGGATTCCACTTCACGGGGAAGCAGCGCTTGGTGGAGGAGTCCTCGGCGGGCAGGTTGCTCGTGGTGCACTGCGCGTCGGCGTAGTTGACGCTGAGCATGCCTCCGGTCTCGTTCTCCACCCCGGAAAGCCGGAAGCGGTAGAAGGGGTGGAGGTTGTCACCCGTCTCATCCACGCGGTTGGCCAGTTGCTTGCCATAGAGCTCGACGGACGGAACCGAGACTTCGGTACCCGCCTTGCCCGTGTGGTCGATCCTGCTCAGCCACAGGGACTTCGAGGCGTCACCGTTGTCGGTGAAGTCCTGTGTCAGGCTCCACTCGTCGACCGGGTTGTACGTCGAGTCGCCGGTGCGGATCTGCGTGGTGACCTTCGTAAGCTTCTTACGGGTCCAGAACGTCGGCGAGTTCTGGCCGGCGCACTTGGTGTCGACCTTGCAGTTCCGGTCCCAGGGGACATCCGGCCAGTCTGCGGCGGTGGCGTCCGTGAGGTCGGAGGCCTCGCAGTCGGTCAGGTCACCGATGCAGCGCTCGGCCGTGGTGAAGACGACCTGGGCGGCCGGCTTGGTGGAGTACACCTTGCCCGAGCGCTGACCGTAGTCGATGCGCTTGAGGTAGCCGCCACGCGTGTAGGACTTGCCGTTCTCGCCGGTCTTCAGGCCCTGGGTGTAGTAGTTCGTCTCCTTGCCGTAGAAGAAGGACATGGCGTTGCCGTGCGGGTCGACGACATAGTCGAGGTTCCAGCGCCAGGCCTGGGTGCAGTACGCCTCGGCGAGCGTGGCGTTGTAGCAGGGCTCGCCGGAGTCGTCGCCGTACACCGGGACTGTCCAGGCGGAGCCGGTCTCCTCGTTGCCGCTGGCGTAGCCGGGCAGTCGGTTCTGGCCGAAGTAGTACTGGGTGCCGTCGCCGGCGGTGACCTTCCAATACTCACCGTTGTTGTCGCCGTTGGTGGCGCCGGTGAGGTGCTCGACCTTGGAGTTGTCGTCGGACTTGATCCGCCACTCGCCGGTCTTGTCGTCCTTGATCAGCTGACCGGAGGTGCCGCCGGTGAGGGCCAGGGTGGCGTTGTCGTAGGCCCAGCACTGGTCGCCGTTGGTGTCGTCGTGGCCGTCGTCGGCGCACGGCTTGTAGCTGCGCTCGATGTAGCCGGGGTCGTAGGAGAAGCCCTGGCCGATCCAGGAGCCCTGGTTGTTCGTGGTCGCCGTCTGGCCGTCGATCGACTGGGAGTTGTAGCTCAGACCGACTGTGGGATGAAGTCCGCCGGTCACGGGCGGAGTTGTCAGCGGGTAGTTCCAGGTGAAGCTGCCTGAGGAGGTGTCGACCCCCCACTGCGACGACGGAGAGAGGCTCGTCGCCGTGAAGTCGCCGCCGTCGCCGCTGTCGCCGGAGGTCGCCGCGAGGACAGTCGCCGAAGAGGCACTCGAGTCGGCGTCGAGGAGTTGGGCGGACGGGCCGGACGAGTCGCCAGCCGTCTGCACCGTCGCCGTCAGCGTCTGCTTGCCGGAGTTGTTGCTGCTCTTGAGGTACGTCGGTGTCGAGCACTCCTTCTTCTCCGGCGTCGTCAGTACACACTCCGGGTACTGGACGAGACGGAGTCTGGAGCCGTAGCTCCCGCCGTAGGCGTCGACGAAGTCCGAGTAGTCCAGGGTGACTTGAGCAGCGCCTCGGGCGACCTCTCCGTCCGTGCGGGCGACGGTCAGCAGGACTCCCTCGACCCCCGCTGCCTGAGTCGTCTTGCGGCCGAGCACCTCGACCCGCACGGAACCGGCGGTCTTCTTACCCCCGGCCGCTTTGACGGTCACCGGCAGGCCCTTGGCCTTGGCCGCCGTGCCGGAGAGTTCGACCTCGGCACTGCCGGCCTTGGGCCAATTGGCGTCCTCGGCCTCGTCGACCGTGGCCTTCTTGGCCTCGTCGACCTTCCTCAGGCGGTTGTACGTTGCGTCCTCGCCCCGTACCGGTTTGTCGGGTTCGCTCTGGATCCCGGCAGCGGCAACATCATTGTCCGCCGCGGCCTCGGGGGCGTACTGCGGTAGCAGACCTGTCGAAAGCGCCAGGCCTAGGACTATCGCCGCACGGCGACGGCCGCTGCGCCACGCCGGTCTGGCAGACCGGAACCAAATGGGCGAGGACATGACATCTCCATCGGAATCGGGGAGTGCGGAGGAACGGAAGCGGAGAAGGCTGGGGACGGGGGCGGGCAGCGTCAAAGCCGCCCGCCCAGCCGTCGGCCCGTTAAGCCGGGACCTCTTCGATGCTGCTGCCCGGAGACATTGCCGTCAGAAGGGCAACGAGCGAGGCGTCCAGCGGCCCCTGGAACACCCGGATTTCATCGACAGCTCCGGAGAAGTACTCGCCCGCTGCCGAGCCGGCCAGCGTCCGGCCGACCTGGAGGCTCGTCGTGCTGAAGTCCCAGGTGTTGTCCCAGGGAGCTTCGGCCACAGCGATGCCGTTGACGTAGAGCAACACCTCGCCGAAGACCGCGTTGTAGACAAGCGCCAGATGGTCGCCGTCACCCACGTACCCCGGTTTGCCTCCCTTGTCGAGCTCCGTGGTAATCACCGGGTTCGTGGAATCGGCATTGGTCACGACGAGCTGCCAGTGGGCATCGGAGGTGCTGTATTTCACCCTGATCGCGCTACCGTTTTTCCCAGACAGCGACAGGACCGTCTCGTCCGTGGCCGGGCTCGCCGCGGCGAGTCGCGCGCGAGTGGCAAGGGTGAAGCTGTCCTGTGCCGAAAGAATTCCTGCCGCACGGGTTGCGTACGCGTCGGTTCCGTTCAGCACCAGGTGCCCGTCACCCCACAGAGGTTGGGCCGGGGGCGTGCATTCCGGGTCGAGGTCCGCATCGCAGGAATCGTCGGGCACATAGATGGAGGCGCCGCCGCCCAGAGTCAGCCCGGTGCCGCCCGCCGTCTCCGGGGAGACACGGGACGTCACCTCATCCACCTGCCAGTACGCCAGCTGATGGGGCTGGATGCCGCCCAGCTCCTGACCCTCGGCATGCGGGATGACCCGGTCGTGGATCTTGACGTCGGCGACGCTGCCCTTGAGGTAGTTGGTGTAGCCGTCCAGAGAGATCTTGCGGCCGATCTGGAGGGCACCGGCAGCATTCCACGCGGTGTGCCGTGCTTCTACGTCTTCGGCGACGAGTTTGCCGTTGACGTACAGCATCAGGTTTCCGTCTTCGGCGTCGTACACCCCGATGAGATGGGTCCAGCTGGTGGGGACCGCCGCGGCGCCGGACACCTTCCAACTGCCGAGCGACTCCATGTCACTCACCGAGGTACGGAAGGTCCAGGACGCTGAGTCCACGTCATAGCCGAGTTCGAATCCCGGCAGAGCGGTCCCGTCCTGGCTGACCACGGTGACATTCTCCGTGGGGAGCGATGGCAGCATCACCCACGCGCTCACCGAGAAGGTGCCGCTGGTGTCGACGGCCGACGCGCCGGCGTCGAGATAGGCGTTCTCCGTTCCGTCGAACGAGGCCGCCGTGTCGGTGGAGCCGAGTGGCCCTCCCGCACCGAATGTCACGCCCGAACCAGCGGTGGCGTCGCCGGCGCCGCTGCTTCCTGCCGCCTTCGAAGAGCCCTTCGCATCGCCGAGCGTCCACGCGGCGACAGGCGCTCGCCCGTCGGCGACGAGGAACATATGGGACGTCTGCCCTTTCTGCGTGTTGCCCGCACCGTCGATGGCCGTGACGGTGAGGAAGTAGGTGCCCTCATCCGGGGGCATCCAGCGGATGGTGAGGGCGGCTCCGGCGCTCGGTGCATCCACCGTCTTCCCCGCCGCGTCGGCCTCGCTCACCTGCGGGCCGCTGAAACTGTAGGCATACTTCGTGACATCGGCATCGGGCGAGTCCATGGTGAAACTGCCGTAGTCGCCGGTGCCGGCATGCAGAGTCTCATCGTCGGGGTAGTCCGTCGACGTGATCACCGCAGGCTTGGGGCGGTTGGGGTCGTAGATGAACTCGCAACGGCTCTGATCACCGTCCGTGGACCAAGGACCGGACGCGTACTGGTCGTAGCCCCGAACTGCCCAGGCCACGACCGTGTCCCTGGGAACGGAGAAGCCCCCCTGGCCGTCACCCTCGATATCGGATCCGACGGTGTAGGTGAAGGTGGCCTGACCGGTCTGCTTGTTCTTCTGGCTCACATTGGCAGTACCGATCGCCTTCGTCTTCGCCGTGCGCTCGACCGTGCCCGAGCTACCTGTCCACCAGACCTTGAACTCGGCTTGCAGCGACTCCTGGAGACCCGCGTTGTCGTTGTGGTCGTAGTCCTTGATGACGACCTTGAGCTTCGGTGCCTCAGTCACGTAGTGCTCAGTCGACTTGCCGTACTCGCACTTGCCACCCGGCGTCATCTTCATCGCGTCTGTGTCCGGTTGAAGCGGCGGCCGGTTGTAGGTGACCGACACATACGCGTTGCCGCAGAACCGCTTCCAGTGCGAGTACGCGCTCTCGTCACCGGCCTTGAGCCGGAAGGTCGTGGAGTCCCAGCCGTTGTCGGCAGCCTTCTGAATGGTGCCCTTGACGTCGAAAAGCACGTTCTGGTTGGTGGAGGTGCACGAACCGGCAGGATTAGTAGGCGACTTGGTGGCGACAGTCTCCTTCAGTGACGGCTGGTTGTTCCAGTTCGTAGAGGAGTTGATCGCGCTGGCACCCGTGGAATTGACCCGGCCGAGCTGGACCTCCTTGCCCGACTCATCGTAGGTATGGGTCATCGTCACGGCGAACGAGGCGCTGACGATGTCCTTGCCTTCGAACGTCGCGGTCGGGACCGAGAAGAACTGGCGCTTGACGTCATTCACACTGCTCGACGCGCACAGCAGCGAGATGTTCCGCGGGCAGAGCCCGACTCCCTCGTCGTCGTCGAACTTCCAGTACGAGTTGGACTTCCAGTACGAGGACACCATCGTCCACCCGGTCCGGCTGGCCGTCTTGACCACGGGGTCGATGTAGACCGGAAAGACGGTGTCCGGGTCGCTGAGCAGATCCGCGTCGGGAGTGAGCGTCATGGTGTCCGACGTGACGTCCACGGCGACATCGGCGACCTGCGCACCGTCGGGCGGCGTGACCTGTTCCGCGGATAGGTCAGCCGACGCGGATGGTGTCGCCGACGGCTCGGTCGCCGCGTCCTGGCCCGAGTCCCACATCATCGGCGCCGGCGCCTCGAACACGGCGCCGCCCGCACCGGTGTCGGTGGCTGTCAGTCCGCCGTCCGGAGTCTTCTCCAGCTGCAACGACGAGGTGCTGAGAGGGAGTTTGAGCTCAGCCAGTTCGGGGTTGGCCGCCGCCTTCTCGTCCTTGACCACCAACACGTGTGAGAAGCCCTCGGCACTCGCGGTGACCTTGAGGTCGACCCCGGACAGGACGTCGGCGTACGTGGCGGTCGAACCGTCGATCTTCGGCTCGGGCAGCTTGTTCAGCCAGTCCAGGGAGAGCGTCCGCCCGTCCTTCGCGATCTCGGCGAACGTCGTGTCCCCACCGCCGGAGAAGGCCATCGTGGTGAGCGCCGCCTTGGGCGCGAAGGTGCCGTTCTTCTGCCGGACGAGCGTGGTATCGATGTCTGCCCACTTCCCGTCCTTGCGGGTGCGGACGGGCTGCACGTAATCGGTGACCGTGAACGTGCCGTCGGGGTTGGCGACGGTGGTGCTGCGCTCGTCGCGCAGACTCAGGATCTCGACCGGATCACCGGACTTCGCGGCCTTGGCCTGTGCGGCGGCCTGGGTGAGCGCTGGGCTGTCGTCGGCCTTGCCGGCCGCGGGCACGGTGGACGTGGTCGTCTGCTGGGCGGCCGGTGCACCGGTCAGGCCCGTCGTGAGCAGGGCCGCAACGGCCGTGGCCACGGCGACCGTCCGGCGACCGCCGCTTCTGCGGAGCTTCATTGTGCTGCGCTTCCTTCTTCCCGACCCGTTGTTCATCCGACCGTTCCGAACGCCACGCCCTCGTTAGGCAGCCCGCCGGAGCCGGGCAGATAAGTGGTGGTCCCGGTGGTGGTCGTCCCGTCGAGGTCGGTCCAAGGCATCACGTAGAGCGCACCCTTGGGTGAGTCCGCGGCCTTGCTGTAGGGCACACCGATGTAAAGATTGATGGAGCCGGACATCAGGGCCATGCCGGTGTAGTCGCGCCCCGCCGCGGCACCGGATAGTCCCGAACCCCGGGTGAGGACCTTGTCGGCGGAGCCGATTGCCGCATCCAGCGGTCGGAACACCTGGACGGCACCTGCGTCCTTGCCAGAACTCGTGTCCTTGCCGGGAACCCCGACAGCCAGACGGACCGTGGCAGTTGTGGTGACAACGTCGGTGTTGATGTTGGCGATGGTCACGCGCTGGCCGAGGTGGTCACCAACGACCGCGTTCCCCTCAACATCCGCAGAGGTTGCGTCGAACGCCGTGACCTCCGTATAGGCCCCGGACGGCCGGATCCGGAAGACAGCAGCGCCACCGGCGTCTGCTGTTGTGCCAACATCCTCACCCGGTGTGCCGACGGCAAGGAGCACATCCGAGTTGTACGTCTGGTCACTGGGCCTGTATCCCGTCAGCGAGACCGACGTTCCGAACCCGTCACCTGCCTCGGCGGTGCCGGTGACGCCGGCGGAGTCCTGGTCGAGCCCCAAGAGAGGCGTAGGCAGACCACCGGTCAATGTGTGGCTGAAGACGTTGACTCCGCCCGCGAACTTTGCCGCGCCGATCGCTTCACCGGGAGTTCCTACAGCGAAGTAGCGGTTCGTTCCGGACAGCGAGTATCCGAAGCGGTCGTTGGCCTCGACGTTGCCCGTCACGCCCGCGTTCTTCTGGCTGACGGAGATCTTCGTCGTGCCCTGGACATACTCGATGCAACCGGCGTCCGGGTAGGTCGTGCCGTTCGCGGTGACATTCTCGCCGGGCACACCAACTACCAGGTACGGCGAACCGCTCGAGGTTTCACCAGCCTTCACCGCATGCCCGAACCAGTCGTACGCCTCGGTGGACGTGGTCGAGTCCAACTCGGCCTGCGTGTAGCCCTCGATCTTGGACCCCGCGCCGATTCCGGTCGACGAGCCGTGAATGACGTACACCGCCCCGGCATCGACCAGTTGGGTTCCACCGCTGGAGACATCCTCGTACGGAGTGCCGACCACCAGATCGGTGCATCCGTCCCCGTCGGCGTCGTAGGCCGAACGTGAGAAGCCGAAGTGGTCGCCGGCCTCGGGAGTCGCGGCCATGCCGGTCGTGGCTTGAGAGATCTCCGCCACGCCCTTGCCGCCGCCAAGTACCACGCGTACCAGTCCCGCGCCTTTGGCTCCGTTCACGGTGGCGTTCGGATCGGCGATGGCCGTGTCGGCTACGCCGTCCCCGTTGAAGTCGTTCGCTACGCCAGCAGTGCAGGTGGCAGCCGAGGCTGGTGAAGACCCCAGCGCCGTGACCCCCGCAACCACCGTGAAAACGCTTGCCGTCGCAGCCAGTAGCCCGGCCAGACGTGTACGCGTACGCACACCCCACCCCTCGATCCCGCCCCGAGCAGACCCTCCCCGGCCCACTCTATGAAAGTTATAAGCGCAGACTAAATACGGAATTACTAAAGAGTGTCAACACCTGATTGCCAGCCCAGATGCACACAGCACACACACAAGGGATGGCCATCCACGGCCATTCGTAACGCATCGAACCAGAGGGCTCCGTTCCAGTCGAGACATGCATAAATCGACCATCCGGCCATGTGGCTCGAACCCCATCCGAGCTGCCACTCCTACAACCCGTCACCGGGTGGTCACGACCTCTCATGGTATCTTCACAGCCCCACATAACTCTCCCCCACAAATGGATCCTGTCGGCAATATCGGCGGCGACATTAAAGCTATCCAAAGAGAAGGGGGATGCACCCCTGATTTTTTGGAGAGCATCAAAATGACCAGGCCAATCGTTTCAGTTGTAATTCCCGCATACAATGCAATGCCCTATATTACGCGTTGCATTTCCTCCGTTGCGGAGCAAAGCATCGGCCAGCAAGCGCTTGAGGTGATCGTCGTCGACGACGGCTCGACCGACGGGACAGCTGCTGAACTGGACCGGCTGTCAGGCGTGTACCACGGACTGCTGCAGGTGATCCACCAGGAGAACTCCGGTGGCCCGGCAGCACCGCGCAACACCGGGTTGGACCTCGCACAAGGACGATTCGTCTTTTTCCTTGACGCCGACGACTACCTGGGGACCGAGACCCTCGAGCGCATGGTGGCGATCGCCGAAAGGAACGGCACCGACATCGTCCTGGGCAAAATGGCGGGTGTGGGCGGGCGCACCCTCCCCAAAACAATGTTCAAGCGCAACCAGCCGAAGACGGACGTCTTCAACTCCCGCGTCTACTGGGCCCTCAACCCGCTCAAGCTGTTCCGTCGCGACCTGCTGGAACGCCACGCACTGCGCTTCCCCACCGGCCTGCCCATCGGCGAGGACCAGCAGTTCGTAGCCCTGGCATACCTGCGCGCGTCAGGGATCTCCGTGATCGCAGACTATGACTGCATCCACTGCACCTTGCGGGAAGACGGAGGCAACACCACCGTCCTCAACCGAGGGTCGGAACCCCGGTTGCGGTTCCTGCCCCACATGGTCGACCTGCTCCTCGAGCACGTACCCTCCGGCCCCGGACGCGACCATCTGGCACATCGGCACCTGACGGTGGAAGTGCAAGAAATTTTGCGCGACCACTTGGTTCACGAGTCTCGCGAGACGCAGCAGAAGATGCTGCGTCAGCTGGCCGAAATCATCGAGCCGTTGTGGCACGACGGAATGAACGACCGGCTATCGGCGATGGCCCGCCTCCGGCTGCACCTGGTACGTCACCTCATGCTCGACGAGCTTCTTGAGGTGATCGCTTTCGAGCAGAGGGTCAACAGGACCAAGGTGGCCACGCCCGTCGTAGTGGAAGAGGGGCGCGCATTCGCGCACTACCCCTTCCTCCGCGATGCAGACCGCGCCATCCCCGACATCTGCTACGACGTCACCGCTCAGCTCGCTGTTCGACACCACGTCGACCGTGCAGAGATCAACGGCAACAGGCTGCACGTGGCCGGCCACGCCTACATCCACCGGGTGGAGACACACGACGTCACCACCGAGTTGGTCCTGCGTGAGCGCAACACGGGCGTGGAGTACCGGCTGCCAGTCACGCACACCGCAACCCCGGGTCTCGACGCTGCCGAAGACGCAGGCCGATTCAGGTACGAGCACGCGGGATTCGACGCAGTCATCGACATCGCGACAGCCGCCCACGGCGACCCCATCGGCGATGGTCTGTGGGACATATCCCTGGCGATCGGTGCCCAAGGCCTGTCACGAGTCGTCCGCATCGGCAGCAAACGAACCCCCGGCGTCTCCGCCAAGGCCTCCACACACGTCATGGAAATTGAAGGCGCATGCCGTGCCGTCACGCTCTATGCGACCAAACCGCACGGCAACCTCACCCTCGACGTCGGTGAGCAGAAGCACGACGTACTGCCGCACCTGACCGTAGCCACCGCTCGATGGACTTCCGACGAACCGCCCAAGCTGGAGTTCAAGGGTCGCTGCACCCTCACCGCCTACCCGGACGCCGCGCTCACCGTGACGCTGACCGACGAGGAGGGCAACGTCGCCACCTTCGCTGCCGACCGTCCCTCGGGGGGCAGCGACTTCGCCGTACTCGTACCAGTCTCTGAACTTCCAGGCGGCGTCTGGAGTGCTGAACTCCGACTGGGGAGTTGGGCTCTGCCCCTCCCGGAACTTGCCCACAGCCTCACACCCACCAAGTGGCACCGACGTGGCCTGCCTTGGTACGCAAAGCCAGTACCGGGCAGTGACTGCGCCCTCAAGCTGGAGGTAGCAAGGATCGATCTGGTGCAGACCATTATCAAACGCATCAGAGGGTGACGGTCTCCACGAGACCGGACGCCGGAGCCAGGGATACACGCGGAGCCGCCAGGTTGGGCCGTACAGCTCGACGTAGGCAGTCGGCCAGCCCGGTGCGCACCGGCTGTCGGCGCTCTCGTCGTACGGGACGCGGGCATCGCGCGTTTCCTCAACGACCGTCTCCCTGAGGCCGGATCCGCGAGAGTGACTGGCATGAACGGCATTGAGCGACTCCCTGCCATCAGTCTGGCCAAGGTTCAGGAAGCGGCGCCCGGTCTGGTCAGTCTTTACAAGAAGGCCGGGGCCAGCATCCGCGAACATGGGCTGGAAGGGCTGCGTGCCGCGGTCTACCTCGTTCTTGATCGATCGGGGTCCATGCGGCCGTACTACCGGGACGGCAGCGTCCAGCATCTTGCCGAGCAGGTCCTGACGCTTTCTGCGCACTTCGATGACGACGGCACCGTGCCGGTGGTGTTCTTCTCCACCGACATCGACGGCGCCACTGATCTCACGCTGGGCCGGCACCAGGGCCGCATCGAGAAGCTGCATCAGAATCTCGGGCACATGGGCCGCACGAACTATCACTGGGCCATGGACGCGGTCATCGACCACTACCTCGAATCCGGCAGCTGCTCCCCCGCCCTGGTGGTGTTCCAGACGGACGGCGGACCCACGAGTCGTATCGCGGCCGAGCGTTATCTTTGCAAGGCCGCCCGGCTTCCGCTGTTCTGGCAGTTCGTAGGGTTCGGTGATCCCGATGACAATGAGTTCGCGTTCCTGCGCAGGCTCGACACTTTGGCCGTCCCGGCTACCCGCATCGTCGACAACGCGGGCTTCTTCCACGCCGGCCGCGATCCTCAAGCCGTTGACGATCAACTGCTGTACGACCGGCTGCTGAACGAGTTCCCCACGTGGCTGACCGACGCCCGCGCCGCCGGAGTCATCCCTTGACGCTCCTCGGATCAAGGCCTCCAGACCCCGGCGGATCAGCCGTGTCGAGGGACCGGAGGGACTGGCATCTCGGATGGGTGTAGCCCCACGACCGTTTTGGAGGATGCGACGGAGTGGGCGACGAGGGTGAGGTCCGTCCAAGGTGCTCGCGGCCTGATCAATTCTCCGCGGTGTGGCAGCCGCCAGCAGAACCGGGTGGCCGGGGGCACTGCGCTGGTGTGGGGGTCAGCCGGCAGTGGGTGACTGTTCGCCCGAGGTGGCGGACATTTCTGAGGTCTGGCCGGCTGCGGTCGCTTCCGCTGTCTCGGCGAGGACGTCGCGGACGCCTCTCAGGTGCGGCGGCGGGTAGGGCAACCCTGTGGGTGGGTGGTGAGTCTTCTGAGCGGTCACGTTGTGATCGTGATCGGAGCCACGAGGAGAGACATCATCAACGCCATACGCAAGACCCTGACCGCCACCGCCGTCGTGGGTGCCGTCCTCGCGGGTTCCGCCGCCTGTGGAACGGTGGAGCAGCTGTCTGCCGGCAGGAAGCTCGAGCAGGCCTTCGAGAAGCTCGGGAAGAAGAAGACGCTCTCCTTCGAGGTCGACCTGAACACCGACGCCGCGTCCTTGAGGGCGCTGGACGCCGCGTCCGACCCCGAACCCGGGGAGGAGATCCCGGACGAGGTTGCCGAGTTGCTCAGCGACGCGAAGATCACCGTGACCGTGCAGTCGAGGAAGGCGCTCGACAAGTCCGGCGAGAAGGACCTCGTCGGTACGGCCGTGAAGGTCGGCACCGCGGACGGCGACCTTGTCGAGTACCGGGTGATCGGCGACTACACCTACCTCCGTGCCGACACGGACGTCCTGGGCAAGACGATGGGCAGCCCCCTGCCGGACGCCGACGAACTGCCCCCGGAGGCCGGGCCGATGAAGGACGTCCTTGAGGGCAAGTGGGTCAAGTTCAGCACCGAGGAGATGGACAAGGCCGCCGCCGGGGGTCAGGAAGCCGAGGGTGGTCCCGCGCCGTCCCTCGACGCCAAGACGCAGAAGAAGCTCGTCAAGGCCCTGCGTGAAGTCATCGCCCGTGAGGTGGAGTTCAAGACGACCGGTGACGGGGGCGATACCGAGCACGTCACCGCCACGGCCCCCTTCCGCACGCTGGTCACCGAACTGTTCGGCGAGATCCGGCCCCTGGTGAAGGACCTGCCGACGGGCATGGAGCTGCCGACGGACAAGGACCTGAAGGACGCTCCCAACGCCAAGGTGACAGCCGACTTCACCCTCAAGAACGGCGAGCTGGCCCAGGTGGACCTCGACCTCGCCAAGCTGGCCGAGAACGCCAAGGTGAAGAAGCTCGGCCTGACAGTGCGGATGCGCGAGGGCACCAAGCCCACCGCTCCGGCCGGAGCCACGACGCTCGACCTCGCCGACCTCATGAACGGCTTCCTCGGCGGTCCGGCGATGACCGATGCCGAGCTCGAAACGAGCGATCTCGCCGACGAGGGCGCCCTGTAAAGCCGAGTTCCGATCACGCGTGAGGCGCGGCGGCACCCGTCCTTTTCCGTCCCCCGTGACGGAAAAGGACGGCCCCGGCCTCTTGCGCCGGACGCCCCGTCAGTACAGCTTGTTGACCGCCGTGGTCGTGGTCTTCTTGAAGGCGGTCACGGGAGCGCCCTTGAAGTCGCCCATCTGTCCCCACTGCAGGACGGTGACGGTCCTGCCGTCCCGCCCGACCGAGAGCAGGTCGACGTCGTTCGCGCCCCAGGATGTCTCGGTGTGCAGGCCACGGACGTGGGCGCCCTCCTCGACCTTCAGCTTGCCGTAGTCCCGGCTCTCGGCCTCGATGTCGGGCGAGGCCTTCTCGATGCGTTCGGCGCAGGTGCGGATCAGGTCGTCGTAGTGCTTCGCCAGGGCCTTGGCCTGGGCGGCCGTGCCCGTCACCACGGTCAGCTGCACGGCACCGGTGTCCAGATCGGTCCTGAACGTGCGGTGCCGGTAGTCGTAGTCGAGCACGCCCTCCGTGCTCACGCAGAAGCCGAGTTCCTCCGGGAACCCTTCGGTGACCGGCCCGGCTGTCCACGACGACGTCGGGTGCGGCGGCAGCTGGGACGCCGACAGGAACTTCGGGACGGCCGCCTTCGGCGCGGCGCCAGCCGGTGCCGTAAGGACCGTGCCCGCCGCGACAGCGGCAACGGCGAGTGCGGTCAGAGCGCTCGTGCGGATGCGCATGGACATGAGTGTTCCCCCGTGAATGAATATGTGGACGTGGATACCGCGGCAAGTCCGGCTGGTCGGCCCGGACCCGGTCGGCGCGACACCAAGAGCATCACCGGTCACAGTCACCGGCCGCAACAACCGACAGCCGATCGCCCACCATGAAACCATCCCAGCCCATCTGACCTGCACAGACATGCAGTACCTGGGACACCGTCCCCGGCTGGGCGAGGCTCGTATGAGGACGAGGGAAGCCTGCGCCGGCACACGCCGACAGAGACGACACCGCTCGGGACGGCAGGGCGGCCGTTCTTCACGCTTCGAGGTGTTGAACAACGTCGCGTGAAGGAACGGCTGCTGGTGACGAACCAAGATCAGCGGGTTGGCTGGACAACCGAGGTCGAACAGCAGGGCTAGTTGTAGTGCGGCCTCAGATGCAGCGAGTTGATGGGACCCAGGTCGCGGTACTCGCCGTGACCGGCCGCGATCGACGACGTGCAGTCGTTCGCGTTGTAACTGAGGCACAGCTCGACCACCGCGCCGTCGTACTGGTTGTTCAGCACCCAGTGGTTGCCCACCTGGTTGCTCAGGTTGTGCGCGCCGTAGGTCCAGTAGATGTGGCTCGGAGACACGGCCGGGTTCTGGTTCTGCGGGTAGATGCAGACTGCGCCGTAGGGGCAACCTGCCCAGTCGGCGGCCGGCTTGGCCTGCGCGGTGCCCGTCGCGACGACGACGGCGGTCACGCCGGCGAAGGCCAATGCGGCGGCGCGCCTCAGCTTGGTGCGCATGGAAGATGAGTCCTCAGCTGTGAGATTGGGTGATCACCGGAGACCCTACGGAGCGGGTGGGCGGGGCAGGTCCTGACAGATGTCAGGGCCGGTGGGCAGCGCGAGTGCGTACGTTCGCGGGAGGCCACCGAGACCAGGGGGATGCTGTGGACGGAGTGCGCAGATCTTGGGGCACGGGGAGAGCGGGGTGGGGTGAACGGCCATGAGGGCGCCGGGTGCGGCTGCTGCTGGCCGCGCTCGTGACGGTGGTGAGTCTCGGCCTGCCGGTCGCCTCGGCGGCTCCGGCGGCCGCCGCCACGGGGTGCGCGCCGCTCCAGTCCGGTGCGAGCCAGGCGGCACAGGCGGCCGTCCAGGTCGCGTGCCGTTACGTCGGACGGCAGTACGCCTGGGGTGGCGGTCACGCGCAGGGCATGCCCGGTCCCAGCCAGGGCATCTACGACCACTGGTACCCGGAAACCGCCGCGGATCCGACGTACTGGAGCTTCGACTGCATCGGCCTGGTGCGCTGGGCCTGGTACAAGGCGACCGGCCGCGACATCATCACCGAGCGCACGACGCAGGCGACCTTCGCCGCGCCCGGGTACGCGCACACGAAGCTCCTCAAGTCCCAGGGGTCCGCCGTCCTGCTTCCCGGGGACATCATGTACTTCGGCGCCGACGGCGCCGGGCCCACGCACGTCGCGCTCTACCTCGGCAACGGAATGATGGTCGAGGCGCCCGAATCCGGCGCGAAGATCCAGGTCAACACCATCAACGCCCGCTGGGACCGCTACCAGGGCGCGTTCCGTCCGCACGCCGACGCCGTGCAGATGGTCTGGACGTGGGACGGTCGCGGCTCGTACCACAAGACGTGGGGCCAGCCCAATCTGCGGCAGGACTCGAACACCGGCAGCCGGATCAACTTCACCAACGGCAACGGCATCTCCGTGGAGGTGCGGGTGCTGTGCCAGCGGGTGGGCGAGCGGGCCACGGTCGACGGCATGGTGAACAACGTCTGGTCGTATCTGCCGGACTACCACAGCTGGATCAGCAATCTCTTCGTCCAGGGGCCGGCGTTGCTCAAGGACGTACCATCCTGCGGCGACTTCCCACCGATCGGCGGAACTCTGGCCGGCGCGGAGAACAACACGTCCTGCGGCGACGGTACACAGCCCGACTCCGCGGGTGCCTGGACGGCCAGGTCGACCACCGTCTTCGGCCGTACCGTGGAGCTCCGCTACGACGGCACCACGGAGTGCGCCTGGGGCCGCATCACGGGGGGCACGGTCGGCGACGAGATCTGGGGCCTTCAGTGGCTCGACGGTGCGGGCTGTGACGGCACGAGTGCCGGCTCTCCGCGCGACGGGGCCGCCGTGCCCCAGGCGTCCGGCCGCTTGCTCATGCGCCGCCACAGTGGTCTCAGCGACCGGTAGAAGCGGTCCGGCAGGAACACGGCGTCCGCGATGATCATCGCGCCGGAGAAGAGTGGCAGCCCCATGAGGACGGCGATGCCCAGATGCATGCCCAGCAGCATGGTCAGGACCGGGTATTTGAGCCGCCCGAACAGGACGAACGGGAAAGCGACCTGCAGCAGCACCGTCAGGTAGCAGGCGATGGCGATCAGTACGTCGTGCTCGTCCGCCATGAGGGAGAGCTCGGGCCAGGGCCGGAACAGGTCGAGGTTCAGGACGTAGTGGAGAGCGGTGCCGTTGCCCCAGGTTCCGCCCTGCACCTTGTAGAGGCCCGCGGATCCGTAGAGGAAGCAGACCTGGGCCGCGATGACGAACATGCCGCAGTTGTGCAGCACGGACGTCAGGGTCCGGCGGGAATCGCGGAGCCCGGCCGCAGCCCGAACCACCGGCGGGCGCGTGGGTTTCCCTGTGGGGACTCGGAGACGGGTTCTGCGCGCGTCCAGGGACCAGCGTCGGCCGCATGCGGTGAAGACCAGGTACACGGCCATCAGGAGGACGAGGTTGTCTCCGCCGTCGGTCATGAAGATGGCCCTGGAGTGGAACGAGGCCACCACGACCGCGAACAGCACGGACACCGCTCTGGTCCGCCAACCCACCATGAACAGCGCGGAGGTGACGAGTGCCAGCACGTAGCAGCTCTCGAAGTACGCCCGGCTGTCGGACAGGGTGAGGATGCTGGCCCACCCCGTCTGGTCGAACAGCTGCCTGGCCAGCTCGGGCGTCCATGGTGAGCCGGGGCCCCAGATCTCGTCGCGGTGCGGAAACTCGCGCAGCAGGAAGACGAGATAGAGCAGGCCGTATCCGATCCGGAGGACCGCGGCGGCGTACAGCGAGACCGGCCGGCCGGTCACGACGGTGAGCAACTCACCGATCCGCCCGGATACATGGCGCGGCGCGCCCGCATCCGCCTCGGGAGTGCGCCGACACGGCGGGAGCGACTGCTCAGTTTCCATGGGAGTCCACCTTCCACCAGGGCAGGTACCGCGTTTCGGCAGATCTCGGCGCCGTGGCGGACGCGTCGGGGCCGCTCGCCGCGGCAGGTGCGGCGATGGGCACGGTGATCACCCGCAGCTGGACGGACTCGAAGGTGCCGCCGCGGTGGTCGGCGATGCGATCCGCCGCGATGTTGGTCAGGTACCGCTGCACCATCAGCGCCCGCTCCGAGCGGGGCCGGTCGTCGCCACCATGGGTTTCGACGTACGAACTCCACGCCCGCCGCAGCATGTTCTGCGCCGTATGGCTCGGGAACGCGTTGTGCTCGACCGCGGAGTTGTCGACGGCGGTCAGGTCGAACCAGCCGCTCACCCGGACGGTGCCGTCCGGGGCGGTGTGCATGGTCCTCGCCGAGATCTGTCGGTTGACCGACTCCGGATCCGGTGCGAAGAGTCTCCAGTTCTGCTCGAACAGGGGGAAGACCCACGCACTGACCTGCCGGCTGTACTGCTGGGAGAGCGGGTTGGGGGGTGCCACGTGCAGGAACACGAACAGGACGTGGATCAGGGCCGCCGCCAGGCACAGGGCCACGGCGGCGCTCGTCACGGCTCTCAGGAGGATGGGCGGAGACTGCGAGGGATCTTGGAGCGCAGGGATTTCCCCTCCCCGGACCTTCTCCCTTGTCGGCTCGGGCCTCACGGGCCATTCCGTCCTGGCTTCTCTCACTGCTTCTCCTGAGATCTCGCCGGCGGCGCGCGACGGAACTGCCACGATCCGGCGCGCGCCGCTGGTCCTGATTGCTCACATGGAGCTAGTCAGACTTCTCGTGGTGATCTCCGTGGCCACTGCCGTGGCCCGCGGGTTTCCCGCCGGGGCCGTGGTCGTCGGGCTTTCCGCCGGGGCCGTGGCCCTCGGGTTTCCCGCCGGGACCGTGGTCGTCGGGCTTCCCGCCGGGACCGTGGTCGTCGGGCTTCCCGCCGGGACCGTGGTCGTCGGGCTTCCCGCCATGGTCGTGGTCGTCGGGCTTCCCGCCATGGTCGTGGCCGTTTCCACCGGTCGCCCCACCGGTCTGGCCGCCTGTCGCACCGCCGACGGCGCCGCCGCTGGTGGCGCCCGCTACGAGGCCGCCCAGCACGCCACCGGTGGTTCCACCGGACGTCAGAACGCCGCCCAGAACACCACCGGTTCCACCACCCGTCGGCACACCGCCGATGACGCCGACCGTGGTGCTGCCCGTCGTGCCACCTGACGTGGCACCGGCGATCACACCACCCGTGATCACTCCACCGGTGGTGCCACCAGTGCCCCCGGCCGCGCACGGCCCCAGGAAGATCCTGTTCGTGTCCAGCGTCACGGCGCCGTCACCGGTACCGCCCGCATCGGCAAGCAGCCGGCCGTTGATGGTCGCCCCCGTGGTGGCGCTGATCGAGGCGTTGGCCAGGATGGTGCCCACGAACGAGGTGTTGGTACCGAGCGTGGCCGAACTGCCCACCTGCCAGAACACATTGCACGGCGAGGCACCGTTGACGAGGCTCACCGTGCTGTTCTCGGCTGCCGTCGTCAGAGTCGAACCGATCTGGAACACCCAGACGGCATCGGGGTTGCCCTGAGCGTCCAGGGTGAGTGTGTCGGTGATCTGTGCGCTGCTGTTCGCCCTGTAGAGGCCCGGCGTCAGCACCTGGCCGCCGAACTCGTGGGGAGCGTCGTTGTACACCACGGGGTCCAGCGACTGTCCGGCGGCCTGGTTGTACGCCGTGGTCAGCTCGACCTTGGCCTGGCCCGCGTGGGCATCGGCAGCGTGCAGAGTCCCGGGCGGGGTCACAACGCCGGGTGGGAACCCGGTGATGGCCATATTGGGGCTCACACCGACGTTGAGACCATTGACCACCGTGGGGCCGGTGTTGGTGACCGTCGCACCACCAAGTACGCCGTAAGTGGCCAGCGTCGTACCGATCGGTACGGGGGTGGCAATGGCATTTGCGCGTGTCGGCGTCAGCGCGAGGACGACGGCGGCGATCACCACGGCCGTCACCGCCGCGATCCAGGCCGACATGGTTCGTCGTGGCGGAGCGTCAGGGATATTCAGCGTCATCGGGGCCAACTCCTTGGTACGGATGGTCTTGGCGGTTCCCGCTCGCACAGAATCGCCTGTTTCTGGCGTTGGAATATTACTGAGGAGTCTGCCGGTCGGTGATTTACACGAGCGGGTTATCCGGAATCGCCGAATGGGCCGTGAAATACATAGGAATACTTAATGAGTCGGGTGGCTCAAAAATCGGAACTATCGCCGGAGGCTGTCGGAAAGCGCACCACCCTGAGGCGGCACGACCCACGGTCGGACCGGCGCACCACGTCATCCGGCGCGCGGCAGGCGGCAGGCGGCAGGCGGCAGGAAAAGCGCATTCAAGAAATTGCTCGGGGAATTTCCGAGCCGAACCGTCCGCAGTACTATCAACTGCGGGCCAGTTCACTCTCCCGCGCAACCGCCCGGAAGGGCCAATCCGGCGTGTTCGCGCCGGATTCGCTGTCACCGTCGCCATCGGCGATACCGGGACCGGGAGGACGCCGGATGATGGCCACCATGCATATCCCCGCTTACGACAACGGCATGCCGAAGGCGTGACCTGGGATTCGCCCCGGGACCCCGGGTCCTGGACCGCCCAGGTCACCGTTGCCGCGGCCCCGCCGAACACCTGTAGTTGCACGACAAGTGCCTGTTTTCGATCCCTGCCGGTAGAACGCCTGGCGGCTCCGGCCGTGAGGCACGTGACGAAGTCACAGTCCATTTTGGCAGTCCGAAGAACACGACGGCATGGCGCATGATCAACAACGCTTGTTCCATGGCAATCTGCGGGCCAGCAGGATGACTTGGAGCCCGGAGGTACACCGCTCGTGGCGGCGAATAGCAATCCCACCGTCAGGAGACGTCGTCTGGGCGCTGAGCTGCGCCGGCTCCGCCTGGCCAGTGGGCTGAAGAGCATTGAGGTGGCCGAGCGGCTCATGGTCTCCCAGCCAAAGATCAGTCACCTGGAGAACGGCCGTCGAGCCATCAGTCCCCGCGACGTACGCGATCTGTGTGCGCTGTATGGGGTGGCGGATCAGCAGGTCATCGACTCCCTGATGCAGATGGCCAGGGAATCCGGACAGCAGGGCTGGTGGCACGCCTACGGCGACATCCCCCAGAGCGTCTATGTCGCTCTGGAGACGGACGCCGCCTCCCTCCAGACCTACGAATCCATGGCGGTCCCCGGGCTGTTGCAGACTCCTGCCTACGCCCATGCGGTCATCGGGGAAACGTTCCCGCTTCCCACTGTCGAAGAAGCCGGCACGCGGCTGAAGGTGCTGCTGCGCCGTCAGCACCGGATCTACGACCCGCATCGCCCGCTGCGCCTGGGGGTCGTACTGGACGAATCGGCACTGCGCCGTGTCGTCGGCAGCCCGGACGTCATGCGTGAACAGCTGGAGCACCTGAACGCCCTTGGCGCCGAGCCGTACGTCACGGTGCAGGTCCTCCCCTACGCAGTCGGCGCCCATCCGGGCCTGTCCGGACAGTTCTCCATCCTGCAGTCCGGGGACAGCACCGCGGCGAAGGTGGTGTATCTGGAGCGGTTCACCAGCGACCTCTATCTGGACAAACCCTCTGACGTGCAGCTCTACAGCGGGATGTATGACCAGCTTCAGGCCCAGGCGCTCGATCCCGACAGCAGCCGCGACTTCATCACCGACGCCATCAAGTCGTACATCGCCGTGGCGAGCCGGCCTCAAGCGGTTGGCGGTTCTGGCCCTTGAGACGGCAAGGGCAGGGGTGCCGAGGTCGGTGGCGAGGTCGGCTGATGACGTGTGCGGTACGCGCGGCACGGCACCGAACACAGCCGACGTCGCACCGTATGGAAGGGGCAGCCGATGTGTGATTCCTTGACGCTCCTCGGCACAAGGCCTCCAGACCCCGGCGGATCAGCCGTAGTTGAGGGACCGAAGGGACTGGCATCTCGGACGAACGCCGTGCTCCACTCCCCCGTCCCCAGCCACCGAAAGCACGCCACGACGCTTTCGCAGCCGACCAATTGCCCGCCACGTGTGCCTCCCCCAGCCCACACCGCCGACAGCTTCCACCGCCAACCATCCTGAGGACCCGTCGCCACACCCCAGGCTCCCAGGGCCGAGGGTGTCCCTGCCCCTAGGCGAGGAGAGGCAGACGCGGTCCCGTGTCTGCCCGTGAGCAATCCTGAGCAGTGCAAGGCAGGAGCAAACGGCCCGCGGGGCCCCTCAGGCCGTCATCAGCGCGGCCAGGGCGCGGTCCATTGCGGTGTTGAGCTCTTCCGGTGTCAGCGGCAGGCGGGACTTGACGTCTCGGCTCCACTGGTCGGCGAGGACCTCGGCGGAGTCCGCTTCGACACCGTCGAGCGCCGCGTCGGCCAGGTCCGACGGAGCGATCTTGTCCACGGGCCAGCCCGCCGCCATGTCGGTGTCGGCCAGGCCGAGGTGTACCGCTGTGACGAGCGTGCCCTGCTCGGCGAGCTCCAGGCGGACGCCGTTGGTCATGGCCCAGGCGGCGGCCTTGGTCAGGTGGTAGGCGTTGGCGCCCTTGCCCCCGAACCACGACATGGCGGACAGGACGTTGACGATCGCGCCCCCGCCGTTCCTGGCGAGCGCCGGCGCGAACTCCCGGATCATTGCCAGGTGGCCGAACATGTTGGTCTCCAGCTCGTGCCGCACCGCGTCCAGCGAACCGGTGACCAGGTCGGTCCCCGTGCTGATCCCCGCGTTGTTGATGAGGAGCGAGACGTCCGGGGCGGCCGCGGCGGCGGCCCTCACGGATGCGGGATCAGTGATGTCGAGGGGCAGCACCTCCACCCCGGGCAGGTCCACGGTCTCCGGTCGGCGGGCCGTCGCGTAGACCTTGCGGGCGCCCCGTTCGAGCAGGCGCTGGGCGAAGGCGCGGCCCAGGCCGCGGTTGGCTCCGGTGACAAGGGCGACGGAGTTGTTGATGTCCATGGCCAGTACGCTAAAACCTGACGCTAGCGTCAGAGGCAAGTGCTGATCGTCGGAGCCAGCGGTGAGAGGAATCACCATGACTGTCACAGCGGCCGCAGCCGAGCGGTTGATCCGCATCGGCGAGGTGGCACGAGGTGCCGGCGTCTCAGTGCGCGCCGTGCGCTACTACGAGCAGCAGGGGCTGCTCATCGCGGAGCGCAGCCCGTCCGGCCAGCGCCTGTACCGGCAGGACGCCATCCCCCTGGTCCGCTTCTTCCAGCAGATGTTCGCCGCCGGCCTCACCAGCCGGAGGATCACCGAACTCCTGCCGTGCTGGGACGCCGGGCACACCGACGCCGACCAGCGAGCCATGCTGCGAGCCGAGCGCGAGCGCATCCAAACCAAGATCGACGACCTTCAGGCCGCCCTGGACCACCTCGACAAGGTCATCGCGATCACGGACACGCATCCGTAGACGCGGTCTCGGCCAGACGTCTCATCAGCGAACTGACCTCGCTGTCCCGGTTGGGGCGATGAGGAGTCGTTGAGGGGGAACTGCTGTTGGACGCTGGATCCGCCGGTCGGGCTGTCGCCAGGTAGCGAGAAGGATGTCTCGGTTGCCGCAGACGTCAGGACATCAGTTCAAGGTCGTGTTCCCCACGTGGCTGACCAGATCACTGGCTGCTGACCGCAGTTGAGGGACCGTAGGGACTGACATCTCGGATGGGGTTGCTGCGTGCCCAAGAAGGTTTTTCATTAGGGACAGCGCAGCGCCCCCGGGCAGGGCCAGGGGGCGTTGTGCTGGTGGTGGTCAGTTGTGGGTGGGTGAGAGTTCGTCTGCGGTGGTGGGCTTGTCTGTCTGCTGGGTGGCGGCTGCTGCCGCGTTGGCTGCTTCGGCGAGTGCGTCGCGTTTGTCTGTGCTGACTTTTTCCATCAGGAGGGTCAGCACGGTCGCTACGACGAGGATGCCCGCGGCGACGTAGATACCCGTCGCGAAGCCGTCGGCCAGTGCGGATGCGGGGGCTGTTCCCTCGTGGATCTTGTCCTCTACTGAGCGCAGGGCGAGGGGGACCATGGTGGCCAGGCCGAGGGCGGCGCCTACTTGCTGCATGGCGGTCTGGGTGCCGGAGGCCAGGCCGGCGTCCTGGCCGGTGACCTGGTGGAGTGCTCCGTTGATGAGGGCGGGGTATCCGACGGCGTTGAAGAAGCCGAACAGGACGAGTCCGGGGAGCACTCCGCTGGTGTAGGCGGCGTCGGGGGAGAGTCCGCTGCCGGCGACGACCAGGGCGACGGCGCTGCCGAGGAAGGCGATGAATGCGACTGCCTTGACGCCGATGCGGGGCATCAGGGCGGTGGACAGGCTCATGCCGGCGCCCATCGCGATGGTGAGGGGGATGTAGGAGAGTCCGATCTCCAGGGGTGTGTAGTGGAGGGTCCCGCCGAGGTAGAGGGTCAGCAGGAAGACGTAGGTGTGGAATCCCGCGAGCATGGCCATGCTCGCGACGTTGGATGTCACGCGCGTGCGGTTGGCGAAGAAGCGCAGCGGGATCATCGGGTCGGGTGTGCGGGCTTCCCAGGCGACCAGGAAGATCAGCAGGCCGATGCCGCCGAGGAGCGGCACCAGGACCGTGGAGGAGCCCCATGAGTGGTCGGCGGCCTCCAGCAGGCCGTAGACCACGGCGACCAGGCCTCCGGTGGCGCTCAGTGCGCCGACGACGTCGATGCGCTGGCCTGCGCGGACCATCTTGGACTCGCCCAGCACCCGGGGCACCGCCAGCAGTGCCCACAGCACGACGGGGATGTTGATGAAGAAGATCCAGCGCCAGTCCACCAGGTCGGTGACCGTGCCGCCGATGACGGAGCCGAGTGCTCCGCCGAGGGCTGCCATGCCGCCCCAGATGCCGAGCGCCTTGGTGCGTTCACGGGCGTCGGGGAAGAGCACCGGGATCATGCCGAGTGCTGCCGGGCCGGCCAGGGCCTCGCCGAGACCCTGGACGAACCGGCCGCCGATCAGCATCCAGGGTTCGGTCGCGAGTCCGCATGCGGCCGAGGCCAGTCCGAAGATCAGCACGCCGGTCATGAAGACCCGTCGGCGGCCGAGGAGATCGGCGAGGCGGCCGCCGAGCAGGAGGAAACCACCGGCGGTGAGTACATAGGCGTTGACGACCCACGCAAGGTTCTGATCGGAGAAGTGCAGATCAGTCTTGATCTGGGGCAGCGCGATGTTCACCACGGTGACGTCCATGATGAGCATGAACTGCATCGCGGTCAGTACGCCCAGTGCGATCCATCGCCGCGGATCGCCACCGGCCTGGTGGCCGGCCCCGCCTGTCGAGTCTTTGGCTACGGTACTCATACCTACGTAGTTCCTCCGATTGGTGTCGAGCGGCTCGCGCGGCAGAGGATTTCGCGACGGTAGAGCGGGTTCGCGCCTGCGGAAATAGGGACCTCAACGCCGAAGGACGGGACCTGGCATACGGCATCAGTGTCGCGCGGGCCGCTCAATGCCCACTTGATGTCTGCTTGAGCTACTCGGCTGCGTGCCGCCGCCTGGGCACGGTCATGCGAGCTTGGTCGCGGAGAGGATCGCCTGGACGGGGATGACGTCCGGCGGGACCTCGGAGGCGTCCTTGGTGACCGCCTGCGTCACCTTGAACCCGGCCTGTTCCAGCAGACTCTGATACACCGACAGTTTCTGTGGACCGCCCTGGCCCATCGCGGCACCGAGGAAGAACGCCGGGAAGAAGTCGACGTTGTAGTTGTCGCTCTCCCGGATGTCCTCCGGATACACCGGCACCAGAATGTGGATCAGGCCCCCGACATCCAGCGAGTCATAGACGCCCTGAAGGATTTTGAGGACGTTGCCCGCGTCGAACATGTCCAGGAAATGCTTGATCAGCACGACGTCGAATCCCTCGGGGATCCCGTCGAAGACATTGCCGCCGATGAACGACAGATGCTCCTCAAGCCCCTCCGCCCGGAAGTTCGCCAGCGCCCTGGACTCCTTGTCCGGCAGATCGAAGGTCGTCACCGACAGACCCTCGGACCCCTTGTGCCGGTACGTGTGGATCGCCCCAAGCCCCGTGTTCCCGGCGACATCGAGGACCCGCGCACCGGCCGGAACATCGATGTTGGCGAAGAACCACGGATCGATGTTCGCCGTCACCGTGTTCATCAACTTCAGCCAGGAATCGTTCAGATCCTGGTGATCGGCCACCGCGTCGTACAGGGTGCCCTCGGCGCCGTAGAGCTCCTTCAGGCCGACGACCGTGCCGGTCCGCACCGACTCGGTGAGGTAGAACAGCTGCCGCAGCGCCGTCACCTTGATCAGGTTCATGTACGCCAGCGCACGCTTCAGGTCGCTCTCGGCGACGTGTGCCAGGGCGTCCAGGGTGTAGGTGCCGGAGTCCTGGTCCTGGGCGATGAAGCCCTCCTTGACCAGCAGAAACAGCAGCTGCTCCACGGCGTCCGGCTTGGCGCCCACGGCTTCGCCGAGTTCGGTGGCGGTCTGGGCGGGCTTGTCCCGGAGGCGGTCGATGATGCCGAGTTCGAAGACGGAGAGCAGGGTCATGAACCGCGAGGGGCCCACCATGTATTCGCGAAACCGTGCGAGGGTGGCTTGTGACGTCATTTCAGTGATCCCTTCCGATTTTCTGGTTCCGGTTGAGCTTTAACTGATGACGGCCACATTTAAGGGGGGTCCATGGGGCCGAGCCCATTGCTGCTTTGCTTCCGGCAGTTCGGTTATCCGATGTCGGAGACCAGCAGGACGTTCTCCACGTGGGGCTTCCATTTGTAGAACGACTGCAGCTTGTGGTACTCGCCGGAGGGCGTCGCGGCGATCGCGTAGACGAACTGGGGTTCCGCGGTGAGGGACGGTGCTTCTCGCACGTAGCGCTCGATTTTCGGTTCGATGCGTACGGGGAGCGTCATGGGATCCTGGGTCATGGCGGCGATGGTGATCCGTTCCACGCGCGGGGAGTTCCAGCTGAGGGTGGCGTAGATGCCGAAGGCCTGTGTGCACAGGCTCAGCAGCCGTTCGGTCGGTTCGGGCAGTCCGGCGTCGCGCAGGATCGACCGGATGCCGTCGGCGGTGAACGTCTGGGCCGGTGCGGCGCCGAAGTACAGGTTCAGGGTCTGCTGCGGGTAATCGATCCCGATCAGGCTCACACGGTCGGCCAGGCCGTAGCGCTGGAAGTAGTCCAGGTGGGCTGCCACGCTGGGGGGCATCGATTCCAGGTGGATCAGGTCGGACAGTGACTGGAGCGCGTCCGTCGGGAAGAACGACCAGGTCTTGGTGAAGCCGGCGACCACGCCGAAGTCGATGCCGCTGCTCTCCACCGGGAAATCGCGGTGGAGTTCACCGAGCAGGCTTCCTGACGGGTGCGTCGGCTTCTCGATCAGGCCGCGTTCCACGGCCACGGCCAGGGGGTCGACGCTTTTCGGGATGCTCGCTATGCGGCAGTCGAGGTCTCCGTCGTTGCGTGCCCATGTCGACACCCGGAAGGCGATGATGGCCTGCGCGATGCTGTCCTCGAACGCGGCCAGGATCGGGTGGATCCGTTCCCGTGAGCAGGGCACGTCCAGCAGTCCGGCCGTCTCCTCGATGGCTGAATACAGGTCCGCCAGTTCTGTGGTGTTCGACATACATTCCTGCGCTTTCCATGCTGGGCACGGCCGGAAGGGGAGGGAGGGTGGAAGGGGGCGGAGGGGCTCAGCCGACGAGGTAGCGCTGGATCGTGGGGGCGACGAGCTTGACGACGTCCTCCACGGGGAGCGACGCGATGGGCTCCAGGCGCACCATGTAGCGCAGTGTCATCAGGCCCCAGACCTGGGCCTGTGCCGCGTTGATGTTCTGCGGCGGCACGCCGAGGAGATCCGCGAGCTGCTGGAGGTCGGGGGTCTCGCTCGCCCCGAGTACCTTGCCCAGCTGCTTGAACAGCTCCGACCTCGGGGTGGACATGAAGGCGCGCATGGTGGCCTTCTCGTCCTCGCTGTTCATCGAGGCGGCCATCTGGGCCAGCAGGTGCACCCGCGCCTCGGGGTTCTCCCACAGGGCGAGGGACGCCCGCAGGACGCCTTCGCCCAGGTGGTCGAGAGGTCCGGAGAGCGACGCCCCCGCGGCTTCGCCGACCGCTCCCCCGAGTGCTTCCAGGGTCGCTGTGGTCTGGTTGGCTTCCGACATGTCTCCTCCAGTGACAGACGCAGACCCGTGACGGGTGAACTCTGCGACTGCGCTCGCCATTTGGTGGTAGTTCGCCATCATCACGCGTCTTTGGCCGAAAACAGCTAGAGGCGGACTGGACCGGCATAAACGGAAAAAAGGCTCCCGCTTCGCCGGGGAAGCCGGCGAAGCGGGAGCCTGGGAAGGTCTTGGAGGGGCGAGGTCAGACGGCTGGTACGCCTTCGAAGATCAGGATCCTGCCCCTGGTGTTGCGGACGCGCAGCGGGACGATCTCCTGGTAGGCCGGGGAGTCGTACCAGCGCTGAGCCGCCTCCGCCGACGGGAACTCGATCACGCCGGTGAAGGCCTTGCTCTCGCCCTCCAGAACCTGCCAGGGGGCACCTCGGACCAGGTAGCGGCCGCCGTGCGGCTCGATCGTGGAGACCAGTTCGGCGCTGTACCTCGCCACCATCTCGGGGTCGCCGGTGAGTTCGGCTTCGGCTATGACGTAAGCGGTCATGTCTCGTCCTCGTGGGTCGCGAACGCGCCCGGCCCGCCAGCGGGTGCTGGCGGGCCGGGCGCGTGGGATGTCTGGAAGAAAGAGGCCTGACTAGGAGCGGGTGGCCAGGGGGGTCTCGGCGGGAGTCGTCGTCAGTGACCTGGCCTTGTGGGTCAGGGCAGAGAAGGACAGCAGGGCGAAGGCCACCAAGGACGCGATGGTGCGTACCGCGTGGCTCGTCTGCCATTCGTCTCGGACGTCTGCCCAGTCCGACGGAGGGGCCGTGACCGTCCAGTCCTTCTGGTCCGCGTTGATCGGAAGGTTCACCACGATCGTCAGGATCAGGATCAGGAGGAACAGCGCCAGGGCCGCCAGGGGCAGGTAGAGGGTGGGGCCCTTCGCCTTCCAGGCGCCTGTCACCAGGATCGCCGTCGCGATGATCGTGGGGATCAGGGTGGCTGAGGCCAGAGTGTCCAGGGAGTCGAGTTCTACCTGACGGACCTGGGTGTAGACCTTGCCGTCGTAGTCGCGCAGGGAGGTCTCCAGGACCATCACGCAGACCAGGAATCCGGTGAAGACTCCGCCGAAGAGCAGGCCTATCCAGCGTGCGGTCGTGAACAGCGGACCTTGCTTCATTCGTCACTCCAGGGCGGCTGTGGGGTGGTGTCGCTGGCGCTCACTCCGTCAGGCTTCCACAGGTCTGGTCGAGTCCCGGTGGAGATTTCAGGCGGCTGCCGTCTTGGCCTGGGGGGCCTCGCCCGACTGCCAGACGAGGTCGAAGTCGAAGCGGTGGATGCGCCAGCCGTGGGGGGTGCGGCGGGCTTCGGCCTCATAGTGGCCGCCGATGGTGAAGTCGGCTGCCGGCCGGTCGGCCTGGCGGACGTGTACGGCCATCAGGTGAGCGGCCACGCGGGCCTCGTCGCCGTCCAGGTCGACGGTGTGGTTGGCGCTGATGTGGTGGGTGCGGGCGAAGGTCGTACGGGCCATCTGCTGGAAGTCCGCCAGACCCTCCAGGCCCTTGAACTCGCCGAAGGGGAAGGTGAGATGGACGTCCTCGGTGAAGATCTTGTCCAGCCAGGCGTCGCTGCCGCGGTCCTTGTCGAGGTGGTGGACGTAGCGGTCGCAGAGCTGGGTGAGCTCCAAGCGGTCGTTGAGGAGCTGTAGTTGGCGGTGCAGGGTTTCCAAGCCGGCCTCAGGCTGGGCTGTAGGCATCTTCTAGTCCTTCTCTAGTGAGGCGTGCGGGTCAGGCTGCTCGTTGGAACTGGATGCTGCGCCAGGCTCGGGGCTGGAACGGGGTGGGCTGCTGGCGGTGCCAGCGGGCCGCCGTGGGTGGTCGGCGGACCTCCGCGGGGTCGGGCGGCGCGCTCATCAGGCGCTGGTGCAGGACCGCTATCACCGCGGCCAGTTCCTCGGGGGTCGGGTTGCCTCGCTCGATCTTCAGCTCGAGAGGTGTCATCGGTGGCCCTTTCACTGGGGTGGGGTGCCGTGTTTGCGGCGGGGCAGGGACGCGTCCTTCGCGGCGAGCATCCTCAGGGCGCTGATGAGTGACAAGCGGGTGTCGGCCGGGTCGATGACGTCGTCCACCAGACCGCGTTCGGCCGCGTAGTACGGGTGGACCAAGTTGCGCTTGTACTCGTCGATCTTCTGGGCGCGCATCTCTTCCGGGTTGTCCGCTGCTGCTATCTCTCGGCGGAAGACCACGTTCGCCGCGCCTTCCGCGCCCATCACCGCTATCTCGTTCGTCGGCCAGGCCAGGGCCACGTCCGCGCCGATCGAGCGGGAGTCCATGACGATGTACGCGCCGCCGTACGCCTTGCGGAGCACCACCGAGACCCTGGGGACCGTGGCGTTGCAGTAGGCGTACAGGAGTTTCGCGCCGCGGCGGATGATGCCCTCGTGTTCCTGGTCCACGCCGGGCAGGAAACCGGGGACGTCGACGAGGGTGACCAGGGGGATGTTGAAGGCGTCGCAGAACTGGACGAAGCGTGCGCCCTTTTCGCTGGCCTTGATGTCGAGGACGCCGGCCATGGAGGCGGGCTGGTTGGCGACGATGCCGACCGTGCGGCCGTCGAGGCGGGCGAAGGCGCACACGATGTTGGGGGCCCAGGCGGCGTGGACCTCCATGTACTCGCCGTCGTCGACCAGTTCCTCGATCACGGTGCGGATGTCGTAGGAGCGGTTGCCGTCCGCGGGGACCGTGTCCAGGAGGGTGGGGCAGCTGCGGTCGGCGGGGTCCTCGGTGAGGGTCTCCGGGGGGAGTTCGCGGTTGTTGGCCGGGAGCATCGAGATCAGGTAGCGGACCTCCGCTATGCAGGTCTCCTCGTCGTCGTAGACGAAGTGGGCGACTCCGGAGGTGGCGGCGTGGACGTCCGCGCCGCCCAGGCCGTTCTGCGTAATCTCCTCGCCCGTCACCGCTTTCACCACGTCGGGGCCCGTGATGAACATCTGGGAGATCTCCCGGACCGTGAAGACGAAGTCGGTGAGGGCGGGGCTGTACGCGGCTCCGCCCGCGCACGGGCCCAGCATCACGCTGATCTGCGGGATGACGCCGCTGGCCTGGGTGTTGCGGCGGAAGATGCCGCCGTAGCCGGCCAGGGCCGAGACGCCTTCCTGGATGCGGGCTCCCGCGCCGTCGTTCAGGGAGACCAACGGGGCGCCTGCCGCTATGGCCATGTCCATGATCTTGTGGATCTTGGTGGCGTGGGCCTCGCCGAGGGCGCCGCCGAAGATGCGGAAGTCATGGGCGTAGACGAAGATTGTGCGGCCGTCGACGGTGCCCCAGCCGGTGACGACGCCGTCGGTGTAGGGCCTCTTGTCCTCCAGGCCGAAGCCGGTGGCCCGGTGGCGGCGCAGGGCCTCGATCTCGGTGAAACTGCCCTTGTCGAGGAGGAGGGCGATGCGTTCGTGGGCCGTCAACTTGCCCTTGGCGTGCTGGCGTTGGGTGGCGGCGGGGTCGGGGCCTTCGAGGATGCGGTCTTTGATCTCCTTCAGTTCCAGCGTCGCCGCGGTGGACGGTGTGGTGTGCATGGCCATCACTCCCAGTTGGGGCAGACCTGCCGCTCGGCGGCGATCCGTTCGGTGGCGTCGTCGGTGTAGAGGCACTCGGTCGGCAGGCGGCGGGCGAGGATGTCGGGTGGGGCGGTGTCGGCGGGGGCCGCGATGGCGACGGCCGCCACGTGGGCGGGGCAGCTGGGCATGTTCTCGATGCGCCAGCCCCTGGGGCGGGCGGGGGCGTCCGGGTCGGTGCGCTCGCCCAGGTAGTCGGAGTTCAGTTCGCGACCCAGACCGGTGCCCAGGCCCTTGAAGTAGGCCTCCTTGCGGGTCCACAACCGGCCGAAGGCCAGGGGCTGTTCGGCGTCGGGCAGGGCCCGCAGTTCCCGCTGTTCCTCCGGGTGCAGCTCGGGCAGGCAGAGCTCTACGGTCTCCTGCGTGGGCACGCGCTGGACGTCCACTCCCAGGGGGGCGTCCGCGATGCTGATCAGGGCGATGCCGTGGCTGTGGGAGAGGGAGAAGTGCAGGCCGGTGCCGTGCAGGACGGGGCGGCCGTGCGGGCCGCCGCAGCAGGGGCAGGTGTCCCGGCCCAGCGGGAGCTCGGCGGGCGGGATGCCGGTGTAGGCGGTCAGCAGGCGGCGCAGCGCGATGTGCGCCATCAGGTAGGTGAGGCGGTCCAGGGGGCGTACGAAGGCCGCCGCCCGTTCTCGTTCACGGTCGTCCAGTTCGCTGGTGACCATGTGCTCGGGGTGGTCACCCGCCCATTCGGTGCCGATCACCCACAGATGGATCTGGCGGGTGTCGACGGTCAGCCGGGGGGCCTTGCGCAGGAGTGGGGCGGTGGTGCGCGCTGGGCTCATCGTGCCGTCCCGTAGGCGGGTGCGGACACCGACTCGGCCAGCAGGGCGGCGATCTCGCCGACCGTGTCGTCGCGCAGCAGGTCGTGGGTCTTGATCCGGACGTCGAGCTCGTCCTCCAGGCGGCGCTTGAGGCACAGCGCGGTCAGGGAGTCCACGCCGAGGGCGCGCAACGGCCGGTCGGGGCCGACCCGGTGGGCCGGGGGCACGTCGAGGACGTGGGCCAGTTCCCGGCAGAGCCAGGAGACGATCGTCCGGGTGCGGGCGTCGAGGTCCATGGCGCGCAGCGCGGACGGTGCGGGTGGCCGTACGAACAGCGGGGTGCTGGTGTGGTTCATGGACTGGTCGCTTCCGTCGAGGGGGGCGCGGGGCGGTGGTGTGTGTGTGGGGGTGGGGGGTTGGGCTGTCAGGCGGCCGCGGGCAGGGGCACGGGGGTGCCGGTGACCGCGTGCCCTGCGAGGCACTCCTCGAGGAAGGCGAGGGCGCGCAGGTGGTAGGTGTGGGCGGTCCAGCCGAGGCTGATGTTGTGGCCGGCCTGCGGCAGGCGTTCCACCAGGACGCGGGGTGCGCGCGGCAGCAGGCCGGCCAGTTCGGTCAGGGTGTGCTCGTCGTGGCGCCACCACTTCTCGTGCTCGGCGAACGTGAACCGGACGGGGACGTGGACGCGGGCGGCGACCGAGGTGAACCGGGCGGGCCAGGACCGGACTTCGGCGCGTTCCCGCTCGGGCATGGGCGCGACGGGACAGGTGCGGAACGTGTCGGGCGGGTACAGGCGCAGAGCGCCCCAGTTGTGTTTCCAGTGGCCCTGGCCGCCGGCCGAGGGCAGGTCGTCGGCCGGTACGGCCAGGCGGTGGCCCAGGCCTGAGATGTCCAGGCCGAGCAGGGGCGCCGGGAGGCCGTCCGCGGCACAGGTGAGGGCGAGTTTGCCGCCGTAGGAGTGGCCGAGGACGAAGACGCCGGCGCCCAGGTCGTGTGTCTGCGCGTAGTCGGCGAGGGCCGTGCGGACCGTGGCCGACTGTTCGGCGAGGGTCTGGCCCGTCGGCAGGGCGGGTGTGGAGGCGCCGTAGCCGGGGCGGTCCAGGGCCAGGACCGTGTAGCCCAGGCGGGCGCCGAGGGTGAGCAGGGACTGGCCGGGGTGGGCCCGGGCGTCGAAGTAGCCGGCCGTCATGCCGCCGCCGTGCAGGGCGAGGACGGTGGCGCGGGGGGTGTCGGTGGGTGGGGTGGTGAGGAGGGCGGAGAGGGGGATGCCCGCCGCGTCGAGCGTGATGCGGCGGGGTCCGGGCGGGGCGTCGGCTGTCGGGCACGCCCCGCCCGATGGTGGGAGGTCCACGGTCACTCCGTACTCCTCGATGTGCTGTCATCCGGGTCGCCGAACCAGCGGTGCAGTGCGGTGCGCAGTCCTGTCGGGTCCGGGGTGGTGCCGGTGGCCCAGGCGATGTAGCCGTCGGGGCGGACCAGGAGGGCGGTGGTGGCTGTCAGGACGGGTTCCGTCTCCTGCGGGCGGACCGTCGCCGTCGTCACCCGGTCCTGCCAGGGGGCTGCCGCCTCCCGCAGGGACGGGTCGTCGGTGAGGTCGATCAGGACACCGCGGGCCGGGTGCAGGAGTTCCATCGTGGTCGTGGGGCCCTCGGCGCCGGTGAGGGTGCGCGGGGGCAGGCGGCGGCCCAGGAGCGGGTGGGTGCCCTCGCCGACGTCGTAGCGGACGTCGAGGCCGGAGACCAGGCCGGACAGGTGGCGCTTGACGTCGTCGTACTGGATGAGCTCACCCATCAGCTCGCGCAGCGGGCTCATCTCGGGGCCGCCGACGAAGAGCATGCCCTGGGCGTGGGTGTTCATCAGGAGGCGGGCGCCGGCCGCGTGACGCTCGCTGTGGTAGCTGTCGAGGAGGCCGATGGGGGCGCGGCCGCGGACCTCGGCGGCGAGCTTCCAGCCGAGGTTGGCGGCGTCCTGGACGCCGGTGCTCAGGCCCTGGCCGCCCGCCGGGAGGTGGACGTGGGCGGCGTCGCCGGCGAGGAGGATGCGGCCGCGGCGGTACTCGGTGACCTGGCGGGTGGCGTCGGTGAAGGAGCTGACCCAGTGGGCGGTGCCGGCGCTGATGTCCTCGCCGGTGATGTGCTGCCAGGCGTCGGCGACCTCCGTGAAGCTCACCGAGCGCTCGCGTTCGCGGCCGGGTTCGACGTCGGGGACGACGATGATGCGGTCCACGCCGTCGCCGAGCGGGGCGGCCATCACCATGCCGCCGGGCAGGCGTTCGCCGAGGAAGCGCGGGCGCAGGTCGCAGCCGGCGACGTCGGCCAGGTACATGGTGCGGGTGGCGTCCGTGCCGGGGAAGGAGAACCCTGCCGCCCGCCGCACCGGGCTGCTGCCGCCGCCGCAGCCCACCAGGTAGGGGGCGGTGAGGCGTTGGACGCCCTGCGGGGTGGCGACGGTGATCTCGACGTGGTCGCCCTTCTCGTCGAGTTCGAGGAACTCCCAGCCGCGCCGGATGTCCGCGTCCAGCGAGATCGCCCAGCGTTCCAGGACGTCCTCGGTGTGCGACTGCGGGACGCCGCGGGCCCCGAAGTGGGCGTCCTCAAGGACGGTGTAGTCGAACTGCACGCCGCCGAAGTGGCCCATGGGGGCCTTCTCCAGGTCCCCGAACCACGGCAGCAGGCCGCGCTGTTCGAAGACCTCCATGGCGCGTGCGGTGAAGCCGAGCCCGCGGGACTGGCCGGTGGGCCGCTCCAGGCGTTCCACCACGACGACGTGGGCGCCGCCCAGGCGCAGTTCCCCGGCGAGCATCAGACCGGTCGGGCCGGCCCCGACGATGATGACGTCGGCGTCCATGGTCTCTCCTCTCCCCTACTCGTGAGTGGTGGTCAGCCGAACAGTTGGGCGATGTGCTCGGGCGCTTTGGTGCGGCCCCAGTCCAGGGCCTGGCCGAGCAGTTCCCGCGTGGCCTCGAAGCACTTGTTGTCCGGGTCGCCGAGCGCGAACGGCTCCGGCAGGAACTTCGACTCCCGCAACTGCTCGAAGAGCAGCTCGGCGGCCTCGCCCGGCTCCAGTCCCCCGGCCTCGACGGCCTGGCAGGTCGTGCGGGTCAGGGTGAGCAGGGAGCTGATGTCCTCGCCGACCGGTGCGGGCAGACCGGGGGTGGTGGTCTTCTCCAGGTCCTTGAGGATCTGGTCGTCCTTGTGCTCCATGAAGCGGCGGTACGCCCGCTCGACGGTCATCGTCGGCATGATGCTGGTCGACTCCCACACCCGCGTGACCGCGTTCCACAGGTCGTAGTGCTTGAAGCCGACGAAGGAGCTGTAGACGAGGTCGTCGTGGACGTCGTACAGGCCCTGCTGGAGGCGGTCGATGTACTCGAAGCGCTCGGTGGACCAGTCGCCGTCCTTGGTGGCCTCTATCAGGCGCCAGGCCAGGGAGTTGACGACCTCCAGGGTGTTGGTCAGACCTCGGGAGTACAGCGCGTCGATGAAGCCGGCGGCGTGCGCGGTCAGGCAGTAGCGTTCGCCGACCGTGCTGGAGGAGGAGTACTGGAGGCGGCCGGTGGCGACCCAGGGGCGGACGGCGCGGGCGTCGGTGAACTGCTCGGCGATCTGCGGGAACTTCTCCAGGAACTCGTCGAACTCCTGCTGCGGGGTGAGATCTTGGGACCTCGGGAACTTCCGCTCGTCCAGGGTGAGGCCCACGCTGCACAGCGGGCTGATCGCGCCGTCGTGGTTGTCGAAGGGGATGACCCACAGCCAGCCGCCGTCGAAGACGTGGTGCAGGGTGCCGTGGTGCCAGGGGCTGGGCTGCTTGTGCGCGGCGGCGGAGGGGGCGTCGTCGTAGGCGGTGACGCCGACCATGTGGGTGAACAGGGTGCGGGAGTGGTGGCGGGCGCGGGTGGGTTCCTCGCGCAGCCCGAAGGCGTCGGCGACCGGGGAACGGAAGCCGCTGCCGTCGACGAGGTACTCGGCGTGGTATTCGGTGCCGTGGGCATCGCGCAGGACCGCTCCGTCGGGGCCGGTCTCTATGTCGGTGATGCGGGTGCCGAGCAGCGGGGTCGCGCCGTGCTTGACGGCCAGGTGGAACAGGTAGGCGTCGGTGTCCTGGCGGAACAGGTGGCTCTCGGTGCGCTGCCACTCCGGGACGACGAGCTGGTTGATCTCGTCGGGGTTCTGGTCCTGGCCCTCGCGGTGGTAGACGAAGCCGAAGTTCTGCTTGCGGCCGCTCATCGGGGAGACGTGGTCCTGGATGCCGCGGAAGCTGGCCATGTGCACGATCTCGGGGACGTCGTAGCGTTCGCCGACTATGCGGGTCATCGCGGAGGTGTACGGGATCGTGGACTCGCCGACTGCGAAACGGGGGTGGGTGCCGGCGTCGATGAGGAGCACCTTGACGCCGTTGCGGGCGAGGACCGCGCCGAGCATGCCGCCGGCCATGCCCGCGCCGAGGATGGCCACGTCGTAGCGCTCTTGCGGCGCGGGGGCTTTCGTGTTCATGGGGTCGCCCTTCGGGGAGTGGTTGGTGGCCTCGGCTTCGCCTTCGGCCTTTGGGGTCCCGCCCGCACCACCCGTGCGGGTTGTGGATTCGGGTGCGGGTGGCCCTTGTGGGGCGGAATCGCCGTTGGCGGCTGCCGGTTCGGGGGTGGTCATGGGGGTGCCGAACCAGTGGGTCAGGGCCTCCGGCAACGGGGTGTCGCTCGCGGATGTCCAGGCGATGTGGCCATCCGGGCGGAGGAGGAGGGCGTCTGTGGCGGGGAGGTCGGCTGTGGCGGTGAGTGTGGTGACGTAGTCCGACCAGGGGGCCGCCTGCTTGTGGAACCGGGTGGCCTTCGGCGTCAGGAGGAGGAGCACCGGGCGTGCCCGGTGTAGCAACTCCGTTGTTGTGTACTGGTGGTGACCTACCGTCAGGTTCGTGTTCGGTAGGCGTACGCCCTCGTCGCCGTAGCTGATGTCCAGGCCCGCGATCATCGAGGCCAGGTGGGTGCGGACCCTTTCCGAGCTCAGGAGTTCGGTGAACAGGGTCCTGGTCGAGTGGGATTCCGGGCCGCCCAGGAGCAGTTGGGACTGGACCTTGATGTTGGCCAGGACGCGGCGGCCCACCTCGTGGCGTTCGGTGTGGTAGGTGTCCAGCAGGTCGGCCGGGGTCCTGCCCGTCGCTACCGCGGACAGTTTCCAGCCGAGGTTCACCGCGTCCTGGAGGCCGAGGTTGAGGGCCTGGCCGCCGATGGGCATCTGGCGGTGGGCTGCGTCGCCGGCGAACAGGATGCGGTCGTGGCGGTAGGCCGACAGTTGGCGGTTGGCGTCGCCGAAGGAGTTCACCCACAGCGGGGTGCCTGACGTGATGTCCTCTCCTGTTACGCGTTGCCAGACCTCGCAGACCTCCGCGAAGTCCGGTTCCGTGGTGCGGAGTTGGGCCTCGCGGCCGAACTCGTGGACCATCACTCGGGTGACGCCGTCGCCGCGACGGGCGGCCACCGCCATGCCGGCGGGAAGGCGCTCGAAGCGGCGGTTCAGGATGTCGATGCCCGCCACGTCCGCGCGCAGCAGTTCGCGGTGGGCGTCCTCGCCGGGGAAGTCGGCGTCCAGCAGACGGCGTACGGTCGAGTTCTCGCCGTCGCAGCCCACCAGGTACGCCGCCCGGATCCGTACCGGCCCGCCGGGACCAGCGGCCACCGCCTCCACGCCCTCGCCGGTGGTGCGCAGGGCGCGCAGGGTGTGGCGCCGCTTGATGCGCGCGCCCAGGCCGGCCGCCCAGTCCTGGAGCAGGCGTTCGGTCTCGGTCTGCGGGACCTTCCACTGACCGGGGTGGGTGCTGGGCAGGGTCAGGTCCAGGGGGATGCCGCCGAAGTGTCCGCGCACCTCGCACGGCGGGGTGCCGAAGGCCTTGAGCAGGCCCCGGCTGTCGAGGATCTCCATGGTGCGGGCGTGCAGGGTCGAGGCCCGTGACTCGGTGGTCGGGGCCTCGCGGGTCTCCAGTACGACGACGTCGGCGCCGCCGAGGCGGAGTTCACCGGCGAGCATCAGCCCGACCGGTCCCCCGCCCACGACGACGACGTCGGTGTCGAGTCGCCGGCCGACCATCGTCAGCGCTGGCTCTCGGCGTGGTCCTTGGCGTGGCCCAGGGTGGCGCGGCTGTTGGTGCTGAGCGCGCCGTGGACGTAGGCGCGGGCGTCGGCGACCGTGGCGTCCTCGCCCAGGATGCGGGCGATGTTCGCGGTGTTGAGGACCACGGTGTGCTGGGATGAGGCGGTCGTGGTGCCGTCGGCGGCCTCGGTGAACGTCCAGTAGCCGGTGTGCAGGGTCATCAGCGCGGGCAGCGTGACCTGCTTGTAGGCGATCTTGTGGTGCGGGAACGTCACCCGGTACGACTTGGTGGTGTGCGTGGAGCCGTCCTTGGCGCGGGTGTCCATCTCCAGGCTCTGGAGTCCGGGGGCGGGCTCCTCGAAGCGGACGGTGGCCACGTGCGGCAGCCGCTCGGGCCACAGACCGGCCTCGTTGACGAAGTCGTAGGCGTCCTTGGCGGAGCCGGCGATCGTGACGGAGTCCTCGAAGGAGAACGTGACGTCCTCGGTGGCGTGGGCGAGTTCAACGTTGGTCTTCAGTGCCGCGAGCTCCGAGCGGGAGTTGCGGTCGACGGCCTCGTCGATCCAGGCCAGGCCCTTGGGGTCGTCGTCGATGGCCCGGTAGTCGTGCAGAAGGCGCACCCGGGAGGTGGACTCGGTGAGCGGCTCGATGATCCAGGTGCCGCCCATCGCGGCGACCGGCGGGGTGGAGACCTCCTGGCGGAAGGTGATGACCTGGGCCTCGGCGTCCAGGGTGCGGCGCGAGGTCCAGTTCTTCGGCTCGCCGTTGGCGGTGGCCCAGATACGGATCCGCTCGCTGTCGCCGTCGGCCTCGACACGGTCGACGAAGATGGTGGGCGGGAAGATCCGCGGCCAGTTCTCCACCTCGGCGATCAGGCGGTAGATGGCCGCCGCGGGGGCGTCGATGTCGACGGTGTGCTCGACCTCGCGGAGTGTCATGGCTGAACTCCCTTCAGGGCAGGGGGATTAGAAGTTGCCGAGGCCGCCGCAGACGTTGAGCGCCTGTGCGGTGATGGAGGCTGCGGTGTCGGAGGCGAGGTAGCCGACCAGGCCGGCGACCTCTTCGGGGGTCGAGTAGCGGCCGAGCGGGATCTTCGCCTGGAACTTGGTGAGGATGGCGTCCTCGGTGGTGTCGTAGGCGGCCGCGTAGCCCTGGCGCACGCGCTGCGCCATCGGAGTCTCCACATAGCCGGGGCAGACCGCGTTGACGGTGATGCCGGTCGGTGCGAGCTCGTTGCCGAGGGCCTTGGTGAAGCCGACGACGCCGTGCTTGGAGGCGGAGTAGGGGGCGCCGAGGACCACGCCCTGCTTGCCGGCGGTGGAGGCGATGTTGATGATCCGGCCGCGGTCCTTGTGGCGCATGCCGCCGGCGTTGAGGACCGCGCGGGTCATGCGGAAGACGCTGTTGAGGTTGGTGTCGATGACGTCGTCCCACAGCTCGTCGTCGAGGTCGGCGGTGACGCCGCCGCCGCTGCGGCCCGCGTTGTTGACGAGGACGTCGACGGTGCCGAACCTCTCGACGGCGGCGGTGACGAACGCGGTGACGCTGTCGGAGTCGCGTACGTCGACGGCGGCTCCGTCGACGTCGAGGCCCTCTTCGCGCAGCTGCTTGACGGTGCTGGTGACGTTCTCGGCGGTGCGGGCGCCGATGAAGACGCGGTGGCCGGCGGCGGCCAGGGTCCTTGCCGCGGCGAGGCCGATTCCGCTGGTGGCGCCGGTGACGAGAGCGACGCGCTGGTCCTGCTGCATGGTGGCTTCTCCCTGGGTGCGGTCGGGTCAGGCGGCGTGGGCGGCCGACGGCAGCAGCTCGTTGACGGCGGCGATGAGGGTGCGGGGGGTGCGGTTGTCGGTGAAGACGTCGTCGTCGAGGGCGATGCCGTACTCGCGCTCGATGCGGCCGCCTGTCTCCAGGAGGGCGAGCGACTCGTAGCCGAGGGACTCGAAGTCGAGGTCGAGGATGTCGCCGTCCAGGTCGATGCCGTCGTCTGCGCCGGCGCCTTCCAGGAGGATGCGCTTGAGGTCGGTGAGGGTGAATGCGGAGGGGCTGCTCATGGGTGGGGGTCCCTTCGGGGATTGGCGGGTGGTGGGCATGGCTGCGCCCCTGCCGGTGGGGCTTGGCAGGGGCGTCGGGGTCAGTAGAAGTCGCCTAGGAGCTCGGGGGGTTCTGGCCGTTTGCGGCTGCGGGTCCGATTGGGCTGGTCGCGCAGTTCCCCGCGCCCCTAAGGGCGCGGGCGGCCCCCCTGCGGGCATAGGTACGCCCCTGCCGGGGCGGGGGATGTCGCCGGCAGGGGCGTGTTCTAGGGGGGTCAGATGCCCCAGAGGTGGCGCTTCTTGTAGCTCGACTCCCAGAAGAGCTTGTTCAAGACCTTTACCGGCGCCGGCATGGTGTCCAGGAACGCCTTGCGGTCGGTGTCGTTCTGCTCGTCGGTGATCCAGGGGAAGTAGACGGCCGCGCCCTTGGGGCCCTGTTTGCGGGCCATCGCGCCGCGGAAGGCGTCCCAGTCCTTGGTGGTGCAGACGTCCTGGATGAGCGGGAGGGCCTCGGTCTCCTCGTGCTTCATGTGGTCGCCGAGGACGCGGATGAGTTCGGCGACGCGGGCGGCGAGGTCGGGGGCGTTGCGGGCCAGGCCGTCGTCGACGGCGGCGAGCACCGGGTCCAGCTGGGCGTGCTCGGCCTCCATCTCGTCGAGGAGTTTCTGGTCGGCCGGGCGGTCGGCGACGCCGGCCGCGACGCGCGGCCACAGGTCGGAGTCCTCGACGGTGTGGTGCACATGCAGCTGGTGCTTGAAGTTCTCCCAGCCGTCGCGCACCTCCGGGGACTGGGAGCGGCCCGCGGCGACGGCCGCGGCGAGCCGCTTCATGTCGCGTCGGAACGCGTCGTGCGTGGCGTACATGACGGCGAAGTTGATCGGGGCCTGCTGTGCGACTGCCATGGTGTGCGTGCCTTTCTCGGGTGACCGGTCGCGGCCGGTCGGCGGATGGGGTGACTCGCTGTCGCGAGTGGGGAGTTCGGCCCCTTCCGGCCGAGCTCCCCACGCCCCGCGGCCCGGGATGCCCTCGCGAATGAGAGGGATCGGCCATGGCCGGATGTGACACGAACCGCCATCTTTGTGATCTGAATCACATTCATGGGGGTGATGTCACATTTCCCGGACGAAAGCCGTCTCGGGTGTGAGCTCGTCACAGGGAGGTGCACCATGTCCGACAGCCAGGCAGGCGACCACACGGCCGGTTCCGTCGAGGCCTCGACGGAGGTCTTCGTCGGTTACCGCGAGTTGCTGTTCTCGATCGTCTACAACCTGCTCGGGACCGTCGCCGACACCGACGACGTGCTCCAGGAGACCTGGTTGTCGTGGTCGGCGAAGAAGAGCCGCTCCCCGCACGAGGAGATCGACAACCCGCGGGCCTATCTCGTACGGATCGCGGTCAACCACGCGCTGGCCCGCAAGGCCGCCATCAAGCGGCGCCGTGAGACGTACGTGGGTCCCTGGCTGCCGGAGCCGCTGGTGACCCGGGGTTCCGACGAGGAGCCGGCCGCCGAGCCCGCGCACCGGGCGTTGCAGAGCGAGTCGGTGTCGATGGCGCTGATGGTGGTGCTTGAGACGCTCTCCCCGCTGGAGCGGGCGGTGTTCGTGCTGCACGACGTGTTCGGCTACGCGCACGCCGAGATCGCGGGCATCCTCGACCGCAACCCCTCCTCGGTGCGCCAGCTCGCCCACCGGGCCCGCGCCCACGTGCAGGCGCGGCGCCCCCGCTACCAGGCCGATCCGCAGGTCCAGCAGCAGGTCACCGAGCGGTTCATCGACGCCGCGCTCGGCGGCGACCTCGGTTCGCTGATGGAGATGCTGGCGCCGGACGTGACCATGTGGACCGACGGCGGCGGCAAGGTCCGCACCGCGGGCCTGCGTCCGGTCATCGGCCGGGAGAAGGTCTGCCGGCTGCTCGCGGGCTATGCGGGGCGCACGCCCAAGGACATCGACATCCACTACCGGCACGTCAACGGCGACCCGTCGGCGGTGGTGTTCTCCGAGGACTCCCCGTACGCGGTGCTGGTCATGGACCTCACCCCGGAGAGCGACCAGGTGCGCGGGATCTACGCCGTGGTCAACCCGGACAAGCTGTCCCGGGTGCGGTCCGGCGAGGCCGGCGAACCTGCGGAGTCCGTCGAGTCCTCCGAGCCCGTCGAGAACGAGGCCTGAGGGCCGTGGGTGTCAGTGCGCGGCGCGCCCGGGGCCGGCGGCCGCTTCGGCGACGTCGGCACGCGGTCCGGCGACCGCCTCGGCGACGTCCGGAGTGCCGGCTGCGCTCCCCACCAGGGGTGCCCGGTCGTCGTCCTTCAGCAGCCGGTTGAGGACGGGCGCCGCGATCCCGGTGGTGACCAGGGCCATGAGGACCATCGCGGAGAACAGCTGCACGGTCAGCAGCCCAAGACTCAACCCCACGTTCAGCAGGACCAGTTCGGTCAGGCCGCGGGTGTTCATCAGCACCCCGAGCACGGTGGCGTCGCGCCAGTCCATGCCGGTCAGCCGGGCGGACAGGGCGACGCCGCCGAGCTTGCCAAGGCAGGCCACCACGATGATGGCCACCGTCTGGACGACACCGCCGGCGCTGAGCGTGGTGAGGTCCACGGACAGGCCGGTGACGACGAAGAACACCGGCAGCAGCAGCTTGCCGACGGTCTCCAGGGGCGGCAGCGCCACCCGGTGCAGCAGGCTGTCGTGGCGCCGGGGCATCACGAGGCCGAACATGAACGCCCCGAAGATGGCGTGGATGCCGATGTGGGAGGTGACGAACGCCGAGGTGAACACGGCGGAGGCGACGAGGACGGGCACGTACTGGGTGTGGGTGACGCGCAGCCGGTCGCTGATGATGGCGAGCACGGGGCGTACCAGCCACAGCATGACGACCAGGTAGACCGCCGACCAGGCCATCACGGTCAGGAATCCGGCGGTGCCGGTGGCGGTGGTCAGCGCGACCACGACGGCCAGCATGCACCAGGCCAGGACGTCGTCCGCGGCCGCGAGCCCGAGGGCCAGGGTGCCGGCGCGGGACTTCTGCATGCCCTGTTCGGCGATGATCCGGGCCAGCACCGGGAACGCGGTGATGGACATCGCGACGCCGAGATAGAGCGCGAACTCGGTGAACGGCACGGTCTTTCCGTCGACCACGTCGTGCGAGCCGTAGATCATCCAGGCAAGCCCGATGCCCAGCGCCATGGGCAGCGCCAGCGAGCTGATCCAGATGGCGCCGGTGGAGCGGAAGCGGCCCTTGAGGGCGCCGCTGTTGAACTCCCAGCCGATGATGAACATGAACAGCAGCAGGCCCACCTGGGAGACGACGCCCAGATGGGGGCGTATCTCGGCGGGGAAGAGCCGGTCGGGCAGGTCGCCGGGGAACAGGCCGAGCAGGCTCGGTCCCAGGCAGATGCCGACGGTGATCTCACCGATCACGGCGGGCTGTTTGATACGGCGGCACAGCGCGGTGACAGCGGCCGCCAGGGCGAGGATCAGGGCGATACCGCCGATCGCCGTGACGGTGATCCACTCGGAGTGGGGCACAGCAGTCTCCTGTCAGGGGGCGGCGGTCATGGTCGGACCGGCGCGGACGTGGTGGCGGCGTCGACGGGACGCAGTTCGATGAAGTCGAAGGCCTTGAAGCGGCGCAGCAGGGGCCGCAGCGGTGCCGGTACGACGGACTGCCGCGGGTCGGTGAAGACGTGCGGCTGGTCCAGGCGGATCAGCTTGCCCCGGGTGTGCAGTTCGCAGCCGCCGCCGGCGATCGTGTTGCGCACCCAGTCGGACTGGGGACCGTAGGGCAGCGACATGACGTAGTTCCCGTCGCGCTTGAACACCTTGACGGGGGTGCGGTAGACGCGCCCGGACTTGCGTCCCACGTGCAGGACGGCGCCGAACCCGGGCATCCGGGTCAGGACGGGGCCGACGAAGCGGTTGGCGAAGGTGCGGTTGAAGCGGGCCAGTCGCCGTTGGATGGCGGACATCCGTAACTCCTTAGGCGTGCGGGGTCAGACGTCGAACATGGGGTGGGTGCCGCGCTGTTCGGCCTCCAGGGAGCCCATGGAGCCGCGGAAGAAGATCAGTGGTTCCGACTCGCCGCTGGACACGCCCAGTTCGGCGACCTTACCGATGAAGATCGTGTGGTCGCCGCCCTCGACGGCGTTGACCAGGCGGCAGGACAGGAACGCCATGGCGCCGCTGAGCACGGGCACGCCGGCGGTGGAGTAGTGGTGGTCGACGCCGTCCAGGTTCGCGGTGTGCCGGCCGGCGAATGCCCAGGCCAGGGGCTCTTGGCGCCCTGCGAGGAAGTTCACCGTGTAGGCGCCGGACTCCTCCACCACGGCACGCAGCCGGGACGCCTTGTGCAGGCAGAACAGGACCAGCGGCGGGTCGAGGGAGACGGAGGTGAAGGAGTTGACGGTGGTGCCGGCCGCGTGCGAACCGCTGCCGCTGGTGATCACGGTCACGCCGGTCACGAACATGCCGCACACATTGCGCAGCACCTTGCCGTCGATGGGGCCGTCGGCCCGCTGTTGCAGGATGCCTGGCTGTGTCGTGGTCATGGGCGCCCCCTGGGGGAAGAAGGCCCCGGCGAGGGGCTCAGCGGATGCTCTGGGCGTACGTGAACAGGCCGTACGGGTCGTAGTAGGCCTTGGTCGCGGCGAGCCGCGGGTAGTTCTCGGCGTAGTAGGACCGCTTCCAGTCCTTCAGGGCCGGGTCGATGAAGTTCTGGTAGGTCTCGCCGCTGGAGTGGGGGTCGATCGCGGCGAATCCGCGGTCCACCCACAGCCGTGCGGCCGCCCGGCCCTCGTCGGTGGGTGAACTGGCGATGGTGGCCAGGTAGTTGGTGGTGTAGAGGCTGTCGCGGTGCACGAACGCGGTGGCCGTGCGGGCGAGGTCGGAGGCGGCTCCGCCGAGCGGCAGCACCTGGAGCTGGCGGATCTGGCCGGCCTGGCGGTCCGCGTCGAACACGGCGAGGGCCGCGGCCCAGGCGTTGCGGGCCATGGGGGTCTTGAACAGGCGGCTGCGTTCCAGGCCGAACGCGGGCCGGGTCAGCTGCCCTTCGGGGTGCAGGTCGGCGGCCCGGTGGCACTGCTCGGCGGTCCTGGTGGCGCAGCCGTAGACGCCCATCATCAGCGAGCGGTACGGCATGACGGCGTCCACGCGGGAGGCGGGCGGCCCGGTCAGGGCGAGCAACCGGCCTACCTCGTCGGCGAGTTGGGCGGCGGTGCCGGTGGAGACCAGGCGGATCGCGGGCACCGGGGTGGCGCCGGGCGCGGCGTCGGGGAGCGTGATCACGGCCGCGCCGCCGATGGTGCGGGGGGCGTCCACGAGCCAGCGGGCGTAGCCGTCGAGCATGTCCAGCGCCTTGTCGTAGGCGAAGACGAGTGTCGCGGTGGCCACGTCGGTGACCGGGGAGGCGGTGGCCGTGTACGAGGTGACGACGCCGAAGTTGCCGCCGCCACCGCCGCGTATCGCCCAGAACAGATCGCTGTGCCGGTTGCGTGAGGCGGTCACGATCCGGCCGTCGGCGAGGACGACGGTCGCGGAGGTCAGGGCGTCGCAGGCCACGCCGAGCGGGCGGGTCAGGAAGCCGAGGCCGCCGCCCTGGACGAAGCCGCCGGCCGCCACGGTGGGTCCCGCGCCGCCCGCCACGGCGAGCCCGGCGGGGGCGAGCGCGGTCAGCATGTCGACGTTCTGGGCGCCGGGCCCGAACGTCGTCGTGGCGCCTTGGAGGGTGATGGAGTTCAGCCGGGACACGTCGACGACCAGGCCGGTGGTGGTGGAGTAGCCGCCCAGGCTGTGGCCGCCGCTGCGGATGGCGACGGGCAGGTCGTGGTCCTGGACGAAGGCCAGGCACAGGGCGACGTCGGCCGCGTTCGCGCAGTACGCGACGGCCTGCGGGTCGATGACGTCGAACTGCTGGAGTTCGAGCTGTTTGGCGGTGGCGTAGGAGGCTTCGCCGGGCAGCACGAGGGTGCCCGAAAGACGGCCGCGCAGCTGCTCCCAGGGAGCGGCCGCGCGGGCTGGTGAGGGGTGGAGGGCGGCGAGCGCTAGGGCGCCGCCGGAAGCTCCGAGAAGTGTTCTTCGACTGATCATGTCCGGCCCCAATACAAGCGCCCCCGGCCCACAAGGGCCGGGGGCGTAGAAGGTGGTGCGGTCAGTGCGCGGCGGTGGCGTCCTTGGCGGGCTCGGTCTCCGGCTGCGCGGGCGGCGCGCCGTGTCCCATGCCCGACGGGGTCGGCCCGCCCTTGAGGGCGAGGCACAGGGCCGCGCCGGCGAACATCGTCAGGGCGGGCACCAGCATGGTCGGCTGGAGCGCGTCGACGAAGCCCTGGTGGAAGACCTTCCCGGCCAGGGCCTGGATGGTGTCGGCGACGTCCTGCGGTACGTCCGCCGGCAGCGAGGCGCCCTGCTGGGTGCCGACCTCGACCTGCCGGGCGCCGTCGGCGAACCCGGAGACGAAGTCGGCCCGGTATTCCTGGGGCAGCGACTGGGAGGCGGTGGCGGCCTCCTCGCGCAGCGCGGAGACCAGCTTGGCCTGGAGCACCGCGCCGATGACCGCGCCGGCGAGCACCGAACCGACCTGCCGCAGCGCGTTGTTGACGCCGGAGGCGGCACCGGTCAGGTGCGGCGGCACGTTGCGCATCACCTCGGCGCCCATCGGGGCGAAGGTACAGCCGGCGCCGAGACCGGCGACGAAGAGCGGGCCGACGAACGCGGTCCAGGAGCTGTTGGTGTCGGCGACCATGAAGATCCAGGTGATGCCGATGCCGAACATCGACAGGCCGGCCGTGAGGATGTACTTGCCGCCGAACTTCTCCGACAGGATGCCGGCCGGTCCGGCCGTGAACATCGAGCCGAGCGCGAGGGGCACCAGGACCAGGCCGGTCTTGATCGCGCTGAAGCCGAGCACGGACTGGAGGTAGATCGTGGTCGGCAGCAGGATGCCGAGGACTCCGAAGGACACCGCGATGCCGACGAGGTTGACGACGGAGAAGTTGCGGTCTTTGAACAGGGAGAACGGCAGCAGCGGTTCGTTGTCCTGCTGGCCGCGCTCGTACAGCAGGAACGCGCCGATCAGGACGGCGGAGGAGGCCAGCAGCGCCCAGATCCAGCTGTTCCACTCGTAGCGCTCGCCCTCGATGAGGCCGAAGGCCAGGCAGAACAGCGCGCCCGAGGCGATGATCACGCCCATCAGGTCGAAGCGGTGCTTGACCACCCGCACGTTCTTGGGGATGAGCCGGAAGCCGAGCACCAGCACCAGCAGGCCGACGGGGATGTTGACGAAGAACACCCACCGCCAGTCCAGGTGGGTGACCAGCAGACCGCCCAGCGTCGGGCCGATCGCTCCGGAGACGCCCGCGACCGCGCCCCACACGCCGTAGGCGGCGCCGCGCTTCTCCGGCGGGAACACGTCGGTGATGATCGACAGGGTCTGCGGGATCAGCATCGCCGCGCCCACGCCCTGCAGCGCGCGGAACGCGATCAGCTGGGAGGGGTCCTGGGCCAGACCGCAGGCGAGGGAGGCGAGGGTGAACACGGTGACGCCGGCCAGGAAGAGGTTGCCCTTGCCCCGGATGTCACCCAGCCGCCCGGCGGTGATGATCAGGGTGGCGAGGACCAGGGTGTAGGCGTTGACGACCCACAGGATCTTGTCGAGCGAGGCACCGAGGTCGTCGGTCATGTCCGGGATGGCGATGTTCACGATCGTCAGGTCGACCAGGGTCATCACGAACCCCAGGCACAGGACGCTCAGAACCGCCCACGGGTTGGTCTGCCGTTCTCGAGTCATGTTCCTCTCCTTGTCGCGGCGTCTAGGCGCTCACGTTGTGTGGCGGTGCACCCAAGAGGGCGGTGCCGGTCCGGGTGTGACATGCACCGGCTGCGGTGAGACGCACGTCACATTCAGGCCGTGGGGGTGAGGCGTTCCCGCAGGAAGGCGACGACCCGGGTGCGGGCGGCGAGGGCCTGGTGGCCCGGTGTCTCGCGCACCTCGGCGGTCAGCACGGAGTGGGCGCTCTTGGCGAAACCGCCCGCGTTGCCGGGAGCGGAGTCGAGTTCGATGACCTCGAAGGCGTCCCCCAGCCGGGCACGGAGCGTGCCGAACCGCTCGGCCGGGGAGATGCCGTCCTTGCTGAAGCGCAGGCCGAGCACGCACAGTCCCTCGCCGCGGGTGCGGGCGACGACGGTGTCGAGTTCGTCCTGCGCGAGCCCGGCGTCGGCCTTGCGGGTGCGGCTCGTCGGGAACGGCACCGACGGCTGGCTGACGACGGGGGCGAGTACGGCGGGGTCGACGGCGGCGGCCAGTGCGAAACCGCCGGTGAAGCACATGCCGATGACCCCGACACCGGGGCCCGGGGTGCGCGCGGCCAGATCACGGGCGAGCGCCCGCAGATAGTCCGCGACGGGACGGCGGGCGTTGGTCGCGAAGGCCCGGAACTCGGCCGACACGCACAGCCGCGCCACCACACCCAGGGTGTAGGGCGGCGAGTCCGCGCGGCCGGGCGTACCGAACAGGGAGGGGACCGTGACGGTGAACCCCTCCTTGACGAGATGCTCGGCCAGGCCCAGCACCTCGGGGGTGATGCCGGGGATCTCCGGGACGAGGACCACCCCGGGCCCGGCCCCCTTCTCGTACACGTCGTGGGTGACGGAACCGGCGGTGAAGGAGCGCCGGCTCCATCCGGTGAGGTCCGAGGTCGGTGCGGTGCCGGTGGTCACGGCGAACTCCTAGTGAGGCGGGCGCGGTTGGTGGCAGCGCCCTGATCGTCGTACGACGTCGGCCCTACGACGACCAGGGCAGCGCCGGCCGGTCAGGCGACGCAGATCCCCTCGACGGCGAGCTTCTCGTAGATGTGCGGGTAGGCCGTGATGCCGTCGGGGTACTTGGCCGCCGACTGCTGGAACTCCGGCTTGCTGAAGGCGGCGAACAGGGCCTCGGTGGACTCCCACACGGCCACGTTGACCAGCAGGCGGGAGCCGGCGACGCCCTTGTGGAGCTGGGTCTGGATGCAGCCTGGGCTGCCCTTCATGTACGCGGCGTCCTCGCGCCAGATCTTCAGGAACTCGTCGTAGAGGTCCTCGGGGACGTCGAAGACGTTGACCAGGGTGATCGGGCCGGTCTGCGACTGGAACTGCTTCATGAGGGGGGTGGACTCGTCCAACGCCTGGATCTTCATGGTCGCCTTTCAGAGGTGTGCGGGGTCGAGGTCGTCCGGGGTGATCTCCAGGACCGGGATGGGGCGGCTGGCGCGCTTCTGGAACTCGGCGATGAACGGGAAGACCTCGCAGAACTCGCGCCACCTGCGGTCGCGTTCGTCGCCGGCGAGGATCCGCACGGTGGCCGGGAACTGCTCGGGGCCGATGTCCACGCTCACCTGCGGGGTGGCGCGCACGTTGTGGAACCAGGCGGGGTGGCTGGCCTGCGGGCCGCCGGGCACGTCGAAGTGGCCGGGGGCGGCGCACACGATGTAGCGGCCGTTGTCGTAGACGTAGCCGACCGGCAGGGTGCGCTTGAGGCCGGTCTTGCGGCCGGTGGTGGTCAGCAGCATCGCGTCGAGCCGCCCGAAGTGGCCCATGATCTTGCCGCGGGACTTGCGGTACAGGAACAGGTGCAGGTGCAGGAAGGACTTGTTGACCTTCTTGACGTACTTGTTCGGCGGCTTGGAGTACAGGTAGACGTTGAAGCGGGTGAACGCCTGCACCAGCGGGTTGGTGTTCTCCATCTGGGGGCGGGTGGAGGACCAGGAGGACAGCGCCGCCTTGTCCTCGTCTCGTGCGGTGGTCTGGGACATGGCCGTCCTTCCTCAGAGAGCCTTCTTGCCCTGGAGGGCCGAGCGCAGGCCGCTCCTCACCAGGGAGCGGGCGATGTCGCGCATCTCGCCCTCGGGGGCCTTGCGCAGCGACCAGTTCATGAACTTGGCGACCATCGCGGTGGTCGGGTACACGAACCGCGTGGAGTCGTCGTCCTTCCAGCCGAACACCGGGTTCAGGCCCTCGCACTCACGCAGCGCCGCGAAGATGGTGTCCGCGGCGGTGTCCCCGTCGAGCTCGCCGATCTCGTACTTCTCGCAGACCTCGGCGGTCAGTTCGAGGATCTTCTTGAACTCGTCGTGCGGCCACCACAGGCCCGGGTACGGGGTGTTCTCCAGCTCCTTGAGGTGCTGCTCGTTCCCGTCGAGCTCGTACTGGACGCGGGCGCGGTGCAGTCGCATCACGCCCGGGGTGAGGAACCCGCCCCACACCCGGAACACCGCGTTCCACAGCCGGAAGTGGGAGAAGGAGATGTAGGAGGCGTTGACGAGGTCGTCGTTGTGCTGGAGCAGTCCGCGCTCCAGCTGCTCGACGTACTCGAACCGCTCCACCGACCAGTCGTCGTCCTTGACCGACTCCAGGATGCGCGTGCACAGCGAGTACACCACCTCGAAGGTGTTGGACAGGCCGCGCGAGTACAGCGGGTCCAGGAAGCCGGCCGCGTGCGACATCAGGCACCAGCGCGGGCCGATCGAGCGGCTGGAGGAGTACTGGAGGCGGTCGGTGGAGATCCATTCGCGGACCCGCTTGGCGCCCACGAACTGCCGCTTGATCGCCGGGTACTTGTCGAGGAAGCCCTGCCACTCCTGCTCGGGGGTGAGGTCGGTGGGCTTGGGGTAGGTGCGCTCGTCCATGGTGATGCCGACCGAGCACATCGGGTTCTTGGAGCCCTTGACGTTGTCGAACGGGATGATCCAGAACCAGCCGCGCTCGATGAGGTGGTGCAGGGTGCCGCCGTGCCACTGGGCGGGCGGCCGCTTGCTGACCGGGTGGTGGGAGACGTCGTCGAACGGCTTGACGCCGATGTAGTGCGTGAACATGGAGCGGGCGTGGTGCTTGAAGCGGGCGGGCTGCTCGCGCAGGGCGAACTTCTCCGCCAGCGGGGAGCGGAAACCGCTCGCGTCGATCAGGTACTTGGCGCGGAACACCTCGCCGTTGCGGCCGGTGACGGTGACGCCGTCGTCGTCGAAGTCGAGGTCGGTGGCGAACCAGTTCTGCCGGGTGACGCAGCCGTACTTGGCGGCGACGTTGAAGTAGTACTGATCGCTGTCCTGCCGGAACAGATGGCTGGCGTCGGTGAGGACCTTGGGGATGACGAACATCGTCGCCTGCTCCGGGTCGGGCTCGCGGCCCGCCTCGTGCTTGATGAACCCGAAGCTCTGCTTCTTGCCGTGGTGCGGGCCGATGTTGTCGGCGACCGCCTTGGCGCTGAGCAGATGGCCGATCTCGGGGACGTCGAAGCGCGACTTGAGAATGTGCAGCCACTCGATGAGCTGCGGCGTCATCGACTCGCCGACCGCGAACCGCGGATGCTGCCCGGCGTCCACGAGGACCACCTTGGCGCCCTGGCGGGCCAGGATCGCCCCGGCGACGGAGCCGGCCAGGCCCGACCCCAGGATGAACACATCGCAGTGCTGGACGTTGTCGGACCGCTTGGCCTGGCCCTTGGCCATCACTTTGCTGGCCATACGCGCCACCCTCTCTTCTGACGTTGTCTGAGCCGTTCGTGTCGGGGCGCGGCCGGCGTTCACGAGGTGCTCCGGCGCACGACCATCGCGGAGTTGAAGCCGCCGTGTCCGCGGGCGAGAACCAGCGCGGTGTCCACCCGGGCATCGCGTGCCCGGCCGGTGACCAGGTCCAGGCGGTAGGCCGGGTCGGGGGTGACGTGGGCGGTGGGCGGGATCACGCCGTCCCGGATGGACAGCAGGGCCGCGGCCACGTCCAGGGAGGCGGCGCCGGACAGCAGGCGTCCGGTCATCGTCTTGGGCGCGGTCACGGGAACCGCTTCGGCGCCGAAGACGCGGGTCACCGCGTCCGCCTCGATCCGGTCAAGGTCGGGGACCGCCGCGGCGTCCGCGAAGACCACGTCGACGTCGCCGGGTTCGGCGTTCGCGTCGGCGAGCGCGATGCGGACGGCCCGCTCCAGGCCCGGTTCGCGGCCGGTGCCGGGCGGCGGATCGAAGGTGGCCGCGTATCCGGCGATCTCGCCGTACGCGCGGGCCCCGCGCTCCCTGGCCGCCTCGGCGTCCTCCAGGATGAGCAGGGCGCCGCCCTCGCCGGGCACATGGCCGGCCGCCTCGATGTCGAAGGGCAGGTAGGCGCGGCCGGGGTCGTCGCTGGTGGACAGGCGGCCGCCGGCGAGCTGGGCGACATGCCCCCAGGGGCAGATCGAGCCGTCGACGCCGCCGGAGACGATCAGCTTGCTGCCCTTGCGGATCTGCCGCCGGCCCTGCGCGAGGGCGTCCAGGCCACCGGCCTGGTCGGAGACGACGACGCCGCTGGGGCCGCGCATGCCGTGCCGGATGGAGATCTGGCCGGTGTTGACGGCGTAGAACCAGGCGAAGGACTGGTACGCGCTGACGTACTGGCCGCCCTTGCTCCACAGCGCCTGCAGTTCGCGCTGCCCGAACTCGAAGCCGCCCGAGGAGCTGGCGGTGACCACGCCCATGTCGAAGGGCGCCCATTCGCCGGGCGTGACGCCCGCGTCCGCGAGGGCCCAGTCGGCGGCGACCAGCGCGAGGCGGGTCATGTGGTCGGTCTGCGGCAGCAGCCGGCCCGGCAGATGGTCCTCGGCGACGAAGCCGGGGACCTCGCCGGCCAGGCGGGCCGGGTAGCCGGAGGCGTCGAAGCGGCCGATCTCCGCGATGCCGCTGCGGCCCTCGACGGTGGCGGCCCAGTAGTCGTCGGTGCCCAGGCCGTTGGGGGCGGTGACGCCGAGTCCGGTGACGACGACGCGGGTGGTCGTGGTGGCCGGGGTGTTCTCGACGGCCGGGGATGTCGAGGTGCTCATGCTGCCCTCCGCAACACCATGGCGCTCTGGAACCCGCCGAATCCGCTGCCCACGCTCAGGACCGTGTCGGTGCGCTGCTCGCGGGCGTGCACGGGCACGTAGTCCAGGTCGCACTCGGGGTCGGGTTCGTGGAGGTTGGCCGTGGGCGGCACCACGTTGTTCTCGATGGCGAGGACGGAGGCGGCGATCTCCAGGGAGCCGATCGCGCCGAGCGAGTGCCCGACCATGGACTTGATGGAGCTGACGGGGGTTTCGTAGGCGTGCGCGCCGAGGCTGTGCTTGAACGCGGCGGTCTCGTGCCGGTCGTTCTGCTTGGTGCCCGAGCCGTGGGCGTTGATGTAGTCGACCTGCTCGGGGTTGATGCGCGCCTCGTCCATCGCGAGCCGGATCGCCTCGGCCATCTCCAGGCCGTCGGGCCGCAGCCCCGTCATGTGGAAGGCGTTGCAGCGGGTCGCGAAGCCGGCGATCTCGGCGTAGATGTACGCCCCGCGCCGCTCGGCCCGCTCGCGCTCCTCCAGGACGAACATGGCGGCGCCCTCGCCGAGGACGAACCCGTTGCGGGTCCGGTCGAAGGGGCGGGAGGCGTGCTCGGGGTCGTCGTTGCGGGGGGTGGTCGCCTTGATGGCGTCGAAGCAGGCCACTGTGATCGGGGAGATGGGGGCGGCCGCGGCGCCGGCGAACATGACGTCGGCGCTGCCCTCGCGGATCAGCTCGGTGGCGTATCCCACCGAGTCCAGGCCCGAGGTGCAGCCGGTGGAGACGACGGCGGCGGGGCCCTCGGCGCCGACCTTCCAGGCCACTTCGCTGGCGAAGGAGCTCGGGACGAAGTAGTCGTACAGGTGCGGCACCGCGTAGCGGTGGTCGACGAGGTCGAGGCGGCCGCCGTCGGAGACGATGCGGTACTCGCGGTCCAGGGCCATGGTCGCGCCGACCCCGCTGCCCACAGTGACGCCCGTGCGGTGCGGGTCGAGGTCGGTGAGGGCCAGGCCGCTGTCGGTGAGGGCCTCGGCGGTGGTGACGACCGCGAACTGGGCGGCGCGGTCCATGCGCCGGACCTCCTGGGGGCTGAGCCCGTGCAGTTCGGGGTCGAAGTCGACCTCGGCGGCCACCCGGGAGCGGAACGGTGTCGCGTCGAAGGAGGTGATGGTGCGGGTCGCGGTGCGGCCGGTGCTGAGCAGGTTCCAGAAGTCCTTGGTGCCCACTCCGCCGGGGGCCACCACACCGATGCCGGTGATCACTACCTGGCGCGCCATCAGGACGCCCAGTGGTAGAAGCGGGTGGCCATCGCGTCGGCCGGCGAGCGCCAGGTCGCCGGGTCGTAGGCCTCGATGTACGGCTTCAGGTCGTCGCTGACCTGCACGAACCGCGGGTGGGTCTTGGCCTGTTCGATGTTCTTGCCGCCCTGGTCGTCGTCGAAGTCCTGGAGGTGGAAGTACAGGCCGCGGTAGGCGAACAGCTCACGGCGCCGTGTGCCCATCAGGTGCGGCATCTCGGTGCCGTCGAACTCCTGGAAGATCCGGGCGACATCACCGATGGACGCCGGGTCCATCCGCGCCACGATCAATGTGCTGTGCATGGGCTCTCTCCCTGGGGGAAATTCCGGATGCGTTTCCGAACAAGAACTCCGCGATCTCGTGGACTGCGCGGAAAGGGAATCGGGAGCGCACTGGGCGGGAATTGTTGAATTCGCATCGCCGTGCGGACAGTTCACCGGATCCTCGCTTACAGCTTCTTCGGTCCCTGACCGAATAACAACGCGTATCCGTGCAGATCCATGTCAGAAATTCTTCAAGGGAGTGCGGTGGACCGTCAGATTCCGGCGTCGCTGCCGGCGGCGCGACGGCGCGCGAAGCACTCGTGGACGTCGGATTCCGCGTAGTACGTCCGTCCGGCGCTGGAGCGCCTGCGCCAGCGCTGCTCGCTGGCCAGCCGGTAGACGGTGCCGGTGGACGTGGACCACAGCCGGGCCACGTCCGAGGCGGTCAGCCAGCGTTCCTGCGCGGGTTCGTCGCCCGCCCGCCGCATGGCGCGGCGCAGCTCGGTCCACAGCCGGCCCGGCCAGGAGTGCGCCGCGTCGGCGTCGCACCGGATGCCGGGACCGGACTCGACGTCACGGCCGCGCAGCTCGGTGACCAGGCGCCCGGGACAGCCGGGGATCACGCACGGGCCGAGGCTCACCCGGCGCGTCGGTTCGCCGCGGGCCACCCGGTGCGCGGCCCGGACCAGGCGCGCCACCTCACGGCTGGCGTCGGCGGCGGCGGGGTGGGCGGCGAGCCAGGCGGCGTGCCGCACCAGCAGCGCGGTCAGGGCGGTGACCGTGCGCTGCGGGGTGGGGGCGCCGCGCTCGGCGACGACGAGGCCGCTCCAGGAGCTGAGGGTGGTCGTGATCTCCGCCCGCACATCGGCGGCGGCGGCGTTGAACGGCAGACCCGAGGGCACCGGGCCGCCGCTGGTGCGCTCCTGGCCCTCACCGGTGGGGCGGCCGCCGAGGACCTCCTCCAGTTCGGTGTGCAGCGCGGGCAGTTGGCGCAGGCGCGCGACGAACAGGTGCAGACACTCCCGGCACAGACGCAGCCGCGGCGCCGCGAACTCGGCCTCCTCGCCGGTTTTTTTGTGACAGTCGTCACCCTCACAACGGGTGCGCGGTGCCGTGGACGTCATTTCTGGTCGGTTCATTCGGTTCATTCGAATCCCCCGTTGGCTGTGGGCGAGATATTTCACCTTTGCTGCCCTGCACCCGGAAAGGCGTACGCCAGGGACGTACGCCTTCAGGCACAGGCGATGGATGTACGAATTGGGAAGTGCCGAATGCGAAAAACGCGGGGAAGGGCGGGCGCTCAGGCCCGGCCGATCCGGAAACCCACCCCGTGGACGGTGATGATCCAGTCACGGGAGCCGAGCTTGGTGCGCAGGCTGCTCACATGGGTGTCGACGGTGCGCCGGGACCAGGAGTCGGCCCACACCTCGCGCAGCAGCTGCTCGCGGGTGACGACCGTCTCGGGCCGTGCGGCCAGCAGGTACAGCAGGTCGAACTCCTTGCGGGTCACCGCGATGGTGCGGCCGCCCAGGCGGACCTCGCGCAGCGCCGCGTCGATGCGCAGCGCCCCGATCGACAGCACCCGCCGTTCGATGCGGGGCTGCACGCGCCGCATCACGGCCTCGATGCGGGCCAGGAGTTCACGCAGCCCGCAGGGTTTGACCAGGTAGTCGTCGGCGCCGGCCTGGAGGCCGAGCACGACGTCGAGCTCACTGCCGCGGGCGCTGAGCACGATGACCGCGGTGCGGCCGGCCGCGGTCAGCTGACGGCACACCTGAAGGCCGTCGACGTCGGGCAGTTCGGGGTCGAGGAGCACGATGTCGACGTCCGCCTCGCCGTAGGTCTCCAGGGCGGCATAGCCGTTGCGGGCGCGCTCGACGTGGTGCCCGTGCCGGCGCAGTGCCTCGGCCAGCGGGGCCGCGTCCTCGGCGCGGGCGTCGACGATCAGGACACGCCAAGCCGTGTGCGCCGCCGGAGCGGCGCGGGCCTCGGCTTCGAACACCTCGCGGCGCGGTGGTGCGTGTGGGTTCAGCAGGTCGGCTGTCGCCTGACGCATGACTCACCTCCACATCAGCCGGAATCCAAGCCTCGTACGGTTTCAGCCACCGTAGGCAACGTCGTGCCAGCTGCCGGTCAGCTCCAGCACAGGAGAGGCTCAACGGCAGGCATGGGGTTGGACAGCCCTGCGGCGGCTCCACGGCGTGCGGGCTTGCGGAATGTTGACGTACCGGTGCGGTGCAGCTGACACAGCCGTGCGGTCGGGCTGTCATGGCATTGCCGATGCTGACACCAGCACCGGTGTGATCACCGGCCACGACGACGGGGTGGAGCCATGGACGCGAGCATGTCGGCGATGCACCGGCCGCCCCACGGCGGCGCCTCGGACACCCCGCGGCACCACGCCGTGTGGACACCGGCCGCCACCCATCCGCGCACTCCCCCGGTGTTCCCGGTGCAGCGGATGCTGCTCGCGATCGACGGCCGGGACAACGGCCGTGCCTGGGTGCCCGGTTCGGTGCGCACGGTCCGCGTGGGCCGCGATGTCACGGGCAGCGCCATGTCCTGGTCGACGTATCTGGGCGAGCTGCGGGACGCCGGGCGCCGCCCGCACGGCATCGTCGTCGATCTGCCCGCCGCCACGACGAGCGTGGAACGCGCCGCGGATCTGGCCCTGCCGCTGCTGCGCGCGCTCTGCACCTCCACCGGCCCCGACCCGCTGCGCCTCGCGTTCCTCGTCACCGGCCGCGCCCGCCCGGAACTGGCCGCCGCGCTCGGTGCGGTGGCGCAGATCGCCGCCGTCGAGGACGGCCGGCTGAACGCGGTGTCGCTCCGGGTGGAGACGCCGCCCGCCTGGGCCCGCGACCCCTTCCACGTCGCCCGCGCCGAACTCGCCCTGCCCCGACCGGGGTTGGCCGAGGTCCGCTACACCGACACCGGCCGCGAGGTCCGCGTCCTGCGCACCCACCCGGCCCCCGGTGCCCCGGCCCCGCGGGTGGGGCTGCGCCGGGGCGGGCGGTATCTGGTCGGGGGCGGGGGCGACGGTGGGGGCGAGCGGCTGGCGGGGCGGCTGGTGCGGGAACTGGGGGCTCGGGTGGTGCTGTTCGGTGGCGGGGGCGATGCCGGGCTGGGGGACGGGGCGCTCGTGCGGGTGCCCGGGCAGAGTCCGTACGGGGCCCGTGCCGGGCGGGGTGGTGGGGTTCTCGTGCGGGTGCCGGGGCGGCCCGCGCAGTACGCGGATGTGCGCGGGGCCGTGCAGGCGGCGCTGCGGGAGTTCGGGGGGCTGGACGGGGTGGTGCACTGTCCCGGTGGTGGTCAGGCGCGGCTGCTGGGCGGGCAGTCCGTCGGGGCCGCTCGGGAGACCGTCGCCGATGCCGTCAGCGGTGCCGCCCATCTGGACCGCGCCACCGCGGGACTGCCGCTGGAGTTCTTCGCGCTGGCCGTCGACGCCGACCCCTACCAGGCCCTCGCCGGTGCCGCGGTGCCCGCCGCGGTCGCCCGCGCGTTCGGTTCGATCGCCGCCGCCCGTGCCCGACTGGCCGCCGCCGGTGCCCGCCACGGGGCCTCGTACGCCGTCTGCGGGCCCGGGGACCTCGCCGGCCTGCTGAGCCGTGGCCGCGGCACGTGGTCGGGACCCGCTCCGCGGGCCGCCTGACGAGGCCGTACGACGCCGATCATCCCAGTGCCATGACAAGGTGCCGGACCGGCCCGCACGCCCCCCTGACAAGCCGCCCGCGCCGGCCGCCGGCCGTAGCAGGGTTCAGCCACGAAACATCCGGTCGAGCGCACGGTTTCGCGCCGCTGTGTGGCGGAATGTTGACGTCCGTCGCACCCGCTCACCAACCTCAAGGACTCCGGTCATGCGTACGAATTCCTTGAGAGGAGCGTGAGCGCAATGGACGTACTGGTCGTCGAGGACGATGACGGAATGGCCGAGGCACTTCAGCAGATGCTGCATCTGCACGGCCACGACACCCGCCGCAGCGACACCGGTACCGACGCCCTGGCGAGCCTGTCCGGCGCCAAACTCGTCCTGCTCGATCTGAGCCTTCCCGACCTCGCCGGGCACGAGGTGTGCCGGCGGATCCGGGAGAGCTCCTGTGTGCCCATCGTCGTGCTCAGCGGCAGCGACCACGAACTGGACCGGGTGACGGCCCTGTACGCCGGCGCCGACGATTTCGTACCCAAGCCCTTCAGCCGCCACGAACTGCTCGCCCGTATCGAGGCGGTGCTGCGGCGCAGCACCTGCTGCTGCGGGCGGTCCCAGGAGGGCGCGGCCGCCGACTCCGCGTCGCTCCCCGTGCCGGTGCCGCGCCCGCGCCGCTCCCCGCCGGAGCCCGCCCAGGAACCGGCCGTGCCCCAGGACAAGCTGCGCGCGGGACCGCTGTGGCTCGACGCGCGCACCCGCCGGGTCTTCCTCGACGACGAGGAGATCCGCGTCACCCGCAAGGAGTTCGACCTCCTCGCCATGCTGCTGGAGGAGCCCGGCACGGTCATGCAGCGCGAGGACATCATGGCCCGGGTCTGGGACGAGAACTGGTTCGGCTCCACCCGCACGCTCGACGTCCACGTCGGCTCCCTGCGCGGGAAACTCGGCAGCACCCGGTGGATCGAGACGGTACGGGGTGTGGGTTACCGGCTGACCGTGCCGGCGGTCCTCGGGGCGGGGTGCGAGGGGTGAGCGGGCGGCGGTACGAGACGGCGGAGAGGGCGGCCGCCCATCCGTACGACGTGGTGGCCAGTGGCCCCTACGGGCTCGCGGCCGCCGCCGCGCATCAGTTGCGCGGGCCGTTGTCGTCGATCCGGCTGCGGTTGCAGATGCTGGGTGAGCGCCGGCCCGATGTGGCCGAACTGCCGGGTGTGCTGCGGGAGGTGGACCGGCTCGCCGGGCTGCTGAACCAGATCCTCGACTGGGGTGCCGCCGCGGGGGAGACGGCGCCCGAGCCCGTCGAGGTGCTGGACGTGGCCGCCGCCCGGGTGGACGCCTGGAGTGTGCTCGCCGATGAGCGGGACGTGCGCGTCGACCTCACCGGGACCGCCGCGACGGCCCTGCAGACGCACGGCGCGCTGGAACACGCCCTGGACGTGCTGCTCGACAACGCGGTGCAGGCGGGCCCGCCCTTCACCACCGTCAGCTGCGCCGTGCACGTGAGCGGGCGCTACGTCCACATCGGCGTCACGGACGAGGGGCCCGGCATGACGGACGCCGAACTCGCCCAGGTGGGGCGCCCCTTCTGGCGCGGGGCGGCGGGGGCCGGGCGGCAGGGCAGCGGGCTCGGACTGTCGATCGCCACGTCCCTGCTGCGGGCCTCCGGCGGCCGCCTCGACCTGGCCCGGGCCGCGACGGGGGGCCTGACCGCCACGGCGGTACTGCCGCTGGCACCCGACTGAGGAGCCGCCGGGTACGCGAAGACGCCGGCGCACGCCGACGACGTACCCCCAACTCCGCACCACCTACCGGCAGTTGCCCCCCTCCCCCTGGAGCCCCCACATGCCCATCGAGGTCCTGCTCGCCCACCCCCACCCCTCCGTGCGCGTCGCGCTCGCCGGGCTGCTCGGTGGGGAAGGTGACATCGAGGTCGTGGGTGAGTGCGGTGACGGCAGGCGGGCGCAGGACATGGCCGGGCGGTTGCTGCCCGATGTGCTGGTGACGGGGTTGCGGTTGCCGGGGCTCGACGGTGTGGAGCTGACGCGTCGGCTGGTCGGGGGTTCGGGGCCGCACGGGGTCCGGGTCGTCGTGCTCGCCGACGGCGCCTCCTGCGTGCTCGCCTTCGACGCGCTGAGGGCCGGCGCGCGCGGACTGCTGTGCCAGGACACCGACGCCGATGAACTGCCGCGCGCGCTGCGGCTGGTGACCGGTGGCGGGGCGCTGGTCTCCCCTCGGCTGACGGGGCCCCTGATCGACGCGTTCCTGCGCGGCCCCGGCATCACCGACGTGCCCGCCCTCGACAGCCTCACCGCGCGCGAACGCCAGGTGCTGTCGCTGGTCGGCACCGGGCTGTCCACGCAGGAGATCGCCGACCGTCTGGTCGTCGCCGAGGTCACCGCCAAGACCCACGTCCGCCGCACCATGGTCAAACTGGGCGCCCGCACCCGCACCCAACTCGTCGCCATCGCCTACGAGAGCGGCATGCTCCGCCCCCGGAGCGCCCGGTAACCCACCCCTGCCGTCCACCGGGCGCACTCCGCCTGCCCCGACGTCGTTTCAGCCATGTCTTGAGTCACGTTCGAGCGTGTCCAGCGATTCTCGAACCACGGCTCGGGCGCGGTGTGGCACGCAAGGGGTCCGCGGGGGCCGGGCGCGCACACCGTGGAACGTCCTGAACCCGGCGCGACTCGGCGCCGGGCGGCTGTACGGGGGACAGTATGTCAACGGATCTGTGGACGTACCGACCGGCGGCCGAACTGGTGGGCCGGGAGCTCGATCTGATCGGCGTCCAGGGCCGGCTCGAGGATCCGTCCGTCCGGCTGATCACGCTGACCGGGCCCGGCGGAGTGGGCAAGAGCCGGCTGGCAGCCGAGGCGGCGGCCGGGGTCGCGGAGCTGTTCCCGGGCGGGATCCACAGTGTCGACCTGCCGGCCTGTCTGGATCTGGAGTCGGTCCTCAAGAGCGTCGACAAGACCGTACGGGACATCACGGAACGCACGTTGCTGCTGCTGGACGGGGTCGAGCACGTCGCGGGCGAGCTCGCGATGACGCTCGCGCGGCATCTCGGCGACACGCCGTTGCTGACGGTCCTCGCCACCGGGCAGGAGATCCTGCGGATCTACGGCGAGTGCGTGCTGCCGGTGTCCGCGCTGCCGCCCCCGGGAGAGCTCCTCGAAGCCGATGTCGCCGACGTCCAGGACAATCCGGCCGTCCAGCTCTTCGTCCGCTGCGGTCGGCGGGCCAACCCCGCCTTCGCGCTCACCCCCGAGAACGTCGGGGCGGTCGTGGACATCTGCAATCTGCTGGAGGGCATCCCGCTGGTCCTGGAGCTCGCCGCGCGCCGGCTGCGCCTGTATCCGCCGCAGGAGCTGCTCGGCTGGCTGCGGCGGGGCGGCGACAGTCATCTGCCGGGGCCCGTCGACGTACCCGAGCGGCAGCGCTCCACCCTCGCGATCGCCGAGTGGAGCTGTCACGGCCTGAACGGTCCGCAGCGCTCGCTGCTGGCCCGGCTCGCCCTGTTCCAGGGGGGCCTCACCCTCGCCACCGCCGAGAAGGTGTCGCCGCTGGGGCCCGCGGAGACCGCCGTCGCCCTGGAGACCATGCTCGACCGCGGCCTGCTCACCCTCCAGGAACACCCGCGCGCCGACAGCCGCCTGACGATGCCCCGCACGGTCCGCGCCTACGGACTCGCCCTGCTGGAGGAGGCGGGCCCGGAGCGGGCCCTGGCCGCCCGGCAGGCGCACGCCCGCCACTACCGGCGGCTGCTGCCCGCGTTGGAGGGCCGTTTCCAGGGCTCGGAGCAGCAGCGCTGGCTGCGCGTCGCGGTCGCCGAGCACGACAACGTGCTCGCCGCGCTGCGCCACCTGGAGGACGAGGACGCCACGTACGAGAAGGCGCCGGGGGACGGGGGTCGGGCGCGCGCCGACCGGGCGGCGGCGCTGCTGGAGCGGGCGGCTCTGGTCACCGCCTGTCTCCAGCCCTGGCTCGTGCGCGGCGCGTTGAAGGAGGGGCTGCGCTGGTTCGACGCCACCGGGCAGGCTCTCAAGGGCGCCGAGTGGGGCGAACGGGCCGAGGACGAGGAGTGGCTGCGCACCCGGGCCCGCCTGTACTGCGGCGGGGGCGTCCTCGCCGCGGCCCTCGGCGACCACGACGGGGCGGCGTACCGCCACCGCCGGGCCGTCGCCCTGTACAAGCGGCTGCGCGATCCGCAGGCCGCCGCCCTGCCCTCCGCCCGTCTGGGGCACGCCCTGTTCCGGTGCGGCGAACGCCCCGAGGGCCAGGCCCTGCTGTCCGCCTCGCTCGTCACCCTCGACGCCCACGGCGACACCGCCGGATCCGCGGAGGCCGCCGCCGCGCTCGCCGAGGTGCTGCTCGCGGCCGGCGAGACGAAGCAGGCCCGCACCATGCTGGACCGGGTCGGCCGCATCCAGCGGCAGAACGGCGCCGTGCGCGACCTGGCCCGCACCGTCCATCTCGGCGCCCGGCTGTGCCTGTACGAGGGGGACGACAGCGGCGCCCGGTCGGCACTGAAGGAGAGCATCGGCCTGTACGAGTCGATCGGCGAGCGCACCGAACTGCCCGCCGCCTTGGAGATGTTCGCCCTGCTGATCCTCGGGCAGCCGGGCCAGCCCCAGCGTGCCGCCCGGCTGCTCGCGGCGGCCGGTGCGCTGCGGTCGCGCACCGGGGTCGGTGCCGAGCGGGAGCGGCAGGACCGGCTGCGGGCCGCCGTCGAGGAGCTGCGCCGCCGGCTGGGCGGGGCGGTGTTCGCCACGGCGTGGGTGGAGGGCCTGCGGCTGCGTCCGGAGGCGATGGCCGCCGAGGCGCTCGCCGCGGTCGAGCCGGGCCGGGGCGAGGAGGGCGCGGAGAGTGTCGCGCTGACGCCGCGCCAGTTGCAGGTGGCGCTGCTGGTCGCCGACGGCATGACGAACCGGCAGATCGCGCAGCACCTGGACATCGCCGAGTGGACGGTGGTCAACCATGTCCGCAACGTGATGCGGAAGCTGGGCTGCGGCTCCCGGGTCCAGATCGCGTGGGCCGTGGGCAGGAGCCGGTGATGGCGCCGCCCGACGGCGATGTCCCGCTCGCGGATCTCCTCGGCTCCCTGGAGCCGCCCGCCGAGGTCGGGCGGGCTTTCGTCGAGCGCGGCTGGTGGCGCACCGAGACGGTGCTGCACGACGTGTACCGGGGTGCGGCCCGGCATCCGCACCGCACCGCGATCGTCTCCCACCGGGCGCACCGTCCCGCCACGAGCCGCGTGACCCGCCTCTCGTACGCTCAACTCGCCGCCTGCACCGACCGTTTCGCGCACGCCCTGGACGCGCTCGGGGTGCGCCCCGGTGATCCGGTCGCCTTCCAGCTGCCCAACCGCTGGGAGACGGTGGTGCTGCTGCTGGCGTGTCTGCGCACGGGTGCGGTGGCCGTGCCGGTGATGACCGGGTACGGGGCGCGGGACCTGGAGGCGGTGCTCGGGGCGGCCGAGCCGCGGCTGTGCGTGGTGACGGACCTGTGGGAGGGGGCCGCGCCGGCCCGGGTCCTCGCCGGCCTCGCTCCCCGGCTGCCGTGGCTGCGCCACCGGGTCGTCCTCGGTGACGCGTCGGACACCGGTGCGGTGGATTTCGTACGGCACTTCGTGCACACCCCGCACGAGCGGTACCGGTCCTCCGGCTGGCTGAGGCTGCCGCCGCGCTCCGCCGACCGGGTCGCCCTGGCGGTCACCTCGCTGGGTCTGCGGGCCGCGCACAGCATGGCCCTGCACACGCCGAACTCCCTGCACGCGGGCCTGCCTACGGCGCCGGCGGCGGCCGAGGCCGCGTTCTCGGCGGTGCCGTTGGCGTCGCTGCCGTCGCTGCTGCACGCGGTCATCGGGCCGCTCACACGCGGGGGGACGGTCGTGCTCCAGGACGTGTGGGACGCGGACACCGCCCTCGATCTGATGGCCGCGGCGGGCGTGCGCCAGGTGTACGCGACCCCCGCGCAGTGGGCGGACCTGGTCACCGCGCGCGAACACCGGCCGCCGGAGGGCCTCGAACTGCACGGCACCTTCACCTCCGACCCGGCGGGCACCTCCGCCGCGCTCGCCCGGCGGGCGCACGCCGCCCTGGGGGTGCCGTTGCGGGCGCTGCCACGGCCGGCCGCGCACACCGAGCGGGAGCGGACCGAGGGTGGGCCGTACCGGCTGTGGCCGCGCGGGCCCGCGTCGCCGCTCGCGGTGTGGCGGCGGGGCGGCGGTGTCGGGTTGACGTGGGAGGACGGCGGATCGGGGGCCGCCGAGGTGGTGGACCTGGACGAGGCGGGGCATCCGCGGCTGCGCACCGAGGAGGTGGGCGGGATGTTCCTGGTGCCGGTCACCGAGATCGAGGCGCTGCTGCTGGGGCATCCCCGGGTGGCCGAGGCCGCGGTCGTCGCCCGCGCCGACCCCCAGCACGGCGAACTCGCCTGTGCCGTCGTGGTCCCCGACGGCCCCCCGCCCACCCTTCTCGACCTGCGCGGCCACCTGTCCGGCCAGGGCGTCCCACCCGCCCACCTGCCCGCCGAACTCATCCTCACCGGCGGCCTGCCCCGCACCGACACCGGCGAACTGCGCCGCCGCCACCTCCAGGACACGATCGCCCGCGATCCGGGCCGGGCGGCGTGAGGGCGGGCAAGGCGGGCAGGTGTACCAGGCGGTCGGTGGCCCAAGGGGCAAGGGCGGGGGCGCGGGGTCGTATGGCGACCGCGGGTGCGTGGTGGCTGGTCGCGCCCACGCGGTGGAGCCGCATGTCGACACGGCCCCGCGCCCCTCGCGTAGGTACGGCCGGCCGGCGATCGCGTAGGTACGGCCGGGCGGCGATCGCTTCTCGCCCCGCGGAGGTCAGTTCATGGCGCGGCGGGTCTCGTTGGCCTCGCGGTTGAGGGCCCAGGCGTCTGCCACCGGGCCCAGGTGGGCGAGCTTGTCGGGGTTGGTGACCGAGCGGATCGCATGGATGCGGCCGTCGAGGATGTCCAGGGCCCAGGTGTTGAGGACCTTGCTGTCGCGGTCGCGCAGGATCGCGCCGGGCTGGCCGTTGACCTGGCGGGCCTCCAGGGTGACGTCGACGCGGGTGAGCGTGGTGAACACGGAGGCGAGGAGGCGGGCCACGTGGTCCGCGCCGACGACGGACCTGGCGAACTGCGGGGTCTTGCCGCCACCGTCCCCGACCATCTGCACATCCGCGGCGAGCAGGTCGCGCAGCCCGTCGACGTCGCCCTCCTTCAGCGCGTCGAAGAACCGGCCGGCGAGCGCCTCGCACTCCTTGCGGTCGGCCTCGAACCGGGGCCGGCCCTCGTCCATGTGCCGGCGCGCCCGCACCGCGAGCTGGCGGCACGCCGCCTCCGAACGCCCCACCGCCTCGGCGATCTCCTCGAAGCCGAACCCGAACGCCTCCCGCAGCACGAACACCGCCCGCTCCAGCGGGGAGAGCCGTTCCAGCAGCAGCAGCGCGGCCGTGGACAGCGAGTCGGCGAGCTCCGCGGAGCGGGCCGGGTCCTCGTAGGAGTCGGTGAGCAGCGGTTCGGGCAGCCACGGCCCGACGTAGGTCTCGCGCCGGACGCGGGCCGAGCGCAGGACGTCCATCGAGATCCGGGTCACCGTGGTCGACAGATAGGCCTTGGCCGACCTGGGCACGGTCGAGGAGGCGTCCCAGCGCAGCCAGCTCTCCTGAACGGCGTCCTCGGCTTCGCTCACGCTGCCCAGGATGCGGTAGGCGATCGCGAACAGCAGCGGCCGCAGTTCCTCGAACTCCTCGGTCCGTGTCACGCGGGCTCCTCCTTCTTTTCCTTCTCTACGGTCCTACGGTGTCGTCCGGCCGGACGTCGCCGGACGGTCAGGTCGGCGCGGGGGTGTTCGCGGTGGACGGCTCCGGGTCGCGCAGCCAGCGGATGGTCTGGATCCGCCCGTCGAGGATGTCGAGCGCGAGGGCGCTGAGGACGGTCCCGTTGCGGTCGCGGAAGACCGCGCCGGGACGGTGGCCGACCTGCCGCGGCTCCAGGGTGACGCCGACGCGGCCCAGGGCCGGGACGATGGTGGCGAGGACCCGGGCGACATGTTCGGCGCCGGCGATGCGCCGCGGCCACGGTGGGACGGTGCCGTCGCCGTCGCCCGCCCGCAGCGCGGCGGCGGCCAGCTGGTGGCAGGCCGCTTCCGAGCAGCCCACGGCGGACGCGATCTGGGCGGTGTGGCAGCCGAGGACCTCCCGCAGCACGAACACGGCGCGCTCCAGCGGGCCCAGCCGCTCCAGCAGCGACAGGGCCGCGGCCGCCGAGGCCCCGGCGTGCTCCGCCGGCCGCCGGCGCTCCTGGTGGGGGTCGCCCGGCGCCTGCTCGGGCAGCCACGGCCGTGGGGGCCGGTCCCGTCGGGGGCGGGAGCGGCGCAGGACGTCGAGGCAGATCCGGGCGACCGCGGCCGTGAGGAACTCGCGGCCGGAGGCGGGCTGTTCGGGGGCGGCCTCGTAGTGCAGCCAGGCCTGGTGCACCGCGTCCTCGGCCTGGCCCGCGCTGCCCAGCATCCGGTGGGCGATCGAGAGCAGCAGAGGCCGCGCCTCCTCGAACTCTTCGCTCCGGCTCATGCGGGCCCCTCCTTGGATCCGAGCGGGCGTCAGGCCGCCGACGGAAGTCGCGCGTCTCCCTCTGGGCGGCGGGGTCGGCTTCCTGTGTACGCCGCGGCGACCGCGCGGCGGAGGTCTTCGGATGCGGCCCTGCCCGGATCGGGCCGGCGGGCGTACGTCGCAGCGGGGGGCCGGGGCCGCGGGACGGACGGGTGCCGACACGCCCGCCCGCCTCCGGGGGGAGGGAGGCGGGCGGGACGACAGCCCCACCTTAGGGGCGGCGCGGGTGTGTGTCCCGTGCCCGCCGCGGGGGTTCGAGCGGGGCTGCCGCGGAGGTCGAGGGTCCGGCAGGGCGCCGCCGTCACGCGTCGGGGCGCGCGGCGGGCGCGTCGGGTCGTCGCCGGCGGTCCTGGTCGGCGTAGACCGCGAGGAAGGCGGCGAGTCCCCGCACCGCGGTGCCGGTCGGGCCCAGCGCGGTGAACGGGACGCTGTGTCCGAGTCCGGCCGACAGGGTGCTGTGCGCCCGCAGCGCGGCGGCCGCCAGGCAGTCGCGGCCCGGGCGGTGGCCGTCGTCCGGTCCGGCGCCCGCCATGGAGCGGGCCTCGGCCCAGGCCTGGGAGGTGAGTTCGACTGTCCGTGCGGTGGTCGTCGGGGTCGCCATGACGGCACTCCTCGGCTTGTCGGAACGCGCGATCGGAAAGGGGCGCGGCACGTCACCGCGGGTGCGGGACCATGAGGAGCCGCTCGGGGTGCAGCGTGGTGTGCGGGGCCGCGCGGACCCGGCTGCCGGGCGGGACGGTCAGCTGCCATTCCCGGGCCACCGCGCCGAGCAGGGTCTCGAGTTCCTTCCAGGCGAACACCTCCCCGACGCATCCGCGGGCTCCGGCGCCGAAGGGGATGTACGAGGCGTCCTGTCCGGTGGGCCGGGTGGTGAGCCAGCGGTCCGGGTCGAAGCGGTGCGGGTCCGGGTAGCGGTCGGGGTCGCGGTGCAGCAGATAGGAACTGAACATCACGTGGGTGCCCGCGGGGAGCACCCGTTCGCCCAGCGTGACCTCTGCGAGCGCCTTGCGGCAGGTGAGCCATACGGGCGGGTAGAGCCGCAGCACCTCCATCAGGAACCGCAGGGCATAGCCGGGCGGTCCGTGCCCGTGTCCGGACGGGGCGCCCGCGTCCCAACCGGCCGTCTGTGCCAGGTCCTTGAGGACCTTCTCCTCGACGAGAGGGTCCTCGGCGAGCAGGTACAGGGCCCACGACATCACCGACGCCGTGGTGACGGTGGCCGCGGTCAGCATCATGACGGCCTCGTCGCAGACCTGGTCGGTGCTCAGGGCGGCGACGGTGCCGCGCCCGGTGTCCGTCAGCAGCGCCGAGAGGTAACCCGCCGTGTCGTCCGGGGAGTTCACCCGGCCGGCGACGCACGACACGAGCAGCGAACGGAAGGCGGAGAAGGCCGTGGCCAGCCGCTGGGACGGCTTGCGCCAGCGGGTCGCCTTCCCGTACAGCGGCTTTCTGATCATCTCCCAGGACAGGGCCGCGAGGTGCTCGCCGAGCATGTGCGATGTCTCGCGCGGCAGCGCGCCGAAGAGGGTGTTCAGCGCGATGCCGCTCGCGGCCCGGCACATCTGGGCCTGGATGTCGACGGGCTGCCCGGGGCGCCAGGAGGCCACCGTGTCCCGGGCGATCTCCTCCATGACCGGGACGTGGCCGGCGACGGCCGCCGTGCGCAGATACGGGTGCGCCAGTCGCCGGTAGTGCCGGTGCTGGGCGTCGTCCTGCGCGAGCAGCCCCGCCCTGCTGAGGATCCTGGCCTTCTGGAAGAGCTCGCCCTTGCCGTAGTGCCTGCCGTCCTTGACCAGGACGCGGCGGACCAGGACCGGGTCGGTGAGGAACTCGGCGGCCTCGCCGTCCACGGTCACGGTGCGGATCGGGGGGCCGCCGAGGAGACGTTCCATCCGGCTGAACTGGAACTCCGCGGGGCCGCCGGCGCTACGCGACGTCGGCGGCATGGTCGATCGACGGCATCAGGTCCAGCCGGCTGCGCGTCTGGAAGCGGTAGTACGTCTGGAGCTTGTAGTACTCCTCGCCCGACGCCGTCATGGCCGCGTACACCATCTTCGGGTCGTCGGTGCCGTACGGCATGTTCGTGAGGAAGTGCTCGATCTTCGGGCCGAGCCGGGCGGGCAGCGACAGCGGGTCCTGGGTCTTCACGCTGAAGGCGATGCGTTCGATGTTCGGGGAGTTCCAGCTCAGGGTGGCGTAGAAACCGAAGGACTTCTCGCAGAACCTGAGCATCTGCTCGCTCGGGTCGGGCATGCCCATCTCGCGGTGCATGGCGAGGACCTCGGAGGGCCGGCGCAGATGGTCCGGGAAGCCGGTGAAGTACAGGTTGACGGTGCCGCTGCGGTAGTCGATCGCGACGACGTCGACCTTCTCGGCCAGGCCCCGGTCGGCGAAGAAGGCGAAGTTCTCGGCGAGGCTGGGCGGCGTCGACGGCAGGTCGCGGAGTTTGGCCAGGCTCTGGCTCTGGCCGCCGGGGAAGTACACCCAGATCTTGCGGAAGCCGCCGACGATCCCGAAGTCGATGCCGTAGCTGTCGATGGGGCAGTGCCGCTGGATGTCGGCGAGCAGGGACTCCTCGGGGCGGCCGGTCTCGGTGATGAAGCCGTGGGCGCGGGCCCTGAGGTAGGGGTCGATGTGCCGGGGCATGGTGAAGCGGCAGTCGAACTCCCCTTCGTGGTGGGCGTTGGTCGCCACCCGGAAGGCGATGATGGCGTTCGGGACGGCGTCCTCGTACGCCTCCAGGACGGGCCAGACCTTCTCGCGTGCGCAGGCCACGTCGATGAGCCCCGCCGATTCCTCGACACCCGCGAAGAGGTCCGCCAGGTGCGTGGTTACCGACATTCTTCCTCCAACTGTCATGCCAGGGCGGTCACTTGTCGCGGTAGGCCACACGCAGGGCCATGTTGGTCAGTTCGCCGCGCCACACCGGGTCGATGGGCGCGTCGGCGATCGCGGCGCAGCCCTTGTCGACGAGGCCGGCGATGTGCCGTTCGACGTCCTCGGGGACGCCGGTGTCCAGGAGGCGGCCGCGTACCTCGTCGGGGGTGTGTCCGGGCTCGGTGATGAGGCCGTGGATGCGCTCGTCGCGCTGCATCGCCCAGCCGAGGAGCAGGGTCATCTTGTGCTGGCTGAAGTCGAGGCCGGCGGTCTTGCCGGTCTGGGCGGAGTCGCCGAACGCGTCGAGCAGGTCGTCGCGGAGCTGGAACGCCTCGCCGACCGCCTCGCCGTACTCGGCGAGGGCGGGCGCGAGGTCGGCGCGGCCTGCCGCGCTCGCGCCGACGACCAGGGGGCGGTGGATGGTGTAGCGGCCGGACTTGATCAGGGCGATCAGCCGGGACAGGCCGGGGTCGACGGAGAACTCGGCGGCCGCGGCAACGTCCATGTACTGGCCGATCATCACCTCGGAGCGCAGCCGGTGCCATTCGGGGCGGGCCGAAGCCGGGGCGTCGGACATCAGCTCGTCGGAGTAGACGAGGGCGAGGTCGCCGACGAGGAGGGCGACGCCCTCGCCGAAGCGGCGGGACTCGCCCTGCCAGCCGCGGCTGCGGTGCAGCGTGGAGTGCAGGAGGTGGACGGCGGGCTTGCCGCGCCGGGTGCGGGAGTCGTCCAGGACGTCGTCGTGGACGAGGGCGGAGATGTGCAGCATCTCCAGGGCCGCGGCGGCCGCCACGATCCCGGGGTCGTCTGGGTCGCCGCCGGCGGCGAGGTGGCCGGCCAGGCAGAACGCCGGCCGGACGAGCTTGCCGCCCGCCTCGACCAGGTCCGACAGCGCGTCGACGGCGACCACGGCCCGCTCGTCCACCTCGGCGTACACGGCGCGCTCGGCGGTGAGGAAGGAGGTCAGCCGGTCCTGCACCCGCTGAAGCAGGTCCTCGACGGTGTGCCGCGCGGAGGCAGCCGATTCCTCGCCCCGGGCGGGCCGGGGGATCACTTCAGTGGTCACGACACATCTCCTTGTGCGGGGCTTGTGCACTGGGCGAAACCCGAAAGGGGCTGCTGCTGCGTCAGCGTGCGCGGTGCGAATGCAGCGGAGCTGGAGCGTGGTTGGAGCGGAAGCCAAGCGGAACGGCAGGGGGCGGGTGGGAAAAGCACTGCTCGGACCCGGCCCGTCGCGCTGTCGATATCGGCCGCCGGCGCTCGAGTTCGCGCCTCGATCGGTCGCCAAGTCATAGCCAAGCGGGGTGGGCGAGGGTGGTGGCGCATATGCAGGCTGACCCTTGGAGGAGCTCATGCCAGGACCCGCTGGATTGGATAAGGTCTATTCGGCGGTCGAGGAAATGGCCCGAATACTGGACGTGCCGTGTTCGCCCGACCAGGTCGCGCCGGCCATGAAGGCGTTCGGTGACGAACTCCCCACAGCCCACATCGTTTTCAGCATGGCGGCCGGCGACCGTCACCGAGGAGAGCTCGACTTCGACTTCTCGGTGAGCCCCAAGGGCGCGGACCCCTACACCACCGCGCTGGCCCACGGTCTCATCGAGGAGACCGACCACCCCGTCGGCTCACTGCTGACGGAGATCCAGGCGCGGTGGGACATCGCCAGTCACGGCGTCGAGTACGGCATCATCGGCGGCTTCAAGAAGTCCTACGCGTTCTTCCCGCTGGACGACTTCCCGCCGCTGGACAAGTTCGCCCGCATCCCGTCCATGCCGCCCTGCCTCGCCGAGCACGAGAGCACGCTGACGGGCCTCGGCCTCGACGACAAGGTCTCGGCCATCGGCGTCAACTACCCCAAGCGCACGCTGAACGTGTACTTCGCCGTGCAGTCGGTCGCCACGGAGACCAAGCTCGCGCTGCTGCGCGCGTTCGGGTTCCCGGAGCCGGACGCCCGGGTCGCGGAGTTCGTCGCGCGCTCGTTCTCCGTGTACCCCACCTTCAACTGGGACTCCTCGACGGTCGAGCGCATCTGCTTCTCCGTGAAGACCCAGAACCCGGGGGAGCTGCCCGCGCCCTTCGATCCGGACATCGACAACTTCGCCCGCGAGGTGCCCCATGTGTACGCCGGCGGCCGCGAGTTCGTCTCCGCCGTCGCGCTGACCTCGTCCGGCGAGGCGTACTACAAGCTCGCCGCCTATTACCAGAAGGCGCAGGAGTCGTCGAACGCCGCCTTTGCGGCCAGCCGGGAGGACAGCGCGGCATAAACCGTCCCCGTGTTCGGCGGGGTCGGTCCACCCGCTCTGTAGTGGAGCTCTAGCGGGTCACGGAAAGGTCATGCCTCGGCTCGGGCCTTTCCCGGGATCGAGCCTCGATTTTCCGGTCCGTATTTCAGCAGGCGCCAAGTCCGCACCAAGCGCCTGGCAAGTCGGCGGCAAGCGGGATGGGCGACCATTCCGGCGAAAAGCCAAGGTTGTCACCTGGAGGGTCAACACATGTCCACAGCAGCTGAAGTGGAAGCAGCATCGGCCATCATCACCGCGTACGGACAGGCATTCGCGAAGGCCGGCGCGGCGGCGTACAACGGGCCGCGCGAGAAGCTCGCCGAGAACATCGTCCGCAACACCCTGGAGTTCTTCGAGGACCCCGAGTGGCAGCCGCAGCTCCTCCAGGCCGTGCGGATCGCGACCGCCAGCAAGGAGGGCGCGGAGCCGATGCGCATCCTCTTCTCCGCGCAGGTCTTCGCGCAGGCGGGCGTGGCCCTCGACGAGGACCCGCTGAGCATCGACGAGCTCGCGGGCAAGCTCAGCATCAAGGCGATCAACATCAACGCGTCGGCCGCGCAGCTCTGGGGCGTGTTCCTGTGGCGCTACGTCCTGGGTGTGGAGCCGATCGCGTCGGCGTCGGTGGAGGAGATCGTCGAGCTCCTCACGCCCACGGTCGAGCGCTACATCATCGGCTAGCGCACCCACCGGCCGGTCCCGGCACCGGCCGTCGCAAGAACCAGCGGAAGGAACCGTCCGGCCCCGGATCACTGGGAGGACCACCAACGTCATGAGTACCTTAGACATTTCACGAGACCAGGCCGGCGACCACAACAGTGGTGACCCCCGGCGCTGGAAAGCGCTGGCCGTCCTCACCGCCGTGCAGTTCATGCTCATGCTGGACGTCACCGTGGTGAACATCGCGCTCCCCAACATCCAGTCCGACCTCGGTTTCTCCACCGAGGGTCTCGCCTGGGTGGTCAACGGCTATCTGCTGATGGCCGCCGGATTCCTGCTGCTGGGCGGTCGTATCGCCGACCTGCTCGGCCGCCGCAGGGTCTTCGTGGCGGGCGTCCTGCTGTTCGGCGTCTCCTCGATCATGTGCGGCGCCGCGAACACCCCGGGTCTGCTGGTCGCCGGCCGGTTCCTCCAGGGATTCGGCGAGGCGCTCGCGGCACCGGCCGCGCTCGGTCTCATCGCCGTGCTGTTCACCGACTCCAAGGAGCGGGCGAAGGCCCTGGGCATCTGGGGCGGACTGGCGGCGCTCGGCGGTGCGGTCGGCTCGGTCGTCGGTGGTCTGGTGACCGACTTCATCGACTGGCGCTGGGTCTTCTACATCAACATCCCGATCGTGGTGCTGGCGCTGCTGGTGATTCCGCGTCTGATGCCGGAGAGCCGGATGGCCCGCCGTGAGGGCCAGGGCCTGGACCTGGTCGGAGCGGTCGCGGCGACCGGTGGTCTGGTGGCCGTGGTGTACGGCCTGCTGGAGGCCGCCGAGGACTCGTGGGGCTCCTCGCACGTGCTGCTGCCGCTGCTCGCCGGTATCGCCGCGCTGGTCTTCACGGCCGTGTGGGAGTCGCGGGTGCCCGAACCGATGATCCCGCTGCGGTTCTTCAAGAACCGCACGCGTGTGACGAGCAACGTCGTGAGCATGATGTCGTTCGCGTCGTTCTACACGTACGCGTTCGTGGCCACCCTGTACCTCCAGCAGGTGCTGCACTACTCGCCGATGGAGACGGGTCTGGCCTACATTCCGCTCACCGTCGCGACGGGCCTGGGCATGGGTGTGTCCACCGCGCTGATGCCCCGTATCGGCGTCAAGCCCATCGTGGTCATCGCGTTCTTCGGCTCGGCGCTGGGTCAGTTCATCGCCGCCAACGGCTTCTCCCCGGACGCCAGTTACGTCGGCGGGGTCATGCCCGGTCTGGTCGTGTTCGCGCTGTTCAACGGCATGGGCTTCCCCGTGCTGATCAACGGCGGGCTGCACGAGGTCACCGGTCAGGACGCGGGTCTGGCCTCCGGTGTGCAGACCTCGATGCAGCAGATCGGCGCGGCGCTCGGCCTCGCGACGCTGGTGCCCTTCGCCCTGCGGTACATCGACGACCACGCGGCGGACGGCAACCCGCTGGCGGTCGCCTCCGACGGGTTCGCGCTGGCGCTGTACGTCGCCGCGGGTGTCCTGGCCGCCGCGGGTCTGATCGCCCTGTTCCTGCTCGGCAAGGTGAGCGCCGAGAAGCGGGACGCGCACGCGGAGGCCGCCGAACTGCTGGCGGAGCCCGCGGCCAAGGCCCCCGAGGCCTCCAAGGTGTGAGCGGCACCTGACCTCCGGGCCAGTACAGGACTGCACCCCCCGCCGGGTCCGGTGGGGGGTGCAGTCCTGTACGCGGGGGCGGCTACAGCTCCGCCGGCAGGGGTGAGCGAAGCACTTCACCCCGCGGCAGCACCCCGTGATGCGGCGGCTGGCGGCGGGCGCCCCAGTGCGGTGCGCGCTGCTCCGGGGCCGTCACCGGGCGCCGGGCCGGCTTCATGGCCGCCCTGGGGTGCGGGCGCCAGTCCAGGGCCGGCGCGTGGTTGAGGATCTGCTGCTCCAGCAGCTGCAACGCCGGCCGCGGATCGATCCCCAACTCCTGTGCGAGCCGCCGCTGGTTGGTGCGCAGCGCCGCCAGCGCGTCGGCCTGCCGGCCCGCCCGGTACAGGGCCAGGCCCAGCAGTTCGCAGCCGTACTCCCGCAGGGGATGGTCCTGGACGAAGGCCTCCAGTTCGGCGACCGCGATCTCGTGGGCGCCGGCCGCGAGCAGGGCCGCGCAGCGTCCCTCGACCGCCGACAGCCGCAGTTCCTCCAGCCGTGCCACGTCCGGCCGCGCATAGGCGGTGTCCGCGACCTCGGCGTAGGCCGATCCGCGCCACAGCGCCAGCGCGCCCTCGAACTCGTGCACCGCGACTTGCGGATCGCCCCGGTCCAGGGCCTGCCAGCCGGCGACGGCCCGCTCGCTGAACCGGTGCACGTCGACCTCGACGACCCGGCTGTCGAGCAGGTATCCGCGTCCGTAGGTGCGCAGCACCGTCGGCTGGGTGCGGGGCGCGCGGCCGGGCTCCAGCACCCGTCGCAGGTTGGCGACGTACGCCTGGAGCGAGGAGGCGGCCGAAGGCGGAGGGTGCCCGGTCCACAACTCCTCGAAGATCACGTCGAAGGCCACCGCCCGGCCCACCCTGCTGACCAGCAGCGCGAGCAGGGCGCGCTGTTTGGGTGCGCCCAGGTCGACGAGGCGGTCACCGACGACGGCCTCGATGGGCCCCAGAGCGCGGAAGGCGACCTTGGGGCACGGCGCGGGCCACCGGGCGTCCTCCGCTCGCCCGGGTGCCGCGGCCGCCCGGACCGCCGCCGTGCTGTCGGGACCGGGTGCGCGTTCTCTGGCCACGCTTCTGCGCAGCGCCTTGTTGGTGCGGCGAAGCTCGCGCACCTCACGTTCCAGTTCCGCGATGCGCCACGCGTCCGAAGTGCCGGGGTTCGCGATACCGGCGTCGACCGTCTCGTCCGCCATCCCTGAACTCTCCATTCCACGGGCGTATTTCACCTGTCGTGGATGCTGGGCAGGCAATTCCCCCGTCATTGTGCGCGAGTCCGGGCGGCGGGGTTCCGTACGCCAAGTCGGCGCCAACCGATCCTCCAGTCACACTCAAGGCGACCGGCCGACACTGGGGGGTGGGAGCGGCGGGAAAGCCCGAAGAACCTGTCCGCTTGTGCCGCCCCGATACGGCGGCACCCCGCATGGCGCAGGGCACCGCCGCACGCGGCCCCGTCAGGGGAGCTTGGTCGCGGAGAGGATCGCCTGGACGGGGATGACGTCCGGCGGGACCTCGGAAGCGTCCTTGGTGACCGCCTGCGTCACCTTGAACCCCGCCTGCTCCAACAGGCTCTGATACACCGACAGTTTCTGCGGACCGCCCTGACCCATCGCGGCACCCAGGAAGAACGCCGGGAAGAAATCGACGTTGTAGTTGTCGCTCTCCCGGATGTCCTCCGGATACACCGGAACCAGAATGTGGATCAGACCCCCCACCTCCAGCGAGTCATAGACCCCCTGAAGGATCCTGAGCACGTTGCCCGCGTCGAACATGTCCAGGAAATGCTTGATCAGCACGACGTCGAACCCCTCGGGGATCCCGTCGAAGACATTGCCGCCGATGAACGACAGATGCTCCTCAAGCCCCTCCGCCCGGAAATTCGCCAGCGCCCTGGACTCCTTGTCCGGCAGATCGAAAGTCGTCACCGACAGACCCTCGGACCCCTTGTGCCGGAACGTGTGGATCGCCCCAAGCCCCGTGTTCCCGGCGACGTCGAGGACCCGCGCACCGGCCGGAACATCGATGTTGGCGAAGAACCACGGATCGATGTTCGCCGTCACCGTGTTCATCAACTTCAGCCAGGAATCGTTCAGATCCTGATGATCGGCCACCGCGTCGTACAGGGTGCCCTCGGAACCGTAGAGCTCCTTCAGACCCACCACCGTGCCGGTCCGCACCGACTCCGTGAGGTAGAACAGCTGCCGCAGCGCCGTCACCTTGATCAGGTTCATGTACGCCAGCGCACGCTTCAGGTCGCTCTCGGGGACCTCGGCGAGGCCGTCGAGGCGGTAGCCGCCGGAGAGCTCGTCGTAGGCGACGAAACCCTCCTTGACCAGCAGGAACAGCAGCTGCTCCACGGCGTCCGGCTTGGCACCGGCCTGCTCCCCGAGGTCGTACGCCGTCAGGCCGGGGTTCTCACGCAGCGCGTCGACGATGCCGAGCTCGAAGACGGACAGCAGGGTCATGAACCGCGACGGCCCCACCATGTACTCCCGGAACCGGGCGAGTACGGCCTCGGAGGTCACGGCGTCACTCCCTGCTCCTCGAAGCGCCGGGCCAGCGCCAGGCGCTGCACCTTCAGCGTGGCGGTCCTGGGCAGTTCGGCCTGCGGGATCTGTACGGGGTCGGCGAGCTGGGGGAACTCGGCGACGGCCACCCGCCAGCGGTCCAGGTCCAGCGGCTTGTCGTCGACGGTGCAGATCACCGGGACCGGCTCGGAGTTGGGGCCCTGCACCACGACCAGCTCGGTCAGCTCGTGCAGCTGGCCCAGGACGACGTCCTCGATCTCCAGGGAGCTCTTCACCCCGGGGATCATGTCGATCTCACGGTCGAGCATGTGCAGGCAGCCGAACCGGGTGCGGTAGCCGACGTCCCCGGTCCGCCACCACTCGCCGTCGCGGTTGGCGTCGTAGCGGTCCTGCTCGCCGTAGTAGGTCTTCGCGATGCCGTCCCAGGCGACCTCGATGGAGCCGGGGTTCGTCTCGGAGGGAGGGTTGCCGTCCCGGCTGACCACGCGGATCCGCGCGGCACCGTTCGGCATGGCCCAGCCCACGCAGCGGCCGTTCGCCTTGTGCGCGGAGTGGCGGAAGTAGGCGCGGCCGACGGCCGGACCGACCTCGCTCTGCCCGTAGATCTGGAAGAACAGGGCGCCCCGCCGGTCGGACGCCTTGAGCAGTCGGCTCATGGTGCCGGGGTGGATGGCGTCGAAGGTGCTGCTGAAGACCTTCACCGAACCGAACGGCGCGCGCGGGTCCTCGGCGAGCTCCTCCCACTCCATCAGGGAGTTGGGCAGCGCCTCGACGAAGGCCGGCCGGTGCTTGACGAACTGCTCGGCGACCTCGGCGGGGCCGGTCTCGCGCATGAGGAGGACCGGGTACTCCTTCAGCAGTGCCAGGGACATCGCCGCGACCATCCGCGAGTGCACGAAGGGCACGTTGATCGCGACGGTCTCCTTCTTGCGCATCAGGGACAGCAGCCGCCACTGCGGTACGAGGCGGATGCCCTGGGTGCGGGGCGTGTGCACGACCAGCTTGGGAATGCCGGTGGTGCCGGAGGTGTGGGTGATGACGGCGGCCTCGTCGATGGGCCGCACGACGGGCTTGACCCGGGGGCTGCCGGCGAGTTCGGCCAGCGAGATCGACCCGGGCCGGTGGTCGGCCGAGGTGATGACCCGCTTGGTGAGGTCGGTGAGGGGCACGTCGGCGAGGACGTCGAGCTTGGCGCCGTCGGTGAGCAGGGTTGGCTGGTCGACCCGCTCCAGCAGGACGCCCACGGTCGTGGGGTCCAGCGCCGGCGACAGGTTCACGACGATGCCGCCGATACGGGAGACGGCGGCGGCGAGCATCCAGTGGTCGGCGTTGGCCGTCTTGTAGATGACGACGCGCTCGTCGGTGCGGACCCCGGCCGCCCACAGCCGGGCCGCCAGGTCGTCGACGTACTCGGCGTACTGGGCGACCGTCAGACGCCGGCCCGCCTCGGGCAGGACGCCCAGGTCGTGGTCGAGGCTGATCGGGGTCGACGGGTTGACGGCGGCCGCCATCTCCGGCAGCAGGCCGATGTGAAGACCGCGCTTCGTTATCGATTGATAGGCCACGGAGCCCTTCATCTGGGCTGTCTCCTTTGCGATGGGCGGTGAACGTTCGGGCGGTCGCCGGCTCGTGCGGGATACGAGGAGAGGGGGACGCCTCAGAAGGAGTGCGGGCCGAAGCGGCCCCATGCCACGAAGGCGGCGACGGCGAGCAGGACCACGTTCACCACGATCGCCTGGGCCTCGTGGCGGCGCAGGTGGGTCAGGGCGGCGCCGATCATCAGCAGCACCAGGCCGGTGGCGGCGACCGGCACCAGCACCGGCGCGATGTCGAGCGCGGCGGGCAGGATGAGGCCCAGCCCGGCCAGCACCTCCAGGGCTCCGATGGTCTTGACGCCGCCCGCGCTGAAGTCGTCGACCCAGCCGTAGCCGCCGGCGGCCAGCTTCGCCTTGGGCTGGGTCAGTTTCTGGGCACCGCCCGCCGCACAGGCCGCGCCCAGCACTCCCGCGACGATCCACAGGGCAATGTTCATCAGGGTCTTCCTTCGACGGGTTCGGCCGCTACCGGCTGTCGGGCACCAGCAGGGTGGTCTCCACCTGGGGGCGCCACCGGTAGTACGACTGGAGCTTGTGGTACTCCCCGCCGGGCGCCACCGTGATCGCGTAGACGGACGGACGGCCGTCGGTGCGGTACGGGGCGTTCTTCAGGAAGTCCGCGATGTCCGGCTCGACGGGCACCGGCAGGGACAGCGGGTCGTCGGTCATGGCGGCGATGGTGATCCGCTCGACCTTCGGGGAGTCCCAGGTCAGGGTGGCGTAGATGCCGAACGCGCCGGTGGCGAACCGCAGCAGCCGCTCGCTGGGCGCGGGCAGCCCGGCCTCCTTCAGGAGCGAGGTGAGCACCTCGGGCCTGAAGACCGAGGCGGGCGCCGCCCCGAAGTACACGTTCACCGACCGGTGCCGGTAGTCGATGCCGACCAGGCTCACCTTCCCCGCCACGCCGTACCGGGTGAACAGGTCGAGGTTGGCGGCCGCGCCGGCCGGCATCGACTTCAGCGCGACCAGCTCGGACAGCGGCTTCAGGTCGTCGAGCGGGAAGAAGGACCAGGTCTTCTTGAACCCGCCGACGACCCCGAAGTCGATACCGCTGAACCCGATGGGGAATCCCGCGTGGAGCTCCCCCAGCAAACTGCCGACGGGATGGTCCGTCGCCTCGATCAGACCGTGCGACAAGGCGACGGCGTAGGGATCCAGATCCGGCGGGAGCATGGTGAAACGGCAGTCGAGACCCCCCGCGTTGCGCTTCGAGGTCGCCACCCGGAAGGCGAGCACGGCCTGCGCGAGGGTGTCGCCGTAGGCGGACAGGATCGACCTGACCGTCGTCGACGAGCACTCCACTCCCACCAGCCGGGAGACTTCCTCGATGATCGAGAGATCTGCCGGATCAGCGTCGTCCCGCATGTCCCCACCGTTCGGTTGTTGGCACGGCGAACTGGCCTTCCGCTAGCGGGCGATGACCATCGTGGCGGGCGGCGCGGCGTGGAACGAGACGTCCTCGAAGCCCGCCTTGACCAGCCAGTCGCGGTAGTCGGAGCGCCGCCAGGTGCCGCCGTCGTTGCTCTTGAGGAGCATCTCCAGGGCGAACAGCAGCGGGAACGCCGGTGCGGAGCGGTCGTCGTCGACGACGTAGTCGGCGACCACCAGCGCACCGCCGGGCTTGAGGGACTTGCGCAGGCGGGTGAAGACCTCGATGTTGCTCTCGGCGTTCTCCTGGTGGGCGATGTGGGAGTACACGGCGATGTCGTACAGCCCGGTGCCGAAGTCGGTGGTGTGGAAGTCACCGTCGAGGGTGGTGAAACGGTCGCCGACACCCTGCTCCCCCACCAGCCGGCGGGCGATCGCGTTGATCGGCTCCCAGTCGAGCTGGGTGGCGCGGGCCGCCGGGTTGGCGTTCAGCCAGATCGACGAGTAGATGCCCGAGCCGCCGCCCACGTCGAGGATGGAGATCTCACCGGCGTCGGCGATGCCGAGCGCCTCGACACCGGCGTCGGCGGCGGGAACCGACACCGCGGCGATGGCCGGGACGATGCCCTCCCAGTGCGGGTTGTCGGCCACCTCGGTCTCGCCGCCGGCCAGCGGACCGCCGATGCGCACGACCTCCGGCAGGTCGGTGAGGCTGCCGGTGTGCTGGAGCTTCAGCTTGGCGAAGCCGGCCAGGGAGGCGGGTTTGCCCTCCACCAGGAAGGCGGACGCCTCGGGGGTGTTGCGGTAGCGCCCGTCCTGGAGCACCACCAGCTCCACGCTGACCAGGCCGTCGAGCAGGCTCTGCGCGCCCCGCTCGGATATCTCGGCCCGGGCCGCCACCTCCGCGGCCGTGCCCGCGCCGTTCTCCAGATGCGTGAAGACGGAGTGGGTGGCCGCGGCGCCGATGACGCCGGTGTTCCAGTAGCCGTTGATCAGCCTCATCACACCGTCCGGTGCAGGCTGGTTGTTCGTCATGCCGCTCCCTTCAGGGTTCGGGTGGGCGTCGCGTGGGTGCGCAGCGCGCTGCGCAGGACCTCGGAGACCCGCTCGACCTGGCTCATGGTCAGCTCGGCGTGCATGGGTATGCCGAGGTTGCGCTGGAAGAGGTCCGCCGAGACCGGGCACACCTGCTTGGAGTCGAAGGCGGGCTGCACATGGCTGGCCCAGGTGCCGTGCAGGGTGCCGATGCCCTGGCGGCGCAGCTCGGTGGCGACGGCCCCGCGGTCCACGCTCGGGTCCAGGGTCACCAGGTAGGACTGCCAGGAGTGGGTGCGGTCCGACGGCACGTGCGGCACCGTCAGCAGCTCCTCGTCGGCGAAGAGTTCGGCGTAGCGGGCGGCGACGGCGTTGCGCCGCGCCATCAGTTCCTCGATACGGCCGAGCTGCACGCCCAGGATCGCCGCGGCGATGTCGGACAGCTTGAAGTTGTAGCCGATCTCGGTGAACTCGGGGATCGGCAGGCCGATGACCTGGCCCATGTCGAAGATGCTGCCGATGCCGAACGACGACAGCTGGCGCACCTTCGCGCCGATGGCCGGGTCGGTGGCGATGAGGGCGCCGCCCTCGCCGCTGGTGGCGCCCTTGCGTCCGTGGAAGGACAGACAGGCCACCTCGGCCAGCGAGCCCGCCTCGCGCCCCTGGTAGGTGCCGCCGACACCGCAGGCGGCGTCCTCGACGAGGAACAGGCCGTGCCGGTCGGCGATGGCCTGCAACTCCGTGTAGTCGGCGGGCAGTCCGACGACGTCGACGGCGATGATGCCCACGGTCCGCTCGGTGACCAGGGCGGCGACCGCCTCGGGGTCGACGGTGCCGGTGTCGGGCCGTACGTCGGCGAAGACAGGGGTCCCGCCGACGTAGCACACCGCGTGGGCGGGTGCCGGGAACGTGTAGTCGGCGACGATGACCTCGTCGCCCGGCTTGACGCCGAACGCGAGCATCGCCGCGTGCAGGGCGGCGCCGCAGTTGCTCATCGCCACCGCGTCGCCGGCCCCGTACCGTTCCTTCAGCTGTGCCTCGAGGGCCTTGCCCTTCGGTCCTTGGCCGGCCGGCCAGCCCGAGGCGAACACCTCGGCGACCGCCGCCAGTTCCTGCTCCCCCAGGCTCGCGAAAACCAGGGGGATCTTGTCGATGTCGCTCATCTGTGTCTACGCTCCGCGCGATTCGGAGGACTGGGAATCGAGAAGGACCGGCGGTTCGAAACGCTGCGGGGTGATTTGGCTGACGTCATAACGCTTGCGCATCTCGTCGATGGCCCCGGGGTTGATCCCGCCGGCCTCCCAGATCTCCGCGATCTCCTCGAAGTACAGCTCGTGAATAGGTGACGGGTAGCACTGGAACAGCATGCGCGCCGGTTTGTCGGAGGCATTCCTGAAGGCGTGCGGAGTTCCCGGCGGTACGAACATGGAGGCACCCTCGGTGGCCCGGACGACCTTGTCGCCGTCGGGCGATTCCCATTCGTGCCAGTCCTGTTCGGTGCGCTGGGTCGGCTCGAAAGCCAGGAGCTGGAGCTCCCCCTCAAGAACGTAGAAGAACTCCTGCGCATCGCTGTGGACATGCGCCCCCACATCGAATCCGGGCGGTACGACCACCTCGAAGATCGATATGGAGGAGCCGTGCTCCTGCGTGGCCTTGAAGGTCACTTCCTGCGCCTTGGTGATCAGCTTTCGCCCCTGACCGGGCGGGAGGATGAGGCCAGTCATGTGGTCAGCTTCCTTTGTCCGCGCAGAGTTTCACTTGAGTGAGGTTCCGGTGCGCCCCGTCGGAGCTCAGTCCAGCTCTCGCGGACCGTCGACGCTCCAGCGGCCCAGCGCCATCTCGGCGGTGATACCGGGGCCGAAGCCCGCGATCAGACCGGTGGCGTCCTGGAGGGGGGTGTCCTCCTCGAAGAGCCTGCGGGCCGCGTCGAAGACGACGGCGCTGGCGATGTTGCCGTACTCGGTCAGCGTCGACCAGCTGTGACGGAACACCATGCGGTCGACCTCCAGGAACTTCGCGAGGTCGTCGAGGATGCGCGGACCGCCGGCGTGGACGATGTAGAAGTCGAGCTTGCCGGCGTCCCAGCTGTGGTCCTTGGCGAACTCGCGCAGCACCGGCGCGAGCGGCTCCATGGTGCCCGGCACGCGGCGGTCCAGCTGGAAGTGGAAGCCGGTGTCCTTGACCGCGTAGGAGATCCAGTCCTCGGTGTGCGGGATGAGGTAGGAGGCGTTGCGCTCCAGCTCGATGCCGACCCCGCCGTTGCCGCGGACCACGGCGGCCGCGACCGCGTCGCCGAACAGCCCGTCGGACAGCAGCGAGCCGATGTCGTCCGCGTCGGGCTGGTAGCACAGCGAGCACAGCTCGCAGGAGACGATCAGGACGTTGCTGCCGGGGTGGGCCAGGCAGAAGTCGTGGGCCCGGTTGACGGCCGCGCCGCCCGCCGCGCAGCCGAGCTGGGCGATGGGTATCTGGCGGGTGTCGGAGCGGAACCCGAGGTGGTTGATGAGCCACGCGGTCAGCGACGGCATGCTGAAACCGGTGCACGACACGTAGATGATGGCGTCGATGTCACGGGCGGCCACGTCGGCGTTGCGCAGGGCCTCTTCGATGACCGGCGGGGTCAGCTTCTTCGACTCGGCCTCGTAGATGCGGTTGCGCTCGGTGAGGCCCGGGTGCCCGAGGGTCTGTTCGATGGGCTGGACGATATGCCGCTTCAGCACTCCGGTGTTCTTGATCAGCCGGAGCGCCAAAGGAAGCTGCGGCTTTCCCGCGTGGGCTTTCGCAGCGAACTCGAGGGTCTCGTCGATCGTGATGATGTGTTCCGGCGCGCTCACTGCGGGCTTGCATAGCCTGGGCATATCTGGGCTCTACTTTCTCTAGAGTCTGCCTTCTGTACCTGAAGAATCTGCGCACAGCTTCCGGAGAGAGCGCAGCGCACGGGAGAACACCGCGGCGCGCGGGGATTCGATGCGAGAGGAAACCTGTGCCGTACCTGGCACGGACGCGGTCTCACCGGTACAGAACCAGTGGACACATGCTCAATCCCCCGCCCCCGAAATGATTTTGGGCAGGGAAGGCGTGCAGGAATAGTGACACGGTCGAACTCCCCGCGCCAAGGCCGACCCAAAGCGTTCCGAGCGAGACCGAGGGAAACTCGAGCAGCGCACTGACGAGTCTCGACTTCGACACATCAACAGCCTTGCCGGAGTATCGCCTCACCTCAGACGCAACCCGCGCGCTGCCGTTTCTGTAGCGGTCTGCTGCGAGCATCGGCCGTAGCCACGAAACGACCTGACGCGGAGGGCGCATGTCTCAGCAAGCCGAGGAAGCCACCGCCAAAGGCAGGCGATTCCCAGGGCTGCGGTCCCCGGCGAAGGGCAGAGGATCAGCCGCCGGCAGCGACCGGTCGGTGCGCAGGACCGGGCTCTTCGTCACCTTTCTGCTCGGTGCCCTCGCCGCGGTGCCGCCGATGTCGATGGACATGTACCTCCCGGCCCTGCCGGAGGTCACCCGCTCCCTCGGATCGACCGCCACGACCGTCCAGTTGACGCTCACCGCGTGTCTGATCGGCATGGCGCTGGGGCAGCTGGTGATCGGACCGATGAGCGACCGCTGGGGCCGGCGCGGACCGCTGCTGGCGGGACTGATGGTGTACGTCGTCGCCGCCGCGATGTGCGCGCTCGCCCCCAACGCGGAGCTGCTGATCGCCTTCCGGGTGATCCAGGGGCTCGCGGGGTCGGCGGGCGTCGTCATCGCCAGGGCCGTCGTACGAGATCTCTACGACGGTCTCGCGATGGCCAAGTTCTTCTCCACGCTGCTGCTGATATCGAGCCTGGCCCCGATCATCTCGCCCGTGATCGGCGGACAGGTGCTGCACTTCACCAACTGGCGGGGCATCTTCGTCGTCCTCACCGCGATCGGTGTGGCGCTCACCGTGCTGGTGTGGCGTCGGCTGCCGGAGACCCTGCCGCCCGAGCGGCGTCAGACGGGCGGGGTGCGCGGGGCTCTGTGGATCATGCGCGGGCTGTTCATCGACCGGGTCTTCACCGGCTATCTGATGACGAACGGCTTCGCGTACGGGGCGCTGTTCTCCTATCTCGCCGCTTCGCCGTTCGTGATCCAGGACATCTACGGGGCGTCCCCGCAGACCTTCTCGCTGCTGTTCGGCCTCAACTCGTTCGGGCTGCTGGCCGTCGGCCAGTTCAACGGCAAGTTCCTGGTGGGCCGGGTCCGGCTGGACAAGGTCCTCGGGTACGGGCTCGGGGTGCTCGCCGCGGGCGGTCTCGCGCTGCTGCTGGTGACGATGGGGGTCTTCGGTGAGGCGGGCACGGTGGGGATCGCCGCCTGTCTGTTCGTGATGATCTCCTCGCTGGGCCTGATCCTGCCCAACACCAGCGCCCTGGCCCTGATGCGCACCCCGCACGCGGCGGGTTCGGCGTCCGCGCTGGTCGGTACGTCGTGCTTCTTCATGGGAGCGGTCGCATCCGGGCTCGTCGGGGTCGCGGGCAAGGAGTCGGCGACCCCGCTGGCGGTGGTCCAGCTGAGCAGTGCCGTGATCGCGTTGGCCGGCTTCCTGCTCATATGCCGTCCCTGGCGGAACCGGCCGATGGAGATGCCCCGGCGCTGAGCACTCCGCGGTCGTCCAGGGCGTACGAACGAGGCGGCGTACACCGGCATCCGTCGGTGTGCGCCGCCTCGTGGTGCGAGCGGGTGCGAGTGGGTGCGGGGGGCTGCCCGCGCTGTCATCGCCGTTACTTCGGGTCGCTGTTGAACTTCGCGGCCGCCCAGAAGTAGCCGAGGACCGCGAGGCCCAGGCTCCAGGCGACGGCGAGCCAGCCGTTGTGGCCGATCTCGGTGCCGAGGAGAAGGCCGCGCAGGGTCTCGATGGCGGGGGTGAAGGGCTGGTACTCGGCGATGGGCCGGAACCAGCCCGGCATGCCGTCGACGGGGACGAAGGCACTGGAGATGAGGGGCAGCAGGATCAGCGGCATCGCGTTGTTGCTGGCGGCCTCGGCGTTGGGGCTGACCAGGCCCATGCCGACGGCGATCCAGGTGAGCGCCAGGGCGAAGAGCACGAGCAGCCCGAACGCCGCCAGCCACTCCAGGACGGTGGCGTCCGTGGAACGGAACCCGATGGCCGCCCCGACGGCCCCGACGAGGACCACGGCGGCGACGCACTGGAGCACGCTCCCGACGACGTGTCCGATGAGCACCGACCCGCGGTGGATCGCCATGGTGCGGAAGCGGGCGATGATGCCCTCGCTCATGTCGGTGGAGACGGACACCGCGGTGCCGATGGTGGTGGAGCCGATGGTCATCAGCAGGATGCCGGGGACGATGTAGGCGATGTAGGCCGAGCGGCCCGCGCCGGCGCTCATCGCGTCGCCGAAGATGTAGACGAACAGCAGCAGGAGCATGACCGGCGTGAGCAGCAGGTTCAGGGTGAGGGACGGGTAGCGGCGGGCGTGCAGGAGGTTGCGCCGCAGCATGGTGGACGAGTCGCGTACGGCGAGGGACAGGGTGCTCATCGGACGGACTCCTTGGGCTTGTCGGTGTCGCCGGTCAGGGCGAAGAACACGTCGTCGAGGTCGGGGGTGTGGACGGTGAGCTCGTCGGCCTCGATGCCGGCCGCGTCGAGCCAGTCGAGGATGGCGTGCAGTTCGCGCTGGCTGCCGTCGCTGGGTATCTGGAGGGCGAGCGCCTCGTCGTCGCGGGCGGCCGCGGTCAGGGACCGGGCGGCGGACCGGTAGGCGTCCGGGTCGGTGAACCGCAGCCGCACATGCCCGCCGGGGATGAGCCGCTTGAGCTCCTCGGCGCTCCCCTCGGCGACGATCTTCCCGCCGCTCAACACGGCGATACGGTCCGCGAGTTGGTCGGCCTCCTCCAGGTACTGGGTGGTGAGGAAGACGGTGACGCCGTCGGTGACCAGCTCCCGGATGATCTGCCACATGTTGTGCCGGGAACGCGGGTCGAGGCCGGTGGTGGGCTCGTCGAGGAAGATGATCCGCGGACTGCCGACCAGGGTCATGGCGATGTCGAGGCGGCGTTTCATGCCGCCGGAGTAGGTGGAGGCGGGCTTCTTCGCGGCCTCCACCAGGTCGAAGCGTTCCAGGAGTTCGGCGGTGACGCGCCGTCCCTCCTGCTTGGACAGGTGGTGCAGGTCCGCCATCAGGAGCATGTTCTCCTCGCCGGTGATCAGCCCGTCGACGGCGGAGAACTGCCCGGTGACACCGATCGCCGCCCGCACCCCGTCCGGTGACGTGGTGACGTCGTGGCCCGCGATCTGGGCCTGTCCGCCGTCCGCGGTGATGAGGGTGGACAGGATCTTCACGGCGGTGGTCTTGCCGGCGCCGTTCGGCCCGAGCAGCGCGAACACCGAACCGGCGGGGATGCTCAGGTCGATGCCGTCGAGGACGGTCTTGTCGCCGTAGGACTTTCGCAGCCCGTGCGCCGCGATGGCCAAGCTGGTCATGTGGGGTGCTCCTTCGCGAGGACGGTGGTCAGAGGCTGCGGGCGGTGATGTCGCCGTAGGAGGTGGTGGCGCGGATGGCCAGGGCGGCGTCGCCGGCGTTGCGGAGGGTGTTGTCGATACGGCCGTAGGAGGTGCCGGCGTCGAGGGTGGCGGAGGTGCCGCGGGCGGCGCCGACGGTGATGTCGCCCTGTTCGGTGCGCAGGGTGAGGGTGCCGCGGACGGCCTCGGTGACGTTCAGGTCGCCCTTCAGGGTGCTGATCTCGGCGTCCCCGCTCAGGCGGCCGACCGTGATGTCGCCGGACTGGACGGTGAGGCGGGCGTTCGCGGTCTCGTCGAACTTGAGCGGGCCCTGCGCGCTGTCGACGGCGACATCGCCGAACCGTCCGACGCCCCGCACCTCGCCGCAGGCCGATGTCACCTGGACGCGGGAGCCGGCGGGCAGCTGGACGGTGACCTCGACGGTGCCGGAGGGGCCGAAGAGCTGGTTGTCGGCCTCGGGGGCCTGGATGCGCAGGACGCCGTCGGTGTAGGTGACTTCGGTCCGCTCGGCGGCCTTGACGTCCCGGCTCTTGGCGGGGCCGGCGGGCCGGACCTCGACCGTGGTGTCGGTGCGGTCGGCGGCGATCAGCTGGATGCGTCCGGCGGGGATGTCGAGGACGGCGGTGACGGCGGCGGGGGTGGTGAACTTCTGCATGATGCTCTCCTGTGAATCGCTGTTTCCGATGAAGGAAAAGCTACGTTGCATTCACAGATCGAGCAACAAGTTCGTTGCGCAAAAATGCTATAGATGCAGGTCAGTTGAGGGAAATCGTTGCAGTGACTCTCGCAATTAACGCAACGACACTCACCCGCTCGTTGCAATGGAATGCCAGTGAACGCTATGCGGGGCAGCCAGAGTCAGCCCGTCGTGTTGCGTTCCGGCGGCAGGATCAGCGTGGGTTCGAGGACGACCCGGGGGGCGGGCTCGGCGGCGGGCCGGACCAACTCGGCGCGCAGGCCCCGCTGTTGGCGCCAGCCGGCCTGGGCGGCGACCACGGCGACGTAGGGGATGACGACCCCGCCGATCAGCGCGCAGACGGCGACGAGAGGCCAGCGGTCCCAGGTGAGGGCCATCACGACCACGCACACGGTACGGATCAGCATCGCGATGATGTAGCGGCGCTGGCGGGCCCGTACGTCCTGGCTCAGGCCGGTGCGGGCGCGGGTGATGGACTCGGCGCGGGGACTCTCGCGATGCCAGGGCGTGCGGTTCATCGGGCCTCCCGTTGAGGTCGGGGCGGCGGGCCGAGGAACGGGAACGGCGCGGGTGATCGTCCCCTGATCACCCGCGCCGTCTCGTTCGGCCCGGTCGTTGTTACTGGCGCCCCGATCGCCCGGGCGCCCGGGTCAGTGCGCTTCCCGGTCCGGCTCCCGCTCCAGAGCACCCGCGTGCCCGTTGGACGACCCGTGTCCGTTGGAGGAGGCGTGCCCGTTCGGCGAGTCGCCGAGGTGCTCCAGGGCGTGCCGCATCTCTTCGGGGGTCGGCTGCGGGATCTGGTTGCCGTAGAGCCAGCGGCTGACCTTGTGGCGCAGCATCTGCTTGTGGGCGTCCGGGTTGGGCACGCCGTCCGCGTCCTCGGCCGCCGGGGCGGGCAGGATCTCGCGCTGCTCACGGGCGAGGATCGTGTACTCGGCCTCGCGGTCGAGCCGCTCGTGGACCTCGACGAACTCGCCGTGCGGCAGCCTGCGGATACGTCCGGTCTCGCGGCCGTGCAGGACCTTGTCGCGATCCCGCAGCTGGAGGCCGAGGCAGATCCGCCGGGTGACGACGTACGCCAGCCAGGGCACCAGGAAGACGCCGATCCGTACGGCCCAGGTGATCTGGTTGAGGGACAGATGGAAGCGCTCGGCCAGGACGTCGTTGGCGCCGCCGAAGAACAGCACCAGGTACAGGGCGGCGAGCGACGCCACGAACGCCGTGCGGGTGGGGTGTTCCCGCGGCCGGTCCAGGAGGTGGTGCTCCCGTTTGTCCTTGGTGGCCCAGGCCTCCAGGAAGGGCCACAGCGCGACCACCGCCATCAGCACGGTGGGCAGGATGACCGCCGGCAGCAGCACGCCCATGTTGACGGTGTAGCCGCCTGGCAGCACGAACTCCCAGGCGGGCATGGCCCGCAGGGCGCCTTCGAGGAAGCCCATGTACCAGTCGGGCTGGGAGCCCTGGGAGATCTGGTCGGACCGGTAGGGCCCGTACGTCCACACCGGGTTGATCTGGGCGACGCCGGCCATGAAGGCGAGCACACCGAAGACCAGGAAGAAGAACCCGCCCGCCTTGGCCGTGTAGTTGGGCATCAGCGGGGCGCCGACGACGTTCTTCTCGGTGCGCCCTGGGCCCCTGAACTGGGTGTGCTTGTGGTAGAAGACGTAGATCAGGTGGACGGTGACCAGGGCCAGCACGATGCCCGGGATCAGCAGGATGTGGAAGCTGTAGAACCGCGGGATGATGTCGTGCCCCGGGTACTCGCCGCCGAACAGGAACAGCGTCAGATAGGTGCCGACCACCGGGATGGCGAGCGTGACGCCCTCGGCGATGCGCAGACCGGTGCCGGAGAGCAGGTCGTCGGGGAGCGAGTACCCGATGAAGCCCTCGAGGGTGACCAGCACCAGCAGGGTGAAGCCGATCAGCCAGTTGACCTCGCGCGGCTTGCGGAACGACCCGGTCAGGAAGTGCCGCAGGGTGTGCAGCATCAGCGCACCGATCATGATCAGTGCGGACCAGTGGTGGAGCTGGCGGATGAACAGGCCGCCGCGCACATCGAAGCTGATCCTGATGGTGGAGGCGTAGGCCTGGGACATCGGGATGCCCTGCAGCGGTTCGTGCGATCCGTGGTAGACGGTCTCGGTCATGCTCGGGTCGAAGAACATGGTGAGCCACAGACCCGTGAGGATCAGCACGATGAAGCTGTAGAGGGCGATCTCGCCGAACATGAACGACCAGTGGTCGGGAAAGACCTTGCGGATCAGAAACCGGAAGTTGTAGATCCCGAGGCGTCCGTCCGCCCAGTCGGCCACGCGCTCGCCCTTGGACGGTATGGTGCGCGCACTCTGTGGCGCCCTTTCGGTCGTGCTCATACCCGCGCGCCCTCCCCTCGCCGCTCGGCCGTCACAGGCAAGGTGGCCTGCCGCGGCGCAAGCCGGCCGGTGCCCTGGAGCGGGTGAAACGCTATCCACGCGTCAGCAAACAGAACAACCGCGCTCAAGTGATACTCAAGTCTGAACTCAAGTGTTCCTTGAGCGAGTTGTGGGACGTCGGAACACAAGTGGGCTTCGCTGTCGGTCAGTTGATCCACTCCTGTCATGACCTCGAGCGTATGTCCGTACGATTTCGGCCGCGACGGCGTATTACGCGCCAGGCGGCCGAAAAGCGGCGAGGGTCCCGGACACCGGGCGCTCACGGTCGTCGCCGTTCGCCGGCCGGTGTCGCGGCGGGCCAGTGGGCCGAGGAGCCGGTGGGCCGGGGCCGGGCGGTGGAGCCGCCGGAGACTCCGATGGCGGGCGCCGCCGGTGCGGCGGGCCTGCGCCTGCGGGCCTCCGGTCCGTGGGTGACGCTGGGCGGCGCGGTGACGGCCTCGCGCCGGGGCGTCAGGGCGGCCCGCAGGGCGCGCGGCCGCAGCACGGCGGGCGGGTCGCCGCTCTCGTGCCGGTGGAGCAGGAGGGCCGCAGCGTGCGGGTCGGTGGTCGCGGCGGCCGCGATCCGCGACGCGTACCGCGTGGCGAGCCGGTCCCGCACTCCGGACGCCGGGCCCGGGACTCGGGTGCTCGACCGCCAGGCGGGGGCGACCTGGTGGGCCAGGGCCCGGCGCAGCCGGTGGCTGATGCCGACCGCGGTGCCGTGGGCGGCGAGCAGATGGTCCAGGGCCAGGGCGCACTGCACGGCGAGCGTCATGCCGTGGCCGTGCACCGGGTCGACGGCGGCGAGGGCGTCACCGACGACGAGGAACTGGTCGGGCCAGCGGCGCAGCTTGTCGTAATGGCGCAGCCGGCTGTCGGTGCGGCCGCGGGTGTAGACGGGGCCGAGCGGGGTGGCCGTCTCGATGAGGTCGCGCAGCAGCGGGTGGCGCAGGGCGCCGGCGGCCCGCAGCAGTTCGGCGTGGTCGGTGGGCGCGAGGGTGCCGTCGCCGACGGCGATCGTCACCGACCAGCGGCCGCCCTCCACCGGGTTGAGCACGGCCTGGCGCGGATCGCCGGGCGCGGCCATCACGAACAGGCTCTTGAAGTCGGCGACATGGCCGACGGGCGGCGCGTACAGGGTGGTGGCGTACGACGTCCCGAAGTCGGCGACGGACTCCCCGGGCGGCTCGTAGCCGAGCTCGGCGAGCCACCGGGGGGCCTGGGAGCCGCGTCCGGAGGCGTCCACCACGAACTCGGCCGGGATGAGCCGTTCGGGGTTCCAGCCGTCGGGCTCCATGCGGTTGCGGCCGCGTGCCCAGACGCCGGTGACGGTGTCCTGGGGGCCGGGCTCCAGGGCGACGACCTCGTGTTCCTGGAGGAAGGTCACCTTGGGGTCGGCGCGCAGCCGGTCCCGTATCACCGCGTCGAGGAGGTCACGGCCGGCGCTGAGCATCGACCGGTCCGTCGGAACGCGGGGCAGCCAGCCGGCCGGGCCGAGCAGCAGCATGTCCTCGGGCATACGGATGTGGACCGCTCCGGCGCGCAGAAGGTCCCGGCGGATGCCGGGAAACAGCCGCTCCAGGCCCTGGTGGGCGGCGGTCATCAGGCTGTGGGTGTGGCGCGCCTGGGGCACACCGCGACGGCGGCCGGCGCCACGGGGCAGCCAGTCGCGCTCGATCACGGTCACCCGGTCCATGAACCCCGCCAGCGCCCGCGCCACGGTCAGCCCGGCGAAACCGGAGCCGATCACCAGGGCGTGCCCATGGCCGCCGCCCCTTGCCACCACACGTGCGTCCAGACTCAACTCGGCCGCCTCCCCAGTGCGTTGTGCTTGCATCATGCGCCGCAGGACGGCCCGCGAGACCTGCCTCGACACCGCCTCAAGCGGCATTCGAGGCGGGTACGAGGAGGACTTGAGGAAGGCGTGGGGCGGATGGGATGCGAAGGGCGCCCGGACCAGGGCGATCGGGCCGAGGCAGACCTGCTACGGGGCTCCACGAACGGCCCGACCGGCCCGACCCGGTGCGTACGGCGTCGTAGGACATCCACCTCCACGGCCGTACGCACCGGGCGTCGGCGTCAGGGCGCCGGGGCCCGCCCGAGCCCCGGCGCGGTCAGTGCGCGGTCCACCAGGGGACCGGCGACGCCCGTGTAGCCGGCCGGGTCGAGGAGGGTGGTCACGTCCTCCCGGCTCAGCACGCCTGCCAGCTGCGGGAGTTCGGCCAGCACCTCGGCCAGGGGCAGGCCGGTGCGGGAGGCGAGCAGGGAGGCCTGCGTGAGCAGTTCCTTGGCGGCCGTCTTGCCGATGCGGGGCGCCAGGACGGCCGAGACCCGCTCGGAGACGAGCTGACCGCCGGTCGCCTGGAGGTTGGCGCGCATCCGCTCCGGACGCACGACCAGGCCCCGGGCGAGTTCGACGGCCGTGTGCGCGGCGCCGCCGGTGAGCCGCAAGGCCTCGCGCAACGGCTGCCACTCCGCGTGCCACACCCCGGCCGACCGCTCGTCCTCGGTGGGCAGACAGTGCAGCAACACGCCTGCCAGCGCGGGTACCTGGAGCGCGGCGGAGCGGATCAGGGTCGCCAGCACGGGGTTGCGCTTGTGCGGCATCGCCGAGGAGGCGCCCCGTCCGGCGACCGCGGGCTCGGCCACCTCGCCGACCTCGGTACGGGTCAGCACCAGCACATCCGCGGCGATCTTGCCGAGCGCGCCGGTGGTGTGGGCGAGCGCGGCCCCCAGGTCGGCGACGGGGGTGCGCAGCGCGTGCCAGGGCAGTACGGGCACGGCCAGGCCCGTCTCGTCGGCGAACGCGGCGCCGAGCTCGTCGAGCACGGCCGCGGGGTCCGCGCCCTCACCGGCGTACTGGAGGTAGCCCGCCAGGGTTCCGGCCGCGCCGCCGAGCGACACCGGGAGCTCGCCCTCGGCGAGCCGTTCCAGCCGCTCGACGGAGTCCAGGACCAGCTGACGCCAGCCCGCCGCCTTGAGCCCGAACGTCGTGGGCACGGCGTGCAGGGCGAGGGTGCGCCCCGCCATCACCGTGTCCCGGTGCGCGGCCGCGAGCCCAGCCAGCGCCTCGGCGACGGCCCGCAGATCGGCGACGATCAGCCGCAGCGCCCGCTGGGCCACCAGCATCGCGCCGGTGTCGAAGACGTCCTGGCTGGTCGAGCCGCGGTGCACGTACTCCGCGGCCTGCGGGGAGCGTTCGGCGACCACCGCGGTCAGCGCCTTGACCAGGCCCACGACCGGGTTCGCGGTCTCCCGCGCGGCCAGCGCCAGTTCCCGTACGTCGAGCAGGTCCGCGCGGGCGGCGGCGGTGATGGCCGCGGCCGCCTGTGCGGGGACCGTGCCGCAGCGGGTCTGGGCGCGGGCCAGCCCCGCCTCCGCGTCCAGCATCGCCTGGAGCCAGGCGCTGTCGCCGACGGCCGCCTCCACGGGGGTGCCCGCCCGCACCGGCGACAGCAGCCCGGCGTCCAGATGGGCGGGCAGGGTCCCCGTGCGGGGGATCGCGTCCAGGGACGTCATGCGCTCGCCCTCGCCCTCGCGGTGACCGACTCCGCCACCGGGCGCGGCAGTTCGGGCAGGGCCAGGACCGCCGCCGCGATGGCGTCGGAGTCCTCCAGGGTGACCGAGCCGACGCCGGGCCGGATGCCGGCGGCGGTCACCCAGTGCACGGACTCGGTGGGCACCCCGTAGGCGAAGCGCCGCGGGTGCAGCACTCCCCTGGCGTCGATGACGTGGTAGGGCCGCTCGGACACGGCGAGACCGCCGGTCTCGTAGTCCGCGCCGCCCGTGCCGGTCCCGCCGGGGATCCGGTAGGGGTGGCACTGCCCGGTGCGCAGCAGCTGGTTCATCAGCGGGTCCGCGGTGCGCCTGAGGTCGATCTCGGGCAGCCGGGCCTCGATGAGGACCGTGGCCCGCACCCGTACGTCCGGTATCTCGCTGGACGTACCGGTGAAACAGGGCCCGTGCGGATCGTCCGCGTCGGCGGTGACCCGCATGCCGGGGCCGGTGACGTCGAGGACGCCCGCGTCGATCAGTGCGGCCATCTCCTCGATGCGGGAGGCCGGCGGGCCGATGGACAGATAGGCGTTGAGCGGGGTGTACCAGCCGTCGAGGTCGTCGCGGTGGGACGCGGCGGTCAGTCCGGCGTGGTCGACGGCGAGCCGCAGCTCGTTGCGCAGGTCCCGCAGGACGTCGAGGGCGGCCTTGACCGGTCCGCTGACGTTGCCCTGGCGGGCCAGGCGGACGTCGTCGTCGAGGTGGCCGCGCAGCCAGTCGCGGAAGGCGGCCTGGTCGGTGAAGACACGGTCGCCATAAGGGCGGGCGACCCGCTTCCAGTCCCAGCGTTCGGCGGCGTCGATCCCGGTCGCGTCGAGGAGCACGTCCTCGTCCACACCCGGCTCGGCCTCCAGGTACGCCTCGACGAACTCCTCGACGAAGTCCGGGAGTTCACCGCGCGACTCCAGCAGCGCGGCGTAGTAGACGCTGCACACCTCCTTGGAGATGAGCGGCCACAGGTCGGCGGCGAAGTCGATGGCCCCGTGGTGCGGGGCACGGGCGCGCAGCGCCGCGATGTACCCGGTGGTCAGCAGCCGCGGGTAGTAGCGGCCGTGGGCGCCCTTCTCGTTCTCGCCGCGCGCCTGGTAGGGCACGCCGCGCCGGGAGCCGGCGTACAGACGCGGTTCACGGCCCGAGGGCTCGTAGACGAGGCGGCCGTCGACGCGGGTGAAGACGCCGCCGCGGCCGTGGGTGAACAGGGCCAGGTAGTCGAAGAAGTTGAGCCCGAGTCCGCGCAGCAGTACGTGCTCGCCGGGCCGGATGCCCGACAGGTCCACGTCGGCCGGGTTGGACGGGGCCAGGTAGGTCAGCCCGTTCCGCTCGGCGTACTCGGTCAACTCCCGTTCCGTGTCGGAGAGTTGAGCCGGTACGTGTCCTTGGGCGAGCACGACCGCGGACAGCCCGGACAGCACGGTGCCGTCCTCCAGGACCACCGTCTGCTCCCCCGCCGGCCCGTCGTCCTCCAGGGCGACGGCCCGCACCGGATGGGTGCGCACCCTCACATGGTCGGCGGCACCCGCCACGACCCGCCGGAACGCCCACGTCAGATAGCAGCCGTACAGCGCACGCGTGGGGTAGGAGTCGGGGCCCAGACGCCGTGCCTCGGCGAGGACCCCGTCGTCGTAGCCGGACTGCGGGGCGGCCTCCAGGGTGTGCGAGACCAGCGCCTTGGCCCACTCGTACAGGCTCGGTCCCTCGTCCAGCGGGCCGTCGATCCGGACGCTGGCGTCCGTGTAGACCGTGACCTGCGAGGACACGGTGTTCATCAGCAGGTGCCGGGACTGCGTGGGGCGCCACACCCGTCCCGAGCCGGGCGGGTCCGGGTCGACGACGTGCACGGTGACGCTGTCCCAGCGGGGCGACTTCCTCTCCTGTGCGCAGAGCCGTTCCAGTACGGAAAGGCCCCGCGGGCCTGCGCCGACGAGGCAGACCTCCAAGTGGGCCGCCGCGTCACCGCGGTCGGACCGGGCGGATTCCCGGGCGTCCTGATAGCCGAACGGCATCGGATCGTCCAGGGCATACTGAGCGGCCGCCGTCACCAGCGGCCCTGCGGTGAGTGCGACGCTTACTGCGCGTTCGCCTCCATGCGTACCGTCCACAGCGCCTCCTTCCTCCGCCACCGTCGGGGCAGCCGCTCAACCACTGCTCGGCCCCGGATGGAAATCGGCTTGAGGAATGGCCGGGGCAATTGCCCGGCCCCGCTCGAGGGGCGCCGAGGACGAGGTGGCACGGCATCTCCGGCGGGCCGCGAACGGGGCTGTATCGGGACTCCAGCACCGCTCGCTACGTTCGGGAAAAAGGCGTCAAAGGATCGACCCGGCCATTCGGTGCAACACGGTCGCGGAGGGCGAGCCGCCTCATGAAGGAGATTCGTTGATGGTTCACCCGTGCCCCAGAAATCACACCCATGAGAGCCACGCCGTCCCCGGTCTCGTCCTTTGCGCCCCCTGTGTCAGTCAGCTGGAACGGAATCTGCGCGCACTTCCCGCACTGCACCAGGAGTGTCTGCACCACATTTCTCCGACCCATCGGCGGACCAACCCCACCCGGGTCTCGGGAAGCCGTAACCGGGATCACCTGAACATCTCGGTGCTCGATGCCCGGCACAACATCCTCGCCACTCTCGAGTCGTGGTCGGAAATCGTCGTGGAAAAGCTCGGCGTCACCGCGCCGGCCCGTTCCGTCCCGCAGCTGGCCCGGTTTCTGACCCGGCATCTGCACTGGCTCGCCGCCCAGCCGCCGGCCGCCGACTTCGCAGGTGAGACGGAGAGCCTCGTCGCCGAGCTGCGCAGCACGATCGACCCCGACCCCACGTCGCTGCACACGCTGATCCGGCAGTGCGTCGTCGAGGACTGCGCCGGCACGATCAGCGCCTCGCCGAAGAACACCGGCACCTCCGGGAGCCGGAGCATCGAGTGCTCGGCGGGGCATTCCTGGGAAATGCACGAATGGCTGACTCTGCGGCAGCTCATGGAGCGGCAGCGAAAGGGTGTCTCGGCATGAAGAAACCGCCGCGCCACAGGCTCGTTCCGACGAACGTGGCCGCACTCGCCGTGGGCGTGTCCGAAGCGACGATCCGCAAATGGGTGAGCCGGGGGAAGATCACCCGCTATGGCGCGCCGAACTGCCGCTCGGAGTTCGACATCGAGGAACTCACCCAGATCGCCATGCGGCGCGGTAACGCGTCCCGATGACGTCCGGGCATTCCCCGCGCGGCGCTTTGTGCGCACTTTCCGCCGCGCAAGAACAACCAATGGCCCGTCTCGAAGACTTTCGTGAAACGACAAGGGGAGTGAGTGCGTTGACGCTACCGACCTCAGTGGAGGGGGTTTCGGAAAACCGTCGGGCTCGCTCGGTCGGCATCGGTCGCGCCCACGCCAAGGCGATCCTGCTGGGCGAGCACGCGGTCGTGTACGGAACCCCGGCGCTCGCGCTGCCGATTCCACAGCTGACGGCCACGGCGAACGCCGGATGGTCCTCCCACTCCTCCGACGCCCGGGGCGGCCTGTCCTTCACCATGACCGGTTCCGCCTCCCGCGCGGTGGTGACGCTGGCCTCCGACGGTCTGCAGCGGCTGGCCGCGGCGTTCAAGGAGCGCATGGGCGTGCCGGGCAGCCCGCACCTGGACGTGATCCTCGACGGTGCCATCCCGCCCGGCCGCGGGCTCGGCTCCAGCGCCGCGAACTCGCGGGCGATCGTGCTTGCCCTGGCCGACCTGTTCGGCGAGGAGCTGTCCGAGGCCACGGCGTTCGACCTGGTGCAGACGGCCGAGAACATGGCGCACGGCCGGGCCAGCGGCGTCGACGCGATGACCGTCGGCGCGAGCGCCCCGCTGCTGTTCCAGGCGGGCCGGGCCGAGGAACTGGCCATCGGCTGCGACGGCCTGTTCATCATCGCGGACAGCGGCACCGCGGGCAGCACCAAGGAAGCCGTCGAGCTGCTGCGTGACGGTTTCCGGCGGGAGACGGGAGCCGAGGAGCGGTTCCTGTCCCGCGCCACCCAGCTCGTCGAGGAGGCCCGGCGGGCGCTCGCCGACGGCTCGCCGGACGAGCTCGGCTCGCGGCTGACGGACTATCACGAGCTGCTGCGCGCGGCCGGTCTGAGCACCGACCGCATCGACGCCATGGTCGAGGCCGCGATGACGGCGGGCAGCCTCGGCGCCAAGATCACCGGGGGCGGTCTGGGCGGCTGCGTCCTCGCCCTCACCCAGCCCGAGCAGGCAAGCGAGGTCGCCCGGCGGCTGCACGACGCGGGCGCCGTCCAGACGTGGGTCGTACCGCTGAGGAGGCTCACCAGCCATGCGCTCTGAACAGCTCACCCGACCGCGGCCGGCGGGCGGCGCGACGGACGCCACCGCCGTCGCGCACCCGAACATCGCGCTGATCAAGTACTGGGGCAAGAGCGACGAGCGGCTGTTCCTGCCCCGCACCGACAGCCTGTCCATGACCCTGGACATCTTCCCGACGACCACCCGGGTCCGCCTCGCCCCCGAGGCGGACCAGGACACGGTCACCTTCAACGGCGAGCGCGCGAGCGGTGAGGCCGCACGGCGTATCGCCGCCTTCCTGGACCTCGTACGGGAACGCGCGGGCAGCGCCCAGCGGGCCGTCGTGCACACCGAGAACACCGTCCCCACCGGGGCGGGCCTGGCCTCCTCCGCCAGCGGCTTCGCCGCCCTCGCCGTCGCCGCGTCGGCCGCCTACGGGCTCGACGGCGACCCGCGGGCCCTGTCCCGGCTGGCCCGGCGCGGCTCCGGCTCGGCGTCCCGGTCGATCTTCGGGGACTTCGCCGTCTGGCACGCCGGCACCGACGACCTGAGCTCGTACGCCGAGCCCGTCGACGCCGCCGCCGATCTGGACCCGGCGCTCGTCGTCGCCGTCGTCAACGCGGGCCCCAAGGAGGTGTCCAGCCGGGAGGCCATGCGCCGCACCGTCGACACCTCACCGCTGTTCGAGCCGTGGGCGATCTCCAGCAAGGACGACCTCGTCGACATGCGCTCCGCACTGAGCCGCGGCGACCTGGACGCGGTCGGCGAGATCGCGGAACGCAACGCGCTCGGCATGCACGCCACCATGCTCGCGGCACGCCCCGCCGTGCGGTACATGTCGCCGGCCTCCCTCACCGTCCTGGACGCCGTACTCCAGCTGCGCCGGGACGGCGTCCCTGCCTACGTCACCATGGACGCCGGGCCCAACGTCAAGGTGCTGTGCCGGCGCACGGACGCGGACAAGGTGGCCACGGCCGTACGCGGCGCCGCCCCCGACAGCGCGGTGCACACCGCCGGCCCGGGCAGGGGCGCCCGCCTCCTCACCGAGGACGAGCGATGACCTCCCGGCGCACGGTGGTGCGGCGCGCGCCGGGCAAGCTGTACATCGCGGGCGAGTACGCGGTGGTGGACCCCGGCAACACGGCGATCCTGGTGGCGGTCGACCGGTACATCACCGTCACCGTGTCCGGCATTCGAGGGCCGAGCCGCACCGGCGTGGCGATCTCCTCCGACCTCTGGCCGCACCCCGCGCACCTGCACTGGCACGACGGCCGCCTGACCGGAGACGACGGCCAAGCCGCCCACGTGATCACCGCGATCGAGACCGTGGCCGACCTGCTCACCGAACGCGGCCTGTCCGTCCCCCCGTTGAGCGTGTCCATCGCCAGCACCCTGCACGAGAACGGCAGGAAGTACGGCCTGGGCTCCAGCGGCGCGGTGACCGTGGCGACGATCGCCGCCGTCGCGTCGTACTGCGGGCTGGAGCTCTCCCCCGACGCCCGGTTCCGGCTGGCGCTGCTCGCGACGGCCCGTATCGACCCCAAGGGCTCCGGCGGTGACCTCGCCGCGGGCACCTGGGGCGGCTGGATCGCCTACCGGGCCCCCGACCGTGCCTTCGTCCTCGACCTGGCCCGCAGCCGCGGCGTCGAGGAGGCGCTGCGCACCCCCTGGCCGGGCTTCGAGGTACGTCAACTGCCGCCCCCGAACGGCCTGTCGCTGGAGGTCGGCTGGACGGGGAACCCCGCCTCCACCACCTCCCTCGTGGCCGGCCTGCACCGCAGGACCTGGCGGGGCACCCCCTCGCACCAGAAGTTCGTGGAGACCACCGCCGACTTCGTGCACGCCGCGATCGGCGCCCTGGAAGCCGGCGACGGTGAAGGCCTGCTGCACCAGATCCGGCGCGCCCGCCAGGAGCTGGCCCGCCTGGACGACGAGGTCGGCCTCGGCATCTTCACCCCCGAACTGACGGCGCTGTGCGACGCGGCCGAGGCCGCCGGGGGTGCGGCCAAACCCTCCGGGGCGGGGGGCGGCGACTGCGGCATCGCCCTGCTGGACGCCGACGCCCCGCACGACATCGCACACGTACGCCAACGGTGGGCCGCGGCCGGGGTGCTGCCCCTGCCCCTGCGTCCCGCCCCGGAAGGGAACCCAGCATGAGTAGCGCTCAGCGCAAGGACGACCACGTCCGGCTCGCCATGGAGCAGCAGCACGCGCACAGCGGACGCAACCAGTTCGACGAGGTGTCGTTCGTCCACCACGCCCTGGCCGGCATCGACCGCCCGGACGTCTCCCTGACCACCACCTTCGCCGGCCTCACCTGGCAGGCGCCGCTCTACATCAACGCGATGACCGGCGGCAGCGCCAAGACCGGCGTCATCAACCGGGACCTGGCGATCGCGGCCCGCGAGACCGGGGTGGCCATCGCGTCGGGCTCCATGCACGCCTACTTCAAGGACCCCTCCTGCGCGGACACCTTCCGGGTGCTGCGCGAGGAGAACCCGGACGGGTTCGTCCTGGCCAACGTCAACGCGACGGCGTCCGTGGACAACGCGCGGCGCGCCATCGACCTGATCCAGGCGAACGCCCTGCAGATCCACCTCAACACGGCGCAGGAGACGCCCATGCCGGAGGGCGACCGCTCCTTCGGCTCGTGGGCGGCGCAGATCGAGCGGATCGCGGCCGCCGTCGACGTCCCCGTGGTCGTCAAGGAGGTCGGCAACGGGCTGAGCCGCGAGACGATCCTCGCCCTGCCGAACCTGGGCGTACAGGTCGCCGACGTCAGCGGCCGCGGCGGCACGGACTTCGCCCGTATCGAGAACGGGCGGCGCGAACTCGCCGACTACGCCTACCTGCACGACTGGGGGCAGTCCACGGTCGCCTGTCTGCTGGACGCGCAGGACGTCGGCATCCCCGTGCTGGCCTCCGGCGGGGTCCGCACCCCGCTCGACGTGGCCCGCGCGCTCGCCCTGGGCGCCCGTGCCGTCGGCTCCTCCGGCGGCTTCCTGCGCACCCTGCTCGACGGCGACGTCTCCGCGCTGGTCGCGAAGATCTCCGCCTGGCTCGACCAGCTGGCGGCCCTGCAGACCATGCTCGGCGCCCGCACCCCCGCCGACCTCACCCGCTGCGACCTGCTGATCCACGGCGAGCTCCGGTCCTTCTGTGCCGACCGGGGCATCGACACGCGACGGCTGGCCCAGCGCTCCAGCTCCATCGACGCCCTCCACGAGATGACGGGAAGCACACGATGACCGAAGCACACGCGATCGCCGGGGTCCCCATGAGGTGGGTGGGCCCCCTCCGCATTTCGGGGAACGTCGCCAACACCGAGACCCATGTCCCGCTCGCCACCTACGAGTCCCCGCTGTGGCCGTCCGTCGGCCGTGGCGCGAAGGTCTCCCGGCTGGCCGAGAAGGGCATCGTCGCCACCCTCGTCGACGAGCGGATGACCCGCTCGGTGCTCGTCGAGGCGACGGACGCGCTGACCGCGCTCACCGCCGCACGCACCATCGAGGCGCGCATCGACGAACTGCGCGAAGTGGTGCGCGGCTGCAGCCGGTTCGCCCAGCTGATCGGCATCCGGCACGAGATCAACGCCAACCTGCTGTTCATCCGGTTCGAGTTCTCCACCGGCGACGCCTCCGGCCACAACATGGCCACCCTCGCCTCCGACGCGCTCCTCGCCCACGTGCTGGAGACGATCCCCGGCATCTCCTACGGGTCGATCTCCGGCAACTACTGCTCGGACAAGAAGGCCACCGCGATCAACGGCATCCTCGGCCGCGGCAAGAACGTCGTCACCGAACTGCTCGTCCCGCGTGACGTGGTCGCCGACGTCCTGCACACGACCGCCGCGAAGATCGTCGAGCTGAACATCCGCAAGAACCTCCTCGGCACCCTCCTCGCCGGCGGCATCCGCTCGGCGAACGCCCACTACGCGAACATGCTGCTCGCGTTCTATCTGGCGACCGGCCAGGACGCGGCCAACATCGTCGAGGGCTCGCAGGGCGTCGTCATGGCCGAGGACCGTGACGGCGACCTCTACTTCGCCTGCACCCTGCCCAACCTGATCGTCGGCACGGTCGGCAACGGCAAGGGCCTCGGCTTCGTCGAGACGAACCTGACCCGGCTCGGCTGCCGGGCCGACGGCGAGCCCGGCGAGAACGCCCGCCGCCTCGCCGTCCTCGCCGCGGCAACCGTGCTGTGCGGCGAGCTCTCGCTGCTCGCGGCACAGACGAACCCCGGCGAACTCATGCGCGCACACGTCCAGCTGGAACGCGACAACAAGACCGCAAAGGTTGGTGTATGAGGCATGTCCATATCCATCGGAATCCACGATCTGTCGTTCGCGACAAGCGAGTTCGTCCTGCCGCACACGGCCCTCGCGGACTACAACGGCACCGAGATCGGCAAGTACCACGTGGGCATCGGCCAGGAGTCGATGAGTGTGCCCGCCGCAGACGAGGACATCGTGACCATGGCGGCGACGGCGGCCGCGCCCATCATCGCCCGGCACGGCAAGGACCGGATCCGCACGGTCGTCTTCGCCACCGAGTCCTCCATCGACCAGGCGAAGTCGGCCGGCATCTACGTCCATTCGCTGATCGGACTGCCCTCGGCGACCCGCGTCGTCGAACTCAAGCAGGCCTGCTACGGGGCGACGGCGGCCCTCCAGTTCGCCATCGGCCTGGTGCAGCGCGACCCCGCGCAGCAGGTCCTGGTGATCGCGAGCGACGTCTCCAAGTACGAGCTGGACAGCCCCGGTGAGGCGACCCAGGGCGCCTCCGCGGTGGCCATGCTGGTCAGCGTGGACCCGGCCCTGGTGCGCATCGAGGACCCCTCCGGGCTGTTCACCGCCGACGTCATGGACTTCTGGCGGCCCAACTACCTCTCCACCGCGCTCGTCGACGGGCAGGAGTCCATCGGCGCGTACCTCCAGGCGGTCGAGGGCACCTGGAAGGACTACTCGGAGCAGGGCGGCCGCGCCCTCGAGGAGTTCGCCGCGTTCTGCTACCACCAGCCGTTCACGAAGATGGCCTACAAGGCCCACCGTCACCTGCTGAACTACTGCGGCTACGACACCGACAAGGACGTCATCGCGGGCGCCCTCGGCCAGACCACGGCGTACAACACCGTGATCGGCAACAGCTACACGGCGTCGGTGTACCTGGGCCTGGCCGCGCTCCTCGACCAGGCGGACGACCTGACCGGCAAGCCCCTCGCGTTCCTCAGCTACGGCTCCGGCTCCGTCGCCGAGTTCTTCGCCGGGACCGTGGTCGCCGGCTACCAGGATCATCTGCGCACCAAGGCGAACCTCGAGGCGATCTCGCGGCGCCGGACGGTCGACTACGCCGGCTACCGCGAACTGCACGAGTGGACGTTCCCGACCGACGGCGGCGACCACGCCACCCCGGAGCAGACCACCGGACCGTACCGGCTGGCCGGGATCAGCGGACACAAGCGGATCTACCAGACGCGCTAGAGCGTCTCGAGGGCACAGAGCGGGCAAGGGCGGCCACCGTGCGCCGCCCGCCCGCCGGCCCCTTCGTACAGCCATTCACAGACCATTTGAGGGGAGGGCAGCCGCATGACAGGCACCACGATCCCCGCCCCCGGCAGCCCCATGAAGGACATCAGGATCCTCGGCACGGGCGCCTATGTGCCGGAGCGGATCGTCTCCAACGACGAGGTCGGCGCGCCCGCCGGCGTCGACGACGCCTGGATCACCCGTAAGACCGCGATCCGGGAACGGCGCTGGGCCGCCCCCGGCCAGGCCACGTCCGACCTGGCGACGGCCGCGGCACGTGCCGCGATGGAGTCGGCCGGCATCACCGCCGAGCAGCTGTCCATGATCGCGGTCGCCACGTCCACACCGGACCGGCCGCAGCCGCCGACGGCCGCCTACGTCCAGCGGAACCTCGGTGCCGCCACCACCGCGGCGGTCGACGTCAACGCGGTGTGCTCCGGCACCGTGTTCGCGCTCTCCGCGGTCGGCAGCGTGATCCTGCGGCGCGGCGGCTACGCCCTGGTGATCGGTGCCGACACCTACTCGCGCATCCTGAACCCGGCCGACCGCAGGACGGTCGTCCTGTTCGGCGACGGCGCCGGCGCCATGGTCCTGGGCCCGACCACCGAGGGCCCGCTCCTGCGGCACGTCGCCCTCTACACCTTCGGCGCCCTCTCGGACCTGATCCAGGTGCCCGGGGGCGGCAGCCGGCAGCCCCTGGACCACGCCGGCCTGGACGCCGGACTCCAGTACTTCGCGATGGACGGCCGGGAGGTACGCCGTTTCGTCGTGGAGCAACTGCCGCAGCTGACCAAGGGGTTCCTCCACGAGGCCGGTGTCGAGCCCGCGGACATCAGCCACTTCGTCCCGCACCAGGCCAACAGCGTCATGCTCGACGACGTCTTCGAGGCCCTGGCCCTCCCCCGCGCCACCATGCACCGCACGGTCACCCACTACGGCAACACGGGCGCCGCCTCCATCCCGATCACGCTCGACGCGGCCGCCCGCCAGGGCGCCTTCCAACCGGGGGAACTGATCCTGCTGGCCGGCTTCGGCGGCGGCATGGCCGCGAGCTTCGCCCTGGTCGAGTGGGGGTGAGGACCCCGCACGGCCGCCGCCCCGCTCCGACCCACCGCCCCTGACCCCCGTAGAACCCCTGTCGAAAGCCCTGCCCGAAAGGTTGCACCCATGTCGCTCGTGCTCGACGCAGCCGCCCAGGACCTCCTCTTCCGTGAGGCCCGCACGGCCAACGCCTTCACCGACGAGCCGGTGACCGACGAACAGATCGAGGCGATCTACGACCTCGTCAAGTACGGTCCGACCGCCACCAACCAGAGCCCGCTGCGCATCACCCTGGTCCGCTCCCCCGAGGCCCGTGAGCGCCTGGTGCGGCACATGGCCGAGGCCAACCGCGCGAAGACCGCCACCGCCCCACTGGTCGCGATCCTCGCCACGGACAACGAGTTCCACGAGGAGCTCCACAAGCTGGTCCCGCACTTCCCCCAGGTCAAGGACCTCCTCTACGCCGAGCGCCCGGCCCGCGAGAGGTCCGCCGTCCTCAACGGCGCCCTCCAGGCCGCGTACTTCATCATCGGCATCCGTGCCGCCGGCCTCGCCGCGGGCCCGATGAGCGGCTTCGACGCCGCCGGCGTCCAGAAGGAGTTCCTGGACGACGACCACACCCCCCTGATGGTGATCAACATCGGCAGGCCCGGCCCGAACGCCTGGTTCCCGCGCGCCCCGCGCCTGGACGTCGACGAGGTCGTCACGACCATCTGAATCCGGCCACGAGAAGGGGCGGGGGGGGGGGGGGGGGGGGGGGGGGCCCGCGCCCCCCGGGGGGGCGGCCCCCCCCGAACGGCCCCCCGGGCGCGCCGGGCTAGCCGCCCCGGCGGCCCCCGACCAGCG
>NZ_JBIAVQ010000020.1:125428-166722 GCF_042894505.1 Streptomyces sp. NPDC001536
CGCCGCGCGCCCCCCCCCCCGCCCCCCCCCCCCCCCCCCCCCCCCCCCCCCCCAAACCCCCCCCCCCCCCCCCGGCCCTTCTCGTCCGTCACCCGCGGCCGCGGGCGTGCTGCTCGTAGGCGGGCCACACGTCGCGTACGAGCTGCTGTTCCTGCGGGGACAGCGGTACGTCCTCACGCAGCCGCTCGGGGTGCGCCGGCGGCGGCCCGCCCACCCCTGGTGGCAGCACCAGGAACCGGCCCTGCGCATAGCGCACCAGGCGGTTCTGGGAGCGTGAGGCCGTACGGGGCGGCTCCATGGCCTGCAACGCCTCCGGGCCGACATAGATGGCTCCGTAGGACGCCAGGCCCCGCCAAAGAGGCCGCAGACAGCGGCAGATCGTCACCCGCAGCACGCCACGCAGCATCCGAATCATGACTGCACCTCCACGCCTCCACTCGTCGTTTCCTATAGAGATTGACAAGGTTCACTCGTGGACCGGTCGAGAAGCCTTGGCGCACGGCGATGCTGTTTTCCGGCCACCGCGGCCGCGCGGACACCACGACGAGGCGCGCCGCACAACTGCTGCGGCGCGCCTCGTGGATGGGCCGGGAAGGAACGTCAGAAGTAGGTCAGTCGATACCGCGTACGACGTGGGGTTCCCAGCTGTCGTCCTCGTCGATGCCGGCGAGCCGGAGCGGCGGGGCGAGGGCCGGGACGTCATGGGACTGTCTGAGGTCCTCCTCCAAGATGTCGTACACCTGGTCCTCCTGCTCGGTCGGCTCAGTAGCGGTAGTGGTCCGGCTTGTAGGGGCCCTCGACCTCGACGCCGATGTAGGAGGCCTGCTCCGGGCGCAGCGTCGTCAGCTTCACACCGAGCGCGTCCAGGTGGAGGCGGGCGACCTTCTCGTCGAGGTGCTTGGGCAGCGTGTAGACGCCGATCGGGTACTCGGCCTGCTTGGTGAACAGCTCGATCTGGGCCAGCGTCTGGTCCGCGAAGGAGTTGGACATCACGAACGAGGGGTGCCCGGTGGCGTTGCCCAGGTTCAGCAGGCGGCCCTCGGACAGCACGATGATCGTCTTGCCGTCGGGGAAGGTCCAGGTGTGGACCTGCGGCTTGACCTCGTCCTTGACGATGCCCGGCACGCTCGCCAGACCGGCCATGTCGATCTCGTTGTCGAAGTGACCGATGTTCCCGACGATCGCCTGATGCTTCATCCTGGCCATGTCCGAGGCCATGATGATGTCCTTGTTGCCGGTCGTGGTGATGAAGATGTCGGCGGTCTCGACGACCTCGTCCAGCGTGGTCACCTGGTAGCCGTCCATCGCGGCCTGGAGGGCACAGATCGGGTCGATCTCGGTGACGATGACCCGGGCGCCCTGTCCGCGGAGCGACTCCGCGCTCCCCTTGCCGACATCGCCGTACCCGAACACGACGGCGGTCTTGCCGCCGATGAGGACGTCGGTGGCCCGGTTGATGCCGTCGATGAGGGAGTGCCGGCAGCCGTACTTGTTGTCGAACTTCGACTTGGTGACGGCGTCGTTCACGTTGATCGCCGGGAACAGCAGCACCCCGTCGCGCTGCATCTCGTACAGCCGGTGCACGCCGGTCGTGGTCTCCTCGGACACCCCGCGGATCTCCGAGGCGATCCGCGTCCAGTCCAGCGGGCTGTTCTCCAACAGGGCCCGCACCACGGCCAGTTCCTCGTTCTCGGCGACCGGCAGCTGGCCCGTCTTGCGGTACTCGACGCCCTTGTGGACGAGGAGCGTGGCGTCACCGCCGTCGTCGAGGATCATGTTGGGGCCGGCGTGCCCGGGCCAGGTGAGGGCCTGCTCGGTGCACCACCAGTACTCCTCCAGGGTCTCGCCCTTCCAGGCGAAGACCGGGATGCCGGCGGCGGCGATGGCTGCGGCCGCGTGGTCCTGGGTGGAGAAGATGTTGCAGGACACCCAGCGCACCTCGGCGCCCAGGGCGACGAGCGTCTCGATGAGCACGGCGGTCTGCACCGTCATGTGGAGCGAGCCCGTGATCCGCGCGCCGGCGAGCGGCTGCGCCTCGGCGTACTCCTTGCGGATCGCCATCAGACCGGGCATCTCGTGCTCGGCGAGGGTGATCTCCTTGCGGCCGAACTCGGCGAGGGAGAGGTCGGCGACCTTGAAGTCCGTGAAGTCAGCGCTGGGCTGCGAGGGCATGCTGGGCACTCCTTGAGTTCAGTACGTTGCGGTGGATTTCGAGCGTCGCCGTCGAACGGTTCAGGGTGATGTAGTGCAGCCCCGGGGCGCCTTCGGCGAGGAGCCGCTCGGCCATCGCGGTGGCGTACTCGACGCCGATGCGGTGGCCGTCGGCCGGGTTGTCGCGCACGGCGTCCAGGCGGTGGGCGAGGTCCTCGGGGAAGGCGGCGCCGCTGAGTTCGGCGAAGCGGGCGATCTGGCGTACGTCGGTGGCCGGCATGATCTCCGGGATGATCGGGGTGTCGCAGCCCGCGGCGGCCACCCGGTCGCGCAGCCGCAGATAGTCCTCGACGTCGAAGAACATCTGGGTGATGGCGTAGTCGGCGCCCGCCCTGCACTTGGCGACGAAGTGCCGGATCTCGCTGTCCCAGTCCGCCGAGCGCGGATGCCGCTCCGGGAAGGCGGCCACCCCGACGCTGAACTCCCCCGATTCCTTGACCAGCCGCACCAGTTCGTCGGCGTGGGTGAAGCCGGCGGGGTGCGGGATCCAGGGGGCGTTCGGGTCGCCGGGCGGGTCGCCGCGCAGGGCGAGGACGTCGCGGACCCCGGCGTCGGCGTACTGGCCGATGATGTGCCGCAGCTCCGCCACCGAGTGGCCGACGGCGGTGAGGTGGGCGACGGGGCGCAGGGTCGTGTCGGTCGCGATCCGTTTGGTCACCTCGACGGTGCGGTCCCGGGAGGAGCCGCCGGCCCCGTAGGTGACCGACACGAAGCTCGGTGCGAGCGGCTCGATCCGGCGGATCGCCTCCCACAGCGTCCGCTCCCCCTTGGCCGTCTTCGGCGGGAAGAACTCGAAGGAGAACGACGGCGTCCCTCTGTCGAGGATGTCGCGCAGGGTGCTCATTCCCGGCCTCCGGCGTTGAAGTAGCTGGCCTCGGGGTGGTGCAGGACGATCGCGTCCGTGGACTGCTCGGGGTGCAGCTGGAACTCCTCGGACAGATGAACCCCGATGCGCTCCGGCTGGAGCAGCTCGGCGATCTTCGCCCGGTCCTCCAGGTCGGGGCAGGCCGGGTAGCCGAGGGAGTAGCGGCAGCCCTGGTACTCGGTACGGAACATGCCGTCCAGCGAGCCCGGGTCGCCCGCGGCGATCCCGAGCTCGTCGCGCACGCGCGCGTGCCAGTACTCGGCGAGCGCTTCGGCCAACTGCACGGACAGACCGTGCAGTTCGAGGTAGTCGCGGTAGGCGTCGGCCTCGAACAGCTTGGCCGTCTCCTCCCCGATCCGGGAGCCGACGGTGACGACCTGGAGACCGACGACGTCCGTCTCCCCCGACTCTTCGGGCCGGAAGAAGTCCGCGAGGCACAGTCGCCGGCCCCGGCGCTGACGCGGGAAGGAGAACCGGGTCAGTTCGGACCCGTTCTCGTCGAGCAGGATCAGGTCGTCGCCCTTGGAGACGGCGCGGAAGTAGCCGTGGACGACGGCCGCCTCAAGCAGGTTCTCTGTCTGGAGCCGGTCGAGCCAGCCGCGCAGCCGGGGCCGCCCCTCGGTCTCCACGAGCTCCTCGTAGGTCGGCCCGTCGCCCTTGCGGGCCTGCTTGAGGCCCCACTGCCCCTTGAAGAGGGCGCCCTCGTCGAGCCAGGACGCGTACTCCTTGAGCTGGATGCCCTTGACGACACGGGTGCCCCAGAACGGCGGCGTGGGCACGGGGTTGTCGACGGCGACGTCGGAGCGTCCCTGTTCGGGGCTCTCCGCCACGACGACGGCGGCGGTCGCGGTGCTCTTGACCCGCCGCTGCTTCAGCTCGGGCAGCTTGGCACCGGGCACGCCCCGCTTGACCGCGATGAGCGCGTCCATGAGCCGCAGCCCCTCGAACGCGTCGCGGGCGTACCGGACTTCGCCCTCGTAGATCTCGTGCAGATCCTGCTCGACATACGCCCGCGTGAGCGCCGCACCACCGAGGATCACGGGGTAGTCGGCCGCCAGCCCGCGCTGGTTGAGCTCCTCCAGGTTCTCCTTCATGATCACCGTGGACTTGACCAGGAGCCCGGACATGCCGATCACATCGGCCTTGTGCTCAGCGGCGGCTTCCAGGATCGCGGAGACCGGCTGCTTGATCCCGATGTTGACCACGTTGTAGCCGTTGTTGGACAGGATGATGTCGACGAGGTTCTTGCCGATGTCGTGCACGTCCCCACGCACGGTGGCCAGCACGATCGTGCCCTTGCCCTCGGCGTCCGACTTCTCCATGTGCGGTTCGAGATGGGCCACCGCGGTCTTCATGACCTCCGCGGACTGGAGCACGAACGGCAACTGCATCTGCCCGGACCCGAACAGCTCACCGACGACCTTCATGCCCTCCAGGAGGGTGTTGTTGACGATGTCCAGAGCGGGCGTGTCCTGGAGAGCCTCGTCGAGGTCGGCCTCCAGCCCGTTCTTCTCACCGTCGATGATGCGCCGCTGAAGACGCTCATCCAGCGGAAGGGCGGCGAGTTCCTCGGCCTTGCCCGCCTTGAGCGACTTCGCGGTGGCGCCCTCGAACAGGGCCATCAGCTTCTGGAGCGGGTCATAGCCCTCGGCACGCCGGTCGTAGATGAGATCGAGGGCGGTGGTCACCTCTTCCTCGCTGAACCGGGCGATCGGCAGGATCTTCGACGCGTGCACGATCGCCGAGTCCAGCCCCGCCTTGACGCACTCGTCCAGGAACACCGAGTTGAGCAGGATGCGGGCGGCCGGGTTCAGCCCGAAGGAGATGTTCGACAGACCCAGGGTTGTCTGCACATCCGGATGACGGCGCTTGAGCTCGCGGATCGCCTCGATGGTGGCGATGCCGTCGCCCCGGGACTCCTCCTGACCGGTGCAGATGGTGAAGGTCAGGGTGTCGATGAGGATGTCCGACTCGTGGATGCCCCAGTTGCCGGTCAGGTCGTCGATCAGCCGCTCGGCGATCTCGACCTTCTTCTCGACGGTGCGGGCCTGCCCCTCCTCGTCGATGGTCAGCGCGATCAGGGCGGCGCCGTGCTCCTGGGCGAGCCGGGTGACCTTCACGAACCGGGACTCGGGACCGTCCCCGTCCTCGTAGTTGACCGAGTTGATGACCGCACGCCCGCCGAGCTTCTCCAGCCCGGCCTGAATGACGTCGACCTCGGTGGAGTCCAGCACGATCGGCAGCGTGGAGGCGGTGGCGAACCGCCCGGCCAGTTCCTCCATGTCGGCGACGCCGTCGCGGCCGACGTAGTCCACGCACAGGTCGAGCATGTGCGCGCCCTCGCGGATCTGGTCGCGGGCCATCTCGACGCAGTCGTCCCAGCGGCCCTCCAGCATGGCCTCGCGGAACTTCTTCGACCCGTTCGCGTTCGTCCGCTCGCCGATCGCCATGTACGACGTATCCTGCCGGAACGGCACCGTCTGATACAGCGAAGCCGCACCGGGTTCCGGACGCGGATCCCGTGCGGTCGGGGCAAGTCCACGCACCCGCTCGACGACCTGGCGCAGGTGCTCCGGCGTCGTACCGCAGCAGCCGCCGACCAGCGAGAGACCGTAGTCGCGGACGAAGTTCTCCTGCGCGTCGGCCAACTCCGGGGCGCCCAGCGGATAGTGGGCGCCGTCCTTGCCCAGCACCGGCAGACCGGCGTTCGGCATACAGGACAGCTGGATGCGGGAGTGCCGGGCCAGATAGCGCAGGTGCTCGCTCATCTCGGCGGGCCCGGTCGCACAGTTCAGGCCGATCATGTCGATACCGAGCGGCTCCAGCGCGGTCAGCGCGGCGCCGATCTCCGAGCCGAGCAGCATGGTGCCGGTCGTCTCCACCGTCACCGACACGATGAGCGGCAGATCCACACCGAGTGCGGCCAGACCACGGCGGGCACCGAGGACGGCGGCCTTGGTCTGGAGCAGGTCCTGGGTGGTCTCGACGAGCAGGGCGTCGGCGCCGCCCGCGACCAGGCCCTCGGCGTTCTGCTGGAAGGCGTCGCGCAGGGTGGTGTAGGGGGCGTGGCCGAGCGTGGGCAGCTTGGTGCCGGGGCCGATCGAGCCGAGGACCCAGCGCTGGCGGCCGTCGCGGGCGGTGTACTCGTCGGCTGTATCGCGGGCCACGCGGGCGCCGGCTTCGGAGAGTTCGTGGACGCGCTCGGGGATGTCGTACTCGCCGAGGGCCGCGTGGTTGGCGCCGAAGGTGTTGGTCTCGACGCAGTCGACTCCGGCGTCGAAGTACTCGGCGTGCACCGAGCGCACGATGTCCGGGCGGGTGACGTTGAGGATCTCGTTGCAGCCTTCGAGCTGCTGGAAGTCCTCCAGCGTGGGGTCCTGGGCCTGCAGCATGGTGCCCATCGCCCCGTCGGCGACCACCACACGGGTGGCGAAGGCCTCGCGGAGTGCGGCGATGCGGGTCCGGTGGTCAGCGGTCATGAGTGTTCTCCGAGGACTGGCGCGAGCGGGTCGGCCGTACCGGGGCCGTAGGCTCGCTCGACGATGCCGGACAGCTGTGCCAGGTCGACCTCGTAGGACTGGGAGCCCACCGCGCCGAGGACCACGGAGGCCAGCGCGCAGCCCAGTCGGGCCGCGGGTTCGAGCGGGACGCCGTGGCTGACGGCGGCCAGGAAGCCGGCGCGGAAGGCGTCGCCGACTCCGGTCGGGTCGGCCGTGTCGGTGTCGGGGACCGCGGGGACGACGAGCGGGGGCTGTCCGGCGCGTTCGATGCGCACGCCCTTCTCGCCGAGGGTGGTGACCCAGGTGCCGACGACCGCGAGGATCTCGGTGCGGCTCCAGCCGGTGCGCTCCTTGAGCAGCGCGGCCTCGTACTCGTTGGTGAACAGCCAGGTGGCGCCGTCCACGAGTTCGCGGACCTGGTCGCCGTCCAGGCGGGCCAGCTGCTGCGAGGGGTCGGCCGCGAAGGGGAGGCCGAGGGCCCGGCACTCTGCGGTGTGGCGGAGCATGGCCGCCGGGTCGTTGGGCGAGACGAGGACGAGGCCGGGGCGGTCGGGGCCGGTGACGAGGGCGCCGAGGTCGATGTCGTGCGCTTCGGCCATGGCGCCCGCGTAGAACGCGGCGATCTGGTTGGCGTCCTCGTCGGTGATGCACATGAAGCGGGCCGTCTGGTGCTGGGCGGAGGTGTGCACTCCCCCGGTGTCGACGCCGTGTTCCTTCAGCCAGACCGCGTACTCGGCGAAGTCCGTGCCGACCGCCCCGACCAGGAGCGGCGACAGGTCGAAGCCGCCGAGCCCGAAGGCGATGTTGGCAGCGACGCCGCCCCGGCGCACCTCGAGGCGGTCGACGAGGAAGGACAGCGAGATGTGGGCCAGCTGCTCGGGCAGCAGCTGGTCCGTGAACCGTCCGGGGAAGACCATCAGGTGGTCGGTGGCTATGGATCCTGTCACCGCGATGCGCACGGGAACTCCTTCGGTCGCTTCGGTCGCTGATCGCCGGTGTCGCACGGCGCCGGCCGCGACCGTCGGGCCCGGCCGTCAGGTGTCGGGCTCAGATGCCCGCGGCTGCCTTGAGCTGCTGGGCGCGGTCGGTGCGCTCCCAGGTGAAGTCGGGCAGCTCACGGCCGAAGTGGCCGTACGCGGCGGTCTGGGCGTAGATCGGGCGCAGCAGTTCCAGGTCGCGGATGATCGCGGCCGGACGCAGGTCGAAGACCTCGCCGATGGCCTGCTGGATCTTCTCCACCGGGATGGTGTGGGTGCCGAAGGTCTCGACGAAGAGACCGACGGGCTCGGCCTTGCCGATCGCGTACGCCACCTGCACCTCGCACCGCGAGGCGAGACCGGCCGCGACGACGTTCTTGGCGACCCAGCGCATCGCGTACGCGGCCGAACGGTCCACCTTGGACGGGTCCTTGCCGGAGAAAGCGCCGCCACCGTGGCGGGCCATGCCGCCGTACGTGTCGATGATGATCTTGCGGCCGGTGAGCCCGGCGTCACCCATCGGCCCGCCGATCTCGAAGCGGCCGGTCGGGTTCACGAGGAGGCGGTAGCCCTCGGTCTCCAGCTTGATGCCCTCGTCGGCGAGCTGCTTGAGCACGTACTCGACGACCTCGTCGCGGATGTCGGGGGTGAGCAGCGAGTCCAGGTCGATGTCGGAGGCGTGCTGCGAGGAGACCACGACCGTGTCGAGGCGGACGGCCTTGTCGCCGTCGTACTCGATGGTGACCTGCGTCTTGCCGTCGGGGCGCAGGTAGGGGACGGTGCCGTCCTTGCGGACCTGGGTGAGCCGGCGGGAGAGCCGGTGGGCCAGCTCGATGGGCAGCGGCATCAGGTTGGGCGTCTCGTTCGTGGCGTAGCCGAACATGAGGCCCTGGTCGCCGGCGCCCTGCTTGTCGAGCTCGTCCTCGTCGCCCTCGACCCGCTTCTCATAGGCGGTGTCGACACCCTGGGCGATGTCGGGGGACTGCGCGCCGATGGACACCGAGACACCGCAGGAGGCGCCGTCGAAGCCCTTGGCCGAGGAGTCGTAGCCGATGTCGAGGATGGCGTCGCGCACGAGTTGGGCGATCGGGGCGTAGGCCGCGGTGGTGACCTCGCCGGCGATGTGCACCTGACCGGTGGTGATCAGGGTCTCCACGGCGACGCGCGAGGTGGGGTCCTGGCTCAGCAGCGCATCGAGGATGGTGTCGCTGATCCGATCGGCGATCTTGTCGGGGTGACCCTCGGTCACGGATTCCGAGGTGAACAGACGACGGGACATGGCTCTCCTGATGGTTGCGGCCCAAAGCACGAAGGGCGTCAGAGACCGGGCGAGGTCACCCGTGACCCTTCCGAAGATGTACGACTACGAACGAGGAGCGCTCGAAGAGTGGCGGAACCACAGCGGAGACGATCGTTCCGGCGACGGTGCGGCCGTTTCGCTCGTGGTACGTCGATGTCATGGCGCGGCGATGTCATGGCGCACGTCCCGCCTTGCCGAGCGACGCCCTGCGGCACCGCCCCGAAGTCAGCCCCAACCGCCATCAGAGCGACCGGCGTTCCGGCACCTTCGAAGCAACCGACCTCAGAGGCACCTCCGGGCCGACCCAACCCCCCTCAGACGTCAGGCGCGACGGCGTCCTGAAGGGCCCGGGCGAGGTCATGGGTCCGTTCCTCCTCGTCCGCGCCCGCGCCGGCGAGCACCACGCGGGGCGGGCGGCCGCCGTCGGACGCGATACGCCGGGCGAGGTCGCAGGCGAGGGTGCCGGCACCGGAGAAACCGCCGAGCAGCAGCCGTCCGGTGCCGTGCGCGGCCAGGGCGGGCCGGGCACGGTCGGCGTCGCCGGTGAGCACCAGCAGTTCCTGGGGGCCCGCATAGGCGTGGGCCAGCAGGTCGTAGCAGGTGGCGGGCGCGCCCGGCGGCAGGACCAGACAGATGGTGCCCGCCTGCTCCTGCCCCGCCGTGCGCAGGGTGAGCAGCGGCTCGTCCCCGCCCTCCCCCGAGACCTCGGCCATCCGCGGCACGGCCCTGCCCTCCAGCAGCTTCACGGCGTCGGCGACGGTGGTGGACTCGCCCGCCCACAAGGGGAGTTCGCGCAGCAGCAGGGCGCTCTGCATCAGCAGTTCGGCAGCCGCCTCCTCGTCGAGCACGTCACGGTCGTACACCCCCGTCAGGACCAGGCCGCCCGCGCCGTCGTGGTGGGCGAGCAGCCCGATGGGCAGTACCGAGCGGGCGGGTACGGCGCCCGTGAACTCGGCCCGGATGCCCTGCGCGGCGAGTTCGCCCTCCAGCCCCTCCACCGGATGCGGCGGATCCTCGAAGACGATGACGGTGGCGGCGGGGTCGGTGCCCGCGCCGCGCCGGCCCGGGGGCCGGATCCAGTCGGCGGGCACCCATTCGTAGGCGGCCATGTCCAGGGCGTGGTCCCGCAGTTGCCGCATCAGGTGCGGCAGGGTCCCCGCCGGGTCGACCTCGACGGACATCGGCAGCGAGTTGCGCAGCGGTCCCAGCATCCGGGCGACACCGTCGAGCGGTATGCCACGCCCCGGGACGGTGACCGCGAAGCAGACCGAGGCGGGTCCGGTGGCGCCGGAGGCGCGGTGGATCAGCATCGCCCAGACGGCCTGGAGCACGCTGCTCTCCGCGATGCCCCACATGCCGGCCCAGCGCGCGAGGCGGATGGTTTCTGCAGAGTCCAGACGCAGCCGCGAGCGACCCACTCCGGTCAGCCCGGTGGCCCCGCCGGGCCGGCCCGGGCGCGACGCCGCATCGGCGGGCGGTACGGAACGCGCCCAGAACCCCCGTACGGGTTCCAGGTCCTGGGCCGCGATCCAGGCGGTGTAGTCCCGCAGATCGGGTCGGCGCTCACCGCCGGGCAGGGATCCGCCCGCGAGATAGGCGCGGTGGAACTCGCGCAGCATGATGTGCGCGCTCCAGGTGTCGAGCAGGGCCCGGTGGTAGGTGAGCACGATCCGGGTGGGTGAGGCGGCGCCCTCGAGCGGGCTCTGCTCCGACCCCAGCAGGGTCAGGCGCAGCGGTCCGGGGCAGCGCAGGTCGAAGCCGCGCAGCCGGTCGCGCTCCAGCAGGGCGGACAGCTCGTCGTCGGCGCCGCGCCGGACCCGGACGGTGATCTCGGGGGTGACCCGGCTGTGCACCATGAGCTGTGGTTCGGGGCCGCCGGTGAACGCGGTACGCAGCACGGTTTCGCAGTCGAAGACCGACTGCCATGCGGAGGTGAAGCGTTCGATGTCGAGCGGGCCGTGCCAGACCCACACGAGCTGCTCGACGTGCCGGCCGGTGCCGGGCTGTGCGTCGCTGCCCTGGTACAGCGCCGTCTGCTGAGGGCTGGCCCGGAAGAGGGACGGGATGGGGGCGGTGGCCGCGTCCGCCAGCTCCCCGAGCACCTCGCGCAGCAGGTCGGCGAGGGCGGCCACGGAGGTGTCGGTGATGCCGTGGGCCGGGTCGGGCACCCAGTCCAGGCCGAGGCGCAGTCTGCCGCCGACGAGGTGGACGCGTACGTCGAGACGGTGCGCGGGCCGGCTGGGCGCGCTGCCGGATACGGGGCGGGCGGATTCGGGCAGGAGTTCGTCCGGGCCGTGCAGGATCAGACAGGCCGGGGCGGGCTCCAGTTCGCGCAGAGCGTCGCGCAGCAGCGGATCGGGGCTCCACTCCCGGCAGGCCCCGAATCCGGCGCCGCCCGCCGCCTGTCCGGCGCAGGCCGCCAACGGGCCCGCCACAGCGGCCAGTTGGCCGATGGGGTCGAGGCCGGGGTCGAGGGTGAGATGGACCGGGTGCACATCGGTGAGCCGGCCCACGTGGCGCCGTAGGCCCGGATGGCCGGCCCTGGGGTCGCTGCGCACGTCGAAGCCGACCTCGTCGACGCGCTGCCAGCGGGCGAGGGCCAGGGCGAACGCCCCGGTCAGCACCTGCACGTCGGTCAACGCGAGCCGCCCGGCCAGACCTTGGGTGACCCGCTCGGTCACTGCCTCGTCCAGGACGACGTCGATGTGCCGCTCCTGCGCCGTCCCACTGCTGTCCCAGGCCTGCGCCGGGGCGGTGTCGGCCGCCTCGCCGGACCGGGTCAGCGCGGCGGAACTGCGGGCGCCGAGCGTGCGGGCCCTGCGGTCGGCGACGCGGGACCAGTGGCGGACCTCGTCGGGGTCGTGGGCCAGTTCCCGCAGTTCACCGACCCAGTCGGTCAGCGGGTCGGGCACGCGCCGGGGCCGTACGGGAAGGCCGGCCGTGGCCGCTCCGAGGGCGGCGGTCAGGTCGTCCAGCAGGATCCGCCAGGACGCGGCGTCCACCGCGAGTTGATGGACGATCACCGCGAGCCGGTCGGCGCGCGGTCCTGTCGTACGACGGTCCCGGGCCAGCAGTGCCCGCAGCTGGACGCCGGTGCTCGCACCGAGCACGTGGCCGACGGAGGCAACCGCCGTGGCGAAGTCGGCCTCGTCGGTGAACTCCCCCTGCGCCAACAGGTCCTGGTCGTCCACGGTCGCGGCCTGCCCGGTCAGACGGCCGCCCGTCGTGTCGAGGCGGGAGCGCAGCTGAGGGTGGGCGGCCACGACGGAACGCAGCGCCTCACGCACCACGCCGGCGTCCGGCGAAGCGGCGAGCTCGATGAACACCGCCTCGTAGCGGTGCCGTGCGGGACGGGCGAGGACCGCGCACTGGGCGGGGACGAGCGGACGGTCGGTCACCGCGGGCTCGGTGAGGAGATCGGCGATACGGCCCACCACGGACGCCGCGATCGCACCGTCGCGCTGGATGAAGCGGAGCGTGTGATGGTCGGGGCCGTGCCGCAGCAGCCGGTGCTGCCACCCGGGCCGGCCCGGGTCACCGGCGGCGAGCTCGCCCAGGACGTCTTCCAGCGCGGCGGGGTCGAGAGGGCCGCGCAACTCGAGGTCCCACGGGGCCGTGTGGGGAGGGGGCCCGGGGTCGACGACCACGGAGACCGCCGCGTGGGAGGAACGGGAAACTGTCATGCGTGTCCGGGGACGTGCGGTCCGCTGCGACCGGCGCGGTCCCCTCCCTCCTCTCCTCTGTAGGCGCTGGCTGAGCTGCGACGCACGGCCCTTGTGAGGACCGTGCCGCCGTTCCGGTGGGCGGCGTGCCGAGTCCGGCCCTGAAGGCGTGGTGGACGGTTCGCGCCCGGTTGCGCCGTACAGGGCCGTGCCGAAGACAGGACAACGCCCGAGGACGGACGGCAGGCGGGGCGGAGAGCCCGCGCGCATGCCCGATGGAGCCAGGCCGGAGGAAGTGGCCGCGACGCGGGCGGCCGGCCATGGAACACACGGGGGCGCTGCCGCGCTGCCTCGCTTCCATGACGCCTCCTGGTCAGCAGATATCCACCACACTCCGTCTCAGCACGCTAACGGCAGCACCCCTCCCCCGTCCGATTTCCCAAGCGGGTGTACAGCGGTGCCCAAGCCCGGCAGGGCCCATCCAAGAGCGGCGTGTCCGATACCCGTGTGCCCCGCCCGGTGCCGCCGTCACAGCATGCGGACGGCGGTCTCCGCGTGCTGCTTGGCATGGGCGAGCAGCACGCGGCTGTTGCGGCCGATCGCCTCGCGCACATGCCGGCGGGCGTGGTCCAGGCTCGCGTCCTCGCCCAGTTCGGCGGCGATGTTCTCCTCGCGCAGGACGACGGTGTGCTGCGCGATGACGGTCACGCCCCGCTCCTCGGGGACGACGGACCATTCGCCGATGTGGGCCTCCAGCAGGGCGGAGGTCGTGGTCTGCTTGTGGATGATGCGCTCGGCGTGCGGGAAGCAGATCCGCACCGAGTCCGTGGTGTGCGTACCGAACTCGGTCAGCGTCTCCATGCTCATGCGCTGCACTCCGGGCTCGTCCTCGGACAGGTCGACCCGGGTGACGTGCGGCACCATGTCCGGCCAGTCCCCGGCCCGGTACAGGAAGTCGTAGACCAGCTCGGCCGGTCCGTTGACGTGCACCGACTCCTCGAAGGTCAGGACGAGTTCGTCCAGGCGCGCCCAGCGCTCGGCGACCGCCTTCAGGTCGGTGAGCTGGCTGCGGCTGTGTCCCTCGGCGGCGCGTTCCGCCCACGCCACGTCGGCGGGCAGGTCGTCGACGACGCTGAAGTCGTACAGCAGTTCCAGCTCGCTGCCGTGCGGCCCCGCGGGACGGACGTGCACGGCGCCGCCCAGTGAGCTCAACGGGGGCGCGGGCAGCTCCTGCCGGAATTCCACACGGCGGTTCACCGGGTCCAGGTGCCGCCATGAGGTCCAGGACTTCAGCTGGCCGTCCATGAAACACCATGTCCGCAGCCGCTCCCGTTCGCCGTCGAACTCCAGGCGTTCCACATGAACGCTCGGGGAGAAATAGAGCGGCCAGTTCACCGCATCGGCAAAGAGGGCGTAGACCACACCGGCGGGTGCGGACACATGGACCTTGTGCGTCGTCTTCTCCGCGAGCTCAACAGACATCTGAACACCTCTCCTACATTGCGCCGACGGGTACGCGAACAGAATTCAGACGGCCGGATGAAAACCGCTGAAGAACGAGCGGAAAGCAGATCGAATAGCGCTGGTCCCGTCAGCCGTCGACTGCCGCGTCGCGCAAGAATTCAGAGGCGCAGACATTGCACGTCCGCACCGGATTGACCGGCGGTACAGGTTCAGCCGACAGGCACGCTCTCCCGGGCCAGGCGGTGGGTGACGCGGCAGGCCCGGCCGAGCAGCCCCGGCAGTTGACGGCCCCGTCCGAAGAAGTGATGACCGGGGACGGTACGCAGCCAGGTGGGCCCCTGGGTCCACTGCCGCCAGCCGTCGGCGATCGTGGGCGGCGCCAGCGGGTTCTCCCGCGAGGCGACCACGAGTACGGGGGTGGTGAGCGGCCCCGCGGACGAGGGCTTGCGGGCCGCCTCCTCCAGGGCCTGGGCGAGCTCCAGGTCGGCGCGGAGCACCGGCAGCATGGCCCGCAGCCAGATCCCTTCGTCGCTCTGCGGCGGCACGGCCCCCTTGCCGCCGAGGACGTGCAGCAGTTCGGCGTCCGTCGCCCCGCGCGCGTCCGGCAGCTCCGAGGGGGTGTCGGGCGGCGGGCAGGCACCGACGGCGAGCAGCGCGGGGCCGGGCAGGCCGGCCTCGTGCAGCGCGCGCGTGACGGTGAAGGCGACCATGGCACCGAGACCGTGCCCGTACAGCACATACGGGTCGGGCCGCGGGTCGGTGAACCGGGGCAGCACATCGGCGAGCAGCCCCTCATGGGTGGTCACCCGGGGTTCGGAGCGCCGCCGTTCACCGCCCGGCAGGGCGACCGGGAGCACCTCGACACCGGGGCCGGTGCTCGCGGCCCAGTGATCGAAGATCGAGAGGCCCCCTTCGGAGTGCGCGAAACAGTGCAGTCGCACCGCCGGTCCGTCCGACATGGCTTCCTCCTCTCCCGCCGCCCCTGGACACACGGGGGTGGGGTTCGAGAATCGCCGGACGACCTCAAAAACCGCTTGAGGGCGGGCGGAGGTCGGCTCTCGCCGGCTCGGCCGCACGGCCGAAGGGTGTGATCATGGAGAAGACCTCCTGCATGGAGAGCTCTCGGAGAGGTCCGTCGCACGGAGGTCTTCGTCGTCGATCGGGAGGTCCGGCCGGCCGCTCCGGCCGACTCGGCCGTAGTACTGAAGACCGGTCGCGGAACACCGCGTTCTCCTGAGCGCTGCTGCGGCCGGGGAGAGCCGAGCGGACGCCGGGCGGACACCGCGGGCCCGCGCGCTGCACTCTCCACACCGCCTCGAAGCCGCGCTCCACCCGGCACCGCGGGGTCAAGCGCGATGCCGGGATGAGGCGTTGATGGACAACGATCTCTGAGTACGACTCGAGCCCCCGCTCCGGCCGGCCTCAGGCGGCGTAGAGATCGAAGGTCGAGCTGCGCCGGATGCCGGCGGAGACGTCCAGCTGCGGGTCGACGGCGAGCATCGCCTGGTGCAACCGCTGCACCTGCGGCGAGGGCTCCACGCCCAGCTCCTCGATGAGCCGGATGCGCAGCTTGCGGTAGACGGACAGGGCCGACGCCTGCCGCCCCGACCGGTACAGCGCCACCATGGCCTGCGAGTGCAGCCCCTCGTGCTGCGGGTAGCGTGCCGTCAGTTCGGCGAGCTCCGCGATGAGTTCGGAGTGCCTTCCGAGCCGCAGATCGGCGTCGATGCGCCGCTCGACGGTGCCGAGCCGGCTCTCCTCCAGGCGCATGACCTCGATCTGGAGGATCGGTCCGACCCGTACGTCGACCAGTGCGGGGCCGCGCCACAGTTCCAGCGCCTTGCGGAAGCAATTGGCCGAAGTCTCGTCGTCCCCGGACTCGAACGCCGACCGTCCTTCCGTGACCATGCGCTCGTACTCGTGGACGTCGACGCTCTCGGGCGATATCTGGAGCAGGTAGCCGCCGTGCCGGGTGGCCAGCACCTCCTTGGCCGCGCCGGGGGCGTCGGGTCCCATCGCGGTGCCCAGGCGCCGGCGCAGTTGCAGGATGTAGGTCTGAAGCGTGGTGAGCGCGCTCTGCGGCGGTTCGGTTCCCCAGATTTCTTCCATGAGCATGGGGACAGGCATCACCCGTCCGGGGTAGAGAGCGAGCAGGGAAAGAATCTGCCGCGGCTTACCGGCCGTCGGGACAATCGACCCCCCGTTGACCTCAGCACTCAACGGACCCAGAACTTGAATCTTCACTGCTTTCCTCCGTACCTCGTCGAGTTCCTCTCGTGGCTGAATTCCGTCACCGTCAGCACACTAGCCGGATTCGCGCCACACCCGACTTTCCTCAACCGGAGCTTGAGGACGTTTCAACTGAAGGCCACAGTCCGGAAATTGATCCACTCAAGGGCATGTAAACGACGACTGGAAGAAGGTGCGCCGCACTATCACAGAACTCTCCGCCGGGTTACCTTTTCGGTTGAATTCCGTTGCAGAGAAACCGGATTACGGAACGTACGGCACCGTTGCGACGCAGGGGCCGTATCGGCCCGATGCCGCCCCTCCCCCGGCATCGGGCCGCGGGCATCGGGGGGTGAGGCAGCAGCGCCTCGGCGGCGGGGTGACGTCCGGGCACGGACGAGAGGTGCGACAGATCCCGGTGGGCATCACGGGCGTCGCGGACGAGCGTGCGTCACGGCATCGGCCGGACGCGGCGGTACGCAGGGCTCCGCACTTCTCGGGCCCGTACATGCCGCTTCCCAAGGCATCGGCACACCGGAGGGACCGGCTGCGCGAAGGCCCTGGGAAAGGGGGGCGGCACTCAACTCGTGGGAACGAGGCGCTCCTTGCCGGTCTTGGGCGCCGGCACCGTGGTCTCGGGGTTGGCGGTGAGGATGGACCGCTGCAGACGCCGCAGCCCTGCCGAAGGCTCCAGACCGAGGTCCCGGACCAGTGTGGCGCGCAGCCGCTGGTAGACCTCCAGGGCCTCTCCGCGTCGCCCGGAGCGGTACAGCGCGAGCATGAACTGGCCGTGCAGGCTCTCATGAGTGCGGTAACGATTCACCAGAACGGTCAGCTCGGCCAGCAGTTCACGGTGGCGCCCCAGCCGCAGATCGGCCTCGATGCGCTGGTCGAGCGCGCACAGCCGGCTCTCCTCGAGACGCTTGATCTCCATGTCCAGCTGTGCCCCGGCCTGGACGTCCGCGAAGGCGGTCCCGGACCACAGCATCAGCGCTTCCCGCAACTGCCGCGCGGCACCGGGGAAGTCACCCGCGTCCATGGCCCGGTATCCCACGCCCGCAAGACGCTCGAAGGTGCGCACGTCACTCTCGCCGTCACCGCTGGCCAGCATGTAACCGCTGGGCATCGTCACCAGCACGTCCTTGGCGGTACGCCGCCTGCCCTCCCCCTCAACGCCGTCGTGCTCGTCCTTCTCCAGGGCAACGGCGATGAGTTCGCGCAGCTGGAGGACGTATGTCTGCAAGGTGGTGCGGGCGCTGCGCGGCGGCGTGGTGCCCCACAGCTCCTCGATCAGGGCGGAGACGGGCACCACCCGGTCGGCGTGCAGCGCCAGGAGCGCCAGCACCTGCCGCGGCTTGGGGGCCGTCGGCGTGATGGAGATTCCGTTCTCCTGTACGGCCAGTGCGCCGAGTACCTCGATGTCCACGCGATCTCCCCTGTCTTATGCCCGAGTGCTCCGGTCGGCCCGCGGCCGTCAACAGATGCCAGTCCGGCGCCATGACAAGAGTAAAAAACAGCACGCGCGGTCTGTCAATACCAAACCGCACATCCTGTATTTTCTTAGTGGACACGTAGCGGCTACAGGCCTTCTACCTGCATATATATTGGTTCTCTAGCGAGATTCAAGGCGCCCTAGAGCAAGCCTCCAGGGCGTAACAGGGCGATACAGGCGAGGATCGATCGAGAAACAGACCATGCGGTCTTCTAATGTTCGAGGTCAGCCCGAGGACTGCTCCGCCGGGGAGACGGCAGCCGACGGCCGCGAGCCGGAGCTCACCAGCCGGTCCAGGTCCTGCCGCCCGGCGAGCCGCGGCAGGAGCACCTCCCAGAAGCGGGTGACGTTCTGCCGCGACAGCCAGGAGTTGTCATCGCCGCCGAGGACCTCGAAACCCGCGGTCGCGGCGACGATGACGCGGGCGCTGTCCGCCCAGGACACCCCTTCCGCCAGAGCACCGTTGCGCTCGGCCCGGCGGAGGCTGTCCTCGACCCAGTGCTGCCACTGCGTGCGCAGGGAGGTCTCCCCCCGGCGGGTGCAGTCGCCCGCGAGCTCGAAGCCGCCGCGGACCACGATGTCGTGGGCGAGGCTGCGCATCAGCTCGTGGGTGGCGTCCACCACCGTCTGCAGCGAGTCGCCCTGCCAGGCCCGCGCCGCCTCGGTGATGCGGTGGACGGCCTTGGCGGCCTCCGCCTCCACCGCGTCGGCGAGCATGCCCTTGTTGGCGAAGTGGAAGTGCAGCGCACCGTTGCTGACACCGGCCCGCCTGCTGATGGTGCTCAACGACGCGGTGACAAAGCCCTCCTCGGCGAACACCTCGGCCGCGGCCTGGATCAGTGCCTGCCGGGTGCGGGCCGCTCGCTCCTGTTTGACCATGTGCTGTCTCCTGAGAACAGGGACGTCGAAGGCCGGCACCGCACCGACATCCCAAGTCCCTCGGAACGTACTGCTATTGCGGGGGGTTGCCGTGTTTGCGCGAGGGCAGCTCGGCGTGCTTCCTGCGGAGCATGGCCAGGGAGCGGATGAGGACCTCGCGAGTCCGGGCCGGGTCGATCACGTCGTCCACCAGACCGCGTTCGGCCGCGTAGTACGGGTGCATGAGCTCGGCCTTGTACTCCTTGACCATCTTCTGCCGCATGGCCTCGGGGTCCTCGGCCTCGGCTATCTGCCGGCGGAAGATGACGTTGGCTGCGCCCTCGGCGCCCATCACGGCGATCTCGTTCGTCGGCCACGCGTACGTCAGGTCGGCGCCGATGGACTGGGAGTCCATGACGATGTACGCGCCGCCGTACGCCTTGCGCAGCACCAGCGAGACCCGCGGCACGGTCGCGTTGCAGTAGGCGTACAGCAGCTTCGCGCCGTGCCTGATGATTCCGCCGTGCTCCTGGTCGACACCTGGGAGGAAGCCCGGGACATCCAGGAAGGTCATGATCGGGATATTGAAGGCGTCGCACATCTGGACGAAGCGCGCGGCCTTTTCGCTGGCCTCGATGTCCAGGACGCCGGCCAGGGTCTGGGGCTGGTTGGCCACGAACGCGACGGTCTGCCCGTCGAGCCGGCCCAGCGCGCAGATGATGTTCCGCGCCCAGCCCTCGTGGACCTCCAGGTACTCGCCGTCGTCGACGACCTCCTCGATGACCTTGGCCATGTCGTACGGCCGGTTGCCGTCGGCCGGCACCAGGTCCAGGAGCGCGTCCGAGCGCCGGTCGATGTAGTCGCCGCCGCGCACCCTCGGCGGGGCCTCGCGGTTGTTCTGCGGCAGCAACGACAGGAGGTAGCGCACCTCCGCGATGCACGTCTCCTCGTCGTCGTAGGCGAAGTGGCACACGCCCGAGGTCTCGGCGTGCACGTCCGCGCCGCCCAGCCCGTTCTGCGAGATCTCTTCCCCGGTCACGGCCTTGACCACGTCCGGGCCGGTGATGAACATCTGCGAGGTCTCACGGACCATGAACACGAAGTCCGTCAGCGCGGGACTGTAGGCCGCACCACCCGCGCACGGGCCCAGCATCACCGAGATCTGCGGGATGACACCCGAGGCCTTCGTGTTGCGCTGGAAGATGCCGCCATACCCGGCGAGCGCCGAGACGCCTTCCTGGATGCGGGCGCCGGCGCCGTCGTTCAGCGACACCAGCGGAGCCCCAGTAGCGATGGCCATGTCCATGATCTTGTGGATCTTGGTGGCGTGGGCCTCGCCCAGCGCGCCGCCGAAGATCCGGAAGTCGTGCGCGTACACGAAAACGGTACGTCCATCGACTGTGCCCCAGCCGGTGACCACACCATCCGTGTACGGCTTCTTCACTTCCAGTCCGAAACCGCTTGCCCGGTGCCGGCGCAGTTGCTCGACCTCCTGGAACGAACCCGGGTCCAGCAGCAGTTCGATCCGCTCCCGGGCGGTCAGCTTGCCCTTGGCATGCTGCGCCTCGGTCGCCTGCTGACTGGGGCCGGCCAGCGCCTGTTCGCGGATGCTGTCCAGCTCCGCCACGCGCCCGCGTATATCGGCAGGTCCCGGTTCCGTCGAAGCCCGGCTCGTCATAGCCATGTCAGGTGCCTTCCTGGGACAAGGCCGAGGAGGTCCCGCCCCGGGTCCATGAAGCCATCGTAACAAACCGCTTATGCGGTTTCTGGTTGAGGAGTGAAGGAACTAGGGAGATATGCCTCGCCATCAGCGCCAACTCTCGGGCGCCGCATAGGCGTCCGGCTCCTGCCACCAGCGGATTTCAGCCGCCGGCAGCTCCTCGGGCGCCTCCTCCGCGCCCGCCTGCAGGGCGAGCAGTACCGTGACCACGGCGGCCAGTTCCACCTCGTCAGGCCACCCTCGCTCCACCCTGATCAGGGCTTCTCCCCTCTCCATGCGACCGATCCCCCTTTATGTCGGGCCTGGAGACACGGTCGGGGAAACAACTCAAGAACGACTTTCAGATCGCTTGAGGTAGGGGGCGGGTCACGTCACACGCGCCCCGGCCGACGACGGGCGCCCCATGAATCGGCGCACCACGGGAGACCTGCCGGGGTCTCCATCACCCCAGGAGCCAGCCAATGATCATCTACACATTCGGGAACGCATCGTTCCATTTATCGCATGGCTGACTGCGGCATTCCTTCTAGAAATTAAACCGGATGGTATGTATCTTCGCTCTCCTGAGGGATCCACCACTCACATTCAAGCCGAGGCGGCTCAGGGGGAACCATGTCTGCGAGCACGTTCCACATGGATCGCGCGAAACACAGCGCGGCGCTCACCGAGAGCGACACGATGGCCTCCATCGAGGCCCGTGCCCTGCTCTACCGGTCCTTGACCACCACTGTTCCCAAGGAACTCGTCCACCGTGCGAGCGTCGCCGAGGTCATGCTGACCGACTGGGAGCGGGTGACCGACGATCGCTTCACCGTCGCCGCCCAGTGGCCTCGCGGGCACAGCTTCTTCGCCAACGTGGACGACTGCCACGACCCGCTCATCGCAGCGGAAACGATCCGGCAGGCCGGAACGCTCCTGACGCACGCGGAGTTCGGCGTCCCGCTCGGTTACCACTTCCTCATGTGGGATCTCTCGGTCTCCGTAGAGCCGGCGCACCTTCGCGTCGGCACCGCGCCGGCTTCGGTCGACGTCGAGATGACCTGTGAGGACGTCAAGCGACGTGGCGACAAGCTGGCAGGCTGCCGGTTCAACGCGGTGATCCGCCGCAACGGCCAGGTCGTCGTGACCGGAAGCGCCAATTTCACCTGCACCTCCGCCAAGGTCTATGAACGACTGCGCGGCGACCGCGGCGACACCGCGCAACGGCAGCTGCCGCTCACCGCTCCCATGGCGCCCCAGAACGTCGGCCGGGTCTCCCCCATGGACGTCGTCCTGTCACCCATCGGAGAACCGGACCGCTGGCTGCTGAGGGTGGACACCCGCCACCCGATTCTCTTCGATCACCCGGTCGACCACGTGCCCGGCATGATGCTGCTGGAAGCCGCCCGCCAGGCCGCGACCGCGCTCCTGGGCCGACCTTCCCTGCCTCTCGACATCAGCAGCGAGTTCATGAAGTACGCGGAACTGGACGCTCCCTGTGTGATCGAAGCACGCCGCCTCCCCGGCTCGGCCACGGACCGGGGCGAGTCGGTGCTCGTGACCGGCTACCAGGACGAGACTCCTGTGTTCCGGTCCACCCTGACCATGGCACCGGCCGCCGCGTAACGGCCCGTCCCACATGGCGGGGCCCGCACCCCCGCTGTGTCGGCACCGGCCCCGCGGTGCGCGAGTGAGCTTCGGCCCGCTCCCACAGGGCGGCGCCCGCTCGACGCGTCCCGTACCCGCTCAACGCCGGTTCCTCGAACCGCGGCACGGCGCCGGGTCGGCGACCGGAGGGGGCATCCCACTCCCCGGTCAGCGGCCCGGCGCCGCCGCGACATCCCTGGGCTCGGCAGACTCCCTGTGTTCCGGCGGCAGGGGGGAAGACGGTGCCGCTGGAGCACGACGAGAACGACGGCCGGGGAGACCTCACCACCCGTCGCACTCCAGCCATTTGTGCGGTGCGGGCGCCCCGGGAGCCATCGTCACCGACGACGCGGACGGCACCGAGGACCGCCGGCCGCGCACCCCGGTCGGCGACCGTGGACCGGCGAGGTACCCGGCGTCCGTCCGAGCCGCCGCAACCACCCTCGCGGCCTTCGCGGAATCCCTGGCCATGACGCGAACACGCAGTTCGGCCGGAAGCCGCTCAACCACTTCGCCGTCCCCTGTTCCGACGACTCGCCGACGCCAGGATCACCGGGGACTCGCCCCCACCCGATGGGGTGCGGCGCCTCTCCGCACCCTGATCGAATCGCTGCTTCCCGCCTCCCCGGCACGGTGATTTTCCGCAACTCCTTGAAAGTCGTACGGCCGAAGGGGTGCGCGATCTCCAGTTGTCTGTAAGATACAAACTGGGCGGTTTTTTTAGTGGGTCTCCGGGCTCATCGATCAGAGGAGGCCGAAAGTGGCGAAACAGGACAGGGCGATCCGCACCCGTCGGACGATCCTCACGGCAGCAGCCAGTGTCTTCGAGGAGCACGGCTACCAAGCCGCCACGATCTCCGAGATCCTCTCCACGGCCGGAGTGACCAAGGGAGCCTTGTACTTCCATTTCAACTCCAAGGAAGAACTGGCGTTCGGCGTCCTCGACGCACAGCACATCCAGTTCTCCATCCCGAGCAGGCCCTGCAAGCTGCAGGAACTCGTGGACACGGCGATGCTGCACGCGTACCGGCTCCAGACCGATCCCATGGTGCGCGCCAGCGTGCGCCTGGCCATGGACCAGACGGCGACAGGCCTGGACCGTACCGGCCCGTTCCTGCGCTGGAGCGAGATCACACACGATCTGCTGAAGCAAGCACAGGCCCAGGGCGAGTTGTTGCCGCAAGTCGTACCGACCAAGTCCTCGGACGTGTTCGTGGGGTCCTTCGCCGGTGTCCAGTCCATGTCCCAGGTCCTGAGCGGCTATCAGGACCTCACCGACAGGGTCAGTGAGATGCTCCGCCACCTGCTGCCCAGTCTGGCGCAGCCCTCCGTGATCGCCTCCCTGCGGCTGTCCGCGTCCCAGGGTGCCAAGGTCTTCGAAGAGGTCCAGGACCTGATGGAGGAGCAGAAGGCGCCGGTAGCGGTCGACTGAGCAGCAAGGCAGCGCCATGTGCCGGGCCGTGTTACCTCCGGTCCGCGTGTACTTTGGGATCGAGAGTCACATCCGGTTTCGAGACGTTCGGCAGTTCAGACGCACGGTACCGGTGGCAGGGGTCCCCCCACGCCCCTCAGCTGACGCCACAAAGCACTAACGGCCGGTACATCTACCGTCTGCTGCATGGGGGGTTGGGGCATGGGATCGCTCGTCGGAAAGACAGCACTGGTCACGGGAGCCAGCCGAGGGATCGGCAGAGGGATCGCTCGCGAACTCGCGCGCCAGGGAGCGTTGGTCGCGGTTCACTACGGCGAGAACCAACAAGCAGCGCGTGAGACCGTCGAGTTGATCGGCCAGGAAGGCGGACAGGCCTTTCCCGTCCGGGCCGAACTGGGCGTACCGGGCGACATCGAGACGCTGTACTCCCAGGTGGAGGACGGTCTGGCGCGGCAGGGCCAGGGGCCCGAGCTCGACATTCTCGTCAACAACGCGGCAGTCAGCGGATCCGCCCGGATCGACGAGGTGACGCCCGAGCTGTTCGACCGCCTGTTCGCCGTGAACACCAGGTCACTGCTGTTCCTTGTGCAGCGAGGCCTGAAGAATCTGCGCAACGGCGGCCGCATCATCAACGTCTCCTCGGCGGCCACCCGCATCGCCTACCCCGAATCCGTCGTGTACTCGATGACCAAAGGGGCCTTGAACACCTTCACCCTGGCCCTGGCCAAGGAACTCGGTCCCCGTGGCATCACGGTGAACGCGGTCGGCCCCGGGTTCGTGGAGACCGACATGAACGCGGGCAAGCGGGCAACCGAGGACGCCGCGGCGAAACTCGCCTCCTGGTCTGTCTTCAACCGGGTCGGCCGGCCGTCCGACATCGCCGAGATCGTGGCGTTCCTGGCCTCGGACGCGTCCCGTTGGATCACCGGTCAGTGCCTCGACGCCAGCGGCGGCTCCGGTCTCTGACCCCGCGCCGGCACCCTCCCCTGCTCCTCCCTGGCCTGCCCCGGCCCTGGCCTGACTGGCCATACCCCCTTTGAAACAAACCGAATACGCGGTATGTTTCTTGTCGCGGAGGTCGCGCTCGCCAGAGCGTCTGGAATGCCTGCCTTTTCACAAGGAGCCCAGTCATGCTCACTCTGACATCGAGGCCCAGCAACACCCCCATGACGACCGGAACCGACACCGGCCCAGTCCTGGTCGTCGGGGGCACCGGTTTCATCGGCAGCGCCGTTCTGAGGGAACTGACCCGAGAGCACTCCTCCCCCGGCAGCACGCCCACGCTCCACGTACTGAGCCGGACGCCACCCCGGGTGACCGCAGCCACCGGAGTACGGCATGTGGCCGGCGATCTCACCGATCCGTCCACCCTGCGCGGGGCCTGCTCGGGCATCAAAACAGTGATCCACGCCGCCAGTTACGTCGGCCGCGACGAACAGATGTGCCACGACATCAACCACCTGGGCACACAGGCCCTGCTGGACGAAGCCCGCCGCAACGGAGTCCGGCGCTTCATCTACGTCAGCACCGCCTCGGTCTACGGCATGGGACCCCACCGCGGGCCCGTCGAGGGGCAGCTGGCACCTTCACCGGCCTCACCCGCCAGCACCTCGCGTCTGCGCGCCGAGGAGGCGGTCCGGGCCTCAGGCGGCATCGTGCTGCGCCCTCACCTCGTCTACGGCATCGGCGACCGCTGGTTCATCCCCACCCTGGCCCGGGTGCTGCGCCAAGTGCCCTACTGGCCCGCCGGGACAACGCCCCGAGCCTCCGTGATCGCCGCCGAGGACCTGGCCCGCGTCATCGCCGCGCTCGCGCTGCAGCCCGAGCCGCACGACGGCGGCACGTATCACGTGGCCGACCCCCGGCCGCTGCTCATGGACGACCTGTACGCGAGCCTGCGCGCCCTGCTGCGGCTGCCCATGGCTCAGCAGGTGCCGATCGGTGAACACCGCTCGCTGGTAAGGCAGCTCGTGCCCGATCTCTCCGACCACCAGTACGCCCTCCTCACGCAGGACTGCTGGTTCGACACGACCCGTATCTGGCAGCGGACGGGCCTGAACCCGGGCCCCGGTTTCGAGCGGCGCCTGGCGGCCTGCTCCGCCTGGTACGCGAAGCAACTGGCTCCCGGAGCCCCCACGCAGTCGGGAACCGCCCGGTCCTTGCTCAGCCTCCCCGCCACCGCTACAGCGGCAGCGTGATCCCCAGCTCCCGCATCGCCGAGGACGGCGGCCCGCCCTCCGACCGCTCGGTCTTGCAGCCCTTGCTGCCGGGTGCCAGCGTGCGCGGATCCACGGCCTCGGCGGGCGCGCCGGTCGCGTAGAGCCCCTCGGGCTCGGTGTCGCGATCGTGCGGAAGCAGCCAGAACACCCGTCGGCGGAACGTCCCCGAGGACCGGGACGGCTTGGCTGCCGAGCCCAGCAGCGCATAGCCGACCATGCGTCCGTCGCGATGGTAGGCGGGTTTGCCACGACGCGTCGGCAGCCGGTCCAGGCTCTGGCGTACGTAGTCGAGTGTGCTGATGTCCTCGAGCCAGACGAAGTCGTCCTCATGAACGAGCTCGTCCTCAGCGATGAGGGCGCTCATGCTGTCTCCTCGTCGGCGACCAGTCCGATGCCCGGGTAGTACTTGCGCTGGTTGGACAGGATCATCTCCTTGGGAGACGCCAGTCCGACCACCTCTCGGACCCGTGCCGCAAAGGCCCGGGACGAGATCGCCGGGGCCCCCTCATTCTGACACCACGTCTTATAAACCGCGTAGAGCTGTGCCTGTTCCGCCCTGAGCTCCGGTGCGAGACGGCAGGACTCGGAGAGGAACCGCCCGGTGTGGTCCTCGGTCTCCGCGTACGCCGTGGTGGCGATCCGTACACGTTCGGGGCCGCTGAGGTCCTTCTCCCCGCTCAGGTAGCGACGGGCGCCCAGGATCAGCCAGTTGAGGATTCCGGGGCCCTCCTCGGTGACGAGGATGTCGGCCAGGTTGTCGATCTTGCGTTCGTCGGGGACGACCCGCTCGAACGGGATCAGCCGCATGCGCCGCCAGAACGCGAAGCCGCCGGTGCCGACTTCGGGCCGGTGGTTGCCCAGCAGCCAGAGTTTGTGGGTGGGTTCGAAGCTGAAGAAGTCCTGACGCATGCGGCGGGCCTTGATCCGGTCGCCGCCCGTCAGCAGCTTCACCCGGGCCTCGTCGAAACGGTCCCCCGGCTTGACCTCGCTGCACACGATGACCCGCCGACCGTGCAGCTCGGCCAGGTCGGTTGGATGCCCCTCGTAGGGCCGGGCCATCAGGAACCCGGGCGGCGCCGCGTCGGCGTAGTCCCCCACCAGCTTCATCAGGACGTCCAGCAGCACCGACTTGCCGTTCTTGCCGGACCCGAACAGGAACGGCATGACCTGTGCTCCGACGTCACCGGTGATGGAGTACCCCAGCAGCAGGTGCAGGAAGTCGATCATCTCCGCGCCCTCGGGCCCCTCGCCGAAGGTGTCGGTGAGGAACCGGTCCCAGCGCGGGGTGGGCATCGGCTGGGGGGCCGCGGTGGTGGAGCGGGAGTGGAAGTCCTTGTCGGGGTCGGGGGTGCGCAGCAGTCCGGTGCGCAGGTCGACGATGCCGGCCGGGGTGCACAGCGCGTACGGGTCGGCGTCCAGGCGGGCCGCGTTGAGCACCATGCCGGGGGCTGACCTGGCCTGCGCGAGCATGGCGTTCATGCCGCTGGTGCTGAGCGCCCGTCGGCGGTGCTGCTGCAGTGCCACGGAGGTGAACACCCCCCGCGGGTCGTTGCTCGCCAGGGATTCGGCGAGGTCCCCGGCGGCCCACATCACGGTGTCGTCCTCGTCGATCTGCCAACGGGTGCTGTCCCAGCGGAACCAGCCGAGGCCGGGCACGTGCCGGTAGTCGTTGGAGTAGAGCTTGACGAACAGTTTGGCGTTGCCCCGGTCGCTGAGGGTGTCGGGCAGCAGCCCGTCGGCCGTGGCCTCCCCCTGCGCGGGCAAAGGCTCCTCGGGGCGGCGGGCATGCGGCACCGGCTGGGCGAGGATCTGCGCGGCGACGGCCTGGGCGTCGAAGAGGGTGTCGTCCTGGCGGGACGTCATGTGCGCCCTCCCGGGGACAGCGGGCGCATACGGCCGGCGGTCAGACCGCTGCGGATGATGCCCGCGTAACGGCGTTCCTGCCCGGGCCGGGCATGCTCGGCCGCCTCACTGAGGACCCGCTCGGCCTCCGTCACCTCGAGCTGTCCCCCGGCCACAAGCCCTCCTGCGGTGTACGCGGCACGGTTCAACTTCTCCGAGAACGCGGCCCCTTCGGCTACGGCGGCACAGGCGGCCACCTCTTCGAGCAGTGCGCCCAGAACCCGGCTCACCGCTCTGCTGCCGCCGCCCGCCGCCAGGACGGCCTGCCGGGCCCGCGGGGGCACCGGCCTCGGGGCGGGCACGTACGCGGGCGGCAGATGCCCGGTGCGCTCCAGCTCGCGGGCCAGCCAGTCGGGCAGCGGAGCGGGCTCCCGCACGTCTCCCAGAGGTTCGTAGACACCGGCGTCGGTCACCGTGCCCGGGGCGACGATGTACCCGCCGTGCGCCCGTACGTCGACCTGCCAGGCGAGCGCGCGAGCGCCGGACCCGGTGGAGCACTGCCAGCGGCGTCCGCCGTACGTCCGGTACCAGACGTGCAGGCCGCCCGAAGGAGTTCTCACCCTCAGGGTCGTCTCGTCGTCGGCGGGGCTGTCGACGCCGCGCAGGGCGGCCAGCAGACCGATCGTGTGGAAGCCGTTGGCGAGCCCGGCCAGGTCGATCCCCTCGGAGATGCCGATGCCGGGTAACAGCCGGTCCCGCCCGGGAAGTTCGCGCTCGTGGGCGTCGATGTCGACGACCAGCAGATTGGCGGGTCCACAGGCGATCCCGACACCGAAGCCCGGATGAGCGCCCCACCACTGCTCGATGCGGGCGAAGTCGAGCGTGGCGGCGTGGAACCCGTGACACCAGCGGCCGGCGGCCGGACAGCCGCAGTCCTTGTGATGGTGCCCGGGCAGGCGGCAGCTCTCGCAGTTGCCCGCAGGCGTCTTGCGTCCCGGTGCCAGCGGATGGACGGGCCAGCCCCGGCTGGCACACCACCGAGCTGTCGCCAACGGACCTGCCACCGGAGCGGACGGCCGTGAGTAGCTATGCGAGTTGTGCAGCTCAGAAGCCATTCGCACCCCCCACCAGCGACCGAAGCGACTGAGCGACCGGCACAGCATAGCTAAGGAGGTGGGGCCCGAACGTCCCCTGGGAAAACAGATATTCGAGCCAGTTCAGTGGCCAGCGACTCAGGTGGTTTCGGTAGCTGCCCAGTCATCTCGACGAAGCAGCAGGTCAGCGAAACGGAAGCGATCGAACAGCGACTGAAGCGACTCAAGGTTCCTGTATATGACGCCCACGCGCATGCACACGCGCACACGCGAATGTCTCCATATACCCGGAGCTTGAGTCGCTTCAGTCGCTGTTCAGTCGAGGGACCGGCCCTGACCTGGCCTTTTCCAGCAGCGACTGAAAGCTGCCGAGAGGGTCATCGGTAGCTGCTCCTCGGTCGCTCCCCGCGTAGGCCCTATTCGGCCACAGCGACTCACGCCCCCTCCCCTCCCCCACCCGAGTCCCAGAGCGACTCAAGCGACTGTGAAGCGAGAACGCCCACCCCGACCCACGCCGCCCATCCGGGCTCCCCACGGCCGAGTCGCTTCGGTCGCTATTACGACGTAATAGCCGCGCCCCCACTCCGCTCCCCCACCGCCCCGGTTGAGGAACTTCTCCCCGGCCCTGCCCCATACTGATCTCCCGTAATGACATCGCGCCCCACGCCCATCCGGGCAGCGGGCTACGAGAACCAAGGCGGAGGGAGGAGACGGGATGCCGGATCACACCCATGAGTTCGGCAAGTACGGCGCCCGAGGCGTCAAGGGGCACGAAGCAGTCGCTCGTCGGCTGGACGCCCTCGCCGGCTACATCGCCACCCCGGTCACCGCCCGGCGTGGTCTGATGGCCCGCCTGCACTACCTCACCCGCAGCGAACACGCCCTCGTTGCCGCGCGCGCCGCAGGCCTCACGGTCACCGACCGCACCCTCAAGGCGTGGCTGGACGGCAAGCGCAGTCCGTCGAAGAAGAACCTCGAACGCATCGAGACGGCATACCGCACCGTCCGCCGCCACAACGTGGCCCGCTATCTCCTGGCCCGCCTCAACCGTGAAGGCCGCGGCACCCGCGTCGAGATCCACCCTCTCAACCAGTCCCAGGTTCCCCGCCCCCGGCAGCGCGTGGTGGAGTTCCGCACCCTCAACATCCGCCACTGGGACCGCATCGTCGAGGCCTGGGCCACCGACAACGTCCAGGCGCTCGACGACGCCTGGGTCGACCAGATCGTCGACCTCGGCTCCCAGTGGGGCCAGTACGAGTACGTCACCAACGTGGGCTTCGCAGCCTGAGCTATTACGCCGTAATAGCCCGGCCCCCTATTACGGCGTAATAGGGGGCCGACTCATCAGACCGCTCAGACAGCCTGGCCGTCGCTCTCTACGACCCCGGCCCGCTGCTCCTGGTGCTCGTTGAGGATCCGCAGCATCTTGTCGAACTCGGTGTCGCTCATCTTCCGGATGAGGTGCATCGCGAGGAAGGCACCATCGTCGTAGGGAAGCTTCGGTGGTGTCCGCAGATCGTCCTCGACCGTCTCAGCCGCCTTGCCCACCGAGGCGTTGCCACGAGGCTCCGGGACAGTCTCCGCTCGCTGCACCGGTGCTTCGGCAGGAGCCGTTGGCGTCGGCTGCAGGGCGCCCTCTCCTATTACGCCGTAATAGCCCTCGGTCCCGTCGTCCGGCTTCTGCGCCTTGCGCTCCTGCTTCAGGATCTCCTTGCGGACCCGCTCTGCCTTCAGCTCCTCCAGTGCCTCGCCCTGCTGCTCGGCCGGCTTGTTGCCGACAGCCCTCAGCAGATCGATGGGCTCCTGGCCGACTCGCTGCTGGAGCTCGGGCGTCAGGTTGAGCAGAGCAAGCCTCTGCGACACCCACCCCTGCGAGCGGTGCAGCCGCTTCGCCAGAGCCGTCTGGCTCCCGTGGATCGCCAACAGCCGTTGCAGCGCGCGGGCCTCGTCCAGCTCCTCGAGGTCCTGCCGGTGGATGTTGGCGACCAGAGCCGACTCCAGGAGCTCCTCGGACGTGGCGCCCTGATCATCACTGACCATCACCTTGACGGCAGCGAGACCGGCTTCCCGGGCGGCCGCGAGGCGGCTGCTGCCGTCGATGACGACGTAGGTCGTCTCCGGCTCCAGGTCCGCCTCGTGAGCCGGGTTGGCCTTCACGTAGGCATCGCGGTTCATGACCGTGATCGCCTGCTTCTGGCCGTGCGTCCTGAGGCTTCCCGCCAGATCGGTGAGGTCGCCGAGGCTGGAGCGCGGGTTGTCGGGGTTGAGGCTCACACGGTCGGTGGGCAGTTCCGAGGGCGGGGCGACTCCGTCGGTCGGCACCCCGGTCGCCGCGGCCACCGCCTGTCGGCGCGCGCTGATGGCCCGGGTGGCCCCGCCGAAGCGGCCGGCGCCGAGCTGGTCGGCCTTGCTCATGAGATCTCCCGTGCGAGGGCACGCATACCGACCGCCTGCTGGGACTTGGGGGCGTAGGACAGCAGCGGCTGCTTCACGCGCACAGCCTCCTTCTGCTCCTTGAGGTCTCCGATGAGTCCGACGACTTTCGGATCCTTTATGTCGACCCATCCTTGCAGGGACGAGGTGGCGATGTATCCGCGTCGGGAGTCGTAGAGGTTGACGACGATCCCGAGGTAGTCGATGTCGATCTGCAGATCGCCGCGCAGGTCGTCGATCTGAGTGGTGAGCAGCTCGTAGGCGTCGGCGGAACTGTCCTCGGCCTGGACCACGATCAGAGCTCCGGACTGGCCGGGCTTCTCGCCGTCACGTCGCCTGCCGTAGTAGGCCGCGGCGTCCATGCTGAGTCCGAGGCTGGGCGGGCAGTCGACGAGGATGACGTCGTAGTGGGCCTCCAGGGGGGCCAGCGCGCGCTCCAGGGCGGCCTCGCGCGCCCGGACGGCCGACAGGCGTACGTCGAGAAGGAAGGCGTCGTTGCACGCGGGCAGCAGATGCAACCGGCCGGCGAAGTGCTCGTCGTCGACGGAGACGATGAGGTCACGCAGGTCACCCTTGGGATCGCCCGCCATGTGGTTGGTGAGGCTGTCGCCGTTCATCGGCAGGGGAGTGCCACCCAGTTGGTTGGTGAGGTGGCACTGCGGGTCGAAGTCGACGAGCAGGACCCGCAGCCCCAGCCCCGGCAGGTCCTCGGTGTCGAGCGGGCTGTCGAGCGCGTCGCTGGCGGCCGCGAGCTGCTTGGCGATACGGACGGGGTAAAGGCGGCTGGGGTCCTCGGCCAGGGCCTCACCGGTGCCTGCCGTGATGGCGGTCTTGCCGACTCCGCCCTTCTGGTTGCAGACGACGATCCGGCGGGTGATGGCCGGCCTTTCGACGTCGGGCGCCGGATGGGTGTCCAGCCACAACTGCACGGACTGGGCCAAGCCCTGAATGAGAGACACTCGGCGGTCGCTCGCGATCCGCTTGAACTCGTCCCACTGACCTTCCGGCAGGAAGGTGGAGAACGAGTCGGCGCCGGAGGTGTCGACCCCGGCTGTTGCGGAGGCCAGGTCGCACCAGTCCTGGATGCCCTGCTCTACGGCCGCCTGGATCTCGATGCCCTTCTGGGCGGCTCTGACTTTGAGGTCCTGCCGGAGCCATCCCGGCAGCTTGGAGACGACCTTCTCGCGGTCGTTCGGGGAGGCTGGAGAAGTCATGGGAGTCAGCTTACTAACGCGAGTGATCAAAAACGCGAACGACGCGTTAGGTAGGGCAGGTTTATTACGGCGTAATAGACCGGAGGGACGGAGAGGGGCTGAGGGACTGTTTGGTCCCTGGGGTTCAGTCCCTGGTGTTTGTGCAGGTCAGAGCGTTTTGGGGGGCCAAATCAGGGACTGTAGGGACTGAACTTCCTAATTATGAGCTGGAGTAGAGCTTTTTTCGTACGCGCGTGCGCATCTGTCCCCACATGTCTAGTTCAGCTCATAATTAGCGAGTTGAGTCCCTACAGTCCCTGTTGAGGGAGGGTGGAACGCTGTGACCTGCGTTTTTGTGCAGGGACTGAAGGAAGGGACGGTCCCTCGAGGGACCCTGGGTTCAGTCCCTGGAGGTTCTCTGGAGGGTTCAGTCCCTCCGGCCGCTCTCAAGGGACCCAAACGGCGCCGACTGATGAGGGAGTGGCGGCTCGTCGGAGGCCGAAGGGACTCAAGGGACCGAAGGAACTGATAGAACGCCACGCGGTGGGAGTTGCCGGACTCCCCGTCGACATGCCTCTACACTCTTCCCGAAACACAGTCCCTTCAGTCCCTGATACGGCATCATCCACACGTGTGGCCTGGAGTTTTCTCAGGGACCGAGCCACAGAACCGCACCACGAGACCCGACAGGACGATCAGCGTGCCGCGCCCCGGTGACATCCGCTTGCCTGCCGCCCCGGCCAGGCCCGCGACGCCGCATGCCGTCGCCCGCTGGTGCGCCGCCCAGGGCTGGCCGGTCCACCCTCTGGCACCCGGCCGCAAGACCCCGGCCGCCAACTGCCCCGAGTGCAGGGACCGAAGCCACGACCCCAAGACGTGCCTCTGTCTCCCCGCAGGACGCCCCTGCCACGGTTTCCACGCCGCCACCACACACGGCCCGTACATCGACGCCTGGTGGGGGAGCAGCCCCTCTTGCGGCGTGGGCGTCGCCTGCGGGCCCGCCGAGCTCGTCGTCCTCGATGTGGACGCCCACAGCGCCCAGGTGCCCGACCGCAGCCGTCTCCTGCCGGGCATCCCCATCCCCGACGCCGTGAACCTCACCGGCCTGGCCTCGGGCTTCGACACCCTCGCGCTCCTGGCGGCCTTCCGAGGCTGGCCCGACCCGGCCCACGACGAGAGCACCCTGCGCGTGCGCACGCCCTCCGGAGGCCTGCACATCTGGTACCGCAACCCGTACCCGGAAACCCGGCTGCGCTGCTCGACCGGCTCCAGTCCCAAGGTCGCCCTGGCCTGGCAGGTCGATGTCAGGGCCGACGGCGGCTACATCATCGCCCCCACCACCCGCACCGCACAGGGCACGTACGAGCCCGAAGGCCCCGCCCGTTTGCCAGCCCCGCTCCCGGACTGGCTGCACGCCGAACTCGTCCGCACCGGCCACGTCATCGCCCCGCCGGTCCCCAGACAACCCCTCGCACGGACCCGTCGTATCCGCAAGCCGGCCGCCGCCCACCGTGTCCTCGCCCCGCTTCTAGACGAGATCGCCCAATGCGCCGCGGCGCCCGAAGGGACCGGGTTCACGGAGAAGCTCAACCGAGCCGCCTACACCGCAGGAGGCCTTATGGCAGCAGGCCACCTGGAGGAAACCGCAGCCCGCGACCAACTCCGCGCAGCGGCCGCCGAGGCCAGACCCTGGCAGACCGCCCGCAACGAAAAGATCATCGACGACGGCCTTGCCGCCGGGGCCGCCCACCCGTTCCGTCTCGAAGGACGTCCATGAGCAGCGCCGAAAGCATGCCGCGGTTCGACGCACAGGCCGCCGCTCAGCAGATGCTCGACCTCCAGGCGGCCGAGCAGCCACCCACGCTGCTCCCCGCGCAGGCCTCCGGCACCCCCGGCAGCCTGCCCTTCGCGTCCCTGCAGTCCGGCCTGCTGCCCCCACACCTCAGCGACCGAGGCAACGCCCGCCTCTTCGTCCAGCTCTACCGCGACCAGTTCCGGCACGTGGAAGGCCTCGGCTGGTTCTCCTGGGACGGCTACCGCTGGAAGCGCACCGGCGGCGAGAAGGCCGCCCTGTGGGCAGCGGGGGAGATGGCCGAGGACATGCCCGAGACCGACCCCCGGGGCGTCTTCAGCAACCGGGAACTGTCCGCGCACAAGAAGAAGACCCTCTCCACCACCGGCATGAAGGCCCTGCTCACCCAGGCCAAGGCTTCCCCGGACCTCTCCGTCGACCCCGACACTCTCGACGGCGACCCCTACGCGCTGTGCACCCCCGGCGGCGTCGTCGATCTGCACACCGGCCAAGTCCGCAAAGCGGACCCCACCCTGGACTTCCACTCCCGCGCCACCAGCGTCGCCCCCCAGCCCATGGAAACCCCTCGCTGGCACCGCTTCCTCGCCGACACCTTCGGCGACGACGCCGAAGGCCGCGAGATGATCAGCTTCCTCCACCTGCTGCTCGGCTACTCCATCACTGGAGACGTCGGCGCCCAGGTCCTGCCGTTCCTCCACGGAGAAGGCAAGAACGGCAAGAGCGTCCTGCTCGACACGATGATCCAGATCCTCGGCGACTACGCCGACGCCGCCCCACCCGGCTTCCTCATGGACCGCGGAGCCTTCTCCGAGCACTCCACCGAGCTCACCGAACTCCACGGCCGCCGCCTCATCGTGTGCAGCGAACTCAAGCCCAACGACAAATTCGACGAGGCCCGCGTCCGCCTCCTGACCGGCGGCGACAAGATCAAAGCCCGCCGCATGCGGCAGGACTACTTCTCCTTCACCCCCACCCACCACCTCTGGCTGCTGGGCAACCACCGCCCCGAGGTCTCCACCGGCGGCTACGCCTTCTGGCGCCGCATCCGCCTGCTGCCCTTCACCCGCACCGTCCCCGCCGCCCGCCGGATCGACAACCTCGCCTTCGAACTCGTACGTGACGAAGGCCCCGGCATCCTCCACTGGCTCATCGAAGGCGCCCGCCGCTACCTCGCCACCCGAGACCCTCTCGAAGGCCCGGACAGAGTGCGCATCGCCACGACCGCCTACGCCAACACCGAAGACCACATCGGCCGCTTCCTCGACGAATGCTGCACCCGCGCCGCCGACAACGGCAGCGAACTACGCGTCGAACAGGGCCTGTTGTTCACGGAGTACAGCTCCTGGTGCAACGCCGGCGAAGGCATCCGCCCCGCCTCGCCCCGCGCCTTCGCCACCCGAGTCCGCCAGGAAGTCGGCCTCGCCTCACCCACCGACATGATCAAGTCCAACGGCCGCAAGTACTACCCGGGCATCGCCCTCCTGGGGACCGAATGACGCACCGCACACCACCCCACGCCCTACATCTCACCCAGCGGCCGAACTACGATGTACCCCCGGCCCCGCTAGCGGCGGCCCCCACAACACGCACGATCCAGTCCGGCCCCCGCCCTGTGCACAGGCTGGCGAACGAAGGGCTGCGGCCATGAGCTCGCTGTTGACCGAGAGCGACCTCACCCACGAGGCGGACGTGGTGTGGCTGGAGGACCCCGGCAACCTCGACTACGTCCGCCAGGCCCTGGACAAGACCAAGCGCCGCAACAACAAGCCCCCCTACGCCCGGGACGGCCGCATGGTCGGCTACGCCCTCCTCAACGACGAGGCCGAACCCGACCCCGACAGCGGGCTCTACAAACGTCGGGTCTTCTTCCTCCTCCCACACGACCGGGACACCCTCCCCGACGGTCTCTACCGCGAGGGAGCCCCCGGCGAGGCAGTCGACCCCCGCACGATCGAACCCAAGAAGCCCGGAGCGAAAACCCCACGCTCCCAACGCGGCCCCGCCCCCATAGCGTCGGCGACGCAGTAATCCGACCTTGAAGGACAGTACCAAAAACCACCAAAAGCACCCGAACTACCCACCCCTGAAAGCTATTACGCCGTAATAGCCAGAGGGCGCAGCCCCCAGAAGAGCCTCCGCCGGGTGCCCCCACGTCCTTGGCTATTACGGCGTAATAGCCAAGCCCAGAGTGCAGGCAGCACCGCCGACTCGACCGCTGAGCGGCCACCCCTGCCCTCATCTGGTAACAACTGTTACCATGCTCGTATGGCAAAGACACAGCTGGGTGCCCGCGTCGACGACGAGGTCGCCGAACTCGCCAAAGCCCGAGCCAAGGACCGTGGCCTGAGCGTCGGTGACTACATCGCCGAACTCGTCCGCGAGGACACCGACGGCCTGCGCGCCCGCGGTCTCGACGCCGCCCGCCGCTTCCTCGACGAACACCAGGCGATCTTCGACGACACCGAGGACGCCGACCGCACCGCTCCGGGGGCTCACGCCGCGTAATGGACCTGCACATCGACGTCCCCTGGATCCTGCAGGTCGCCGAGATCGCCGGCGCCCGCGATCCCGCCCCTGACGATTACGGCATCCCTGTCGCCGCAGTAGCCGCCCACAAGGCCGAGCTCCTGGACCAGCCGGTCTACGACGGCCCCTACGCCCGCGCCGCCGCCCTCGTCCACGTCCTCGGCCGCTGCCGCTGGCTGGAGCGCTCCAACATGGCCGTCGCCGCCGCAACCGGCGTCATGTACCTCGAGGCCTCAGGCATCCCGCTCAAGCCGACGCGCAACGACGCGATCGCCCTACGAGACCTCCTCCGCGACCCCGCCTGCACCACCTCAAAGATCGCCACTCTGCTACGCACCTGGCCCACAGCCACCTGAGCGCCGACCACCAAGCACAACACCTGTTCCGCCGGCACCCGGTATCGAGAGGCCCAGAACCATGGCGCGCGCAGGACTCACCGCACAACGCCTCACACAGGCCGGCGCCGACCTCGCCGACGAAGTCGGCTTCGACCAGATCACCGTCTCCGCACTCGCCAGACACTTCGACGTCAAGGTCGCGAGCCTGTACTCGCACGTGAAGAACTCCCACGACCTCAAGACCAGGATCGCCCTCCTCGCCCTGGAGGAGCTCGCCGACCGAGGCACCACCGCCCTCGCCGGCCGAGCCGGAAAAGACGCCCTCACCGCCCTGGCCGACGTCTACCGCGACTATGCCCACGAACACCCCGGCCGCTACGACGCAGCCCAGCTACGCCTCACCCCAGAAGCAGCCGCAGCCAGCGCCGGCGCCAGACACGCCGAGATGACCCGGGCGATCCTCCGCGGCTACGACCTCACAGAACCCCACCAGACCCACGCCGTCCGCCTCCTGGGCAGCACCTTCCACGGCTACATCAGCCTGGAAATGGGCGGCGGCTTCAGCCACAGCGCCCCCGACACCCAGGAAACCTGGACCCGCATCCTGGAAGCCCTCGACACCCTCCTACGCAACTGGCCAACCACCCCCACCCCCTAACCACTGGGCCATCCCACGCACTCCGACACACGTCGACGTCCAGCGCCGAAGCGCAGTCAGGACCTGCGCATGAGCCTTCTCTAGCCCGTGCCTCTGACGGCTGTGAGGCGATGATCGAGCGGATCGCGTGGAAGTGGGGGAGGGGCCAAGCCGCGATGAGGCCCGTCGACATCAGGACGCGTGGGGTTGCTCAAGACCTTGGAGGAGGAGGGCGATCAGACGTCGCGGGTCGTAGCGGGGGTCGCTGTCGTGCCCGATGCAGAGGTTGCCGATACCACGCATGAGCTCGTAGGGCTGTGTGCCGGACCTGATGTCGCCGGCCGCGACCGCGGCATCGAGCAACTGGGCGCAGACGGGCAGCAGCCGATCCAGGAAATAGGCGTGCAGCGAGGCGAAACGGTCGGTCTCGGACTGCAGCGCGTCGGCGAGTCCGTGCTTGGTGACCAGGAAGTCCACGAAGAGGTCGATCCACTGACGCAGCGCATCGAGCGGTGAGCCGGCACGAGCCAGCAGGTCCGGGCCGGCCTCGGCGCATGCCTCGATCTGGTGGCGATAGACAGCGGTGACCAGATCCGCCCGGGTCGGGAAGTGGCGATAGATCGTGGCCATCCCGACCCCTGCCTGGGCCGCGATCTGCCGGATCGGCGCGTCGACACCAGAAGTGACGAACACCTTGGCGGCAGCAGCGAGCACCGTCTCCCGATTGCGCTGCGCGTCAGCCCGCTTACCTCGGGACGGCGACTCCCCTGCAGGGCTCTCGGCGGCCATCACGCACTCCTCCCACACCGATTGACAAAACGGAGCAGCGCTCCAGATACTAAATGGAGCAACGCTCCGATTCAGATTATCGGAAACGGACCACTCCTGCCCCCATGTCTCCTCGCCCTCGCCGCCCTCAAAGCGGGGCCACAGCAGACAGACACCACCGAAAGGAAGCCCACGCAATGAGCGCCCCCACCACCGACACCCTTGGCCCGCCCGCCCCAGTCCTGTCCTTCAGCCCCGTAACCCTCTCCGTACCCGCCCGCCCCGTGGACCTCCAGGTACGAGTCTCCGCCCCCGCAACAGGAACCAGCCTCCCCGTCATCCTTCTCTCCCACGGCCACGGCCCCTCCAACAACCTCTCCTCGCTCAACGGCTACGCCCCGCTCGCCAACTTCTGGGCAGCACACGGATTCGTCGTCATCCAGCCCACCCACCTCACCTCCAGGACGCTGAGCCACCTCGTCGCCGACGCACCCGGCGCACCCGACTTCTGGCGCTCCCGCGCCGAGGACATGACCCACATCCTCGACCAGCTCGACGTGATCGAGCGCACCGTGCCGCAACTCGCCGGACGGATCGACCCCACCAAAATCGCCCTCGCCGGACACTCCCTCGGCGGCTTCACCGCCGCCCTCCTACTCGGCGCCGGACTCACCGACCCCGACACCGGAAAGGTGGTGCACCTCGTCGACCCCCGCATCAAGGCGGGCGTACTCCTCGCCGCGCCCGGCAGGGGCGGCGAAGCCCTCAACGGCCCCATGGCCCAGCAGTGGCCGATCATCGGCGCCGTCGACTTCTCCACCATGACCACACCCACCCTGATCGTCGCCGGCGACAAGGACGACCCTCGGCACTTCACGGACATGGGACCGGCCTGGCACACCGACCCCTACACCCTCGCCCCTGCCCCCAAAACCCTGCTCACCCTCTTCGACGCGGAACACGGACTCGGCGGAATCGCCGGATACGACGCCGCCGAAACCACCGACGAGAACCCCGACCGAGTCACCGCCCTCGCCCACCTCACCGCGTCCTACCTCCACACCCAGCTCCACCCCGGCGCCCCCACGTGGCAAACGGCATGCGAGGCACTCATAGCCGGCCCCGACCCGGTAGGACGAGCCAAATCCAAGTAAGCCTCCACTGCGACACCAGCCACTTGACCCAACTCCTAGGCTCCCGCTCTGTCGGCGCCCGACGAAGCGGGAGACCTTTTGCGGTTCTCACCTCATAGCCGGCCAGAAACACTCTTGTCAGTGCTCCGTCGTACGCTGATCTGTTGTGAGGCGGCGGAGGGGGGATCCGTGGTGCCGGACAGGCTGATGTGGACGGACATGGTGCTGGCACCGGACGATATCGCCGAAGAGGTCGATGAGTTCGGCAACGGGGTGGTCGGGAAATGGATCCCCCAAGACCTCACTGAACAGCTCTGGCAGGGCATCCGAGGCGCAACGATCGAGGGCTGTCTCGGCATCGGCTCCAAGGTGTCGCCCGACCACACGCGAGCCTGCGTGTACACGAGGGATTACCGCGACATCAATGACCTGCGCCGCGTGCTCGGTGTCCTACGAGCGATTGGCGTGTCCGGTTGGGTCACCTACAAGCGCGACTGCGAAACAGCACGCGGCGTATATGGCACTGGCGCCTCCTACTGGACGTCACCACCGGGAACAACGGAGATTCGAACCCCACGAGTATCGGTGGGCCGTCAGCTGGACCGTGTTGCTCGAAAGACAGCGCATGATTCTGGTGGCTGGCTCGGGTGAACCGCTCTGGGTCTGATGGAGCCTCCATCAGACCCAGAGCGGTTCACCCGAGCCGAACGCGATGAGCGATCAATAGGCGAATGACTGAGTGATTCAGAGTGTGATTGGTGCACGGTGCGCTGTTGGAGTAGATAGCGCAGGGCGGGGTTCCTGTGTCTGCTGAGCGTAGGTGCCTGCGTGAATCTGGCGGACTCAGCCAGGCTCAGATTGCGACAGCTTTGGGAACGCGCCGGGAGGTTGTGGGGAACTGGGAAGCCGGCAGGACAGAGCCGCGGCCGCCGCAGCGCGCCGCCTACGCCCGGCTCCCTTTAGGGTCTTGCTCAGCGTTTCCCTGCCCCTGACGGAGGGGTGGAGCACGAGCCTGCCGCACCGGAGACGTCCGCTGCTGAGCCTGTCGCGTCGGCGTCGGCCGTATCTGTGTGCGTTGATTCTCGGTCTTTCTGTTTCTGAGGTTCTTTTCTGTGGTTGGGGCGAGCTGATTTTTGAGTGGGTGGAATGGGGCTGATTCACTGGGGTTTCCTGGTTTTTCCTGCTTTGATGCTGCGGGTTTTTCGGGGCTGGAGTGCTGCGGATGCTCTGTGTCGGGCGTGAGTTCAGTCGGTCGTTCAGCTGTCTTGGTTTGGGGGGTGCAGCGACGCGGAGTGAGCCGGGGAGGTTCGTCCGTATGTACCTGAGGGATTGAGCCCGTCCGCTGAGAGCCAGGCTGAACTTTCGCCTGGGAAAGGCCTGTTGGGGTTGACGCCTGTTTGCTGGGTTGCTGTTGGGCCGCCCGCTTCTTGGCCAGTGTCGTGTTTCCGCGAGCCGAGTAAAGGGCGCTGCGCTGCGCTTCGCGTCGCCTTCGGCGATGGCCCTGCGGGCCACCCTTGACTCGGCTCGCGGAAACACGGGTTGGAAGCGAGCGGGCGGCCCGAGGGATGGGTGGCCCGCAGGTGGGTTTGAGGTGCGGTGGGTGGGGTGGTGGGCCGGGGAGGGTGTAGCGCGGTCGCGCCTCGCCAGCACGCCGGGTCGGCTTGGCGGCGAGCGGCCGGTGGGTGGAATTTCTGACTGAGTGTCATAAATAGTTGATGATTCGTCAGTAGCTTTTGTTTTCATGGGAGTTGCTGTGTTCTTGTGGTTGCCGGACCACTCCGTGGTCCGGTCCGGCGGCGGAGCTGCCGGCGAGGGAAAGCGGGCACGAAGGAATCCGAGCCTTCGCGCCCCACTTTCTGGCAGGAGATCTGACGGCCTGTCAGTCCCGCGTTGCGCAGGTCTCCGATTGCTGCGTATGGAGGCCGCGGAGCGGACTCCATGGTCCGGACCGCGGAGCGGTCC